>NZ_JASHIF010000008.1:0-463314 GCF_030056595.1 Flectobacillus roseus
TCTGTAAGTGTATGTCAGATGAGTTGGTGGACTACCAGAGGTAAATACAAGGAATATGGTCGAAACATTATGTTTCGGATGCTAGAAAAACTACAAAAACAAGTAGGAAAAGGCATCCTGCATGTGCTTGACCGTGGTTATGCAAATGAATAGTAAGAGATACTAAAAACTACCAATTACCACCCTATTTATTAACCTCATTGCCTGTAGAATCAGCTAAGGAAGCTTGGGAAATATGTAATAGCTACATGCATTGATGGAATATCGAGCAGGCGTTTAGATTCGACAAAACCGAGCAAGCTATTGAATCTCCTAGTTTAGGATTCTTCGAGAATACCCTTACTAGCCATTGTCACGCTCATTTACGACTTCTTGATGAAGCTCATCAGGAATTAGTGTTGTACGAAGGATTTCCAATAATTGCGGATTTGGGATTTCTGATTTAAGAAATAAAGTAAAATACCTACATTTTTTACAAAACATAAAAGCTTACAATTCCGAAATCCAACATCCGATATCCTAAATAGACAGTTTTAGAATCCTTCTTACAACCCTCATCAGGAATTGGCCATCTATTATCAACATAATCGTCAAGCAATATGCCCATAAAACAGGAAATCGGTGCCAAAATGCTTTAACACCGATTTATCGATGAAGAACAGCCATCCAAAATATACTCTGAATCTAGTTCGTACAGCAAAATTCGGGATGACTCTTGTTTTGTAGGTCTTTGCTGAAAAAAGTAATTTTCAAGGGAAGCCGAAACCAACTACTGCAAAAGGGGTTAGCCATTCAATGGAGGCGTGTCAATGAACGAACTTTCCGTTAGTTAAACCTCTTGAGGAGACACTCTTAAGACTATACTGGGGTCGCACTCGACATGAACAGTAAATTCTGACGAAGCAGTGACTCTTTGGCTATTTGAATGAGCAACAAATATAATTTTTAAACATGCTCTTAACAGCAATTGTAGGTTTCCATTAAAAGCAAACATTACTTAGCTCCATCTATAACACTTTGTGTTGATTTTAAGGCATTCAATTTTCTAAATTTTGCATTTTCAATTTTTAGAACAATGGCGTTAGGCCATTTATTATTGGTATAAAAACGTTGCCCATTGACAGCACTGATGACCAAGCCAATAGAGGTTGGAGCTACGTATGTTTTTGCATCAAAATCTTTTTTATACTCTACCAATTCGCTTTTATAGCCTAAAATACTGACTTTTGTTTTTTCATTCCCTTCAATATGAGTTAGAACAAAAGCTTTTCTGTCGCCATATTTCCAATCATCGGGGCTATGACGGGTAACAGTAGCATAGATGTATTTTTCGTCATTTGACTGGGTGTACCAAACGTTTTCTTCTCGAATCACTGGTAATGGCTTCACTTTATAAATGGCCTCCGAATTAGCAAAATTCCACAAAGCCACTTCTTGCAAAATAGATTCCTGTTCTATTTGAATTTCCCCGTCAGGTTTAGGCCCGATATTCATCAAGAAATTACCGCCTTTTGCTCTGATTTCAGTGAGCATATTGATAACTTGCGTTCCAGATTTATGGGAGTCATTGGTAGGTTTATAACCCCAGTCTGTTCCCATCGTGTAGCAGGCTTCCCACGGGCGAGGTAAAGCTTCATTCGGCGTATTTTGTTCAGGTGTTTTCATCAAATCACGGGTAATAACTAAATCTGGGTTGAAACTCCAAGCATATTCTCGAAGCCCATCGCCTGGGCCGTCGATAAACAGAATGTCAATTTTACCGTAATTAGTAAACAGTTCCTTCAGTTGTTTTTTATCATATTCCATCAAACCTGCATTGTTTGCAGGATAATGTTGTGGATGTTGTAAGCGACCTAATGGAATTTTGTTTTGGTAAAAGTAGAGGAAGTCCTCAGGCGAAAAATAAAGTCCAATGGCTATTCCTTCTTTGCGATATGCCGCTACGATTTCTTTGGTAATATCTCTTTTAAAGGGCGTGTTCATCACATTGAAAGTCGTCGTTTTGGTGTCCCACATACAAAAACCTGAATGGTGTTTAGTCGTGAATACTACGTACTTCATCCCAGCCAGCTTCGCTAGTTTTGCCCAGGAAGTCGGATTGAACTTTTCGGGATTGAAATACTTGAGTAATTCTGAAAAGTACTTTTCGGCATATTCATCGGAAGCTCCAGCCAATGAATGGCTGATAACTGCCCCCAGTGTACCGTCCACATTCCAATGAATAAACATACCAAACCCTAAATCTTGAAACCAGTTTACTCGGTCGGGTTTATTAGTCGTTTGGGGTGTTTGTGCTTGTAAAAAGCCTGATAAACAAAAACTTATGAGAAGGATAATTATTTTTTTCATTTTTCGGTTAAGATAGCACCAATGTAAAGTGCTTGTTTAGCGAATAGCTGAGGGTTGTTTATTATGTTATTTCTTTTGGACAAAATAGTTGCTTTATCCAATTTTTGGGGAGAAACTTTAATAATTGCCGTATGTTTTCCCTCTGATAAACCCGAAATCAGGCTGTAATTCATCCGATAATAGGTACAATAGTCATCAAAACGATTGATATATTGAGGGGGAGCGTTATCTATCCAAACCACCATTTGTCCGCTACTTGGCCCGATAACATCTACTATACCCAATCGTTTACCTCTAAATGTTATTTTTATAAAATCAGTGGTATCTTCTGACGCATAAACGGGTGGCATCAAGGAAGCAAAAGGTTTATTTAGCACTACTGAGTCCACCCGTTGCCAGCCTTTACTTTTTTCAATTTTAGCCATCAACACCATTGTCACTTTTTGCAAATTATTGGGCATTAAGGCAGGTTTAAGAGTATGTTTTCCCAACTTCCCTACTGATTGTAATAATTTAAAGTGTTTTTTTACCGTTTCAGCGTATATCTTATGCCCAGTTTCTACAAAAGGATGCACACCATCTTCTGAAAAGACCATCTTATCAGGATAATCCTTGATTTTCCCTTGCATAAGTATTTTACCGTCTTCAAGCATTTTAGTAACAGGCAATGCCATACAAATAGAAGGTATTTGGTAGTAATCGGCAACGGTTTCTATCGCTGTAGCGGAAACAGGAAACTTCCCTTTGAAATAAAAAGGTAACTGTACTTTTTGAAAAGTATGGACAAAGCAAATATCCGTTTTAGGGTTTGCTTTCCAAATCTGCCGAACAATTCCTTCTATTGATTCTTTCACTTGTTGTGAAGTTTTGGAATGGTCATTTACGGCAAACTCCACAAATACCAAGTCTGGTTTGTATTGTAAAACATGATTTTTAAGACGATATGCCCCAAAATCCGAGCCTGTTCCACCGATTGCCGCCATGATTTGCTCAAATGGCGTATTAGGATATTCTGTTTTTAGCCATTCAAATGTCTGGTCTCTCCAACCTTTATCAGCTCGTGTGATACTCCCTCCTAAATAGGCAACTTTAATTTTTTTTCCTGCCATAACTTTATCAAAAAAATTAGGTAGCCCACTTCGTTTTGAAAACTCATTTACCTTTATTAAGGTATCTTTTTGAGCAGCTGTAGAGAAGCAGAATATTAAAATTACGCCTAAAATTTGAATACAATTTTTCATATTTGTTTATATTATTTCACCAACGCCATTGCACACCAAATCATAGGTGCTTGTCCGTGCAAATCACCTGTGATGCGTTTGCGGTCGAGGTAATATTGGCGGTCATTTTTCTTATTCGTTCCTTCACATATTTCACGCAAATCGTTGTTCTCATCCAAATAGCCACACAGTGAAATCCATGCTTTTCTTGCTGCTTGTCCATAAATTTTCTCATCTAACCAGCCCTTTTTTACACCTGTTATAAAGGCAAAAGTAAACATGGCAGTACCTGAAGTTTCTGGCCAAGCAGTTGGGTCGTCGAGCAATTGATGCCACATGCCGTTTTTATCTTGGTATTTCAAGAGCGTTTTCATCATATCCTTATAGCCTTGCATAATGCGAGGGCGATAGACATTATCTTTGGGTAAAATGCTCAACAATTCGGCCATACCTGCTGCCAGCCAGCCATCGCCCCTTCCCCAGTAAAAGGGTACATCATTGGCATGATAAAACAAGCCATTGGGTGTTTGCAACGTATCTAAGTAAGCTATCATTTGCCGAGCGGTGCGGTCGATATATTTATAATTATTGGTAGCTCGGTAAGCTTGCGATTGGAGGGCAGTTATCATATACATATCATCCATCCAAAAACGGGTATGCCAACTGTAACCTTTAGCATATCTGTTTCTTATTTCAACAGGTAATTTGGTATATTCTTCGGGTGATAAGGTTTTAAATTGCTCATCAGCAGGTATTAAACCTACTTTTAAAAACCGCTCATCCTTCGTTTGATTATATACTTCTAAAGGAACAATCCCTATAACAGCACGGTCAACATCT
Organism: Flectobacillus roseus; assembly: GCF_030056595.1. Classification (NCBI taxonomy): domain Bacteria; kingdom Pseudomonadati; phylum Bacteroidota; class Cytophagia; order Cytophagales; family Flectobacillaceae; genus Flectobacillus; species Flectobacillus roseus. Next base: position 4,410 of record NZ_JASHIF010000008.1, read on the forward strand.
TTGGCGTAAGGGATTAAATGTGCTTCTTCATTGAGCAGAAGTTCGGCTCTGTTTATCAGCCTTTGCGACAAGTCTTTATTGTCCGTTAGTTTGGCAAAAGTCAAAGCACCATACCATGCACAAGCATCTGGATAGGTGATTTCAGTAGGCGGTGTTGCTTTAAAAGCCCCAAAAGTGCTATGTGGACGAGTCATAAAGCGTTCTGATAAGCGTTTGCCTATTTCCGTTGGATTGGCATCTTTAGGGAAATTCTCAAACGAAGCTATTGTTTTAGGTTTCGTGTTTTGAGCCAAAACAGTTAAACCCCAACAGCTATTTAGAAAAACTAAAAGGATCGTTTTTAATCGTTTCATTTTCTACAAATTTTTAGGTAAAGGCAAAATGTTCGTTGGAATTTCCAATTCTAAGCCCTGCCAAGTAGCTTTTAGCTTTCCAGTAGTTTCCGATACTGATGGTATGCCACTAGGCAATGTCTCCGATGAATTTCCCATGGAAAATGTAAACCCCCAAGCCGCTTCTTTAATGGTATTCAAATCAAACTCTTTTTCACTACCATTATAAATTACGTAATCCCACCATGCTCCATTCTTGTCGAAGCCCTTTTCCCAACGTCCTTCGTATTTTTCAAAAACGGCTTTATACAGGTGTACGCTCACTTTCAATCCATCAACCGTAGCATCTATCCCTTGTCCATTTTTTACAGGTAAAACCTCTGTTGTCTGTTTCCCAAATTCAAAACGAATACGCAAATCTTTGGCAGTGAATTTCCCTGTTTTGATGGGGTCTATACTGATGTGTTTATCACCGCCGCCTAAATTCAGGTTGATGGCTGCCAACACTTTGTTATCTTTTTGTTGACTATAAAAACTAGCAGAACTGAAATCGTAATTGTCATGTAAAAAACGAACTTGTAGGTACTTAGGTTGTTGAACTGTACCCCAGTACGCCAAAAAAGGACGACGCTGGTTCCACATCGAAGAACGGGTCGCTGTAGCTAAAGCATATTGTGAGGTCATGTAAGAAGTACCTTCTATTTTTGGGGCTACTAATTCAAAAACCTCTTTTTGCGTTTTTGGATATGTCCCCGACTGAAAATAAGCATACAAATCGGTTGGAATACTATGCTTTAGACGGCTGTAGGTAAAGGTAAGATTGGGTTTTAGCTCAATAGCTCCTTTAGATGCTCGATTGATTAAATCATAAAATGAATTTTGAAGCGTAGAGTGATAAGCACGGCTATGTGGCCCAACCCATTGACCTGTAAGAGAATGGTAATGCTTGGCGATGATTTCCCAACCTGTATAGTACAATTTGTCAATCATCTGCTTGGCACTGGGTTCGATGATATGCTCTTTCATACGGCTTAGTTCATCAATGGCAATGATGGTGTAAGCTGGACTATTATATTCTGTAAATCCTCCTTTTTCTAGGGTATAATCATAAAAACGCTTCAAACGCTCGGTAGAATAGGCTTTCATGTCAACCTCATTGAATAAATGAGCAACCATGTACGTCACGTAAGTACCCATAATAGCGATATTGGTATAACTCATGGTGATATTTCGTTTCTGAATAGATTGAGCGGCTAAAATCAACGAGCGTTGAATGATTGGTTTCAGACGTTCTGGTATTTTTGCTTGATGTCCCATCCAAACTTCCAATAAAGTTGCTCCATTAAAATCTGCCCAGTTGAAATCAGGGGGGGACTTTTTAGTTGCCAAGGGTTCTTCTAGGTAATACCCCCAAATGCCTTTAGTTTTAGAGCCACTGATTGTATCTTGGAGTGAAATACACTTTTCAAGAATATCAAAAGCCCGCTGCTCGTATTGCTTATCACCCAAATCTAATAAGTCGAGTGCGTATGAGAATGAAGCTCTTACTTGATGAAAACGGCCTGAAGTAGCATCTGTATGATAATTATATCCATTTAGGGTAGTCAAAACCATTTTCTCAACGGGGTCGTAATTGGGGTGTGTGCCCATGAGCGACTTAGCCAGTGCTTCTTTTTCTTGGTCGGTTAATTTTGTCGCTTCAAACTTAATATTGGTATCCTTGTACGTTTGTTGAGGTACAAGCGATACTGCTCTACAACTCAAAATTAAAGTTGTAATGGTGAAGAGTAATATATTTTTCATTTTTAAATGCAATTATGAAGGGCTATCAAAAGCCCTTTGTTTACTATCTCCTTGGAAGATAAAAAATCAATACCCTGTATTCTGAGTAATCTTAGGATTCGCCACTATTTCAGATTGAGGTATGGGCAGTAACATGAATCTTGCATTAAAAGCAGGAAGACTATTAGGTTCTGTCACACCGCCATCCCAACGGCGTGCTGTATTATTATACACTGGCAATCCTGCTTTTAAGGTTGGTAGAAAAGTACCAAACTGATACTCCATCATTGATTTTCCATTAGGAGCTTTAAAACGCACCAAGTCAAACCAACGATGCCCTTCAGCAAAAAGCTCTAAGGCTCTTTCATCAAAAACTTTCATTCTAAACTCATCTTTAGTAAGACCAGCAGTTAAATTGGCAGGCGTTGTTCTAATCGTTCCGTTGGCGTTTCTCGCTCTTGCTCTTAACAGATTAAAAGCGGCGTATGCAGCAGGGGTAGGACCATTCACTTCATTTTCAGCCTCAGCCTTAATTAAATAGACATCTGCCAAACGAATGATAAATAGATCGTTTTCCTGATTGGAATTGGTAATACCCGCCCCATCAACATATTTATATATAAATGGCTGAACAGTAGTTGTTTGAATAACCTCATTGCTTGTTGTACTGGCTCTTAACAAAGGGTAGGTAATCGTTTTACGATTTGCAGTATTTGTCCACGTTGTCAAAAAAGAGCGTTCTACTCTATAATCATTCAAGTAATCACCTGAAGAATATTTATCATAAAACCAAGGTTGCACCACATAGTTTTCAATTCCTGTTTTGGATGTACCTTGTCCTGCAACGTTAGGCATTGTTGTAGGAAGGAAAAATCCTGCAAATTGCGACCCTAATGCTCCTAATTGAGCATCTCTGGTAAATGAAATCCCAAAAATAACCTCTTCGTAAGCTGCTCTTTCTTTGGCTATATCAAAAAGATCATTGTAGGATGCTATCAATTTATATTGATTTGAATTAATTACACTATCGGCATATACCTTGGCAAGTGTATAGTTTTGTACAGCATCTACTCCTTTTAAACTTTGATGAGAGGCATAAGTCAAATAAGCTTTTGCTAACATAGCCTGAGCTGCACCCTTGGTGGCGTGTCCGAACTCTGCCACTGGTAAGGTTGTTCGGGTCAGTAGTGTGTTAGAGGCAAGCTTTAAATCAGCAAAAATCTGCTCATAAACTTTATCTACAGAAGCACGTTCAGGTGTCAAATCATCCGTTAAAGCGGTAGCCTTCAAGCGAAGCGGCACATTCCCGAAAAGGCGAACCAAGTAAAAATAGGAGAACGCTCTCAAGAAATATAATTCCCCCTTTACTCTTGTTTTGTAGGCTGCATTGATATTTAAAGGTTCTATTTTTTCTAACAAGAAATTACAACGGTTAATAGTGGCATACATGGTATTCCAAAAATTATTAGTGGCGGGTGTTGCTGAATCATGTGTTTTGATAGAATATGGAAGATTTGTGGCTATACCTGGACGAATATTGATGTCGTCAGCTGTTGACCAAAAAATTGCATAGTTTGCTTTAAACCCTCCATCTGTTTGTAATGTAGCATAAGTACCATTCAAAAAAGCTGTTACATCTGCTTGTTTGGATATAGCATTATCAGAAGTTAATGTATCAAGAATTTCTTCTTTCAAACTACATCCTGATACAAAGAATAAACCTATAACTAGATAGAATATATTTTTCATTTTATTTTGCGTTAAAATCGAATGGATTAAAATGTAAGATTGATACCTGTTGAATAAGTTCGAAATTGGGGAACCGTTCCAAAATCAACGCTTGGAGTCAAAGAACTCGTAGCGTTAGCACTTACTTCAGGGTCATATCCCTTGTAGTTGGTCCACGTAATCAAATTTGTCGCAGAAACATAAACCTTTGCACCTTTCAGCCATTTTAGTGTTTTAGCAGGTAAGTTGTAGCTCAGGGTGATGTTTTTTAAACGGATAAAAGAGCCATCTTCCAAGTAGAAATTACTAAGTCTTCCTCTAAAAGCATTTCCTACATTCCTAGCTTGTGGATAGTAGTTACTGGTTCCTTCTCCTTGCCAACGACCTTCCCAAGCTTCGGTTCTAACGTTTGCTCCGGTAGTAAATGTTAGGGCATCTAAGATGTGACGATTCAGGTTCATTACATCTTGTCCTATATTTCCCATGAAAAATACATTCAAATTAAAATTCTTATAACGAAAATCGTTAGTGAATCCAAAAGTATAATCAGGATAAGGATTGCCAATAATGGTACGGTCGGCAACAGAAATTTGACCATCTCCGTTCGTATCTACATATTTAATATCGCCTGGGGTTGGGTTTGTTGGGTCTTTAGGCCCTGCTGCTACTTCGTCCGCATTTTGATATACGCCATTTACTTGGTATCCAAAAAATGCACCTATCGGATAACCCGCTAATGCTGTATTGGCTGGTTGTCCAAGCCCAATTGACCCAACGGATAGATAACTAGCACCAAACAATTGTACGCCATTCCCCAAACTAATTACCTTATTTCTATTGAAACTAATGTTTCCAGCAGCATTCCACTTAAATTTACCATCTAAAATCATCACGTCTGCTTCAAACTCCAGCCCTTTATTTTCTACTTCACCAAAATTAGTAGCGTAACTTGTAAAGCCAGTTGAACCAGGTAACGATAAATTGATGAGCAAATCGGATGTTTTGCGATGATATGCTTCAAAACCAAATTTTAACTTATTATTTAAAATGGTGAAATCAATACCAACATTAGCCTGACGGGTAATTTCCCACCCTAAATTGGAGTTACCCAAGCTTGTTGGAGCCAAAGCGGTAATAATAGCCCCATTTAATACTGTTCTGGTTGTTCCTACCACGTCTTTCGATGAACCTACTCCTATACTTTGATTACCACTCAAACCATAGCTTGCCCTAACTTTCAATTCATTTATAAATTTTTGAGTTTTCATAAAAGGTTCATTATGAACATTCCATCCTGTGGCTACAGATGGGAAAAATGCCCATTGATTCCCTTCGGCCAAACGTGTAGAACCATCCACTCTTCCTGTCAAGGTAAACAAGTAACGATTATCAAATGAATAGTTAAAACGACCTAATACCGATTGCAAAGCCCATTTTTGATTGGTTGTAACAGGTACAGAAGCCGTACTTGCCAACTGTAAATTAGCCCCTGCTAATGCTTCTGAAACAAACTGAGTTGCTTGAACTCCCGAACTCTTGTTATTCCATTCTTGCCAAGTATATCCTACTACTGCGTTTATTCTGTGCTTTTTTGCGATTGTTTTATTGAAATTTAAAGTGTTTTCAATTAGAAAGTTGAAAGCACTCGACTCTCCATAGTAAGCATATCCTTGGTTACGACCAGCAAAAGTTCCAAAAGGCTGGAAGTTATCTCTGCGAGCATTGGTATTATTTACACCCGTGTTTACCAAGAATGTCAAGTCTTTTACAATCGTGTAGGTTGCTTTAAGGTTGGCCAACACCACATTAGACCTAGAAATGTTTTTACCTAATGATATTATTGTGAGAGGATTACCTTCTGCACCAATATTGGGGTCATCGTCACCTTCGGTAGCAAATATTGGAACGATTGGTCTATATCGTAAAGCACCCGTAATAACTGAACCAGACTGATCTCCATTTGAATTTGACTGCTGACTTGACCTATCTACACTTATGGTTCCATTAAAACTTCCCGATACTTTTAATTTGGGCAATACTTGTCGGTCAAGGTTAATTCTAATTGATCCTCTATCAAATTGAGCATTTTTAATAATACCTTGTTGGGTAAAATAATTACCAGAAATAGAATATTTCGTTTTTTCATCTCCTCCTGTAAACGAAAGTTGATGGTCTTGAGATACACCTTGCTGTACTACTGCATCTTGCCAATAGGAGTCTGTCTTTAATAGATCTGGTATTTGAGCGGCCTTATATACAGAGTCTCTCTTGCTATTAATTGCACCCTCATTGGCATACTGTATAAATTCTGGGGTTCTTAGCACGTCAATTGTACGGGGTAGTCTGCTAAAGTCTGTTCTAAAAGAGTATGAAAACTGATCTCTGTTATTTTTACCTCGTTTAGTTGTAATCAACACAACGCCATTTGCTCCACGAGAGCCATAAATAGCTGTGGATGAAGCATCTTTTAATACCTCTATTGATTCTATATCATTAGGGTTAATCGCAGCCAAAGGGTTAGTTGGAGGAACAGACGTTTCCCAAAAACTTGAGCCTGTATTTGGTGTAAGACTTCGTTGGTCTGTTTCTATAGGATAGCCATCTAAAATAATCAAAGGTTGGTTTGAACCTGTTACCGAACTGGCACCACGAATCAAAAAGGTCATACCAGAACCTGGTGCACCAGAGTTTTGCGTAATCTGTACACCAGATACACGACCCTGAATTAACTGATCTACCGAAGCAATGGGTTTATCCTCGTTACCATCTACTTTTAACTTCGATACAGACCCAGTTACATCACTTTTCTTCAACTCACCATAGCCAACCACGACTACTTCCTCTAAAGATGTATTATCAGCAACCATCGATACGTTAATAACACTTCTGCTTCCCACTACAACGGCTTGCTTTTTATACCCAATGAAGGAAAATAAAAGTATGGCTTTTTCGTTCTCAATACTGATTTTATAGTTGCCTTTACTATCAGTGTTAGTACCTTTTTGAGTACCCTGTATCAACACTGTAACACCTGCCATTGGATTTCCATTCTCATCTGTCACTTTTCCCGTAACAGTTTGAAATACCATATCTTGACCAACTGGCAGCACACTAGAAGTGGTAAGCTGCTCAGATTCTTTGGTAAGGATAACCTGATTGCTAATAACCCTGTAGGTTAAGCCAAGAGGCAAAAATATCTTGTTCAGTGCGTCTGAAAGTAATGTTTGATTAAATGAGAAAGAATATTTAGTAGTGGTTAAGATTTTAGGACGATAGGTAAATTTAATGTTTGTCTGACTTTCAAGAACAGACATAATATCTTTTAGGTCACGATTTTCTATCGTCAGATTTACTTTTTGACTCAGATAATCTTGTGCCGTTGCGACTCTCGCAAAGGAAACCCCTGCAAACATCACTGCAATACAAAATTGAATGATGGAAATTTTCATGAGCCTATAAAAAATAATTTGTTTTTGGAATATTTTTTTCATTAACTTTAAATGTTTTTATTTTGAAAAAGATAAAATAATCCCATCCATCCATGAAAATGGATGCTTCGTAAGCATTATGGGTAGTCAAACTTGCCAACATCGCCGCAATCGTTGTTGGCATTTTTTTCAGTGATGAATTTAATAAAATGACCGTTTATGCATAGGCAGAGTTCACTTTTAGGTAGAATATCCTTGTTTAATTACATCCTTGTCCATGTATAATTATTTGTGTGTCAACAACATCATAACTGGCATTTATCCCTGCACACACAATATTTAATTTATCATATAAATTTCCTGTTTGAAGCTGAGTGGTTAAGGTACATTTGGCAAGAATATGCTCATCAAACACTATTTTTATACCATAAACCTTAGATAGCCTATCAAAGATTTCTTTTACAGGCGTATCATCAAATACAAAATCTTTGTTTTGCTCTAATGGAATAATCGTCACAGGCTCTTCAACTAAAGATTTTTGTAGTAATTCTTTGGCTTCTACATAGCGTACCATTTGGTTGGGGGTAATCACAACGCCCTTGCTTTCCATTGTATTTGTTTCATTGGACGAAACGTTTGGGTAAACCGACACCTTCCCACTTTTAACTACCACTATCACATCCCCGTCATTACCTATGCTAACAATTTTAAAACTTGTTCCAAGTACCTTAGTAATCAACCGATTACTGTATACAAAAAAGGGTTTGCTAGGATTTTTTATTACATCAAAAGACGCTTCTCCGACTAGAAAAACCTCTCGTTTGTTATCTCTGAATCCCTTTACATAACTTAGTTTACTATTACTTTCAAGTGTGACCATACTTCCATCTGGTAAATTCACTTTGACATTAGAAGAAGTATGATTGATGATTTCTTCTAATTCATGATGTTTTTTGGCTGCATCGACTAAGTTATTGTAGTTGATTGCAGAGTTTTTTTCATCATAATACAACCATCCCAACACACCTATCATGAACACAACAGTTGCGGCGGCAACCCAGCGAATCCAAGGTTTATAGCTTTTGTAAAGGCTTGTTCTTTGTGGTTTAGTTTCAAGCTCGGTCTGAATATTATCCCAAATCTCCTTATAATCTTCCCAGTTCGTTTCTTGTTTGGCTGACAAGCTCAAAAGATGCAATGCTTGCTTTGCCTTAACGAAGGTATCCGCTTGATGCGGAAACACTTCCAGAAACTCCAACCAAAACGCTTCTGTTTTGGGCGAAGGGTGTTTGACAGAATGAATAAAGAAATCATCTGATATAAAATCTAACAAGAGATAAGAAGCATATTTCTGGTACATTTTTAGTCTATCATTTACACTATAAACATTAGAACATGTAGTTTGTACTGTTGTTAATATAATTTTTTTTATATTTTTTTTAATGCCTCTAATAAGATATAGAAAGGGAGTATTCCACCTGCAAAAAGTCTTCTTAGGCGGCTCATGGATTCATAAATAAGGTTTCGTACCGATTGATTTGATATTTCGAGCAAATTGGCTATTTCTTCATTCGAAAAATCGTGATAATACCGTAATTGTATTACCTCTTGCTGGCGTTGTGGCAATGATGCTATGGCTTGTCGAAGTTTGAGAATCATATTCTGCGTATTCTCTTCTTCAATTATAATACTCTCGAAAGGAAGGTCTGCTATGATGGTGTCAATAGACGAAGATTCATAGTCTGTAGTCACATTGGCCACTTCTGTATTACGAATAATTTTATTTCTCAATGAACGATAGAGATAAAACTTCACCGAAGTAGTATCTGCAATGTTTGCTCGTTGCTGCCACAAGGAAAGAAATAAATCTTGAATACTATCTTTTATTAATTGTCTGTCATTACTTATTCTATAGCCATAAGACAGCAAATCTTGACTGTATAACTGATACAAACTTCCTAGTGCGTTGATATCTCCTAGTCTGAAAGCATTCCAGAAATAATCAACATCTTGTTCTTTTAGTTGTCTTTTTGAAACGGGTATCATAGTCAAAAAAGTAAATACACAATATGTAGTCGTGCAAAATTAGATTTAAGTTATATGTTTAGGCACTAGGCAAAAACATATCTATGGTTACTAAAAAACAATTTAACACTCATTGTCTTGTAGCTGTTGCCTAAAACAAAAACTTGAATTTTATTTTGCGCACCAACTTGATAATATAATAAATTAAAGAAATATTTGTCATAAACTACTCATCCTGTTTACTGAGCTTCCCCCAAAATTAAACATATGAAATGGGTCAAGAAACAGCCAAGGTGATATACGGATGTTGTAGATGGGTTACTCATCATAACACCGATATTTGGCGTATCACTGGACCAGTTGATTGAATTTTTCGGAGTGTTTGGTCTATGGGTGGTGCATGGCTATGCCAACATTTATGGGAGCCGGGTAAAGGAGCTTATTTGAATGAAATCAACCCAATTTTGAAAGGAGCATCTTTATTTTTTGTTGAGAAGTAATCGAGCAGAATAATATTTAAGTTATGTGTTTAGGGACAAGGCAACAGGCACAAGGCACAGAGTGTTAAAATGATTTTAACGACCACAGACATGCATTTTTCCAAAAGTCCACCGCCGAAAGCCGATACCTGAAAGCTTAAAGAATAATCTTAAACTTTATTTTGCGTACTAACTTACTATAATGTGAATATCTGGACTTGACAAGGCTTTGAGACTGATTTAATAACATTTTCTGATATTCTTTCAAAACTTTAAGGCTCACATTTTTAAGCTATTCCGAAGTTAAAGATATTCAACAAGGTAATTAGTATATTTTTATATATTTGAGATTCATATACACTACTTAGTAGTTTACGAGGAATTGCAAAACCATTTATTTGGGATATTGGATGTTGGATTTCGGGAGTGTAAACTTCTATATTTTGTAAAAAATAAAGGTATTATACTTTATTTCCGAAATCAGTAATCCAAAATCCGTAATAGATTAGAATTCCTTCGTACAATCCAATATGATACTTTACAATATCAGAATGACCTTAGCATTAAATCAGGTATTTATACCTGATATCCACTTTTCGAGAAGCGATAATAGTTGTCACTCATATAAATACTTCCTCCTTTCCAATCATTCGATAAACTAACTAAACAGACAATATGCTTTTTTCCTTTAGTTTGAAAAGCTCCATTTTACTAATTTTCTTTTTTCATGGCATAATCTTTTCCATTTTATTACTTTTCAAAGGATTACAAACTGAAAACAAACCAAGTCTCTGGTTAGGCGTATTTACCCTATTGAGTGCTTTTTATATAGTGCCATTCATGCTAGGTTATGCAGGATGGTATTCACAACAACCCTACAGGAATATTCTTTTTTATGTTCCATTTCAACAACTATTCTTATTACCACCCGTACTCTTCTTTTACATCAAAACTTTACTGGATAAATCCTTTCAATTTTCAAAAAAGGATTACCTTCACTTTTCTCCAGCCTTAGCCTATTGGGTTTATGCTATTATTATCTTCCTTACAGATATTATCGTTTTGAAAAAAGCATATTTCTATGAAGATGGGAAAGATAAAGATTTTTCAACTTGGTATCAAATTGCAGGACTAATCTCATTAACCTACTATTTAGTCGAATCTATCAAAACCTACAACAGATACAGATTTGTGACTTATAATAGTGTGAGTTTTGCTGATTCGGTAATGTTTAGGTGGACAAAACGCTTTCTTGTAGCTTTTTTGATGCTTATTATTTTACGAATACTATTTTTTGTGATTAACCCCGAATGGAATGAGTTTGGAAGAAAGTTTTGGTATTATGTAAGCTTCTCATTCCTTTTCTATTATGTATCCATAAGTGGTTATACAAATTCTATTTTGTCATCTACCTCGTTTAAAGAATACTCTTTAGATTCAATTATTGGTCTTGAGTTGGAAACAAGTAATTCCAATGAATTTGAATCCTCAAGTAAGCCACATGAACTAAAAAATGAAATTCAAGACTTGGATAATTGGAAAGAAAAATTAGAAACGCTGATGTGCAATACTGAAATGTACAAAAATCCTGAGCTTATCATTACAGATTTAAGTAGCGAACTAGGAACCCATTCCAAAAAAATTTCACAAGTAATCAACCAAGGATTCGGTGTAAACTTTAATGACTTTATAAATCAATATAGAATTAAGGCCTTTCTTCAGAAAGTTCAAGGAGGCGAACATAATATTCAAACTTTTCTTGGACTTGCATTTGAATGTGGTTTTAATTCTAAATCCACGTTCAACAGAGCTTTTAAAAAAGCTACATCACTAAATCCTAAAGAATATATTGAAACACATTACAAAAAATAGGTATCAAATCAGGATTTAAAGCGACTTGTGGGTCATATGATATGATTTTTGCCATTTCAAAAATTAAGAATTTTAAAAAATGAGAAAATTCACTCAGACCTTTCTTCTTGTTGCAAGCCTTACTTCAACTGGACAAGCGCAAATCGCCTTGACATCAAAACAAATTAAACGTCTTGACAGTATTGCATGCCAAGACGTACCCAAAAATGCACCTGGAATTGCAACAGCCATAATCCAAAATGGAAAAGTAATTTATAAGAAGTATGCAGGTTTCGCTGACTTAGCAGATAGTACTATTATCAATAAATCTTCTCGTTTCAACATCGCTTCAAACGGCAAACAATTTACTGCATTGGCAATATTAACCTTAATAGACAAAAAGAAACTTAAACTTTCTGATGATATTAGAAAATGGTTTCCAAAAATCTACCCTGACATAAAAGATAAAATTACTATTCAAAGTCTACTCAATCATACAAGTGGTGTCAGAGATTGTTATGATTTATGGTCATTGCAAGGCTATACTTGGTGGGAAAAATCATTTAGTAACAACGACGTATTGGCTCTAATAGAGAAACAGTCTGATTTGAATTTCAAGCCAGATACAAAATATTTATATAGCAATACAAACTATATCTTACTGGCATTAATTTTAGAAAAAGTAACGAAGAGAACCTTTGTTGACTATACAAACGAGATGTTTTATCAACTAAATATGCCGAATACATCATTTGAAAGTAACTACAAAAGTATTCGAGGACAGATTGCAAGAGCCTATTTTAACTTTGGAACTTGGACAACCTTCAATTGGATTTGGAATGTGGTAGGTGATGGAAATCTTTTCACAACATTAGAAGACCAAATTCAATGGGAGAAATTAGCACTTGGGAGAGGGAGTTCGGGCTTTAAAAGTAAAATTATTTCACAAAGTCAAAAAATAATTGAAGGTTCAAAATTCACAAACTATGGTTACGGGCTTGAATTTGGTAAATACAAAGAACTGTCTTATCGTTTTCACGAAGGAGCAACAGGTGCTTGGAAAGCAACTACAATTAGGTTTCCTCAAAATAATATATCTATTGTAACACTGACAAATACAGGGAAGTCAATCCCTTACAACCAAACAAGACAAATGGCTGATGTCATCTTTAACTTGAAATCGGATGAAACATATTTAGTAACCCAACCTATGAGCATAGGTACATACATTAGAGAAGATGAAATACTTGGGACTTATTTAACTGAAAGTGATTTTGCTTTCACCTTTGAGAAAATCAACAATAAGATATTTTTAAAAAGAGTTGGTCGAAACGATGTTGAATTAGAGCGAGAAGCGAATAATATTTTTCACCAAAAATTTGACCCAGCTTTTAAACAAGAATTCACTGTTAACTCAAAAGGAGAACTACAAGTAACCGCATACTATATAAACCATTCTCCCTACCGTTTAACAAAAGCCAATAGAATTAAAGAAAACTTTGATTTTAGATCCATAAATGGGGATTACATTAATTCAGAGACAAACACCACGCTAAAAATAGAATATCTTGAAGGAATGAATTATGAGATTACTTTCCGAAATGACTACAAGACAAAGGGTTTATTGGTTTCAACAAACAAAATGCTTGTAGACATTTACAGTTTAGAAATACAAAAAGGGAAATTATTCCTAAACGGAGCTAGAATAAAAAATGTTAAATATGTACAGAAATGACAAGTTCCACAAAGGAGATAAAAGAATGTTTCCTTTAAAACTAAAAGACACTCAAATCTAAAAGTTCTCAGAGTGCGTTTTTTATGACGAATTATTCAGTATGTTTATTAACCATCTACGAAACAACAAATAGTACTGTATATCAAATAGATATATCTTTAAATTATGCTAAATTCAATGAACTTATGCTTTAAATTAGAGTTTTGTATAAAAACATCTAGACTTTCTGAGATTCTATTACAGACTAAAATAAATATTATCAAACAGAGAAATGTATGTCATTGATCATTTTTCGTCTCAGTCAATTCAAGCCTTTTTCTAAGGTATAACTAAAGGTCTATGTTTATTTATAGATTTAAGTCGTACATCAGAAAAAACCATTTTGCAAAAGATGGATTTCACCGATTCGCTAAAAGAAGAATAATGAATTTAGATTTTTAGCATTTCACGAAGTTTAGTGCTTGTTTCCTCCCCTCCTATTCGGAGCAAAATGTTATCTAACGTAATAAACTGTCTTTTAACCTCAAGACCAAATGGCAAAAATCATTTTACTTTTTCTAATGCTTATAGTAGGACAATCATTTGCCCAAAGCAAACAAGTCCAAGACAGGATCACTCAAGTAGAAAACAATTTAATTCCATATGTGCCAGTAAAAGGATTTAAGGGTTGGAACTTAATCGACAGAATGAAATACTATAAGGTACCTGGCCTTAGTATTGCAGTTATCAAAGACTACAAAATTGATTGGGTCAAAGGTTATGGTATGGCAGATACCCTAAAAAATATGCCTGTCACTCCAGAAACAATGTTTTCAGCAGGTTCAATTAGTAAACTTTTAATGGCAGTGACAGCCTTGAAAATGGTTGATAGCCAACAAATTGATCTAGACAAACCTATCAATACTTATCTTACTTCTTGGAAAATAGCTGACAATGATTTTACCCAAAAAAAACCTATTACCCTGAGAATGTTATTAAGTCATTCTGCGGGAACTTCACAAACTTCTTATTTTGGCTTTACCCCAGCCGAGCCCCTACCTAGCATTACTCAAATACTAAGTGGTGCAAAAATTTCACAAACAAGAGCAGTAGTTGTCAACAGTGAACCAGCAAATGAATTTCGCTATTCTGGCGGAGGAAGTATGATTGCACAATTAGCTCTAATGGATATTTCTAAAAAAAGTTTTTCAGACCTTACACAAGAAATACTTTTTGATAAACTAGGAATGAAAAATTCTACATTTGAGCAACCCGTACCTAAAAAGTTTTCCAATCAATGTTCTTGGGCTTATTCTAGTGCATCTTGGTTTAAGGGAATGCCTTATGTTTACCCTCAACAGGCAGCAGCTGGGCTTTACTCCACACCAACTGACCTTGCAAAGTTGTTTATAGACATTCAAAAGTCTTATTTAGGAAAAGGAACCGTTTTGAGCCAAGCCATAGCAAAGGAGATGCTCACACCTCAAGTAAATGTTTCAGATGGGGGCTACAAAGAACAAATGGGAATTGGTCCATTTTTAATTCAAAGAACCGACAACAATGATCCAAAAGGAGTTTTCTTTGAGTTTACTGGAGTAAATGCAGGTTTTTTAGCATACGGAATGGCCAGTGTTGAAGGTGGCAATGGTGTCATTATCATGCTCAATTCGGGGGATAACCAAAATGGAATTGGTAAAGAAATAAGGAGATCCGTTGCAAAGGTCTATAATTGGACAAATTTTCTACCAACCGAAATTCAGCCAGTCAACTTGCCAGATATTGAATTAGATAAATTGGTAGGACGTTATAGAATGTCAACGGATGAAGTGCTCTACTTACGAAAAGAAAAAAACTATTTAGTAGAAAATATCAATAACAGTTTTGATATTTATTGCTTCCCTGTATCAAAAGATAGTATTATTTTTTCAGATTTCAATATAAAAGGCTTCTTTGTAAGAAACGAAAAGGATGAAGTAATAGGGCTTCAAAATATATATCAGAAGAAACCCATGCCAAAAATGAAAGACGATGAATTTTCACCAAGCGAATATTTGAGTATGCAAAAGTACGACGAAGCAAAAAAAGCATTTGCAGCAATGAATATGAACGAAGGGCAAATTACCTATTTAGCTTACGATTTAATGAATAAAAAACCTTTACATTTAAAAGCAATAAAGACGATTTTAGATGTAGCCCTAGAACAACACCCAAATTCATCGATGGTTCACAGCCGTTGGGGTGATTATTATTTAAAAATCAATAACAAAGCGAGTGCAATAAAAAGTTATCAAAGAGCACTAGAACTCGACCCTAACGACCAACAATTAAAGGAGAATTTAACAACTTTAGCCAAATAATTACTATCATGATGAAGGTAAAATCACTATTACTCATATTAGGCTTGTTTTTTGTATCACATATAGCAACTACACAAAGCGACCTAAAAAGCTATGACTTCAAAGATTTTGACAAAGTACAAATAGAAAATGTAAACGGTCAGGTTGAAATAGAGTTAGGTAAATCATTTCGTATAACTGTTTCAGGAGAAGGTAACGCACAAGAACAGATTAAAATTACAAAGTCAGGAGATAGATTATTGGTTAAATTGGATAGCAAGTTTGAAACCGATTGGAAAAAAAGAAAGGTGACAAAAGTTAGGATTATAATGCCTGAGATTTCGAAGATATATAACTTTTCAAACGCAGACGTAAGTGTTACAAATTTTATAGGTCGATACGTTGGAGTAGAAAACAGAGGCAATGGTAATTTATCTCTTGCAGGTTCTGTTATTGATTACCTTCAAATAAACAATAACGGCAATGGCAATATTGAAACCAAGAGTATCATTGCAAAAAAAGTAGATATTTACAAATCGGGTAACGGAGATATTAATATCAGGACAGACAACGATTTCAGTGTTGAAATGGCAGGTAATGGTGACATCGTAAATTATGGTAAAGGAAAGGCTATGCTAAAAAAACAAAGTGGTACAGGTAAAGTTGTTTACAGAGGTTGAGAAGCTTAATAATCGAATAATACTAACATTCGCTTTAAGTATTAAGTATGAATTGTGAATATGGTTATACCAAATTATTTAAGTTTTAGTACTGAATTATAAATTTTAATTATCGATATCGAGTATATGATTTTCTGTATCGCTGATGAGTACAGAAAAAAGGTAGAAATATCTGTCTTTTGGGAACGATTTCAGGACTAAGACTGCCATCACGTTCACAAGATGTTTCCAATTCAAAACTACGATCATTGCTTTTGATTCAGATAGATGATTTTCTCACTCTCCTTGTAAAGCAGGTTATAAAAGTGTTTAGGCCTGGAGGCAAAATGCCATCTGTACCTGATAAATATTTACTATAGTAAAGCCCACTCAATTGAATTGCTTGATTGCCTCCTTATTAATAGCATCGAAATCGTTATTTGTCTCTACAAAAAACTGTGGCAGGTAACAATTAAACAGAATATTAGATTTTTACCTGCCACAGTTTAATGAATAGTCTTAATCTTTATCTTGCGCAATTTATGATTTGGGATATATGGTAATAAAAATTTTAGTTTCCGTAGATCTCAATTCTATCTAACTGAACAACAAATTTCTGTCAAACATTGTAGCTTGCTAATCTCAAGAGCTTCAATTAAATACTAATGTCAAATCCCATTTTTTAATATTATTATGTCTGCGTTTAATGATAAGGGTGCAACTTCTAAAAATGTGTTTATGATATCAATATTTATGCTCTAAACATCTAAGCTATAAAGGCAAGAAAACATATTAAATGGAAATAGTGTTCTCTTGTAAAAATCCTCCTACATAGTTGTTGCATATCGACTTTGAGTGTTTTCCCTAATTCTCCAGATTTGCCTCTTCGTTTAAAAACTCTTTATGAAAGTCGTCTACTTGAATTTTGTTTTGATACTTGTCAAACAAAGGATTTGGGTACTTTGTGATGGCAATTGCAAGATACATTCCTAATGTTTCTCGTCTGAATTTGTTTCTTGCGCCTATAGTTTTGTCAAATAATGCCAATGTTTTGTTATTAGGATACTGGGCTAATGCCTGATACAGTATTCTCCATGTGGGGAAGCTGTAGTGTTTATGTCTCCATTTTTCCTCAAAAACTTTAATGAGAAATGGATAAAATTTAGGATCAGGAAACTCTCTAACTGCCCAAATTGCATGGTATAATGTTTTGTCATTCGCAAAATAGCTTTCAATAATCTCCTTATCTTGTTGTTTCTTGTATTTAGCCAACGCTATAACTGACACTGGAACTCTTTCGTTTAGCGCTATATCTCGTATCCTATCATAATACAAGGGGTCGCCATTGGTTCCCTTGATCTGTCCTTCTTTATAGGCAAGGCGGATTTTGGGATCGTAAAATAATAGGCTATCAATTGCTACAAGATTTGTATGGTTTTTAACGAAATAGGTACTGTCTTTGGTTGCCAGAAAGTAATAAAATGTTTGTAGAAAATAATCGCCTGTCATTTGTCGCCAACCAAAGCAACCTTGCCGTATTGAAACTAAACTTGTGTCGTAAAGGTGTAGTCTTAATACTGGAATTATTTCAATGCTGTCTTTTGCGCAGAGCGCTTGAAAAGCTGCACACTTAACAAGAGTGTTCGTGCTTTTTGTCAAGTCCAAAAGCTCTTTGGAAGTTGAAATGTTTGTCAGTCGGTTTAAAAATTTATATTGACTTGACTTTATATCTGTGTCTCCGATATATAGCCCGCACAGCGCGTTATATGAAGCGATACTATCGACAAGAGATTTTACTTGTGACCTCACAGCCTGTCCAAAAGTGAATATCGGACAACAGCAAATAACTAATATTTTTAGCCTTATCTTCATTTTGGGAGTTACAGTTGTAGGACTACCTTCTATTTTTGGGTTTATTTTTATTCAAAATACCATTCAATATTATTTGTCCTGTTTTCAAATATCCTTTTAAACTTTCTGTATTCAACACATCCTTTTTGTGCAATTTGAAAGTCATGGTTCTTTTCGTCATTGAAATAAATTGTCACATTGTCACTCTCTAAAATGAGTTTGTAAGTGGTTCCATATTCGGAAAGGATCCACTCAAAAGTGGGAGACTTAACAATCGTTATGTTCATCTCCCACTTTTTTAATTTGGTAATGTTTGCAGTTACTTTTGGATGATGTAACCATTTTTTCACATCACTGGGGTTTATTCCGTCTTTTTCATCAAATAAATAAACTGATAAAATTGGTTGATTTTGTTCCGCTCTCTGCGCAATTTTCTTAAAATCTATTTCAGTAACCTCAAACACTGAATCGTCAAAAATATCTTCAAGATTTGAACCTGGATTAGGACAAAGTAGGCTAGTTACAGGTGCGTCGGTATTGTTGGAGTAATAAATACATTCATTACCATATACGGTTCCAGTAGCTTTTCCAAATGTTACAAATCCATAGTCCAAGATAATAATTGTGGGAGACAATATATCACCTCCCACAAAAATGCTCCCGTGATTGTAAAATCCTAAAAAAACTTCAGCAACATTTAAGTTGCCATTAATATTGATATCTTGTCCGGCGACAATAATGTTTTTAGCGCTCACATCTCCTAGAACTACCAAATGAACACCGTAATCAGACTCAAAATTATAAATGTTATTTACTTCTAAATTTCCATTTACTAATATCCCAATTATATCGTTATCGTAATTCTCATTATCTAAATTCAAATTGTCGAGTACAGTGTCACCATCATAAAGCAAAAAAGAAAAATCTTTGTTTGCGTCTGTCCAATAATCCCAGAAAACTCTCATGTTTGAATCATCTATTAATTTGTAATTATTTTTAGCTTCTGAGTAACTAATTTTTTTCATTCTTTTAAAGTTTTGAGATATGTCTAGGTTTGTTAGTGTGTGGGCATCTGCTTGATACCTACGAAAAGACTTCGTGTTTTTGGTAAATGTGAAATACAAATTTGTAACGCTCTAGGGGTTAAATTGCTAATCTTGAGTTATTTTTCTATGTTCAACGGGATTATGTATTATCCTGTTCAATTACTTTTATCCCCTTCCATGTGCAACATTCCCATATTAAAGATCGTTTTTTAATTTCTTCATATGTAATAGTCAACCAAGTTATATTTCTTAGGAAAGAAAGTTCTTTCTTTCCTTGAACTTTTTATTTTCCGAATCAAGTTAGGAATTGGATAAGTAGCTTTTAATGTTGTATCGTTGTCAAGTTCTAAAATCATAAAAGTCTTTCCAATATACTTTTTATCTATCTTGTCAATTGCTTTTAATATGTCGAAATCATTGTACTTAGTGTCAATATTTTTGTCCCAATAGACTAGGATTTTGGTGTCGTCAAGTTTGTACGGAAACATCAACCAACATTCTGACGAATAAGAAATAGTCAATGTTTTTTTTTGCATAAAGTGTATTGCCAATGAAGCACTACTATCTTTTAATTCTACCCAAGTGTTGTAAGTAGTGTCAGCAATTACATCTGATAGGCTCTTGTATTGAAGTTTTTTGGGAATCGGATTTTGTAATTTTGTGCTTTTTTTATCAATGCTTTCAAGTTTATTTTGAAACTTCGTCCACCAGCCAGAACCAAACTTACGTTCCAAATGGTCAACCATTTGCTTATTGTAATATTCGGTTCCATTGATAATGTCCCTTGTTACATCGCAACCGAATAGATGAAAATTAAAGCCGTAGGAGTTTGCTAATTTTTGTTTTTGGTCAAAATTCAATGGTATCTCTCCAATTTCAACAATTTGAATTTTTCCGCTTCTAATATCTTGTCCAGCAGTCCAACAATTGAATGGCGTAAAAAGTCCAAATGCAAAACGAAGTCCTAAATAAAGTCCACAAACAAGTAGCATTATTAAAAGTCCGTATGTGATATTTCTTTTCAATGTAAAGTTTTGAGGTTGATTTGATTTCATATTGAATTCTCTATTTTGATCGTTAGGGAAATAATTCCCTAATCGTCTAGAAGCCACAAAATATTGTCTTCGTGTCAAATGCCTAGTTTAGTTTCAAGAACGATAGTATTCTCAAAATTGACTATCCTTTTTGCTATTTCGACCTTACAAGTTTTTATGACTTCTTCAGGGATTCCCTCGTCGAGATAAAATGCATCTACTCTCCTACTCTTTTTTTATAAAGTCCAGACAGAATTTCGCCCTCGGTTTTGCCTACTGTTATTAGGTTAATGTCTTTGACTTCACTACCAATCCTTAAACAACATCCTGATTTAAAGAATTTAATGTATTAAAAGCGTTTTTAGAAAAGAGTTATCTTTCACTAAAAAGTATTTTCACAGGTTAAATAGTCGTATTAGGTTGTTTTCATATTGCCCACACGCGTCAATTCGTGTAATATCCTCCATCCCAAGTAGAATAAATTTTCTGTCCAAGGAGGACATAGTCCCAAATTCGTGAATTACTACAAAATGGTCATCCATTTCATGAATTTTCCCGATGAAGCAAATACCTTTATCTAGGTCTTGAACATGAACTGTTAAGTGATTAAAGGTCTTGCTTATACCTTCTAAAATGGTCTGAATAGAAGTCAGGTCAATATTTATTTTATCAAGTTGTCGCTTTGAATAGTCGATGAGTTTTGAAATACTATCAATATCATTTCCAGACCATCTTATTCTCGAAATATTAGAAAGGAAAAAAATGGTGAAGCCATCATAATTGCATTCATCATCAAACTTTTCGATGAGCAAAAAGTCGTCATTATAATCAACGACGAACCCGTAATCTGATTCGTCATAGTTGTCAGTATAAAAGTTCGCTAAGATTTGCTCATTTCTCAGTTTGTCCAAATATTTTTTTCTCAAATTCATTCATATATAAAATTTAAAGGTTTGGGTAATTCTGATTTACTTATTTACTTTCCAATTCTTGTCTTTGGGTTCATCGGAATTGGCAGGTCTGACATATTTTTTCATATCTAGGTCACAAGCCTCAAAATCAATAAAGTTTGACTGAGCTTGCTTTAAAGAAATTGGATTCGCCCCACCCTCATAATCTGGGTCATAGCGTTGAATTGGGTCATCTTCCCAAAAGCAAACGGGGCAAATCTCAAAAGTACCAGTTGGCTTTTCTGTTAAGGTTTTGTGACCGCAACAAATACATGTGGATTTTGAGTTAGATATAAGTATATTTAGTGCCTTTTCCAATGCTTCTTTGTCAAAACCAATTAATGGTCTAGTTGCAACCCAACGTTCTTTGATATTCTCAGGCAAAGCATTAATTGATTGATCATCATCTATGATTACGTAATTCTGTTTTTCTCCATATTGCTCTACCCATTCTTTAATTTCTGTTCCTCTGTCTAGAAATTGACTTATATCTGTCTTACTATTGAGTTTCGATATTACTTCAAAATTTAGACCTCTTAATCTAAAAATTTCTTTCCAACGAGCAATGTCATAATTGATTCTATGGGTTGTTGTCAAAACTATTGAAGCATTTGTCCTTTTGTGTAAGATTGATAAATTTTCAAGCGTTCTTTCATTCAGTTTCATAAATCCGTCTGAATGCATCTCTACTTGACGCCAAGCAGGAGTAGTTTCTAAAACTCCATCTATATCCAAAAGAATTATCATACTGTTTTACATCGGTCTTTAAAATAGCTCAAAATATAAAAAACATTCATGGTAGTGATTGACGTTAACTCCATTGCGTAATAGTCATCATTAGAAAAAGCTAAGCTAAAAACAATTTGTGAAACCTATATTTTGAAAAGCGTTTTAAAAGTGAGTATTGGAAAAGGCCTTACTATTTAAGCTTGTACCACTTATGATTACACTCATTTTTACATTCCACATTTCGCGTAAATGAATCTACCTCTTTAAAGATCCACAACAATGCAATTATGGTTTTGTGCTGTTCGCTTTTCGGGAGTTTTTCAAGTTTTTCAAATGCTATTCTAGTTGAAAATGTTTTCAAAATCACAACGGAAGTATAAGTAGGTTTTAAAGGAATTGTATTTATTGCATTTTGATAAATTTTCGAATTATAGCCTCATTTATCCCTAATTGAATTGGAAATAAAGTTTTTTACCTGTGTGAAAATTAATGTAAAATCAAAAGATTGGTCATTCAATATTGTTTGGCAACCAATCTCAAAATCTAACCTATTTTGCGCTATTAGATTGATAATAATTATCGTGTTGCGTTCATCGAAAATACCTCTTCAATTTACTTGAACTTTATGGAGAATTCACTGCGATTTAGGAATATAAGGATAGGTTTTAGTTTTATTAACTAAAGTCAATATGTTATGGAGGAACCGTTCATCTTATGAGGTATTTTGCTCCGACTGTTCTGTTACTTTTTCACATGCTCCTACCCTATTATCCAACAAACCTATCC
This sequence comes from Flectobacillus roseus, assembly GCF_030056595.1. Lineage (NCBI taxonomy): Bacteria > Pseudomonadati > Bacteroidota > Cytophagia > Cytophagales > Flectobacillaceae > Flectobacillus > Flectobacillus roseus. The sequence continues at coordinate 27,140 of NZ_JASHIF010000008.1, forward strand.
GTCAAAATTGGCTAAAAGCTTGTAACTAAGCTTATTATTACCTTCTTGAAATGGTTGCGGAGGCTTTTTCTTTGTTTGTACTCGGCAATCACAAAAGCTAAAAATCAACGAATATGTTAAAATAGCTGAATGATTGGTTAACATTCCCTCCATGGGATTTTTGTAATATATTTTCTTTGTATCATTCAATTTTCACAAAATCAAGGCCTTGTTTAAGTGACTGAATATTTTAAAGTAATCATTTGAAAATCAGCATTTTTCATTTATTGATTAGCAAAGTAATTCTATGGAGAACAAAATTTTACGTCATTGGAATGCTCTGATGCGATCATCGGTTGTAGTTTCATCGCTGGCTTTAACCGCAGTGCCATCAGTAGCATCTTCCCTCAAAAAACCTTATTATGATAATAAGATTTTAAATAACCCTTTACAGGCGGTCCAAGAGCGTACAGTTACAGGTAAAGTTGTCGACGAGTCGGGTCAGCCTTTGCCGGGGGTGAATATCAAACTTAAAGGCTCTAGCAAAGGTACGAGTACGGATAATAGTGGGAACTTTAAGATTGTAGTTTCTGAGTCTGCTACTGCAACGCTAGTATTTTCATATATTGGTTATACTACGCAAGAAACAATCGTTGGGTCTCGTACTATTCTAAATATTGTGTTAGTCTCGGCCAACAAAGCGCTCGATGAAGTGGTGGTAGTCGGCTATGGTACTCAGAAAAAAGGCGAAATGACAGGGTCAATCGCAATAGCTTCTGGCGAATTATTGAATAAACGAATCGCAACCAACCCTGCTACAATGCTTCAGGGACAGTTACCCGGCTTGCAAGTGGTACAAAGTTCGGGCGAGCCCGGCAACGAAGGTGTGAGTTTGCGTATTCGTGGTGTTGGAACATTTAGTGGTGCAGGAAACGACCCACTTGTAATTGTAGACGGTTTACCGGGAAGTCTTACCTCAATCAACCCGAACGATATTGAATCAGTATCGGTGTTAAAAGATGCCTCTTCTGCGGCGATTTACGGTGCTAGGGGAGCAAATGGTGTGTTGTTGATTACTACTAAAAAGGGGAAATCTGGAAAGCTAGTTTTTAATTATACTTATAATAACGGTATTACAAAAGCCACTAAACTTCCAGACTTAATTACCAACTCAGCGGAATTCATGGAGTTGAATAATGAGGCTAGAGTCAATTCAGGCTTGAACCCTATCTACTCACAAGCAACCATAGATACTTACAGAAACGCTACGGATCGTGAAAAATATCCAAACCACAACTGGTTAGACGATGTTTTTAGAACGGTTAATGTTCAAAATCACTATTTGAATGTTAGTGGTGGTAAGGATAACACCAACTACAGTGTTGGTTTGGGTTATACAAGCCAACCGGGTGTGATGAAAGGTTTTGATTACAAAAAATATACATTGCAGTTTAACCTAAATTCCAAAGTGAATGAATTTATTTCATTCGGTACAAATACGCTTCTCCGTTATGGAAAGCGTACAGGTGCGAGACAAGGTTCTGGCGATTTATTCCTAGCAACCTTGGCTCAGTCACCGCTGTACAAACCAAAGCTTTGGGATGGTAGTGGTCGTTATACATTCAGAGCTTTCTCGAATGAAGCTGGTAATAAAAACCCTGTGGCCATTGCTGAAAACGTAAACGCAACCACAGATGATTACTACGCACAGGTAAATGGTTATGTTAATGTAAACTTGGCCAAAGGATTGGTATGGGAAACACGTGGTGGTGCTAACTTTAGTTTTTACAAAACCTATGATTTTAGACCAAAAATCCCAATGTTTCTTTACTCTGACTTAAGTTCGGCAGGTAGTGTCGATGTAGGGACTTTAGGGCTGTACGTTGCTCAAGGTAATAGTTTATATACAGTGGTTTATAGCCAATTGAATTATGACAAAACGTTTGGAGACCATCACATCAATGCTTTGTTAGGTACGCAACAAGAACAAAACAAAGATCAATTTTTGAGCGCATTCAGAAGAGAGTACGCATCAAACTTGGTACAAGAATTAGATGCGGGGCCTGCCGAAGGAATGAACAATAGTGGTACTGCTTCTGAATGGGCTATTAGATCTTACTATGGCCGTTTGAACTACGATTACAAAGGTAAATATCTCCTAGGGCTAAGTACGCGCTATGACGGTACATCGCGTCTTCCGACAGATACTCGTTGGGGTATGTTTTATGCAGTATCTGGTGGCTGGAGAGTATCAGAAGAGTCATTTTTGAAAGATGTAGGCTGGATTACAGATTTGAAATTAAGAGGTTCATGGGGTAGACTAGGTAACCAAAATATCGGTACATATCCTTATCAAAATGTACTAACAGCAACAGCCTATCCATTTGGAAGCTCACTTACAACGGGGTATTATGCGGGTGGTTTGGTAGACCCATCGCTTACTTGGGAAACTACACAAACGCTTGATTTTGGTTTTGACGCTTCTTTGTTCAATGGTCGTTTGAATATTACAGCAGACTGGTATGATAAACAGACATTCAACATCCTTCGTAGCTACCAAGTACCACTTTACGTTGGTCTCGGAGCACCAACAGTTAATAATGGTCGAGTAAAAAATACAGGTTTTGAATTAGATATTCAGTATCAAGACAGAATTACGGATGATTTGAGTTATAAAATTGGCGGTAACATCCAAACTTACAAGAACACCCTAGTACAATATGGCTCACGTGAAATTGGTAGTAACACGATTCGTGAAGAAGGTCGCCCATTAGATGAGTTCTATTTATATCAATGGGATGGAATTTTCCAAAATCAAGCTGAAATTGATGCATGGCCAACACAACCAATCACACCTAAACCGGGTGATTTGAAGATTAGAGATGTGAATGGCGACGGAAAAATCGATGCTAATGACAGAACGTACACACCAGGACGTTACCCAGTTGCTTCTTATAACTTTAATGTAGGAGCTACTTGGAAAAACTTCGATTTGTCGGCACAAGTGTTCGGTTCATTTGGACAAAAAATTTATGTAACTGGTTGGGGAGTTGAGCCATTCAGACAGGGTTCAGTACCTACAACAGATTGGAGAAACAGATGGACACCAACAAATCCATCGACTACCATGCCGAGAATTTATATTGCAGATGGCTATCCAGCAGTACAAAACTACGCATCGACCTTCTATTTAAAAGATGCTTCTTTTGTTCGTTTGAAAAATATCCAAGTGGGATACAACGTGCCAAAAGTAATTCTTGACAAAGTTAAACTTCAATCATTGCGTGTGTATTTTGCTGGAGATAACTTGTTAACCATCAGCAAATTCCCTGGACTTGACCCTGAGCGTACTAGCATTAGCGGTAACTATGTGTCATATCCACAAAACCAGGTATTTACATTTGGCTTAAATGCTCAATTCTAAAATTAGATTTTCCATTATGATGAAGACATATAAAAAGGTATCTTGTTTACTTGCCCTATCGCTCACTTTACTTCAATCTTGTAAAGAAAACGCCTTAGAAGTAGCACCCCTTGATAGGTTATCGACTTCTGTTTTCTGGAAAACAGAATCAGATGTTCAAGCTGGCTTAGCCGCATGTTATGCTTTTCTTAAAACTGGCGGAGCTCCGGTTTCCCTATTTTACCCAACAGGTTGGGATGCCCTAACAGACGATGCATTTAGTCAGTACCCTTGGGATGCTGCTATTCAGGACATTAGCTTTAGTGGGCCTACTCCAAATACAGGTGGCTATGTGTATAATATGTATGCGACTAGTTATCAAGCCATTGCAGCAATCAACAATTTGTTGGCCAACGCTGGTAATATTACAATGGACGCTACCGCAAAAACAAAGTATTTGGCTGAAGCTAGTTTCTTGCGTGCTTATTTCTACTTTCAATTAGCACAATTGTATGGAAATGTAATTATTACAACATCTCCAGAATCGACTACTTTTAAAGAGCCAAAAGGTAAATCAACAAGAGATGAAGTATTGGCGTTGGTAGTACAAGATTTGGATAAAGCCATTGCTGGTTTGCCTGATCAAGCCTATTCGGATGGTCATGTGGTAAAAGGTTCGGCACAAACCTTGAAGGCCAGAGTTTTGTTATTCCAGAAGAAATATGCTGAGGCAGCTGCGATATCTAAAGCTGTAATTGATGGAGGAAAATTCAAACTATCAGCCAATTTTAGTGAGATTTTCTACAAACCTGGTCAAACAGGTAATAATGAAATTCTTTTCTCTGTAAAGAACTTACCTCCAAACTCTTATCCTGTACAAGGTATCGACTTGGTTATTGGTAACTGGTTGGCGTTGCAACCTACTTTAGACCTTGCCAGCGAGTACGAATGTAAAGATGGTTTACCAACTTCATCTTCGCCCTTGTACAATGCTGCTACTCCTTATGAAAACCGTGACCCTCGTTTGAGAATGACCGTTTTTGTAGATGGCGACGACGATTCTAAAGGTTGGAAAAAATACAATGGTTCACAAAGTGTGTTCAAGGCTTATACCAACAGCAACACTACTGGTTTGGCTATCAAGAAAACCTTAGACCCTACTCAAAGCGACCCTGGCTATAGTACTGTAAGTAGTCAAGATATTGTATTGATGCGTTATGCAGAAGTGTTGTTGAACTACGCAGAAGCTGAAAACGAAGCCAATGGCCCAGCCAATGCTTATGCGGCTATCAATCAGGTTCGTGCTAGAGTTGGAATGCCTGCTTTACCAACAGGCTTGACACAAGCACAAATGAGAGATAGAATCAGACACGAGCGCAGAGTTGAATTAGCTCTTGAAGGTTTCCGATATTTCGATTTAAGAAGATGGGGAACTGCCGTACAAGAACTGAATGGTTTTGAAATTGTACCGGGCAATACAAACCTTAAAAAGAAAATTTACAAAACTACTTTTGATTATTGGCCAATTCCACAAACTGAAATCGACCGTACAAAAGGCTTGGTTCAAAATACAGGATACTAGGCATTTACATAGAAGTGTTAGTAGGGAATTGTCCGGATTTCCTACATATAATTGATACACTATTCTTTTACCTTTTCTTTCATTTGATTCATACATAGCTGACATTAATGTCAGCTATGTATTTTCTATTTGGAGGCAAGAAATAATTGAGAAAGAAAGTAATCATTAAATGCTCTAAGGCAAAATGCTTCTACTATTTGACTTTTTCAAGATTTAGACTAACGATTTAACAGGTTAGAAACTGATAAACACGCTAAGTATCGAACTAGAGAATGCTACTTTCCATATATTTTCAAATAGTTTAAAGGACTGGAACCTGTGAGAAGTTTAAATTTTTCATGGAAACAAGTAAAATTATTAAAGCCACTTTCATAGCAAATTTGCTTTAATGTCAAGTGCCCATTCAATAGTAGTTTACAGGCATAACCAACTCTAATCTCTAACAAAAACCTTGAATATTGTTTTCCAGTACGGGATTTAAAATATCTGCAAAATGAGTTTGGCGCCAAACCTGCGTGTGAGGCTACCTCCTCCAAACTAATTTTGTTCTTAAAGTTTTGTAAGGTAAATGAGTAAATAATGTTGATTCTTTCGTTTTCGCGATCTGTAATTTCATGCCTAAATCCCATTGAAGCCAAAAGGCTCTTTTCATCTGATTGATTTACCTTGAGCAGACATTCCATCAACAAAATAAGTCTGTAGGCTCCTTCGGCGGTGTAAAGCTTTTCAATAATTTGAGCAACTTTTTCCTTTAAGGTATTCTCCAAAAAAATACCTCTCTTAGCTTTTTCAAGGGCGTTTTTAATGTGTTGGTTTTCTGGTAAGTTTAGGAATCTATCTCCCCAAAAATTTTCAGAAAAATGGATAACAGTCGCAAAAGGTTCTTTAGAAAGATTTATATCCTCCTCAAACTCGTCATAATGCCAATAATGAGGAAGATCTGAACCAATTAATACTACATCGCCTGCCTGAAAGTGACGAATACTGTCACCCACAAATTGGGTTCCACTTCCTCTGTGAAATAAAACAATCTCTACTTCCGAATGGCAATGCCAGCGACTATTGACATTCGGTACCATTTCCTGACGAATACTAAATGAGCGATTGGGAACAGTCGCTACTTGTAAAAGATGAGGTTTCATAGCTTACAAGGGGTTAAGAAAATTTGACTAATAATTCGCTTGACCTACTTGCCTTTTAGACAATTAATCATTTGAATAGTGCAAATCTAAGGGGTGTATTTTCGAAAAGTCGGGGGGATATTATTCAAAAAGGCAGGGTAAATAATACCGATTCTGTTTTAATGGTAAATAATTGAAAGGAGTGACAAAGGAAGTATCCTACCCGCATGAATAATGCAAGTCCCTGAATTTAAAATGGTCCTTTGGGAAAAATCGGAAGTCCTATTTGATGGAAAAGCTTATAAAAAAACTGAATATTTATGGCTCACAAATGGAAGATAGAGTGAAGGATTTTACCCTCACTCCTATATCGCTTTATTCTTTAACTTTTTTTGTTTTCGCAAATTCAGAAGGAGCCATACCAAAGAGGTCTTGAAAATGTTGACGGAAGTATTTCAAATCCTCAATTCCTACCATGCTCGCAACCTCAGAAACTCGATAATTGGAAGTTCCTAGAAGCTGCGCTGCACGTTTTAATCGAATATCACGAATGAATTCAACACCTGATTTGCCAGTAATTCCTTTGATTTTTCGATAAAAAACAGGTTGACTCATCCCCATTTCTCGTTGTAGGGCTTGAACATTAAAGGATTCTGTTTCAAGATTATCTTCCACAATTTTCATGGCTTTCTCAAGAAAAACTTTCTCCTCTTGAGGAATCACGACCTGTGTGGGTTCTTGCAATAATTGCTTGCTGTAATACTCTCGCAATCTCAATCTGTTTTGTAAAAGCATAGTAACTTTTGTGAACAAAACATACGGATTAAATGGCTTATGGATATAATCATCAGCACCAAGCTCTAAACCTTCAATTTCATGTACCGAAGCAGTCCGTGCCGTTAATAATAGTATGGGGATATGACTGGTTTTCGCATTTTGTCGTAAGGTTTTACAAAGTTCCAACCCATTCATTTCAGGCATCATAATATCGCTTAATACAACATCAGGTATCAACTGAAGCGCTTTTTCAACCCCTTCTCTCCCATTTGTGGCAACGGATACCTTGTACATTTTTTCAAATAATACCTGCAAGTACAAACGAATCTCAGCGTTGTCTTCTACAATCAAAATATGTAAATCCTGATTAGGGGTAGACTCTTGCGTTAACTCAATATTGGCTTGTGGTTGATGAAACACCTCTGTATTAGAGTTTTGCAAAAAGGACTCTTCTTGAACAAACTGATTTTCTGCAATACGTTCATTCTTAAGTGGAAGCAAAACCGTAAAAGTTGTTCCTTTCTGTGGCTCACTTTGTACCTGAATGTATCCAGAGTGGGCATCTACTAATTGTTTCACCAAAGATAATCCAATCCCTGTACCTGTAACTTTGAGCGAGTTACTATGAAGTGCTTGATAATAAGGGTCAAAAATTCGCGAAAGCTCAGTATTATTTATTCCGATACCTGAATCTTGAATTTTAATAGATAAATAAGGCTCATCGTTAAGTATTTGTGTCCCAAGACTCATGCTGACAGAGCCATTCGAAGGCGTAAACTTGAAAGCATTTGACAATAAATTGATTACAATAATTTCCAATTTATCTTTATCTACCCAAACAGGAATTTCTTCTATCTGACTGTTAAAAATATATTTAATTTGATGTTCCTCGGCCTTTAGTTTAAATATATGAAATATCTCTGAAAGAAAACTGACAGCTTTTACCTGATGATAAACGAGCGTAATTAATCCCGACTCCGCTTTACGAAATTCGAGTAACTGATTTACCAAATCCAATAGCTTTTTGGTTTGTTTTTGTACCAAGTGTGCTTTTTCAGATAGACCTCCAGAAGTTTTGATAGCACTCACCAGCTCTTCAATAGGACCCAAAATAAGGGTCAAAGGAGTGCGAAGTTCATGAGAAACATTCGTAAAGAAGGTAAGTTTCATTTCGGAAAGCTCTTTCTCTTTTTCGTATTTTAAACTTTCTATCAATACTTGATTTTTAAGATTTCTTTGGGTCTCTTTTTCTTTAAAATAGTATCTGATAGAAAAGAAAATAAGGCTAAAGTAAAGTAAATAGGCCCACCAAGTATGCCACCAAGGCGGTAAAATAATGATTTGAATGCTTGCTACTTTACTAGACCAAACTCTATCGCCGTTGGCTACTTTTACTTCAAACGTATATGTACCAGCGGACAAGTTGGCAAAATTGACAAGTCGTTGCTGTTGAATAGTAATCCAATTATCACTATTCCCAATTAGTCGATAAGCATAAATATTCTTGTGGGGATTGGCATAATTGAGACCAACGAATGAAATTGCAAAATCGTTTTCATCATGATGTAGCGTAATGGAAGTATTATTGTAAAATCTTTCAATCAATAAAACCCGTCCATTTAGTGTATCACCTGGATTTATTTGTTGGTTTCCAACTCTCAGCCCAACAATATGCGGAATAGGTGCACGCCTATCTTTTTTGATAACATTAGGCTGAAAATAGGATACTCCTTTGATACCTCCAAAAAACAAAGTTCCTTGTGACGACTTCCATGCAGCCCCAATTTTGAAGGAATTGCTTTGAAGTCCATCATTTACATCATAGCTAATATACTGATTAGAACTAGGAAGAAAATGGTACAAACCAGTACCTCCAATCCAAAGTTCATTATTTCCATCCACTAGAATAGATTCTACATCTTGTTCTGGAAGCTGTTGATCATATCGGTAAATAAAATCCTGACCTTTCTGATTGGTAGTAAGTTTATGCAAACCACCACCAATGGTTCCAATCCATAAATTTCCTATTTTATCTTTACATAGAGCCCAAATGTAGTTCATTTTCAATGAATTGACATTTCCTTTTTCATGGAGAAACCTTTTGACTAATACTACTTTTCCCAACCCAATTTGGTATTTCAATAACCCATTGCGTGTAGCTACCCACAAAATTTGCTTTTCTTGATCTACTAATAGATTGTTAATGATGCCTGTCGGTGTATCAATTCCAATTTGTTTTCCAGAAAGAATACTTCCGTCTTTAGAATTAAACAAACATAATCCTTGTGTATTAGAAGACACCCAAATTTGCCCCAAATGGTCTTGCTCTAGTGCCGATAAACTACCAATTGTGGTGGTCGACTGTATCGTATGGAACTTGTGGTCAGCACCTAATTTCAATAAACCAGCACTGTAGGCACTCACATATAAGTTTCCGTTTTTAGTCTTAAGTATTGAGGCAATATCAGACTTAAAAGCATTAAAGGAGGAGTTGATGGCTTGATATTTCTCATAAGTCTGATGCCGCATATCGTAAGAAAACATCCCAGCCCAAGTCCCTAACCAGAGCTTTTGAGTGACTTCTTCTAGATAAATCGCTTTGATATAATGCGATGATTTAATGGCCAATCCACTTATATTATCTGGGCAAATATAACCAAACTGTTTTTGTCTCAAATCCAGTCGACTAACCCCTATAGCCTGTGAAGAAATCCAAATAGTTTTGGTGAAGTCTTCGTATAAATCACGAATACTTTGATGATGATAACTACCATTCCTCTGTGTCAATTGATTAAAATGAATGACTTTTACCTCGTCAACAGGCAGTTTACCTACAGACATAGAGATTTTAGCAGGTATCATAATAAGTCCTTCTGATTCGCTTGCAATCCATAAATTACCATCACTATCGGCGAGAAGATTTTGTACCTCAGGATACGAACCTTGTAATTTAACTGTTTGACTAGGCGAAATCCAATAGAGCTGATTTTTTGAGGCTACCCAAATATTACCCGATTTATCTAAGGTAAATTGCTGGAGATTGTCAAAGGGTAGTTGGCATGGAACATAATTTTCGACAGAACTTTTGCCAAAAAATAATCCACGATCTGTCGCAATCCAAACTTGTTGAAATCGGTCTACTTTAAGATTAATTATGGGAAATGCTTCACTAGCTTGATTCCCTACTTTAGGTCGGCTTATATCTGTAATATGTCCTTTTGAATCTAACTTTAATTTGAAAAGTCCCAACCTGTAAGTGCCCACCCACAAAAAACCATACTTATCTGAAGCCAAGCTGCTGACATCAGCCCTATTGAGTACCTTAGCAATAGCTAGTTTTGAGGCTGATAAATCGCTAAAATCAAGGGTACAAAATTTATCAAATTTGCTATCGTATACATATAACCCATTACTTTCTGTACCAGCCCACAGTTTACCATCAGAACTGACATGCAATGTTTTAATGCGGTCATTAGGAAGAGCCAGTTCATCATCTTTGGGTAAAAGGTAGTTTCTTAAAATATAACCATCATATCTGCAAAGACCTTTGTTGGTCGCAATCCAGATAAAACCTTCCTTATCTTGAACGCTCGCAAGGGCATCACTGTGTGGTAGACCGTCCTCTACTGTGAGTTTTTCAAATCTAAATTTATTAGGGTCAAATTGAGCAAAAGAAGGTAATACGCTTAGAGAAGCGCCAAGATTGAATAACAAAAATATAAAGCTGTAAAATCGTCCAAGTTTCTCCCACATATTCTTCTCTGTTTATGAATAAGAAGCACAAAAGAGGCAATTATACCTATCTTAGAATGAAATACCCATCTCTTTTGGATAATACTGCCCCTACTTTGAGAAGTATAATAAGGTATTTTTGCATAATTCTAATATAATACAGGACAACTCCATTTGTAGTAAAAATTATTTACCTCAATTCCATATCATGATATTTTACCCAAAAACTAAAAAAATGTTTTCAAAAACCCTCTTTTCTTGGGTTGTGTTGATAGTTTTTTCCAATCAAATTTTTGCTCAGCAAAACAATCCGCCTTTATATGTATGGTACAAACAACCTGCCAATGCAAAGATAGCCGACGTAAACAAAGGATGGAACAACGACCCCGAATGGCTCAAAGCTTTTCCTATTGGTAATGGCTTTTTGGGTGGAATGGTGTTTGGTGATGTAAATCAAGAACGCATTCAACTCAACGAAAAAAGCTTGTGGTCGGGAAGTCCAAGCGATAACGACAACCCCGAAGCATCGGCTTATTTGCCCAAAATTAGGCAATTACTTTTTGAAGGCAAATATAAAGAAGCCAACGAACTTACCAATAAAACTCAAATCGCCAAAGGTGCTGGTACGGGCAAAGGTAATGGCACAAACGACCCTTATGGAAGTTATCAATTATTGGGAGATTTAAGAATTGATTTTGAAAAAAATGCTGCTTATTCCAACTATACTCGTAAGTTAGACCTACGCAAAGGGCTTGTAAACATTGCCTATACCCAAGAAGGTGTTGATTTTAAAAGAGAAGTGTTTGTGAGCTACCCAGACCGTGCTATGCTCATTCGTTTTACTGCCAATAAAAAGGGAGCTTTGAGCTTTAAGGCATCACTTTCTCGCACAGAACGTTTTGCCGTACAAACCTTAGCAGACCAATTATTGATAACAGGTAGCATGGATAATGGCAACAAAGGCGATGGCATGAAATACGCTACTCGTTTGAAAGCCCTCAGCCAAGGCGGAAGTATCGCTTATCAGAATGGCGTGCTGGAAGTGAAAAATGCCAATGAGGTTACTTTATACGTGGTTGCTTCTACCAATTACAAACAAGCATATCCAACTTTTATTGGCGATAATCCCGAAGAAACTACGCAAAAGCAATTGGCTCAGGTAACAGCCAAGCCTTATGCCTTGGTACTAAAAAACCATACGCAAGATTTTTCATCTTTGATGAACAAAGCAAGTTTAAGTTTATCAAAAATAAGCACCGATACCATTCCAACCGATGTGCGTTTGACCAACAATGCTACGGCCAACGATTTGCATATACAAGAATTGTATTTTCAGTTTGGTCGCTATTTGTTGGTATCGTCTTCGAGAAAAGGAAGTTTGCCAGCCAACTTGCAAGGAATGTGGTCGAATAAAATCCAAACTCCTTGGAATGGCGACTACCACGTGAACATCAATGCACAAATGAATTATTGGCCTGCCAACGTAACAAACCTTGCCGAATGTAATACGCCTATCCTCGAATTGATTCAGTCAATTGTAAAACCCGGCGAACGCACGGCTGCTGTTCAATACAAAGCCAAAGGCTGGATTGTACATCCTGTAACAAACGTGTGGGGCTATACAGCACCGGGCGAGCATCCAAGTTGGGGTATGCACATTGCTGCGGGTGGTTGGGTTTCTCAACATTTATGGCAACATTATACTTATACCAAAGACAAAACGTATTTACAAAAAGTATATCCAACGCTACTCAAGTCGGCTGAGTTTTACTTGGATTGGTTGGTGCAAGACCCACGCACGGGCAAGCTTGTTTCTGGCCCTACTTCCTCGCCCGAAAACAATTTTTATGCCCCCGATGGCTCGGTGGTTTCGATGAGCATGGCTCCTTCGCATGACCAAGAAGTAATTCAGGAAATTTTTAGTACGGTATTATTGGCCGCCAAAGACCTCAACGACAGCAATCCGCTTTTAGGTAAAATCAAAACAGCCCTCGACAACCTGATGCTTCCTAAAATTGGTACAGATGGAAGGTTGATGGAGTGGGCAGAAGAATTTAAAGAAAGAGATATTACCCATCGCCATGTATCGCATTTGTACGCCCTTTATCCGGGTACTTGGATAGATGCCTACAAAACACCAGACTACGCCAAAGCTGCTCAAAAATCGTTGGAAGTACGTACCGACGTGGGTACTGGCTGGAGCTTGGCTTGGAAAATTAGCTTTTGGGCAAGGTTGAAAAACGGCAATCGAGCACATCAATTATTGCAAAACTTACTGAAACCTACCTACAACAACACCATCAATATGTCGGATGCTGGTGGCACGTATTACAACCTTTTCTGTGCACATCCGCCTTTCCAAATTGATGGCAACTTTGGCGGAACGGCTGGTATTGCCGAAATGCTCTTGCAAAGCCACGGAAGTGAAATAGAGTTGTTGCCTGCACTTCCTAACGTTTGGGAAAAAGGTGAGGTGAAAGGTTTGAAAGCACGCAATGGCTTTGAAGTGGCCATTCAGTGGAAAAATGTAAGCTTGAAACAAGCTACCATCAAATCGTTGGTGGGCGAAAAATGTGTAATTCGCACGCAATCGCCAGTAGCTATCAAGGGGCTTACCATAAAATCTGTTAAAGATTCGTTCGGCTATACCACCACTTTCAATACCACCAAAGGGCGTGTCTATATTGTAGAATCACTTTAAAATTATCTTTATTAACAGATGAAATGTAATAGTAAGTTTACCCTAACCATAGGGTTTATGGCATTGTTTTGCCTTTTCAGCAGCAACTTGCAAGCACAGTCGGTTAGGAGTAAAATCAATATCAACCGAGCGTGGAAGTTTTATTTAGGCGATACAACTCAAGCCGAAAAAGCCACTTTCAGCGATAAATCATGGAAAAATATCAACCTTCCACACAATTTTAGCTTGCCCTATTTTCAGGAAGCTCGCTGGTATGTGGGCTTTGGCTGGTACCGTAAAACGATTACAGTGCCTGCTTCTTGGAAAAATAAAAACATTGCTTTAGAGTTTGAAGGAGCGTTCCGTGAGGCCGAAATATTTGTCAATGGTACATTGGTAGGTACACACGCAAGTGGCTATACTGGCTTTGCTGTAGATATTACCAAAGCCCTGAAAGTAGGTGATAATACCCTTGCTGTTCGCTTGTCGAACCACTGGAGTCCGAGAATTGCCCCACGCAACGGCGACCATAATTTTACAGGGGGGATTTATCGTGACGTTTCGTTGATTGTCACCAATCCAACGCACGTTACATGGTACGGAACTTTTGTAAAAACGCCTAAAGTTTCGGCAAAAGAAGGCCTTGTAGCTGTAAGTACCGAAGTAGAAAACAAAAGTAATAGCAGTAAAAAAATAGAGCTTCGCACGTTGGTGCTTGACCCCACGGGCAAAGTGGTTGACACATTTTCTTCTACCCAAACGATTCCTGCCAATACTTTGGCAACATTCGAGCAAACAGGTAATAGCATCGCTCAACCCAAACTTTGGCATCCAAAACATCCATTTATGTATAAATTGGTAAGCAAATTATATGAAAATGGTAAAATTTTGCTTGACCAATACGAAACACCTTTTGGTTTCAGATGGGTAGAATGGACAGCCGACAAAGGCTTTTTCTTGAATGGCGAACATTATTATTTCAAGGGTGCAAACGTACACCAAGACCATGCTGGTTGGTCGAGTGCCGTAACGAATACAGGTTTTTACCGAGATGTACAATTAATCAAAGACGCAGGATTCGACTTTATCCGTGGGTCGCATTACCCACACGACCCAGCTTTTGCTGATGCTTGCGATAAATTGGGGATGTTGTTTTGGTCGGAAAATAACTTTTGGGGCGTAGGCGGTGCTACGGGCGAAGGTGGTTGGTTTCAAGGACCAGGTACTTATCCTTACTACGATGAAGATAGCAAGCCTTTTGGCGAAAGTTTGAAGACCAGTTTAAGAGAAATGATTCGGGTCAATCGCAATCACCCTTCTATCATTACTTGGAGTATGTGTAACGAACCGTTCTTTACACATCAAAGTACCATGCCCAAAGTACGTGAACTTTTGAAAGAATTGGTAGCTTATAGCCACGAACTCGACCCAACACGGGCGGCGGCTATCGGTGGTTCGCAACGAGGTGAAATTGATAAATTGGGCGATATTGCTGGCTATAATGGCGACGGTGCAAGGTTGTTTATCAAACCAGGTGTGGCCAGTGTGGTAAGTGAATATGGTTCGGTGATTGATTTTCGTCCGGGTAAATACGACGCTGGTTGGGGCGATATGGAATCACAGCCACAATTTGAATGGAGAAGCGGACAAGCCATTTGGTCGGGTTTTGATTATGGTACGCACGCTGGGCAATTAGGACAAATGGGAATCATTGATTATCAGCGTATTCCAAAAAACAAATGGTACTGGTATCGTAAAACATACTTAGGCATAGAACCACCAGCACCAACCGTAGCAGGAACACCAGCTCAACTCAAATTGAGTGCCGATAAAACTGTGATTCAACAAGCCGACGGCACCGACGACGTACATTTGTTGGTAACAGTACTGGATGCCCAAGGCAGAGCATTGAGCAATTCGCCCGATGTAACGCTTACCTTGGTTTCTGGCCCAGGCGAGTTTCCGGGTGGTTCATCCATCTCTTTCTCTAATCAATCTAATATTGCCATAAGAGATGGAAAAGCGGCGATTGAGTTCCGCTCACATTATGCTGGTACGTCGGTTATCAAAGCCTCTTCGGCTGGTTTGCCCGATGCTTTTATCACGATTATTTCTAAAAATGCCCCTGTATATTTGGCGAGCAAAACCCCAAAAATTGCAGAGCGTCCTTATGTGAAATTTGACGACATCGTGCCTGCCGAACGCAAAGGAAAAGTGAATTTAGTATTCAACCGCCCAACCAGGGTATCAAGCGAAGAAGCCAGCCATACAGGGCGTTATGTAAACGACGGTTCGCTTCAAACCTATTGGCAAGCACAAGGAAGTAGCAAATCATCATGGTTACAAATCGACTTAGAAAATACCTACCATCTCACAGAAATCAAACTTGCCTTTCCGCAAGATGGAACTATTGATTACAGCATTCAAATTAGTAACGATGGTATCAATTGGACAACCCTATCAACGCAACACACGCAAGTAAGCAAAGAAACCTTACTTACGCATACTTTTAAAGAAAAAGTAAAAGCGGGATTGGTACGCATTGCTTTTAACACACCAAACAGTAACTCAATCGTCGGTTTAAGCGAGTTTGAAGTTTACGGTAATTAAAAAATGGAATTGAAAATTGGGAGACAGATAGGCTACGGATTTTACCTGTAGCCTATTTTGTTATATCCAGTAATTCAAGGAATAAAATTGCCTCCTACCACCTGAACAACTATCATTCAACACCTTGAAAGGTAAATAGTTAGGCATCATGTACTTATGCAAAAGAAAATTCAAGTTGTGTGTTGAGGCAATAGGCAAAGATTGGTAATTTTTTTGTAACGATAGATATGTTTTTGCCGAATGCCCATAGCTGAAAGTCAAAAGCTGAGAGCTGAAAGCTCAAAAATTAATTTCTATTTTGCCCACTAACTTAATACCAAAGCCTTTTCTTTATTTGGGCTGAGTAACAAATTATACCTGTTTCTACTATATCTTTGTTCTGTTCATAAAAAGTTACTTTGGCGTGATTGACAGGACAAGGTACTCTTTTATTATTTTAAATATTATTCACAAAAGACAAGACGACATCAAATCCCAATTATCAATGGACTTACTTCAGTTTTTCAATAATAAACTAAAATTTACCGACGAAGAAAACGAAGTATTGTCAAATGCTTTCAAGGTAGAAATATATGCCAAAGGAACTACAGTTGTACAACCCAATAGTTTTGTAAAAAAGGTTTACTTTGTTGAAAGAGGATTATTGCGCTGTTATTACTACAAGGAAGGAAAAGATATTACACATTTCTTTTTTGATGAAGATACTTTCACTGCTCCACTCAACAGTGTTTTTTATAACAAAGAGGAAGCTTATGGCTGGGAAACTTTGGAGGAAACAACACTTCGAGTCATTCAATATGATGATTTGCAAGATTTATTTATCAAATATCCCAGCATTCAACGCTTCTTTTTCGGTGTTTCCTTAGACATCCTCAATGCCTATGCTCTCAAACTTGAATATCTCCAATTTTACACAGCCGAAGAGCGATACGCCAATCTACTTGAAACCAACCCCGGAATCTTACACCGAACTTCACTAGGACATATTGCTTCCTATTTGGGTATTACACAACAAACCTTAAGTGTTATTAGAGGAAAAAAATAATGAACCTTTTTTCATTTTTTAAGATTTCTGAAAAGTTTTCATCCTAATTCTTGCGTGCTTTGCATTGTAATTAATCAATCACAAAGGCATAGAAACATGGAAACTCATTATATCTTTTTAGCTCATCAGGTAGGAATCGCTTCTGTTTTTCCGTTGATCAAGGAAAGACTTGCTAATCATGCTCAGGTTTCGCTTCTTTACTATTCATCCAATCATCTTTACGATTTTCAAAAAGAATTAGGGATACTCCAATATCATTTTAATTCTCAGCTGTACATCAGTTATGAATCCGATTACACCGAACATAAAGGGTTGTTGAAAAATGACAACATCGAGGCAATCATCAATGCCAACACTATTCCCAATATGTGTTTCACGATTTCGGGCAATCCTCTTTTTTCAGAAAGAATCAAAAATGTACTCCTTTTCTTGGGGGCAAATAACATCATTATTCAAGAGCAATATTTTGTGGCCTAAATTAATGGGTAAAATATAATTCAACTATTGGACTTTCAGCATTCAGTGATGGGTTCTCGGAAAAATATCTCTCCTGCATTTCTAGGAGCTATTTTGCTCAATTCTTACGGCGTATGCCCAAAAGCGTGCTATTACTTTTTTAGAAAAAAACTTTATTCACAACTCATAATTCAGCACTAATACATAGTACCCCATACAATCAATTCATCAAATCTATCAAATCACAAGCACATGAAATTTTATATCATGCCTGTAGCCCTATTGCTTTTAGCGTGCAACAGCGAAACTAAAGAAGTACAAAAAGAGTCAGCTATTCTTGTAAAAACCGAACAAGTAGCCAACACAAGTATCAAAACAGACATTGCTATCAGTGGTAGCGTTGAAGGCTCAAGTACCGTTCGCTTGGGTTTTATGGTTGGCGGTAAAATCAAGAGTATCAATACCAAAGAAGGGCAAAATGTTTCAAAAGGACAACTAATTGCCAGTTTAGACCCCAGTAATTATGTGATTGCCAAGCAATTGTCGGACGTACAAGTAAATGCCACTACCGATGAATACAATCGTTTGAAACAGTTACGTACAAGAGGAAGCGTTAGCGAAAGTGACTTCTCTAAAGTTTCTTTTTCGCTGGAAGAAGCCCAATTACAGCAAAAACTCCAAGCCAAAAATGTAGAAGATACCAAGTTGTATTCGCCCATCAGTGGCGTTTTGCTAAGTAAGCAAACAGAAGTGGGTGAAATTGTGGGCGTAGGAACACCGCTATTTGTACTTTCATCAATCCAAAAAGTACTTGTATCGGCATTTATTCCAGAATCAGAACTCCAACATATTAAAATTGGGCAAAAAGCCATGATTTACATTGGTGCATTGGATAAAACTTTTGAAGGAAAAGTAAGCGAAGTGGGAGCCGTTGCCGACCCAGCTACCAGAGCATTTACCGTAAAAATTACCGTAGAAAACAAAGGATTACACATTCGTCCGGGGATGATTGCTGAGGTAAAATTGAATAACAACCAGAGCAAAGAAAGCATTTTATTGCCCTCTTCTTGCATTGGTAATGATGCCAATAGCCAAAGCTATGTTTATGTAGTGGACAAAACATCGGGCAAGGCTTTCAAACGTAATGTGAGCCTCGGTAAAATCGTCAACAACAAAATTGAAATAGTTGCTGGTCTATCCTTGGGCGAAACCGTAGTAACATCAGGACAAACCAAGCTTTCAGACGGCTCACTTATCACCCTTTCAAAATAATTAGTCACATGAACTTTATAGAAGCAGCACTTAAATATAAGCATCTTACGCTCTCGGTCTTGTTGATGCTCTTTGCCATTGGCGTAAATTCATTACTCGAAATGCCTCGCCGAGAAGACCCCAAAGTGACGATTCGTCAGGGACTTGTGATTGCACTTTTTCCAGGGGCAAAACCCGTACAAGTAGAAAACCAAGTAACCAAAAAACTGGAGCAATACCTTTTTCAGTACGAAGAAGTAGATAAAACCAAAACCTATTCTACTACCAAAGATGGCATAGTGATTATCAATGTAGAACTTACCGAAAAAGTAAAACAACCCGATATTTTTTGGAATAAACTCAGACATCAGTTGCTGATTTCAAAAGAAGTGGACTTACCCAAAGGCGTGCAAGGCCCCCTTGTGGACTCCGACTTTGGCGATACCGAAGTGATGGTAGTTGCTTTAGAAAGTAACAGTGCCACGTATGAACAACTAAAGGCTTATACCCAAAAAATGGAAGCCGCCATTCGTACTTTGCCTGCGGCTTCAAAAGTAAAACGCATTGGCGAACAGCAAGAAGAAATTGTGGTATCGTCGAGTTCTGAAAAATTATCTCGTTATCGCATCAACCTTGGACAAGTAGCCGATTTGTTGCAATCACAAAATAGCATCAATGCCACGGGAAAAGTAAAAAGCGAAAATGCGGAAACTTCACTTTATACCAGTGGCTACTACCGCACCGAAAACGATTTGGCGAATCAAATCATCGGTAATTCTGCGGCTGGGGCAGTGGTGAAATTGGGCGATGTGGCTTCTTTACAAAGAGATTATGCCGAGCCAGAAAGTATCATTACCGTAAATGGCAACAAAGCCATGTTGCTTTCTATCCAAATGCACGAAGGCAACAACATCGTAGATTTTGGCAAAGAAGTTGAAGCCAAAATTAAAGAAGCCCAAAAGTTGATTCCTTCCAATATCAAAGTAACCACCTTGGTTTCGCAACCTACTTTGGTTGATAAAAATATTTCACATTTCATCAAAGAGTTTTTCTTGGCAATAGTTTCGGTAATTGTAGTTGTAATTCTGTTATTACCTTTAAGAATTGCCTCGGTAGCGGCGATGGCAATACCCGTAACAGTAGCCTTGACTTTTGCCTTGATGAATACCATCGGCATAGAATTACACCAAGTTTCGTTGGCAGCTTTGATTTTGGTACTGGGAATGGTGGTGGACGATGCCATCGTAATTGCTGATAATTACGTAGAACTATTAGACGAAGGCGTAAAACGCTGGGAAGCCGCTTGGCGAAGTGCCTACGACCTCATCATTCCGGTTTTGGCGGCTACCATTACTATTATTGCCTCGTTTATGCCCATGGTTTTACTCAGAGGTTCTACGGGTGAATTTATCTTTACATTGCCCATTACGGTTGCCATTGCCCTCATTGCCTCATACTTTGTGGCGTTGGTACTTACGCCTTTGTTGTGCTATACTTTTATCAAAAAAGGTTTGCATAACCATGGCGAAGAAAGTAGCCACAAGAAAGAAAAAAAATCGGTCTTGACCTATATGCAAGATGGCTACAATGTAGCATTAGACTGGTGTGTTAAATTCCCTAAACTGACCATTTTGGGAAGTATGATTTCGGTAGTGGCGGCGTACTTTTTGATGACTCATGGGGTAAGAGAACTCTTTTTCCCACCAGCAGAACGCAATCAGTTTATCGTAGAAGTATGGATGCCCACAGGCACAAAAGTAGCCAAAACGCAAGAAGTCATTTTAGAAGCTGAAAAACTTATCAAAAAAGATAAAAGAGTCAATGATTTCGCTACGTTTGTGGGTACATCGGCACCAAGATTTTATTACAATTTCGCCCCAGAAGTACCAACAACCAATTACGGGATTATTTTAGTAAACACAACCAACGAAAAAACGGCCGAAGAACTCAGCGAAGAACTTAGAGAAAAAGTAAAAACCCTTACTACAGAAGGTACTTTTTTTGTAAAACTCATGCAACAAGGTTCGCAATTGATTGCTCCCGTTGAAGTACGAATTGTAGGCGAAGACATCGCTCAACTTAAAAATATTGGTAGTCAGGTCGAAAGTATTTTGAAGAAAAGCAAGGGAAGTTTTTTAGTAAGAAATGATTTTGCCGAAGATAGCTATGGCATTGATATTAAAGTAAAAGAAGAAGCCCAAAAGCTTGGTTTTACTACTTCAAGTATTGCTCAGATGGTTTATACAGGTTTTAGCGGTTATCCGATTTCTACGATTTATGAAGGGAATAATCCTGTAAATATTGTATTACGCTTAGATAAAGACCGCCGAAAAGATGCACAAGATGTAGAAAATACCTACCTGACATCGCCCGTAACCAATGAAGATGTACCCCTTCGACAAATTGCCGACTTAACGCCGCAATGGCAAACAGGTAAAATCATGCACCGCAACGGCGTAAGAACCCTAACGGTACAAAGCGAAACCATGCCCAATGTGTTGCCTGCCGAATTGCTGGGTGAAATAAAAGACGACATCGAAAAATTACAATTGCCAAGTGGTTATCGAATTGAATACGGTGGCGAAGAAGCCAACAAAGACGAAGTATTTGTAGATATGGTCAGTGCCATGCTGATTAGTTTAGTACTGATTTTCTTTATCTTACTTTTCCAATTCAAAAACCTCAAAGAAGCATTTATCATTATGTTAACCATTCCTTTGAGTTTGTTTGGAGCAATCTTCGGCTTGTACATCACAGGAAACAACTTTAGTTTCACGGCTTTTATTGGCTTGATTGCCCTGTCGGGAATTGTAGTTCGGAATGCCATTATTTTGGTGGACTATACCAATATTTTGATAACACAAGGCATGGACATAAAAACGGCGGCCATCCTTGCTGCCCAACGTCGCTTGCGTCCTATTTTCCTTACGGCTATGGCGGCGGCCATTGGCGTAATGCCCATGATTATTTCCAAATCTGCCATGTGGGCACCATTGGCCAGCGTACTCGCTTTTGGGGTAGTCTGGAGTATGATTATGGCATTGCTAACCGTACCAGTACTGTACATTGGTTGGATAAAGCCCAAAGACAAAAATCAATTTTCACAAGATTCAAAAACACTTGTTTCCCATGAAGCTTAATATCAAAAGCAAAATTTTATTGCTACTCGTTTTATTAATGAATGCTTTTGGCTTGAAGGCACAGTCGAAGCAAGCATATTCCCTACAACAATTGATAGAATCGGCCATGAAAACTAATCAATTACTGACGATTAAAGATTGGCAAATTCTGGAAAAAAAGAGCAAACTCCGTGAAGATAATATCCGAAAATATCCTGCGGCTTCTTTAGACGGAAACTATCAATACAATTTCAAATTAGCAGAATTGTCTATCCCAGCCGGCGTACTTGGCTCGGTAACAACCAATACTGGTACAGAGCAATTGTTGCCACAAGAAAGCAGCAAATTTACCCTTGGCGAACGCCATACGTATGGCATGGGCTTGTCTGTATATCAGCCGATTAGCCAGCAAGGGAAAATCAAAACAGGTTTAGACCTCAACCGTCTTGATATTCGATTAACCGAAAAAGAAAAGCTCAAAGCCAGTCAGCAATTGCGTTTGTCGATTAAAAAACTGTATTATGGCGTATTAATCGTTCAGAAAAAAACAGAGGAATCAAAAGCAAAATTGGCACTGGCCAAAGCCAAACTTTATGATGCCGAAGGAGCATTGAATGCAGGAAAAATCATCAGCACCAGTATTGCAGGTTTGCAGGCAAGTATTGCCGAAGAAGAACAAAACAGCATGAAACTGACGATGCAAGTACAAGATTATCTCAGCGATTTGAGCTACCTAAGCAATATCAAGACAGATTCGTTAATAATAAATGATACTGTTTTGCGTAGTGAATCACTGAAAGTATTAGACGAATACAAAGCCGATGCCGCCGCCAATCCTGATTTACAAATCGCAGAAATTACAAAGGAAAAAGCATTACTTGGCGTAAAAGCGGTACAACAAAGCAATATTCCAGACGTAGGTGCGGTGGCTGGATACTCGTATCAATACGGTAATCCGATTTTACCAACGGTAAACTTTTTTGTTGGGCTGAACCTGAAATGGAATTTGCAAGACCTCTTCACCAACAAAGAAGTAATGAACCAAAGAACGTTTCAAGTAAAGCAAGCCGAAGAAAATATTTCCTACCTCAAAAATCAGTTGAATAGCGAAGTAGAAAAAGCTTGGCGAAAAGTAAATCAATCAAAAATCCTGATTGGCGTGGCTCAAAAAGTAGTAAAATACCGCAACAATGCGTTGAAAGAACAACAAGACAAAAGTGCATCAGGCATGAATATTAACACAGAAATGCTTGAAGCACAAGCCCAGTTAGCACAAGCCGAAGCCGACCTTTATGCCGCCGACTTATCTTATTTGGTAGCCGTGGCCGAACTGAATAATTTAATTGGCAAATAAAATTTTCACTTTTCATTAGCAACTGATACACGATTGGGTGTATTAGTTGCTAACTTGTTGTATGACAAATGTTGAAATCCTTTACCACAAAATCATCACGATACTGATACTTTCGGCTTTATACACCGCCGGAATTGGATTATTCTTTTACGTAAAATTATTGGGTACAGAAGAAATCCTTCTGATTAAACAAAGCTCTCGTTTTGTGATTGTTCCACTAAGTATGGCCATTGGCTTTGTTATATCGCTTGTCATCGGAATAGCCGAATTGGTTTTATTTGAAAAATGGACAAAATATTCATTCCTAAAATTTGTACTTTATAAATATAGTTTAATTGTCGCTACCATCATTTTGGGCGAAATTTGCTTATTTATTCTTTTAGAAAATAGAAACGTTCCGATAGAAAAGGTATTCAACGACCTTCCTAATTTTATCAAAAGCGATACTTTTATTGCTATTTTCATTTATTTACTGGTATTCAGTATTGCCCTCAATATGTGGGAAGCCGCTACCGAGTACCTCGAACCTGCTGCCATTTTAGACTCGCTCGTGGGTCGATACAAACAACCCCAAGAAGAAGACTTAACCTTTATTTTTATAGATTTAAAATCCTCTACTCGTTTAGCCGAAAAACTCGGACATAAAGCATACAGCCAATTGGTTGACGAATGTTTTGCCCTATTGACCAACTGCCTGTATCAGCACAAGGCAAATTTGTATCAATTTGTGGGCGACGAAGCCGTTTTGTTTTGGCAACGTGATTTTGCCAGTAAAACCGCCGCACCCATCCATTTATATTTTGATTTTTGTCGAGCCATCGAAAGTAAAAAAGAAGAGTTCATGGAGAAGTACGGAGAAGTACCCCATTTTAGGGCTGCTATCCATGAAGGAACTGTTACCGCAACCGTCATCAAATCAATGAAAAAATGTATTGTTTATCACGGCGACGTGCTGAATACTTGTGCCAGAATCATGGGCCTTTGTAGCCAATATAACGTTGACATTTTGGTTTCGGCAAATATCAAAAATTGGACAAGTACGCATAAAAAGTACGAAATTACCCTTGCCGACAAGGTGATTTTAAGAGGTAGAGAACAAGAAACAGAGGTATATACGGTAAGGCAGTTAGCCAAATAATGCAATAGATAGAGAAGGTATTACCCAATTACCTCAATACTGTTATGCTCCATTTGCGTAAGCATTTGTTTATTTATTAAATTCGAAGTTTTCATTCTTCAAACACCCAAAAACTACTCAAAGCCTTCACAGTTAATTAATTAAGTGTCTAACAAACAATCTTGATCTGAAATTATTTTAGTTAATGTTTGGTATATGTTGGGGTAAATCAGGGAAAGGCTTTCTAAAAAAGCTGGTATATTTGACCTTAAAGCAAAGTCTTGCAGAATAACCTAAAATCAGTACATCATATGAAAATCCAAAAACATTTAATCTTAGCATTTCTATTTCTTTGTGGCGTCCAGAGCTTTGCTCAAAAACAGCAAACTTTGACATATTATAAAAACGATACCCTGCGTTTGGACTTAGACCTATTTCTTCCTGAAAAAGCATCATCTTCTGAAAAACTTCCATTAGTCATTTTTGTACATGGCGGAGGTTTCTCTGGGGGCTCGCGTGATGGCGGATTTGCTTTCTGTAAATTCATGGCTCAGAACGGCTACGCTGCAGCAACCATCAGCTATACCTTATACATGAAAAACAAAAAGTTTAGCTGTGACGGTATTTTACCAGAAAAAATAAAAGCGTTTAATTTTGGGGTGAATGACTTATGGCTTTCTACTCTATTTTTTATTGATAAGGCTGATTCATATCATATCGACCCTGCTAAAATCTTTATTGCAGGCTCGAGTGCGGGGGGGGAAACTATTTTACATGCCACTTTTTGGAATCAGAATTTGATGAAGATGTACGGAAAAACGCTTCCTGAAGGATTCAAATATGCAGGATTAATCTCTGGTGCTGGAGCTATCATGGATTTGAATTTAATCACCAAAGAAAATAAACTGCCCATGTTGTTCTTTCATGGCAATGGAGATGTAACAGTGCCTTACGGAACTGCTGCTCATCATTATTGCCCTGTAAATTCATCGGGTTGGTTGATGCTGTTTGGGTCTTATTCCATTTTCAATCACCTGAAAAGCATGAAAGGAATGACACACTTGTACACGTATTGTGGAGGTGGGCATGAATATAGCGCCGAACTTTTCAATAAAAATCAAGCGTATATCCTAACCTTTATGAATGATGTTTTAAAAGGAAAAGTTTATCAGAAACATACGATTTTTGAAACTGGTAAAAAGAACCATTTATCAGCAGCATATAATTTTTGTAAATAAGATAGGGTAATTATGTTATCTCTAATTTAGAGAATGAGTGATTATTTTAAAACTCATATTAAAATAATCACTCATTCTCTAAATCACCATTCATTCAAAAAAATAAAGACTTCTAGTAATTTTTAGCAGGCTTTGGTTGCGGTTTTATGACATATCGGAAAGCTTTTCCTGTCAAAATATAGCCTGATGTTGTAGCAGTAGAGAACACTTTATAATTCACATTCATTAAGCCACTTGCGCCTAAATCCTGTGCCTTTTCAACCATTTGCTTCAACAAGTCTCTTTTTTGTTGCTCATCATTTCCTCTTTTCAACATACGACCTTTATATTCTTGGTCAGTTGTAAGCGGATATTCACCCTCAATTTTCAGGTTTTCTATCTCCTCAAAAGCATTTGCAGGTTTGTCTGTTCCTTGCAAAATCTCGATAGGATATTTTTCATCTATACCAAAATTTAAGCCAACACCAGAATCATAACCTCCTCTTTCATAATTCGGACGATAGTAAGAACTCGTTGAGGGTGGTTTGTTACAAGACAACACTAAGCCGATAAATAATATCGAAGCCAGCCCTTTTAGAATTGAATTATTAAATACTTTCTGCATCATAAATTAGTACTCTATCCCAGAGATGTTTACATTCGTCCACAAATTTAAGGTGGATTGGATCAACTTGGTATTTATCGTGTCCTTCTATGTTGTTAAAAACTGTTAAAAGGTTATAATCGTAGCTTCTATCAATCACAGGACGGTCGGTGTCAGCAGGTGTACCTACATTAAAAGTTACCAAACCTTCAATAGTTCCAAGTGAACTTACCCCTTCTACAAATTTCTGACGGTCTTCAACCGACAAATCTGGTTTCAACCAGAAGTTTACAATATGAACGAACATAGTTAATTTTTATTTATAGGTAACAAAATGTTATTACATGATAGAGCTGTAAGCTGTAAGCCGTAGGCCTTAAGTAAAAAAGCATTTGGTAAACTCACACACAGCTCACTACTCAACATTTACAAAATAAAATCGCCCCAAGCAAAAGCATGAGGCGACAAAAATATTACAAGTTATCGTTGGCCAAAACCACTTTCATTCTTTCGCCTAGTTCTTCCGAAGCTTTCACAAGTGGCAATCGAACGTGAGATTCTGCAAGACCTTTAATTTCAAGAATCTTCTTCACTCCTACTGGATTACCCTCTTCGTACAACAATGGGTCAATCGCCAAGAAATCACCCAAAACATCGCGAGCACCTTTGAAATCACCATCCAATGCAGCGTGAATCATGTTAGTAAATTTGGTAGGAATAGCATTAGCGATAACCGACATAACACCCACACCACCACAAGCAATAATTGGAACCGCCTGCACGTCATCGCCTGAAATCAACAAGAAGTCCTCAGGCTTTCCTTTGTAGATTTCCATACATTGTTCGATAATACAAGATGCTTCTTTGATACCGATAATGTTTGGATGCTGAGCCAACGTCAAGGTTGTTGATGCAGACATATTAATACCTGTACGACCTGGAATATTATACATAATCACAGGAACTGGCGAAGCATCTGCAATGGCAGTATAGTGTGCAATCACACCACGAGCGCCAGGTTTGTTATAATATGGACATACTGACAAGATAGCGTCTACACCTGTCAAATCTACTTCCTTCAAATATTTGACCACTTCAGGCGTGTTGTTTCCACCTACACCGTACACGATTGGAAGGTTCTTGTAGTTGTGTTCCTTGACAAATTCCAATATACGTTTCTTCTCGTCTTTAGAAGTTGTTGCTGACTCACCTGTTGTTCCCTGAACAACCAAATAATCTACACCTCCGTCGCTTACGTGTTGGATTAAAGATTTTAACCCATCGTAGTTAATACTCCCATCCTCATGCATTGGCGTTACTAATGCGGGAGCTACACCATGAAATTTTGGTCTCATTATAATTGATTTGAGTTTGGTAGAGTATTGTTTTCAATACCCCAGAAATTTTAATAAAATTCTCGTTTTTAGGCTTCAAGCATTCCTAAGAAATCCTCCTCAGAAATAATAGCTACACCCATTTTTTGTGCTTTTTCAATTTTTGAAGGACCCGCTTCAGCGCCTGCTAGCAAGAAATCAAGCTTTTTAGATACCCCACTGAGTACTTTACCTCCGTTGGCTTCTATCTTTACTTTCAGCTCATCTCTTCCAAAATTTTGAAAAACACCCGAAATTACAAAAGATTTTCCTTCCAAAGTGTTTCCTTCGACAACAATTTCAGTAGGAATGTGCTCAAATTGTAATCCTGCTTGTTGCAAACGGGCAATAAACTGGCGATTGTCAGCATCGGCAAAGTAAGCAATAATACTCTGGGCAATTCTGTCGCCAATCTCTGGCACTTCAATCAACTGCTCATAAGTAGCTTCAGCAAGCGCCTCAATAGTCAAGAAATGTGCGGTAAGTTTTTCTGCCACCGTTGCCCCTACAAAACGAATGCCTATGGCAAACAATACTTGTTTGAATGGAATCTCTTTAGATTTTTCAATGCCAGAAAGAATATTTTTGATAGATTTATCTTTAAACCCTTCCATTCCTTGAATATCCTCGTATTTCAAATCATACAAATCGGCAGGACTTTTAAGTAACCCTTTTGTATAAAAAGTATCAATCGTTTCGGATCCAATATTTTCTATATTCATCGCTTTACGCTGAATATAATGCTCGATTTTGCCTTTGATTTGCGGAGGACAGCCTTTTTCATTCGGACAATAGTGATTGGCTTCTCCTTCTTTGCGAATCAGTTCGGTATTACATTCTGGGCAGAGGTGCGGAAAATGAACGGCTTCGAGTGCCTCGGTTCTCTTGCTCATATCTACACCAGTAATTTTCGGAATAATCTCTCCTCCTTTTTCAACAAAAACCGTATCGCCAATATGCAAATCCAAACGCTCTATTTCATTAGCATTGTGAACACTAGCACGCTTTACAACTGTTCCTGCCAACAAAACGGGTTTTAAGTTGGCTACAGGCGTAATATTTCCTGTACGACCCACTTGATAGCTTACCGACTCTAGCGTTGTAGTGGCAGATTCTGCCTTGTACTTATAGGCAATTGCCCATCTTGGTGACTTTGCCGTAAAACCCAATTCTTCGCGCTGGGCAAAAGAGTTGATTTTAATAACAATCCCATCCGTATTTAAGGGCAATTCATGACGTTTTTCTTCCCATTTTTCAATAAATCCTAAAACGCCTTGAATGGTATCGTGCTTTTCCCAAGTATCAGAAACATTAAACCCAACTGAATGTAACCAATGTAAACTTTCTTCATGTGTATCAAAAACCGTTTCTTCAGACAAAAATTGATATACATAAAAATCTAGTTTTCTTTTGGCAACCACGGAAGAATCTTGCATTT
Source organism: Flectobacillus roseus (assembly GCF_030056595.1). NCBI lineage: Bacteria > Pseudomonadati > Bacteroidota > Cytophagia > Cytophagales > Flectobacillaceae > Flectobacillus > Flectobacillus roseus. The sequence continues at coordinate 55,998 of NZ_JASHIF010000008.1, forward strand.
TGAAAGTACCCGAGGCCGCATTTCTTGGATTTGCCAATAAAGCTTCGCCAATGTCTTCCCTTTCTTTATTGATTGCTTCAAATGACGCCAAAGGTAAAAACCCTTCTCCACGAACCTCAAATTGCGCTGGGAGTTCGTTTGCCATTACTTTCAAAGGTAATGTTCTTATCGTTTTTACGTTGGCCGTAATATCATCGCCACGAACGCCATCACCACGGGTCACACCACGAGTAATGATTCCGTTTTCGTACCAAACTGATAGAGCCACGCCATCAAACTTCAACTCACAGATATACTCGTAAGATTGTCCTTCCAATCCTTTTTGTACTCGTTCATCAAAATCCAAAAGCTCCTGTTCATTGTAGGTATTCCCTAAAGAAAGCATCGGAAAACGATGCGTTACAGATTCGAATTCTTTTGAAATAGTCCCTCCCACTCTGTGTGTGGGCGAATCCTCACGCACTAAATCGGGGTATTGCTCTTCCAAAGCTCTTAACTGAACAAGCAATTGATCAAAGTCAAAGTCAGAAATTTCTGTTTCTGACTTCATGTAATACAAATGATTGTGATAATTTATCTGATCTGTAAGGAAATTAATCTGTTCTTGCGGACTCATTTTCGTATATTTCTAGTAAAATCTATTTTTTGAGATAGATTCATGTTTTCGGTCTAATTTTTGACCAAGATAATTCAAAAATCAGATTTTTGCTTCAAATACTTTAAGCAAAAAGGCTTAATCATGAGAGAAGTGCTGATTACAAGACCTTTGAAAATACTTTTGTTCGAACCTTTTATGTTTAGTGCCAAGTAGAAAATAAAAATCCTTATGAAAAAATTTATACTGATCTATTGCCTCCTCGGAGTCTGTTGGACTGCTTTCACGCAAGATGGTGTCAATTTTGGGGTAAAAGCAGGTGGCAATGCCACCTCACATGCAGGAACAGGCCTATTGAATGATCCCAACAATAATATTTATACTTACCATTTTGGCGTTTTTGGTCAACTCCCATTGACTAGTGATGTACTGTTAAGTCCCGAAATTTTATACACGAAAAAAGGGTTTAAAAGAAGAGGAATTACCTTTCAATCTCCCTATATTGACTTTTCATTATTAGCAAAAATTAATCTTGGCGATTCCAAAGCCTATTGTGTTGTTGGTCCTTATACCAGCTATCAGCTCGAGCGAGAATTTACCTATACAACCTCTCAAAAAACGTATGATTTCGGAGGAAACTTAGGGATTGGTCTTAAAATCCAGAAACATTTGAGAATGGAAGCAATCTTTCAAACCTCTGCCAACGTATGGACAGCTCCAAGACCTATGGGCGAAGGCTATCGTCTAACGCAAGTCACCCTTTCTGCCCTTTATCTCATTCGATAATACCGCTTTTTTCTTTTTTCCTGCACAAGATTCCTTTAATTTTGCGGCATGAAAAATATCATTATTGCTCCGTCGGTATTAGCGGCGGATTTTGCGAATCTTCAGCGAGATGTAGAAATGGTCAACAACTCGCAAGCAGACTGGTTTCATATCGACGTGATGGACGGTGCTTTTGTGCCAAATATTTCTTTTGGTATGCCTGTAATTGAGGCCATTAATCGTCATGCAAAAAAACCTTTGGACGTACACTTGATGATTGAAAAACCTGATAGATATTTGGAGGAATTCAAAAGAATCGGTGCAACCAATATTACCGTTCACTATGAAGCTTGTACGCACATTCACCGTACATTACAACAAATCAAATCATTGGGATGTGTCGCTGGTGTGGTATTAAACCCTGGCACTTCGCTTTCGGTACTTGATGAAATTTTACCTGACTGTGATATGGTATTGTTGATGTCGGTAAACCCTGGCTTTGGTGGTCAGAAATTTATTGAATCTACGTATGATAAAGTTCGTCGTTTGCGTCAAATGATTGATTCAAGAGGTTTGAATACGATTATTGAAATCGACGGTGGAGTAAATCAAGAAACTGGTACTAAGTTGATTGAGGCAGGTGCCGACGCCTTAGTAGCAGGAAGCTTTGTTTTTAACGCTCCAGACCCACAAGCAACAATTGCGAATTTGAAAAATATTCAGATATAGTCTATCAGTCGTATGCGCTAGGCTTTATGCCGTAAGCTCAAGCCTAGCACATACGACTAAGTTATAATCTTCAAGCTAATTTCTCGTCAAAGCATTCCTCCCAAAACAATCATACCTCAATAGCATCATTACTCAGCAAAAACTTCCTTATCCTTCTATCTTCATTTAAGCCGTTCTTTTCGGAAAATCTATTTTCGTTTTATCTTTCCGCATTCCATTAAAAATAGTTAAATCCCTCGCAGAATTATATCATTTTAGCATAATAAAAGTTTTTTTACATTAACTTTACCTCTTAGATGTACAACCTTGGCACAGTTTTTAAGGTTACGCCAAAGTCATTAAATATCGAAGCCTCTTCGTCTTCATGATTATCTATGAATAGAGTCTGTTTGCTTATACTATTTGCATTTATAAATCTTCCTCTTTTTGCACAAAAAACATTTTGGGCCAGTAAAGTCGTGGCATTCTCGAGCGAGTATGCAGACAAAGAAACTACCAAAGAAAATCGTGCAATACAAGTTTTAGGAAAACCCAACAAACTACCTCAAGTGGGCTATTCGGTTTGTGCGTGGCAACCCATGACCCAAAATAATTCTATCAACGAGGAATTCATCATCGTTAGTTTTGATACCCTCATGCCAGTCCGCCAAATTGCAATTGCCGAAAACTTTGGTCAGGGTGCTATCACACATGTTGATGTTTTTGATGAAAATAATAATATCCATCCTATCTGGATCAATAATACCCCTCCCACAAATGAACTCGGTAAAATGCTGAATTTGATACTTAATCAAATGACAACATTCAAAGTTCGTTCGGTGAGAGTAAGTCTTAATACTTCAAAAGTAAAAGGATGGAATCAAATTGATGCTATTGCTATTTCGCAGTCTGACCAGCCCATCAAAGCCTTCATCAATTTGGCCAACAATATGCCAAGTCAGATTGTGAAAGAAAATTTAGGGAAAAATGTGAATTCAGAATTTCGTGAATTAGCGCCTGTGATTGCTCCCGATGGAAAAACCTTGTATTATACTCGTTGGAAACACCCAGCCAATGTGGGTTATGCCAAAAAGCAAGATATTTGGTTTTCTGAGCTTCAAGCCGACAAAACATGGGGACCAGCCAAACCTTTTCCTGAACCCATAAACAACTCGGAGCACAACGCTATTTGTGCCATTTACCCTGATGGTAAAACCTTGTTGCTCAACAATGTGTATATGCCCAATGGCGAAATGAGTAAAGGGATTTCTATTTCTCAGAAGACAGCTTCAGGCTGGGGATTTCCTGAGCAGGTAGCAATTATCGACTTCAAAAACAAGTCTGAATATGCCGAATATTCCATAGCTCCCAATGGTCGAATTCTCCTTATTTCAGCACAATTGGACGATACTGAAGGAGGTAAAGATTTGTATGTAAGCTTTTTACAAGATAACAAATCATGGTCTAGACCCGTCAACTTGGGAAAAAGTGTCAATACCGCCGAAGATGAAGGAATGCCTTTTATCGCAGCGGATTCTAAAACCTTGTATTTCTCCACGAAAGGTTTCCCTGGCTACGGCAACAACGATCTTTTTGTTACAAGAAGACTAGATGATTCTTGGACAAAATGGTCAGAACCACAGAATCTTGGTCCGATGATTAATACCTCTGAATGGGATGGATATTTTACAATTTCTGCCGTAGGTGATTATGGGTATTTTTCTTCTCAAGAAAAATCACTCGGAGAAGAAGATATCTTCAAATTGAAAATTCCTGAGGCAATCAAACCTGAAGTAGTCGTACAAGTGTCGGGTGGGGTGTACAATTCTGCTGATAAAAAGCCTGTTGGTGCCAAGGTGAAAGTACAGTCTACGATGGACGGAGATACGGTATGTGTAACGTTTGACCCAGCTACGGGGGACTATAAGTTTATGCTTCCAACCAAGAAAAAGTATACGATTTCTGCCTCACAAAAAGGCTATCTATCATCCTCAGAAGTACTTGATTTTGAGAATGAAAAAGATTTTCATGAAGTCAAAAAGAATTTATTCCTATTCCCTATTGCTGCTGGACAAAAAATTACGCTCAACAGTGTGTTTTTTGAACAAAGTAAATACGAATTATTGCCCGCCTCCTTCCAAGAGTTAAATCATATTGTGGCAACCATGAGAGAAAATCCCAAAATGGAAATTATGCTCGAAGGACATACTGATAATCAAGGAGATTGGAACGAAAACTTAAAGCTTTCGAAGCAACGTGTCACCGAAGTGAAAGGCTACCTTGTCAAAAATGGTATTGAAGAAAAACGCATCCAAGTCCAAGGCTATGGCTCTACAAGACCTGTAGCAAGCAACAATTCGGAAGAAAAACGAAAGCTTAATAGAAGAGTTGAGGTGACGATTGTCAAAATCTAAGCTCCTTTCTGGTATTATTTTTGTAAAAGAGAGTTTAACTAATTTAATATTATGGTTAATACTCTCTTTTTTCGTTTTGCTCTAGTAGTTACACTGTTCATATTCACCCAAGAAGCATCATCACAAACTATCAAATGGGCTAATACTGTCATCGAGTATTCGTCTGAATTTGTTTTACCTCTACGTGCCAAAACAGCAACTACGACCTTAAAGTTTTCCCCCATTACTTCCGAATTTGAATCCTTAGCCATGAAATTTGATACAGCTTTCAGTATCAAACAAGTGATGGTATCAGAATTGATGCCTCAAGGTTCGATTGCACAAGTATGGGCCATTGACGCCCTTTCGAAAGAACATCTCCTTTTTGAAATATCAGAAGACGCTTCTCTAATTCCTGGAAAGGATAAATTATTCAATGTTATTTTACCCAAAATGACAGAATACAAAGTTCAAGCCATTCGACTTGTACTACGGAAGAGTGCGTTGAAAACTTCCAAACAAATTGAAGCCATAGGTATTTCTAGTAGTGCTCAGGTGGTTAATCAGTATGTGAAAGTAGCCTCTGATGCTCCCAAAAAAGTTATTCGTGAAAATTTAGGAAAAACCATCAACTCCAAAAACCCTGAGTTTGCGCCTGTCATTTCCAGCGATGGAAAAACACTTTACTATACCCGTAATTATATCAGCTTATTTGGTAAAGAAAAAGATCAAGATATCTGGTACAGTACCAAAAATAGCGACGGCACTTGGTCGAAGGCTCAAAATCTTGGCATTCCATTAAATACCGATGACAACAATGCCGTATTTGCCGTTTCTTCTGATGGCAGAGAAGTTTTGTTGATGAACAAATATCAAAAAGACGGGAAATTAGCGCCAGGTATCTCCCGCTCTAAACGAACGCCAAACGGTTGGTCATTCCCAGAGGAAGTTAAAATTGACAACTTTTATAATTATAGCCCCAATGCAGAGTTTGCCGTTTCAGCAGATGGTCGTGTAATGGTGATGTCTGTTCAACGTATGACTACCAAAGGAAAAAGGGATTTGTATGTTTCTTTCAAGAAAAATAATGAAGAATGGACTGAACCGCGACATATGGGAAACACGCTTAATTCAAGTGAACATGATGTAACGCCATTTATTGCGGCGGACGGTAAAACTTTATACTTTTCGACTAGAGGTTTTTCTGGGTTTGGGGATAATGATATTTTTAAATCCACCCGACTAGACGAAACGTGGCTTAATTGGTCTGAGCCTCAGAATTTAGGAGAAGGAATTAATACCCCAAATTGGGATGGATTCTTCACCATTCCTGCTTCAGGCGAATACGCCTATATGTGTACATACGAGGGTAGTTCGCAAAAGGAAGATATTTTTAGACTACTTTTACCAGAAGACAAACAGCCTGAGCCAGTGTGGGTACTTATGGGAGAAATTCTCTCAACCTCAGATCAGAAAGCGGTAGAATGTGAAGTCGAATGGTACACCAATAAAAACTATAAGAAAAAGAATTCAACCCATTTTAATCCAAGTCTGGGGTTATTCAAAATAATTCTGCCATTACACCAGCAATATGAAATTGTCCCTGTCAAAAAAGGATATTTAACCATCACTGATTATTTTGATTTAACGAACGAAAATGAATTTAAAGAAATTAAGAAGAACTTCTATCTTCTTCCACTAGAGGTGGGGAATAAAGGTATTCTCAACAGCTTAACTTTTAGTCAAGGAAAAGCAGAATTACCAGAGGCCGCTCTTCGCGATTTGGATAGAATTGCTCAGGCTATGAAAGAAATTCCGACACTAGAAATTCTCTTTGAAGGACATACCGACAACCTTGGTGACTTTCAACTAAATCTTCAACTTTCGGAAGATCGAGTAAAAAATGCTAAAAAATACCTCGTTAGCCAAGGTATTCTGGCAGATAGAATACAGACCAAAGGTTGGGGGCAAACAAGACCTATTGCAAGTAATGCCACAGAAGAAAGAAGAAAATTGAATAGACGAGTAGAGTTTACGATTATCAAAAAATAGTATCACAAAACGAGCTTGTCACCTTTTCAATAATTTTCCTCTTTCACAGCGTTTATTTTTTAGTTTACTAACTCAATCCTGTACGGGTAATGTTGATGACCCTTTTACTTAAATTTAGTGAACGGTCTACCACACTTAGAGAACATCTTGATAGCTAGAATACTTTCTATCAATAAGTTAACACGCTTTTACTATGAATCAAACATTGCTTTGTAAACGTCTAGTCAAATTTTAGATTTGTCAGAGGACAAAAAACAAGCTATTTTTGTCTATTAAATACCTGTATTTAACTCTCCCGAACGAGTTAACTTCAATTTTCTGAAAAGGATGACGCAAACAAAAAATCAACATGACTATTTTGGGCAATTAGATGGCATTCGAGCAATTGCTGTAGGCCTTGTGCTAATTGACCACTGGTTAGCTGAAAGAAATACCCTTCCATTAGGTTCATTGGGCGTAGCCATGTTCTTTGTTTTGAGTGGTTTTCTAATTATCAGAATTTTGATGTTAGGAAAAGAAAAAGACGATGCCATTGGCAGAAGTCATTGGTTTACAGTAAAGCAATTTATTGTTCGAAGAACCATTCGAATTTTCCCGATATACTATCTGGCACTATTTCTACTTTTTATCTTCGATGTGCCCAACATCAGAGCTACGATAGGCTGGTCGCTTTTGTATTCGGCTAATTTTTACATTGCCATCTATCATAAATGGATTGGTGTTATTGACCACTTATGGTCATTAGCGGTGGAAGAACAGTTTTATTTGTTTTTTCCCTACTTAATTTTATTTCTTCCTAGAAAATATTTCACTAAGCTTTTTGCAGGAATGATCGCCTTATCATTGGGATTAAGGTTATTATTTTTCTTCCTTCATGCAGATTGGACTGCCCAGTATGTTTTGATGCCAACCTGCTTAGATTCATTTGGTTTGGGAGGCGTAATGGCGTATTTGTTTACTTATAAGAGGGATTCTATTTTCAAGCAATTAGATAAGAACAGTTACTTATTCCTGAGCCTTGCGTTATATATTGGGTATATTGTTGCCCTAAAAATGGATGTTCATCACGGTTTTACTTATGTGGTTTTAGACAGACTCTTTGGGTCTATCCTGAGCTTTTTCTTGATTTTACGAGCCGTATCAGGCTACGGAGGCATCATGAAATTTTGTCTCGAAAATCCAGTAACGGCCTACATTGGGCGTATTAGTTATGGTTTATATTTGTATCATAATTTTGTTTACAACTTCTATCACACTAATTACCCAACACACCCAACTGTTAGAATTTTACATAAATTACAACAGTTTGCACCAAGCATCACACATCGATTTGCCTTTGAGCTCTTGGTGTATGCTACGCTCACTGTTTTGGTAGCAACGTTGTCTTGGTTTCTCGTTGAAAAACCAGTTAACAACTTGAAAAAATACTTTAATTATTAACCCGAAAGGCGCTGAAGAAACAAGTGTTTTGAAAGAATCAAATCTCACATTCAGCAGTTTTTACTAACTAACCAACACAAATCGATCACTTAAAATGGAATTGTGTATCATGAAGTCAAACACCTGTTTGATAAAAACAGCATTAAGTTTTCTTCATTTTTAAAATTTACATTACAAAAATCAATCTGAATTAGGTATTTTTGCAATGCAAATGATTGCACAAAACTGTTTGGACAAACAAAATCTTTAATGAGTATTAAATTAGCCATCGTCATGCCAGCTTACAACGAAGAAGAGTGCATGGCAGACGTAGTAAAAATCTGGAGTGACCTTTTAGACACAGAGTTTGCAGGAGAAAATACCCGCTTGATCGTAGTGAATGATGGTTCAAGAGACAATACTGGTAAAATTCTTGACGAAATTCAGCCACAGTATCCTAAATTAATTGTCGTTCACCAACCAAATGGCGGACACGGTAATGCGGTAGTTCACGCTTATAGAAAAGCAGTAGAAATTGGTGCTGAATATGTGTTCCAAACAGACTCAGACGACCAATTTATTCCTGAAGATGTAAAAAAACTTTGGGATAAAAGAACCCAATCTGATTTTATCTTAGGCTATCGTCAAGTGCGTCATGATGCGGTTTTCCGTTTGTTTATCACCCGTATATTACGTTGGAGTATGTTCTTGGTTTATGGAACATTCATCCTTGACTCAAATATTCCTTTCCGTTTGATTAAAGGAAGCTTCTTGAAAAAATTGTTGGAACAATTACCAAGTCCAACGCCTTTTGCACCCAATATTTTTATTGCTATCATGGCAAAAAAATCAGGTCAGGAGCTTTTCAACATTCCAATTGTTCATAAAGAGCGACTTACAGGGGAAGTTTCAATCCGAAAAATGAAACTCCTTAAAGTATGTTGGCAGAGCTTCAAAGAGCTTTTGAATTTCCGCTTGGAACTAAATACGAAAATCAAAAAATTGAAATAGTAAGGTTGGCTTAGGAATTATTCTTAAGCCAATTCTCAATTTTTATTCACTTCTTTTGTCAAATTTTTGCTGTTGTTTTTACCTCAAACAACAGGACTGAATTACAACAAACAGGCTAAAGACTTCGGCCGCAATTATTGTATGAAATATCAATATGTCATCATTGGTTCAGGACCAACAGGTCTTGGCGCAGCGTATCGCTTGAAAGAACTTGGTATCAAGGACTTTATCGTACTTGAAAAAGAAAATTATATCGGAGGTTTGGCCACCAGTTTCGTAGATGAAAAAGGCTTTACTTGGGATGTGGGTGGTCACGTACAATTTTCGCACTACAAGTATTTCGATGACCTAATGATGAAAGCATTGGGCGAAGATGGCTGGTTGACTCACCAACGTGAATCATGGGTTTGGATTGAAGACCGTTTTGTACCATATCCGTTCCAAAACAACATCAAATATCTTAGCAAAGAAACGATGTGGAAATGCTTAGAGGGTTTGATTAAGTTGTACAAAAACCCTTCTAGTAAAAAACCTGCCAACTTTCATGAGTGGATTATGAATACATTTGGCGAAGGTCTCGCTGAGGTATTTATGTTGCCATACAACTTCAAAGTTTGGGCTTTCCCTCCTGCACAAATGAATGCAAGTTGGGTTGGTGAGCGTGTTGCTGTTACTGATTTGCAACGTGTTACCCAAAATATTCTATTCGATAAGGATGACCTTTCGTGGGGTCCAAACAATACATTCCAATTCCCTAAGCATGGTGGTACAGGAGCTATCTGGGAAAACGTTGGTAAATTGGTAGGTGAAGAAAATATCTTGACAAACGCTAAAGTAGCCAAAGTAGACCCTATTGCTAAAAAGTTGATTTTGGAAGACGGTCGTGAAATCGAATATACCTATTTGATGAACACAATGCCGTTGGATATTTTCACTACCAAAGTGGAAGGTTTGGACGAAACAATTACAGCCAAGGCACAAGGTCTGAAACACTCTTCTACCAACGTGATTGGTATTGGTTTGAAAGGTAAACCAAAAGCTGATTTGGCTACTAAATGTTGGATGTATTTCCCAGAAAAGAATAGCCCATATTATCGTATTACGGTATTCTCAAACTATAGCCCATACAACGTTCCAGATATCGAAAATCAATGGTCATTGATGGCAGAGGTAAGTGAATCGGAATGTAAGCCTGTGGACAGAGAAACTTTGATTAAAGATACGGTTCGTGCGATGTTGGAAGATAAACTCATCGAATCTGAGGATGATATTATTTCAGAATTTATCTTCTCAACGAACTATGGTTATCCAACACCATCTGTTGAGCGTGATGGTATTTTGAAAGAAGTACTTCCAGCCCTCGAGAAATACGACATTTATTCACGTGGACGTTTTGGCGCTTGGAAATATGAAGTTTCTAACCAAGATCACTCGTTGATGCAAGGTGTTGAGTGGGCCAACAGAATGGCACATGGTGTTCCTGAATTGACATTGTTCTTCCCAGATACGGCCAATGCAATGTGGGGAAAATAAATAAGAGTATTGGGGTGGCCGATAATCCGTAGAAATAGAATACCTTTTCTTAAGTAAATCATCCATTTACCTACAACAAAATATATAAACGAGAACAGTTTTGGGAATTTCATCTGAAGCTGTTCTCGTTTGCTTTTTGATAGCCCCTACAAAAGCCTTATCTTTGGCTTTCTAAATACATACGTTCAAATTTGCTTTATCAGAATGAAAAAAAATTGGTTCATCCTACTTGCAATCCTTTTAGGAATAGGCGGTTTTTTCTTTTATAGAAACACCACTGCCACCAACAAACTCATTTCTGATCTTATTCCAGACAATACCCTGTTATTGCTGGAAGCCTACCAGCCCAACGAGGCCAGCATTAAAAGTAAATTACAAGAGTTACCCTTCACAGATTCTTTATTTCCAATTGCTACAGAATTAGAACATTATGGTTTAAAAGGGGAAAGGCTCGATGCTCTGTTTGCCAATCGCTTATTGTACTTTGCTTATATTCCACAAGCCAAAGAACGTATTACTTGGGCCTACTTTATTCCTCTCATTTCTGAAGATGAGCCTCTGCTCGACCAATTGATTCACTTGGACAAAACCCGTGAAGGCTTACGTTTGATTACTCATACTACGGCGAAACAAAAGATTCACGAAATATTTTTTAATTCTACCAAAACTGAAATTGCATTTTTCATCAAAGATAATTTTCTCATCATTAGTCCTTCTACCCTGGTATTAGAGGAAATCCTTTTGAGTAAAAAACATGATTGGGCACAGAATTTACCACTCAAGGATTTATCAACTTTTACAGAATCTACTTTGATGACCACCCATGTGAATGCTCATGCCATCAAAGAATTTGGTGTAAAAGTTGTAGAGCAAAAACGTACTTCGACTCCGTATTTGGCAAGTATTTTACCTCAATCGTGGACTTGGTATCTCAAAGATAGTTTCCCCAACTATGGCGTTGAGGCCTTCTCGGTCAGCCCTAATCCAGAAATCTTCGGAACACAATCAGCCAAAAAATTTGATGTAGGCAATATGATTCCTAATTCTTGCTCCATGGCACTGAATATTAGTGTTGACCAATCAAGTGAATTGAAGGATAATTGTCAAAAACAAATTGAATCGGATGAATATTTATCCAAACTTCAGACTTCTGCTAAAAGCGATTTTGACATAGATTTTGACGCTATTCAGGATAATGTTCAAAATAGTGTCAGTTTGTTAAATCTTGAAGGTAGCGATCCTAGCAAAGCCAATAAAATTGTACTTATTCAAAACAAAGAAATCAAAAACCTACTTAAGGAGGTTACCCTAAAAGTGGCCAATGCCAAAGGACAAAAACCTTATGCAATCCCGTATGGTTCGTTCACGATTACTGCCTTGGGCGTTCGAGAGTTTCCAGCAATGGTTTTAGGACCTATTTTTTCAGGTTTTAGTAATTGTATTTTTACGGAATATAAGGATTTTGTTATTCTAGCAAGTGATTTAAGTACTTTACAAGAATATCTACTTAGTATTAGTAGAAATGAGGTTTGGTCGAGTAGCAGTCGTCATCAGTCACTACTCAAAAAACTTGGAGAAAATAATTTAGTTTGGATTTCAGAACCTCAAAAAGCCCTAACTGGTCTTCAAGCATTGCTACCTTCTCCTTGGTACGAAATGTCAAAAGAAACCTTTGAGTCTTCAGGTATCACCTTTTTAGTATATCAGTCTAACGAAGAGAAATCTAAGTTTTCTTTTTTAAAGGGTGATTCGTACAAGGGAAGCTCCTCTGGAAAATATGATTATAAATTACTAAAACTCAAACAGTATGGTTATAATGTTGCAGGAAAACCGCTAATGTTGGTCAACCCAACCACCAAGTCCTCAGAACTATTATTCCAAACTACTGGAAATCAACTTGTTTTATTAAATGAAGGCAAAAAAATATGGTCTACCTCAGTTCAAGGAAAAATATTGGGTGAACCACAATTTTTGAAAACTAGTAGCGATAAAAAACAGCGATTAATGGTGCTTACTACCCAAAAAGCCTATATCCTAAAACGAGAGGAAGATGGTTTTGAGATAAATAGTAGTACGAACATTTCAGGACTTAATTTAACTAGTTGGGCTGTTGCAGAATCCAATAATCAAATCCATATTATAACCTCAAACGGTCTTTGTGTAAGTTTACAATCAGATGATTTAGAGGAAACCCATAGCTTTAAACAAAAATCCCTTGAAAATTGTATCGGTCCACTCCCAACAATTGGCTATAAGGGACAAGTTTATACTGTAGGTCTTACAGAAAATGGTTTGTTGGGTATCGTGAACGAAAAGGGAGAATTTACCACTGGATTTCCAGTAAAAATGGGCGTTCCAACCCTCTCAGCACCTGTGTTAGACCAAACTGATGGGCAAATTGCCATATTAGTTTTGGGGCAAAAAGGCGAATTTTTTAAAGTTAATATGTCAGGGAAGGTGGTTCAAAAAAATCAGTTTTTTAGACCAGATACTGAATATAAATTCCAACTTTGTGCCTCCGATAAACCCAACGACTGGGTTGTAATGCGCGGAAATAACAAAGTAGTGACTGTTTTGGACAAAAATGATAAGGAGCTTTTTTCCATAAAAGATCTTGCTTTTGGACGTAAATACCTCAAATACTACAATTTAGGAAGCGGTCGTAGATTTTATGCCATCTTCAACGGCTGGTCATCCTATTATTTGTATAACGAAAAAGGCGAGAAGGTGTCCGACAAGCCTATTATTTCAAGCTCTGCCCCTATCATTCAGTATTCGGATTCTTACAATAAACTTATCATAACAACGCATAATAATCAGAATATCGAAACATGGTCAATCAAATTGAAGTAGTTTCGTATCTCAAAACTTTAGCTGTAGTATCATCACAACACCCAAACCCGATGGTTGGATAGGTACAAATTATAAACTATGTTATTTAATACTGTACATTTTTTAATCTTTTTTGTCATAGTTACGCTTGCGTACTTCAGCCTTGGTTGGTCAGGTAGATGGCGATTGCTTTTGTTGGCAAGTTGCTATTTCTACATGATATTCAAGCCTATCTATTTTCTGATATTGCTAAGTACCATCATCATTGATTACATTGCTGGGATACTTCTTGAAAATGAACAAAATGCTGTAAAACGAAAGCTGTTGCTAGTCATAAGTCTGATTTCTAATATTGGTATTCTTGTCTATTTTAAATATTTCAACTTCCTGAATGATAGCCTTACCGAAGTTTTGAGTTGGGCATCTATGACCAATCCTATCAAGGCTTTAGATATTTTGCTTCCTGTCGGCTTATCGTTTCATACCTTTCAGGCGATGAGCTACACGATAGAAGTGTATCGAGGAAACCATAAGGCTGAGCGTCATTTTGGCATTTATGCCTTATATGTGATGTTCTATCCGCAGTTGGTTGCAGGACCGATTGAGCGTCCACAAAATGTGCTTTATCAGTTTCATCAATTTCATCAATTCAATTGGGAAAAAGTAAAAAGTGGCTTATTCTTAATTGCTTTTGGACTTTTCAAAAAAGTAGTTATTGCTGATAGACTTGCCATGTTGGTTGATCATTGCTATAACCAACCCGAAAATAAAAATGGGCTTTCGCTCCTTCTAGCAACCTTCTTTTACACTTTTCAAATCTATTGCGATTTTTCTGGATACTCCGAAATTGCACTTGGAACAGCTCGTGTTATGGGATTTGAGCTCATGGAAAACTTTCATAGTCCCTATTTCTCAGGTTCTATTTCAGAGTTTTGGCGACGCTGGCATATCTCCTTATCAACTTGGTTTAGAGACTATCTGTACATTCCGTTAGGTGGAAATCGTGTGTCAGAGTTCAGAAAATATTTAAACCAGTTTATTGTTTTTATGGTCAGTGGATTGTGGCATGGTGCTAACTGGACCTTTGTCATCTGGGGCTCGCTACATGGTTTCTATTTGATTGTTGCCATTTTCAGAAATAAATATTTACCTAGCTTAAAACTACCCCAAAACCTCTGGGGAAAAACACTTAATGTGCTCAGCACATTTTTCTTAGTGATGCTTGCATGGGTATTTTTTAGAGCTAAAAATATACATGATGCTACTGTGATTTTGCATAAAATCAGCTTTACCTCGCTGACGGATACCTTGCAAAGTCCGCTAAATAAGGCTGAACTGGTTTTCTGTTTTATGCTTATTGGTTTATTGATGTTAAAAGACTGGAAGTTCTTTTATGTGGATACAAGCTCGAATAAGAAATTTTGGTTACTGACAGGTGGTTTGGCATTTCTGACGTATTTCTTAGGCGTATTTGAAACCAATCAGTTTATCTATTTTCAGTTCTAGTTTTGAGGTAATAATTGAGAAATTTATGATTTTTAAAGTATTAAAATATAGCTGTTTATTCGTCGCCATATTTTTATGGATTCAGGCTTATTCGCCTGTGGTATATCGCACCACAGGACCTTTGGGCTTTTTTCCAGACGATTATCGTAATGGCGATTTGTATCGTCTCTCCTATTTACCTGAGTTTAAAGACCCAGTTAAAACTTGTACAGACGCAAAAGTATCTTCAAAAACAACTCAAAAGCCAGTGCATTTGTATATCCTTGGCGATAGCTTTACAGAACCTGCTCGTGTTGATTCTTCGATGCTCAAGGCAGATAAATATACGTATTTGCATTGGGCGAATAGTAGCCAAATTAAGTTGGACACCAACTATCATAATATTCTCATTCTTGAGTCTGTTGAACGTACGGCACGTGAGCATTTTAGTGAGAAAGTCGATAACTACCAAATTATTGGACATGATACAATTGCTGAAGTACAAACCCCACAACTTTCTTGGAAAAGACGTTTGTTCCAAAAATCAGAGGAGTTTTTGACATGGTTATTTCCTGCTCAGGTAGAAGAACGCTTGCAACATACGTTATTTAATTACGATTTCTTTTTAGAATTCAGAGAAGCAAAAGCATCTTTTAATGAAAAAGTATTTGGTCGTGTAGAATCGGGTGTGGTTTTATCGCCTGACAAACAAGCTTTATTTTATCGAGACGAAGCAAAAGCAACAGAAAAAACCTCTTCTTTCTATCCTTTGGAAAATCAGGAGGTAAACAAAATGGTAGAGGTAATCAATAGCTCTGTGACACATTATCAAAATGCAGGTTTCGACCACGTTGTTTTGGCCTTAATACCTAACAAAGTAAGCGTAACTAACCCAGAGTTAGGAAATTATAATCATCTGATTGAAAAAATACAGTATAACCCGAACTTGAAAGTACCTTTTATTGAGATTTTTAGAGATTTTAATAATTTAGGAAAAATGTACTACCTCAAAGGAGATTCGCACTGGAATTGTGAAGGTAAAGCATTGTGGTTAAGTAAAGTAAACACAATGCTCCAATAGTTTAACAACTGTAAAAGCTAATTAAAAGACATAAAAAAACCGTCCCAAAACGTATTTTGTGACGGTAGATATATGAAGCCTTAGGTTTAGGTTGATAGAAGCGTACTTCTATCAACCTTTTTGTATCAATCTATTCCACGATTACTTTACAGATACAAACCTAAAACCTTTTCCAAATGGTCGAGATAGTAAAATCTATCTTGGAGAATTTGATTATATAACTCTCAAACTGAGTGAGTTATTGTATTAGAATTTCATTAGGAAAATGCCCCTATTGATTACAATAGCAAAATAAAGCTTTTCAATATAGCACCCAAACGAACCGCTTCAAATATACGTTGCTCGCTAGCACCATGACTTTTTACAGATGCTTCGTGAGAAGTAACACACATTTCACAACCGTTGATAGCTGAAATTACTAAGCTCAATAATTCAAAAAATTCTTTACCCAAAACTGGATTCATCATGATTGACATACGAATACCTGCTGGGATATTATTGTATGATTCTTTGTCCATGAAGTGACGGAAACGGTAGAATACGTTGTTGGCGTTCATCAACGAAACACAACTTGCTACTTCCAACAACTCTTTTTCTTCTACACCTTTTGCTTTTGCCAACTCTTCCAAAGAAGCTACCAATAAAGAAGATTTTTCGTTGATTGCTACACCCAAAGCCAAAAGAACTGCATCTTTTTCAGACAAAGTAGATGCCTTCAACGAGTTACTTACATTGATTTTAAGGTCTTTGATATAACGGTGATCTGCCGAGTTTAATCTATCCAAAAACACAGAAGCTAAATCTGTAGGCAAGTTTAATTCTGCCAACAAGTTCTTTTTTGTTTCACTTGTAGTTCCAAACATGTTATGATGTTATTTATAAAATCCTGAAAGTCTTATTTGAAGAAAAGCTAACATAATCATGTTAGCCCAATGTATTATTTTAAAAACTTAAGTAATCGTGCGAAATTAAATCAAACGATTTTGCTTTTGTCTTTCAGCTATGGGCATTCAGTAAAAGTAGGCCTGTTTTTTGGAAACATTTTGCCTAATGCTTAAAGCCTAAAACGAGTATAATTTTAGTGGTGGTAAAGCGAAACTTAGTGATATTTATCAATTGACATACCATAAATTGCTTCGCTCAAGTACCTTTGGGAAGGTATTTAGGAGAAATAGCATTGTTTGATTACTCAAACAATGCTAGATAATTTTATATCAACTAAACTGACAAAGTTTCTTCACCAGCTTTCCAGTTACATGGGCAAAGTTCGTCTGTTTGAAGAGCATCCAATACACGGATTACTTCGTCTACGTTACGTCCTACTGACAAGTCGTTAGCACATACCCAACGAATAACACCTTGTGGATCAACGATGTAAGTTACACGGTAAGCGATTTTTTCGTTAGCTTCCAAGATACCTAATTCTTCAGCCAAAGATTTAGAAGTATCAGCCAACATTGGGAATTTCAAACCACGAAGATCGTCATGGTTGTTTCTCCATGCCAAGTGAACAAATTCAGAGTCAGTTGAAGCACCGATCAAAATTGCATCACGGTCAGCAAAGTCTTCAGATTTAGCGTTGAATGCAGCGATTTCAGTTGGACAAACGAAAGTAAAATCTTTTGGCCACCAGAACATTACCATCCATTTACCTGCGTTGATATGGTCTTCAGAAGTGATATCATAGAATTCTTTACCTTTTTCTAAAGATACAACTGCAGATTTTTTGAAAGCTGGGAATTGAGCACCTAAACCTAACATTTTAGACATTTTTTTGTAAATTTATGATTGAATAAATATTAAAATTGTACAATTCAAATATATAATTTCACTACTAATACTGAATATCGTATTTGAAAAGTATTATTTTCGTTTTGATGATACAAAGGTCATCACAAAACTTTCTCGATACAAATTGATATTATTTATAACCCTATAAAGATTATCAATACTAACTTTTAAAACTATGACAATCACTCAGTTAGAATACATTATTGCGGTCGAAAATCTTCGAAATTTTGTACAAGCTGCCGAAAGCTGTTTTGTTACCCAACCCACGCTAAGTATGCAAATACAAAAACTGGAAGATGAACTAGGAGTGAAAATTTTTGACCGTAGTAGACAACCTGTAGTGACTACTCAGATTGGTGCCGAAATAATCCAACAAGCCCGTATCACGGTAGCCGAATTTAGTAAAATCAAAGAGGTCGTTAATTCTGGCAAAAACGAGGTTTCTGGAGAAATTCGCTTAGGTGTAATTCCCACCATTGCTCCTTATTTATTACCCTTATTTTTGTCTAGTTTCTTGGAAGAATACCCTAAACTGGAGCTTAAAATTAAGGAGTTAACCACTGAACGAATTATTCAAGGACTCAAAAATGATGATTTGGATATTGGGTTATTAGCGACACCACTCCAACAGCCCAATATTATCGAGCACCATATTTTTTATGAGGAACTAGTCTTATATGTATCAAAGCAAAATGCTTTGTACCAAAAAGAATACGCCCTTTCTGAAGATATTGATCCGAAAGAATTATGGCTTTTGGAAGAAGGGCACTGCCTCCGCTCACAAATTGAAAATTTATGTGAGCTAAAGCGTAAAACAATTGGTTTTGGACAGTTTGAATACCAAGCAGGAAGTTTAGAAACACTGCGTAAAATGGTAGAAAGAAATCAAGGAATTACGATATTACCAGAACTTGCAACGCTAGATTTTGAGGAAAAACATAAAGGTCTCATCCGACAATTTGCTAGTCCTGCTCCTGTGCGTGAGGTGAGTTTGGTAGCACATAAAAACTTCGCCAAAACTGCCGTTTTGAACGCCCTGAAAAAAAGTATTTTGGCATCATTGCCCGAGTCAATCAAAAATACCAAACCTCGTTCGGTTATCCAGATTAAACAGTAAGGATATTTTCACTTTCTGTTATTGAGTGAGTTGTGAGCGAAGTGTAATTGAGTGAATGAGTGCTTGAGCGAATGAGTGATTATGTGAAAATTTGTATTCCATCAGTAGAGACGCAATGATTGCGTCTCATGCCATTCATATCTAGCATAGTAGCATCAAAAAGCGGTCGAAAAACATTTATCGACCGCTTTTTTGATAAAAACGTGGAGAATAATCCAATCCTAAAAATTCGGGATGACTCATGTTTGATGTTAAATCATATTAAAAAATAATCGCTAAATCACTCATTCATTCAATCACAAATTATTATCCCATCAGCCGAGGAAGCAGGACGGCTAAATGGATTTTTGGAGACATATTGCCAGTTGAAACTTATAATAGCTTTAATACAAAATGAAAAAAATATTGCTTGCCTTGGCATTTTCACTGGTGGGATTGAGTTCAATCAATGCTCAAAAAAACACTACGCAATTGTTTCCTGATGGCACTCCTATTTCGAGCTGGTTTACTGTTAATAAAAAAATCACTTTACCACAACTTGGAAAAGCTTACGTTATTACCGATTATGGCGTCAAAAACGATAGCACTTTAGTACAAACAGAAGCCATTCAGAAAATTATTGATATGGCAACTGAAAAAGGTGGCGTCATTGTCATTCCAAAAGGTACTTTTTTGAGTGGAGCGCTTTTTTTCAAACCCAAAACACATCTACATGTGGTAGAAGGGGGTAAATTGAAAGGCTCTGATAACATTGAAAATTATCCCAAATTACCTTCACGTATGGAGGGACAAAGCCTAGATTATTTCACGGCTTTGGTAAATGCTTATCAAGTAGATGGTTTTACCATTTCGGGAAAAGGCACTATTGATGGAAATGGCTTGAAATATTGGCAAGCATTTTGGCAAAGAAGAAAAGAGAATCCGAACTGTACCAATTTGGAGGTTTCTCGTCCTCGATTGGTGTTTATTTGGAAATCAAATAACGTACAGATTCAAGATGTAAAATTGCATAACTCAGGTTTCTGGACAACTCATTTATATCAGTGTAATAACGTAAAGATCTTGGATGCACACATTTTCTCTCCAGAAAAACCAGTAAAAGCCCCAAGTACCGACGCCATTGACATAGATGCCTGTATCAATGTTTTGGTCAAAGGCTGTTATCTCTCTGTAAATGACGATGCTATTGCGCTAAAAGGTGGCAAAGGTCCTTGGGCAGATAAAGTGCCAAACAATGGTGCCAACAAAAATATCATTATCGAAGATTGTGAGTTTGGCTTTTGCCATTCTGCCCTTACCTGCGGTAGTGAGGCCATTCACAATCGTAATATCATCATGCGCAAATGCTATGTGAATGAAGCAACCAGAGTTTTATGGCTCAAAATGCGTCCTGACACGCCACAATTATACGAGTATATTTTGGTTGAAAATGTCAAAGGAAATTCTCATAGTTTATTGTTTGTTAAACCTTGGAAACAATTTTTTGACTTACAAGGACGTAAAGATGTGCCTCTCTCCTATTCAGACCATGTTACGTTGAAAAATATAGAAGTAAAATGTGATATATTCTACGATGTAGCCGTGTCGGAATACGATAAACTTTCCAATTTTACTTTTGAAAACTTTAAAGTAGAAAGTAAAAACCCTGCTTTCGACAAATCAGTAGTAAAAGGGTTTACCTTGAAAAATGTAGTAGTGAATGGTGTGGCGATTAAGTAATTTCTTCTAGTATCATATAAAAATCCCTTTGTGATGGTTTAAATGCCAAACAAAGGGATTTTTTATATTTACCGATTATCATATTTATAATGGATTCTTCAAATTGCAAGTGTTAATTTGTATGAAATCTATTTTCTACAATAAATCCCAATTTTTATGCTTTACCTATTTTGGGGACTTTTGAATCTCGCTCTTATTGTCCTCTATCTAAGATTACTTTTCTTCTCCCTCCGTAACATTTCACGGAAAAATGGCACGTTGACAGCTATTTTAGTCTTCATCCTTTTCCCAGGTACATTGAGCCAAGCAGGCACAAAAAAGGCTCCTCCTCAGTATTTTGAGATGGCGAAAGGTCATGATCCCAGCCGAATGTTTACTACAGTTTTCTCTGTGGAAGACTACAAACTTTTCAAAAAAGAAGTGATTCTTTACTATGAAAAGCATCAAAAAATCGAAGTCTTAGCTGTGCAAGGCATGGAATCAGGGTGGAATACTGGCGTTCGTTGGCAACCCACTAGTATCACTGCGTATCAAGATACTAAAAGCCAAAAAGTTAATTACGCCATTTCAGCAAAGGTAGACTGGACGATTCTTTCTATTCCTATTTTTACAACGATTGAAACGATAAATGGTACATTTCAAATCAAATAAACCCAAAATCGATCAGAAGGAATAGCTTTATTTTTACATATTTTAAAATTTCAAAAACAAACACCTACGAAACATTCGTAGGTATTTGTTTTTTTATACCTTTGTATCAATCAAACTTTAACATAATGGAAAAATTAACACCTTCCGAAGAGGAAGCTATGCTGGTAATTTGGAGTAAAAAAGGAGGTTTTGTCAAAGATATTTTAGAAGGTCTTTCAGGTGAAAAACCTCCCTATACTACCCTCGCTTCCACAGTAAAAAATTTGGAGAAAAAAGGATTTGTCAAGGCAGTAAAATATGCCAATGCCTTTCGTTACGAACCTGCAATTCCACAAGAAAGCTACAAGCGCGAGCACGTAGGAAATGTTGTGTCTGGTTATTTCAAAAACTCATACAAAGAATTAGTAAGCTTTTTTGCCCAAGAAGAAAAAATTACACCAGATGATTTGCAAGAAATTTTGAACATGATTCAAAACGGCAAATCTTAATTTTTCAATTTCTCAACATCCTATTTTTTCCTCTTTTCGCCTTTTAAAATTATTTTTAAAAAATATCTACGAAAATTTCGTAGATATTCGATTTCTTCGTATGTTTGTATTGTAAGGCAAACATACACCTGATAATTATGAAAATTTAACAGCTATTCAAAACTAGAAAAGCTTATGAATCAGACGCTTATCATGGTAGTACAAATGCAACTATCATTAGCCTTATTCTATTTGGGATATCGTTTTTTACTACGTCCATTAACTTTTTATACCTACAATCGGTGGTATTTTTTGTTGACGACCCTGTATTCATTGATAGCTCCAATCCTGTTACATAATCGTTCGATTGTGCCACAAATTACCGTACCAGCCAATAATTTGGTGTTGTATTTACCTGTGATTCAGGAAAAACAATTTGATTATTCGTGGGTACAGATATTCTATGGACTTGTAGTAATGAGTCTTTTATTGAAAATAGTATTGTCTGTTTTACAGATTCAAAAAATCAAAAAAACAGCAACAGTATATGATTGGGAGAGTATTCGTTTTTGGCATAGTGATCAAATAGATAGTGCCTTTTCGTTCTGGAATGATATTTTTTGTAATCTTCAAAAACATGAAATAAAAGACCTACCTGCCATCTTAACGCACGAGGCTATACATGTAGAGAAAAAACATACATTAGACGTATTATTGTTTGAAATCCTATCAGTGATTTTTTGGTTTAATCCCGCGGTATGGCTTCTCAAACGTGGCGTCAAAGAAAACATTGAGTATCAAACAGACAGTCTGGTCGTAGGCTCTGGGCAAGACAAAAAGCAGTACCAAATGCAATTGCTCTACGTAGCCATGGGACAAAATTCTATACCTCTTTCAAATTCATTTAATGTACAAGAACTAAAACACCGTATTTCAATGATGAACAAAAAATCCTCTAGCAACAAAGATTTGAGAAGGTACTTTTTATTGGCGCCTATCCTACTCACCAGTCTAACGGCCTTTACTGTAACTCAAACCACAAAAGGTTCTGAACAGATTATCGAAAAAACGACAAGTGCTATCGATGACTATTTGCAAAAACAAATACAGACAGTGAAAGTCGAAAATCCAAAAGCTGAAAAACTGCCTTTGATCCAATTAAGCGAAGTAGTCGTTGTAGGAACGCCTTACAAAGGTGATTCTGTCAAGGTTAAAGACAAAGGTACCCTAGTTACGATTAAACTTACAGGAATGGGGAATGCGAAAATTGACTCTTCTACGAAATTCATTGCGGTAAAAGATATGCTTTTGGTAAAAAATGAAGACAATGTTTTCACCGTTGTGAATGATTCTACTTCGAGAATCAATATGAGAGCCACTTCGCCTATGAATGCCCCACTCTGCATTGTCAATGGAAAAGAAGTTTCTTATGGGACAGGAGGCTTAACTGGAATCGACCCTAGTACGATCGAGTCAATCAGCGTTTTGAAGGATAAACATGCCACAGATGCTTATGGTGAAAAAGGACGCAACGGGGTGATTATTGTCACGCTCAAAAAATAACATTCTCTAAACCTACACAAAAATCCTTCGACCAAATAGTCGAGGGATTTTTGTTTTTAGGGCTTTTCTATCTCAAAATTAACCGCCAATATTCTTATTTTAGCCTGAATTGAAATACTTCTCAAAAACACCGTGCCATATAACGCAAAATCGACACCAATTCGGTAATTTGTTTCGTTAAGCCAAATCAAGCTTGTACTTTTGTCATCATTAAACCTTTTTGTTTTAAAAATCTTACCCTCCGCCTGCGGTCAAGATTTTTGATTTCGCTCATTATTTTTACATGAAAAAACTCCTTTTTTGCTTGTTATTTATGGCCAGTTTTGGCGTAAATGCACAGCTACTCGTCAACAAACCTACTTTTACTCACGATGATACCCTTCGTGGCTCGATTACCAAAGAGCGTATTTGGTGGGACTTAAAACATTATGCTTTACATGTGAGTGTACAGCCCAAAGACAGTACTTTTAGCGGTTTTAATACCATTACTTATCAAGTATTGCAGCCATCACAAGTTTTACAAGTAGATTTACAACAACCTTTAATCATTAGCAAAATTGTGCAGGATGGGGTAAATCTCAAGTTCAAAAGAGATGGAAATGCCTTTTTTGTGACACTACAAAAACCTCAAAAAGTAGGCAAAACTGAAAGTTTGACAGTGTATTATCAAGGAAAACCAAGAGTTGCCAAGCGTGCACCTTGGGATGGTGGTATATCTTGGAGCAAAGACAAAGACGGTAAATTGTTCATGGCAACCTCTTGTCAAGGACTTGGTGCGTCTGTATGGTGGCCGTGTAAAGACCACATGTACGACGAACCCGACAGTATGAGTATTGCTGTGACGGTTCCGAAAGGTCTAATGGATGTTTCAAACGGTCGTTTGAGAAGTGTGAAAGAAAATAGCGACAATACTACCACATTTGTGTGGGCTGTGGTAAATCCAATCAACAACTATGGTGTAAATCTAAACATTGCGAACTATTACAGAATTACGGATAAGTATTTTGGAGAAAAAGGCCCGCTAGATCTAAACTATTATGTTCTTCCTGAAAACTATCAAAAAGCCATGACGCATTTCAATCAGGCTAAAGATATGCTTAAGGCTTTTGAACACTGGTTTGGGCCATATCCGTTTTATGAAGATGGATACAAGTTGGTAGAAGTACCGTATTTAGGAATGGAACATCAGAGTTCAGTAACATACGGAAATGGCTATCAAAATGGCTATCGTGGTCGTGATTTGTCGGGTACAGGCTGGGGAACTAAATGGGACTTTATCATTGTGCATGAGTCTGGACATGAGTGGTTTGCCAACAATATTACTTATAAGGATATAGCAGACATGTGGATTCATGAGAGTTTTACCAACTATTCTGAAAACCTATTTACTGAGTATCATTTCGGAAAAGAAGCTGGACACGCATACGTACTAGGAACTCGTAAACTCATCAGTAATGACCGCCCAATTATCGGCGTTTATAATGTCAATCATGAAGGTTCGGGAGATATGTATTACAAAGGTGGTAATATGCTTCACACGATTCGTTACATTATTGATAATGATGAAAAATGGAGAAATATTCTGCGTGGGATGAACCAAGTATTTTATCATAAAACCGTTACAACCGAAGAAATTGAAAATTTCTTATCACAACAAAGTGGGGTTAATTTGAGTAAAGTTTTTGATCAGTATCTTAGAACAGTACAAATTCCTACACTGGAATATAAAGTATCAGGAAACAAGTTAGAATACCGTTGGACTACCTGTATTGATGGTTTTGATATGCCAGTCAGATTTAAAAAAGCAGATAATACTTATCTAAAAGTAAAGCCTAGTACCCAATGGCAATCTGTAGAAGATAGCAACGTGAGTAACATAAGTGTCGATGAGAATTTTTATATAAACTCTAAAAATCTTAACAAATAGTCAAAAAACTGCGTTATAGACATCTTTAACGCAGTTTTTTAGTTTTACCCTATAAAAAATTCACCTCTAATAATCCTCATCGAAGTGGATATTCCTACATGAGTGTAATATATCTTGAGTTATTCCATGTAGATACATATTTTTGTACTTCCGATATTTCCTATCAATACTTATTCTTAATAATTTATCTGACGACGCCTAGATTTGGACAGTTCCACTAACCGCTAAGGAATTCTCGAATCTTCATTTTGTACATTCTTGAACTAATTTCCATCCTTACCTTTCGGTTCGAGGGAGTACTACTCTATTCATCCTTTTATTAAACAACCAATGAAAAACATCTTTACTAAAAGCATCCTTGCTTTGGGATTGATGCTATGCGCTTTTGCGTCATTTGCTCAAACCAAAATCACAGGTAAAGTAACCGATGCATCCACTAATGAAGTAATGGCAGGCGTAAACATTATGATTAGAGGAAAAGTGACGGGTACAACTACCAACCTTGATGGAACATTTACACTTTATACCCACGCTCCTCTACCTTTCAAACTAGCTATTTCTTTCGTGGGCTACAAAACCCAAGAAATTGCCATAACTGATTCTCAAGCGAAATTAGATATCGCTATGACAGAACAAGTTACCCAAGGAGAAGAGGTGGTTGTATCGGCTGCCCGGGTGGAGGAAAGTGTAATGAAGTCACCTGTAACTATTGAAAAAATTGACATTCGTTCGATTCAATCTAATCCTTCATTCAACTTTTTAGAAAGTTTGAAATACCTCAAAGGGATTGATTATACAACGCAATCTATGTCTTTCACCTCTATCAACGCTCGTGGTTTCAACGCCAATGGAAACAACCGACTAGTACAATTGGTGGATGGTATGGATAATCAAGCTCCCGGGACCAACTTCTCGGTAGGAACAATTGTAGTAACCTCTGATATTGACTTAGCAAGTGCCGAATTTTTGCCTGGGGCAGCCTCTGCGCTTTATGGACCAAATGCACTCAATGGTATTTTATTGATGAATACCAAAAGTCCATTTTTATACAAAGGCTTAAGTGCCAACCTCAAAACGGGTATCATGCATGAGAGCAACCGTAGTCAACCCAACAGTTCATTCTATGATTTCAGTATGCGTTGGGCACAATCGTTCAACGATAAGTTTGCGATGAAAGTTAACTTCTGGTACATTGCTGTGCCAAGAGACTGGGCAGTAAGTAATACATTGAATATGAATGATGGTTTGACGGGTAAAACGAATCGTATGACAGATCCAAACTACAACGGTGTCAATGTATATGGAGATGAAATTTCACAAGATTTGCGTTCAATAGCAGATAAAATGGTAGCGGCAAATCTTCTTCCAGCTTCATCAGCGTCTTTGATTCCGTATGGTACTATGGTGAGTCGTACAGGATATAATGAATTAGATTTGGTTAAACCTGAAGCGAAAAATATTCGTACCAGCGTGGCATTGCATTACCGATTGACCGAAAATATTGAAGCTATTGGACAATTTATGTATGGTAGTGGAACGTCTGTTTATATGGGTTCTGACCGTTATTCACTTAATAACTTCGATGGTTTACAAGCTAAACTTGAGTTGAAAGGTTCTAACTTTTATGTGCGTGGATATACTACACAAGAACGCTCAGGTAATACCTTTGCAACGGGTGTATTATCTCAAATTCTCAATGAAAGTTGGGGCGGAGGAAGTGCTACTTGGTATCCAACCTACGTAGGAGCTTATTTGAAAGCTTTACAATCAGGAAGCAATGCCATTACGGCACATAATCTAGCTCGTGGTGTAGCCGATACTGGTCGACCACTACCAGGTTCTGCTGTATTTAACGCATTAACAGCCGATATTAAAAATGTGAATATTGCGGCAACTGATAATGTATCATACCCATATGGAGGTGCACACCTTTATGACAAAACCAACATGTATCAGTTGGAAGGTATGTACAACTTCAAAAATGAGATTAAGTTTGCTGAGGTAATTGTAGGAAGTAACTACCGTATGTATGACCTAAACTCTGGGGGTACATTCTATCCTGATAAAGATGGAAAAGGTATTCAAGTAAATGAGTGGGGAGCATACTTACAAGCAACGAAATCGTTTTTCGACGAGAAATTGAAAATTGTAGCCTCAAGTCGTTATGACAAAAACCAAAATTTCGAAGGACAATTTTCTCCACGTGTAGCTGCAGTAGTTTCTCCTTGGAAAGAGCATTCTTTCAGAGTATCGTACCAAACAGGTTTTAGAATTCCAACGATTCAGTCGCAGTATGTAGACATCAAAGCACCTCAGGCGATTGTTATTGGTGGTTTGGGTAACTATGCGACCAAATATAGTCTGAATTCAACAACAAATCCTGCATATACTGTAACTACTGTTAAAGCTTTTGGTGCTCAAATTCAAGAAAGAGCTACAGCCTTAGCTCCTAGTATTGCCACAGGCTTGCAAGCAGAAGCGCAAGCCAATCCTCAAGCCTTTGCCAACAAATATGGCGTAGCACCATCGGCAGCGTCTATTGCTGATTTGACGACTAAACTAGCAACTCAACAAGGAACACAAGCGGCTTTTGCTTCGGGTGTCCTAAAACCATACGAGTTTAAACCTTACAAGCCCGAAATTGTACAATCTTATGAAATTGGGTATCGTGGTTTGATTGCTAATGCTTTGTATATCGATGCCAGTTATTATTACAATCAATTCAAGAATTTTGCCTATCAAGAAACCTTGATGCAATCTACTACAGGAACGCCACTTGGTTTACTAAGCGAAGGTACTCGTCAAATTTACTCGATGCCTGCCTCTTCACAAGGTAAAGCAGTGACTGAAGGTTTTGCGGCTGGTGTAGATTATCGTTTGCCAAAAGGTTTCTTAATTGGTGGTAACGTTTCTTATAACTCGTTGAAAGAGTTTGACCAAAATATCATTGACCAAGGAGGAACAGCGGCATTCAATACGCCGAAATTCAAGTATTCTGCTTCAATTGCTAACCGTGAACTTGGCAAATCTGGCATTGGTTTCAACGTAATTTGGCGTTACCAAGATGCCTTTTTGTGGCAGTCGGGTATCGTTGCAGGATATGATTCGAACGCTACCATTGTTCCAGCTATTTCTACTTTTGATGCACAGATTTCGAAGAAAATTTCTAGCTTAAAGTCTATCCTAAAACTAGGTGCAACGAATATTCTAGGAAAATCATACTTCACAGCTTATGGTAATCCAAATGTAGGTTCAACCTACTTCTTGTCATTAACATTTGATGAGTTGACAAAATAAACACTTTTTACAAACTAACACATCTATTCGGGTAAAGGAGAAATCTTTTACCCGTTTTTTTATTCACGACGTTCTATTTTGAGTATATAATCCTTTCTTGAGCCCTATAGTTAAAACACTTAATAATCGGTAATTCCATCATCCAGCATAAACGGCTGTTCTCAATGTTAAATTTTTAATGAAAACACTTACCTTATTACAACCTGAATCTTTTGCGTATTCTGATACAGAAAAACCCTCTTCTCTCCTTCCTAATGAAGTTTTAGTGAAAGTCCACAAAATTGGAATTTGTGGTACCGACTATCATGCTTTTTGGGGCAGACAACCCTTTTTCCAATATCCACGTATTTTGGGACATGAATTGGGTGTTGAAGTAATCGCTATTGGCTCGGAAGTTACAGAAGTAACAACTGGGCAAAAATGTGCGGTAGAACCCTATCTAAATTGTGGTAAATGCTGGGCATGTGAACGTGATTTGGGCAATTGCTGCGAAAACCTTCAGGTGATGGGCGTACATACAGATGGTGGTATGCGTGAATACATCAAAGTGCCTGCTCACAAACTTCATGTTTCTGATAAACTGAATTATGAGCAGTTGGCATTGGTTGAAACCCTTGGAATTGGTGCTCATGCGGTAGAAAGAGCCAATGTGCAATCCAACGACTTAGTATTGGTAGTCGGCGCAGGTCCAATTGGTTTATCGGTACTAGAATTTGTCAAACTTCGTGGTGCTAAAGTAGCCGTAGTTGACAGAAATATACAACGATTAGATTTTTGTTTAGAACATAAAAAAGCTGATGCTAGTATCATTGCCAATGACCAAACAGTAGAACAAATTTTGGAAGTATTTGGTGGAAAAATGCCAACAGTAGTTTTGGATGCGACAGGAAGTCCTGCTTCTATGCACCAGTCCTTCAATTATTTGGCAGCAGGCGGAAGACTAGTTTTTGTGGGATTATATCAAGGTGACTATCAGTTCAATGACCCAAGTTTTCATAAAAGAGAATTGACAATCATGGGTAGTCGCAATAGCAAACCGAACAATTTCAAAGAAATTATTGCTGCCATGGAAACAGGCGAATTATCAGTAGATAGCTGGATTTCACATCGTATTACCTTTGAAGAAGTGGCAGAACAATTACCGAAATTATATACAGAACCTTCGCTTGTAAAAGCTATTATTTCTTGGGAGTAAAATATTCATATTTCGGATAAGTAGGAAAACGTTATTAGTCAAAAGTATATTGGTTATTTGAAAATATTCATAATCAAAAGATTATGATCAAATTTTGCCTCAGATATACTATTAATTTAATCTTTCCTATTACTTAAGACATCCATTTAAGAAATATTGTTAATGGGTTTTGCGTAAGTCAAGACGTAGATATTTGAGACATTCTTTAAGCAAATTAATACTTATGTTATCAAACTTTACCCTTGCGCAAAGCCCTAAACAACGGAATTTTTCGTCTAATCAATTACCTCAAGACCATCATAAATCGGGAAGTACTCATAAGTACTAAGTATAGGTATTTTTTCTACCAAAGATTGTGAGATAATCAGTAAATCGAATGGGTCTCCATGAGGTTTTAGACTACCTTGCTTAGGATAAATTTTAGGTATCTCTGTAATTTTCGCTATATGCTCTTCTTTTACAGATAAGATGTTTATTCCTAAGTCTTGAATTTTATTTAGGGCATCATCTATAGAATATTCGATTGGCGAGTTACCTTTTCTAATTTTAACTGCCATTTCATGAAAGCTTGCAATACTTGCCCAAAGAGTGGATTTTGAGGATAATATATCCTTTTGAGATTTTGAAAGTCTAGAACTATCATTATTCAGAATAAAAATAATAATGTTTGTATCTAATAGGTAAGCCATTTACTGTTTTTGTAGCTTCTGTAAATTCTGTTGATGTATTTTTTTAAGCCTTTCGGTATTCTTTTTTCTCTCCTCAGGTGTATGGAGTTCATGCTCTTCCAATAGCCCCTTGTAAGGACTTTTCTTTGAGGATTTATTTTGAGGATTGACCGTCATAACTATTTCGTATTTTTGTACTACAAATATAGCGATATTTTTAAATTTGTCATGACTTTTATAAACTAGCACCTACCTGATAACTACATCTTAAATTTGATCATTCCTCACACCGAATAACTTTAGAAATAGCAAATCAGAATTGGCTTAAAAAACACAAACTCATCAACTATTCGATGCACATTTACTAGATTTCATAATAAACCTTACTCCTAGAGGTGCTTCTAGCGAAAAGCCTCCCCCCTTACCTGGCGATACATCCAACGTTAGTTCGGTATCCTTCCAAAAAGCCAGCTGGTCGTTGGTGGTATAAATAGCACAATCGCACACATCCCCCAATTTAATATCCACCTCTCCTAACCGAAACTCTCCTAATTCGTAGCATTGGGGTTGAGTTCCATCACAGCAGCCTCCGCTAATATGGAACATCAATCGCCCATGTCGATTCTGCAATTGCCGAACCACATCTTTTGCCAAAGCTGTTATCTTGATTTGATTCATAACTTCAATTTTGAATCTTGAATGAGTGAATTGTGAATTACAAATTATACATAAAGAAGGTATATAGTACCCCTATGCAGTATTTGTTGCAACTATTCACAATTCACCATTCACAACTAACTCATTGTTTAAAAGAACCCTAGTTTATTTTTGTTGTTTGACAACAAGATATTTTTCGTTTGACGATATTGGTTCAATGACATTTTGTGCGTTTCACGACCAAAACCTGACTTTTTATATCCTCCAAACGAAGCGTGTGCTGGATAAGCATGGTAGCAGTTTACCCAAACACGACCTGCTTGAAGCTCTCTTGGCACGGTCAATAATTCGTGTGCGTCGCGTGTCCAAACACCAGCACCCAAACCATACAAACTGTCATTGGCAATGGCAATAGCTTCTTCAACAGTTTTGAAAGTAGCAACAGAAGCAACAGGTCCGAAGATTTCTTCTTGGAAAATACGCATCTTGTTATGTCCTTTGAAAAGCGTTGGTTTGATGTAATAACCCTCTGGCAAGCCATCGATGTATTGTGAAGCACCACCTGTCAACAACTCAGCACCTTCTTCTTGACCGACTTCGATATAACCTAAGATTTTATCAAACTGTTCTTTCGAAGCCTGAGCACCCATCATCGTATTTGGGTCAAGCGGGTGTCCCATTTTGATTTTTTCTACTCTTTCAACTACTCTTTCGATGAATTTTTCATAAATACTTTCATGCACTAACATACGTGATGGACAAGTACAAACTTCGCCTTGATTCAAGGCAAACATCGCTGCACCTTCCAAACATTTGTCAAAAAACTCATCATCCGCATCCATAATACTTGGGAAGAAAATATTGGCAGATTTACCACCCAACTCCATCGTTACAGGAATAATGTTTTCAGAAGCATATTGCAAAATCAAACGACCTGTTGAGGTTTCTCCTGTAAAGGCTACTTTTGCTATTCTAGGCGATTGCGCTAAAGGCTTTCCTGCTTCTACACCAAAACCATTGATGACGTTTACTACACCTGCTGGAAGTACATTTTGCAACAACTCCATCAGGACAAGCAAACCAACTGGTGTTTGTTCAGCAGGTTTCATAACTACGGTACAACCAGCAGCCAAAGCTGGACAAAGTTTCCATGCAGCCATCAAAAGTGGGAAATTCCAAGGAATAATCTGACCCACAACACCAATTGGCTCATGAATGTGCATAGAAATTGTATCGGCATCTAGCTCTGACATTGTTCCCTCATCTGCACGCAAAACACCTGCAAAATAACGGAAGTGATCTATTGCCAAAGGAATATCAGCCGCCATTGTTTCACGAACAGGCTTGCCATTGTCAATGGTTTCTACTGCCGCCAAATATTCAAGATTTGCTTCCATTACGTCAGCAATTTTCAATAAAATATTACTACGATATGTCGCCGACGTACGAGACCAAGTAGCAAAAGCTTTATGAGCTGCATCCAACGCCAACTCAACATCTTCTTTGCTCGAACGGGCTACCTCAGTGAAAGTGCTACCATCTACCGGAGAAGAATTTTGAAAGTACTCACCTTTCACGGGTGCTACCCATTCTCCACCAATAAAGTTTTCATATCTCTCTTTGAATTGTGGACGTGCCACCAAATTGCTCACTTCTACTGTTGTTTCCATGTTGTTAAATTGAGTTAAAAGGATTTTGTGTTGTTTGATGTTTCAAAATTCTCATTTTATTCTCACTTCAATCTTCACTATCGTATCATGTTTCTACAATAAAATATCATATTTAATCTTGACAACTTACTATTTGTTAAATTGTATAGAATAAAGCTGAAATAGGAAATAAAAAAGACGTATTCACAGACAAAAAAGGTATTTTGGTAGTAAATTGTACCATCAAATACAATCTTATCTTGTTTTTGTGAGTTTTATAAACAGTGTGTTAGCTTTCAAAAAGGAGTAGTATTCCTCATTTTGAATGTTATCAATCCCCGATAATTAAAGAGATATTCTGGTCATGGAAAAGAAATTTGCGCCACAAACCCAAGCATTAACCAGTTTGAGACAACTCCAGACGCTAGTAGAGCATCGTTCGACATTCAACTTGAATCATTGTGAGTTGAATATCTTCGAAACGCATCAGCAAAGCGAAAGAGTCAGTCTGAAATTTAATGACTTGGTTTTTACTGCTATGCTTCGAGGCAAAAAGGTGATGAATCTTTTTGGAGACAAGCGTTTTGACTACCTGCCAGGCGAGTCGGTGATTGTACCTTCCAACGAAGAGATGATTATCGATTTTCCAGAAGCCAGCTTACATACACCTACGCAGTGTATTGCTTTGGCGATTGATGAAGAGAAAATAAAGGAGACGGTGGATTTGCTGAATGAGAAATACGCTAAAGTTGAGCAAAATGAACTTTGGAATATTGACCTCGATCGTTTTCATATCAAAAATACCCAAGAGTTAGCCAGCACTATTGACCGCTTGGTACATGTATCCAAGGAAAATAATGTATCCAAAGACCTTTTTGCCAATTTCGCTTTACAAGAATTATTGCTTCGCCTCATGCAAACGCAAGCTCGTGTGTTGATTTTTGACAATTATATGCAATACATCAATACCAATCGCTTCGCTCATGTGGTAAAATATATCCGTGAAAATTTAGCTGAAAACCTCACGATTGAAAAATTGAGCGATATGGCTTGTATGTCAAAAGCGCATTTTTTCCGTAGCTTCAAACGTGAGTTTGGTTTAAGTCCTGTCGAATTTATTATTCAAGAAAGAGTAAAGTTGGCCAAAAAGCTACTCGCCGACCCAAGTACTAGCGTAACAGATGCGAGCTATCGAGTGGGCTTTCAAAATGTCAATTATTTTTGTACGATTTTCAAAAAATATGAGGGAACCACACCGACCTATTTCAAGAAAAATCTTCCTATTCTAAAAGCTTCATGAGATTGATTTCATAACAATGTTTCGTCGCTACCCTATTCATCAGCACAGATTATTTGTCAAATAATTTGCTTTTACGCAAAAGGAGTGGAAAATTCATGTTTTGATTTGCACCAGAATGAAATTGACTGATTCAACTATTCGTTCATAAAATCCTTTCTTGCATGAATTATAACAGAAAACAAGGTGAGTTTCTCCTAGAAACAATTGAAGAGTGGCAAAAGCGAGGAACCATCAACTATGAAACCGCCGAGAAACTTAAATCCGAGGTTCAAATCCGTCCATTTGATTGGATGAAATTGGCTATCTATGCCTTTTGGATTGCCATGATTTGTATCATTATTTCAGTTGCTACTGCACTCAAAGACAATCGTCTTATCGAACTCATTACCGAACTTTTTACTTCTTCTAATACCGCTATTTGTATTGGTTTTATTGGAATTGCCGCTGGACTTTATGCTTGGGGACTAAATCGTCGCAAAAATCATCCACAAAATCTGTTTAGCAATGAGACTATCTTTCTAGGAGGCGTGTTGGCTACGGCAGTTGCAGTAGGTTATTTTGGAAAAGTCATCGACAATGGCAGCGGGCATTTTTCTATGTTATTTTTACTGTCTACCTTGATATATGCAGGCTTAGGGTTCTGGTTTCCCTCCACGCTAGTCTGGATTTTTGCCGTATTATCGTTCGGAACATGGTTTGGTACTGAAACAGGCTACGCCTCAGGCTGGGGAGCTTATTTTATTGGCATGAACTATCCTATGCGATTTGTGCTGTTTGGATTACTCTTAACTATTGCTAGTTTTTTTATTCCGAAAAAATCAAAACTGGACGATTTCCAGCATCCTACCTATGTTTTAGGACTTTTATACCTCTTTATTTCACTTTGGATATTGTCTATTTTTGGCAATTATGGCGATATGGATTCTTGGTATCATGTCAAACAAATAGAGCTATTTCACTGGGGAATCTTATTTGCAGGAGCGGCTATTTTGGCGATTTGGTATGGACTCAAACAAGACGATTATACTTCGAGAAGTTTCGGGATTACCTTTCTGTTTATCAATCTTTACACTAAATTTTTCGAATACTTCTGGGACTCAGTTCACAAAGCTGTATTCTTCTTAATCCTTGCAGTATCATTTTGGTTTTTAGGTCAAAAGGCAGAGAAGATTTGGAATTTAGAGTTCTTAAAAGGAGATAAGTAGGAGTGCTGAACTATGAGTGATGAGTTTTGAGTGTGATTTCATGATTACTATCCTAGTTCAAGACTATGTCTTGGACTCTCTTTGATAGTTTTACTTACTTCTCAAAAGGGTTATAGTTTTGAAATCCATTTACATGAAAAAACCCTCCCAAAATTTGAGAAGGTTTTAATCAAATTCAATTATAATCCTTACTTTATAGAAGCTGTTATTTTGTAAATACAGCTGTATAAATTCCTGAACCAGTTGGAATTGATGCATATAACGTTCCTGACTGGTAGTAATGATCTGTACCAAAACTAATCTTTGTACCCGAGACCGATACTGTGTAAGTATTGGTAATGTTTACGTTTGAGGTAGACGTTCCATTCTTCAAGGTCACAGCATACGTAAATCCAGCAGTATTACCATTTTCTCTTTTTACCGTCAAAGTTCCTGATCCAGTTACAGCCTGACCAGCCGTATTCGTAATAGAACGAAGCGTGTATGAGCCAATGGCTACATCGAAGTCTACAGTTGGAACAGTGTTGGTATTGTCATCGTCAGAACTACAACCAAAAAGAAGGGCAATAGATAGAAATAGGGTCAAAAAACTATAAAGCTTTTTCATAATAATTTAAGGGTTCGTTTTAATAATGTTTGTTATAACAAAGGTACAACCCAAAGAACTTTTTGAGCAACCATTTCGGTCTTTTGCAACAGAAATTCAAAACAATAAGCTATTAATCAACAACTTAACCCCACTGGAAGTTATTTTACGGTTTTCAAAAAATAGGCATAAAACTATTCGTATTAACAAATGTATGAAAGTGCATTTTAGTGAAAATAATGTTCTAACGCCATTGTCAAATATACCAATGGAGCGTTCCAATTGATAGCAATTTCGTTTGAAGCATACGAACAATCCGAATCAGAAAAAGACTCATCTGGAACCTTCGAATCGTACTTACATTGGTCTTGCTGACCAGGATTTGGCCCACCCGAAAGTAGTCCCGGCACAGGTTCGTCTACTCCATCCGCAATAGATGGACGATGATGCGGGTGCATAGGATATTTGCTCCCATAACCCGTTAGCAATGAGTAGCCAATACCATTTCGTCCCAACAAATAATCCATATTTCCCAAAGCCGCCTCCAAATAGATTTTCTTAGGGTTTAGTTGAAAAGCTTGAAGTAGAAACATTGCTTGATTAGCCGCATGGGACGAACTACCCCACATAAAATCATTGGCTGTTTTACCCATCACTGTTCTAAACAATGGCTTATCCAAATCTTTCACCATTTCGTCTGCTTGCTTCAAAACAGTATTTCGAATTTGTGCCATTTTATTAGTGGTAAATGAAGGCAAAGTTTTTTGTGCTTTTAACAAAGAAAAAGCGCCCAATGGCATCACCGAATTCCAAGATTGAATCGGAAGCCAATACACATCAGTACTAGCGATACCTTCCCAATATAGGGATTTTTGTGTGGCTAGAAACAACTCTGCTGATGCCCAAAACCATTCATCGGTATCATTATTATCCTCATATCCACCAGTCGTAATAGCAGGTTTAAACTTTTCGTTATTCTGATTCTGACGATAGAATACTTTAGGATTAGCTTTTGCCCAATTCCAAGCACTTTCCGCCGATTTTAAACACGTACTTGACAACTCAGTATTATAAGGCTGCAAAATTCTTGAGGCTTGAGCCATTACTGCGGCAAAATCTAAACTTGCAATGGTATTTTTCTGAACCACATATCTAGGAAGAGTCGCCTTGTCTGGCATAATCATTCCGTCAAAATTGGCATTGGTAAGCTTATGATACACACCCCCATCGTTAGGATCTTGCATGGTCAACATCCATTCGAGATTGACCAAAATTTCATCTAAAAGATCGGGTAAGGAATTACCACTTTCGGGGATGTTCAACTCTAATTCGCTAGCAACTTTGGGAAAATCCTCCAAAGCTGCCAATAGCGTGCACATGGTAATACCCGAATTGACAATGTATTTGTTGTAATCCCCAGCATCATACCACCCTCTTGAAGAATTGATACGAGTACCTTCAGGACGATTCGATGAGACGGCGTTGGCATGAACCAATACCGAGGTATCAGGATGACCTGCTTTTCTAGCCCATTTTCCTGCATATTTCTCAGGTAAATCTTCAGAAACGCGTTGAAAATAATACCCTTTGATAGCGGCTTTAGCTACGGAACTAAGTGCATTATCTTTGATTTCGAAAGGATGAGACTCTCCCAATTTATCCACAGAGAGCAGATATTTTCCTTTTTTTCGAAAACTAGAAAAATCTATTTCTTGAGTGTATTTTTCAGAAAATGGACTTTTAATCGCCTCCTTTATTTTTCCTCTAAATACAACTTTTTTTGTTTGCTGGTCGATAAGTTTAAAGTTCTCATAGTTTTTACCAACCACTACCGCTTGTTTGGGTGCATTGGGGTAAAAACCAACTTGGTTGAGCCGAATTTGGTCGGCAGGATTTTGGGCAAATAACCCAAATCCTGCCAGTATAAATCCAGCCAAGTAGCGAAAACTAACTTGATTCATAGTATTAAATTAATTGGATAAATAGTCGCTAACGACCGAAGAATTAAATAGTATTATCTTTCAAGAAAACTCACACAATTCCATTTCACTTTTTTATTGTAAGGATCTTTGAGTAATTGAGTTTTCTTCCCTTTTGTCGAAACACTGACTTCTTGCCATTGGCTATCATTTGGCAAATAAACTTTCCCTTTAGCCGTTCCATTAATGGCATAGCTGACTAATTCAATTTGTGACCAGTCGATTTGTGCAGTCGACTGTGCTAATTTTACTTGAGGCAATACAGTACCCTCTCTTACTAGTACAACAATTGAAAATTCACCTCCAGCAATTTTATGCCACCCACCTTCATATACTTTATTGCCCTGAAAATCAATCCATTTACCTTTTGGTAAATATACATTTCTTTCATTCGATCCCGTTTCAAAAATTGGAGCTACCAATAAATCTTGTCCCAAAAGATATTCATTTTCAATTTGCCATGCTCCCGGATCTTCAGGATACTCTACAAAAAGCGCACGCATCATGGGCAATCCTCTTTCGGAAGCTACTTTTGCTTGAGCATAGATATATGGCATCAATTTGTACTTCGTTTCTGCTACTTTTCTGAAAGTATTCAAAAACTTTTCGCTGTACGCCCAAGGCTCTTTCGGCGGTTGACCATGACAACGAGAATGTGAAGTAAATAAGCCAAAAGGAGCCCATCTGCGATACAAATCCTCTGGTGTTTGGGCAGCAAATCCACCAGCATCATGACTCCAAAAACTAAAACCCGACAGACCTATAGACAAGCCTCCTCTCAACTGAGCTTCCATACCCATATCTGAAGCCTCGGCGTCGCCACCCCAGTGCAATGGATAACGCTGACTACCAGCCCAAGTACTACGAGCCCAAATGATATTGTCGCCAGTAATCTGTTTGGTAATATCTGCTACCGTTTTGTTATATCGCAAAGGATATAGATTATGCTCATAGAAACCTGTACGACCATTTGAATAAATGCCATTCAACGGCGCCGCCTCACCAAAATCAACTTTTATGACCGACACACCCATTTTTAGTAGATTACCAATTTTATTCTGATACCATTCAATCGTATTTTTATTGGTAAAATCTAGTACCGCATCCTCGTAAGGGAGATTTCCTTTGGCATTTTTGACACTTAATCCTTTAGAAACAATCTCAGAAAACAACTCATTTTTCGGAACAAAATAAGGCAACTGCCACAAACAGGTTCTGAATCCTTGTTCTTTCAAATCGGCAATCATTTTGACTGGGTCTTGAAAACGATTTTTCGAAAACTCATAATCACAACGCCAGTCTGTTTCGAACCAACCTGTATCAAAATGAATCACATCTGAAGGGATTTTATAATCTCTCAACTGCTTGGCAACCGTGCGACCATCTTTCTCTGAAAAATATGAAATACGGCTCATCCACAACCCAAACGACCATAATGGAGGCATAGAGGCCTTGCCTGTGATGTTGGTGTATTCATCTAAAATATCTTTGGGTTCACCCAAAAAGACAAACAAATCCAGACTTTCATCTCCAATCAACAGAGCGTTAGAGGCACCAAATGTTGCCCCAAAATCACAAGTAATTGGCGAAGAGGTATGCATAAACATTCCATATCCACGACTACTCATAAAAAATGGAATAGGCTTATACATCCCGTTGGTTTCTACACCATTAGGATCTGTGGTATAAAGATTTACTTTTTGTCCATATTTGTTTAAGCGGGTGAACGACTCACCACAGCCGAAGATTTTTTCGTCAGGCGATAACGTAAATACTGCCGCTACACTTCTAGAATAGTCAGCGGCACGGCGAACAAAAGAAAAAGGTAATGAGGGCGTAAAGGAAGTTTTTCCATCTACTTGATGGCGTGTTTTAGTGAGCAGTTTTCCGTTGGCATCATGAATTTCTATTGCCCAAGGATTTTCTGTAATTACTACAGTACCAAAAGCGCTCTTGTATTGATGCCCATTTTTAATTTTTGTATACACCCACGAAGCATCTTTATTCGGTTCTTTGACCAACATTAAGGATGGCTCCGTCATTGGCGCTACATATCCCGTTTGGGCTTTGATGCGAATCGTTTTGGGCGAAACAAACTCAATACTAAATGGAAGTACTGGATCGGCAGCATATTCAATACCGGGAAATTCATTTCCAGGCACTTTGTGAATACCCCCCATCGTATTGTTAAATGCATGCTGAGGATAGTATTGGTTTCGTCTCCATTTCAACTGTCCTTGTCCAGTAGAAGGGTTAAAACCAGCCAAACTATCTGCTAAAAAATAGGTATTGGTAAAATCTCTAAAATCACGGCTTAAATCAAATGGTTCATTTTGTAAAGCTGGACTACTTTGTCCAAATGTCGTCGTTACAGACGAAAGTAGTGATAAAAGAACCAAAACTCTTTTTGTAAATCTATGCATATCTTTTCTGTAATCCATTGACTAATAGCGGATAGGAGATTTTACTTTAGGCATAGTTATATGACCTATGCCCAAAAGTAAAATGCAGCTCCCAATTCAATTTTCAATCTATATTTATGTGTTTTTTGGATACAACCTGTTGTGTAGACTTGAGCAGTCTTTATTTAATACAAAATTCTATTTTTTTTATCTTATATCATTCAGGGTTAATCCCTAAAAACAAAACTCAGGGAAAACCCTGAGTTTTGCTGAAAAGCTTCGAAAATTATGATAAGCTATTATTATTTTCCTTCCACTTCTATATTTATCGAAGTACCAAACTGTCGATCACTTTCAATAGATAGAGTTCCTTGTAAGTAATCTAATCTGGAACGAATATTTTGCCACCCTCGCACAGACTTTTGAGCTATGTTGGTATCAAAACCCTTTCCATTATCTTCGACAGTCAAATGAATATGGTTTTCTTGAAAACTTAATTGGATAAGCACCTCCGTAGCTTCAGCATATTTCAAGGCATTTGCCAATAACTCCTGTACAATTCGGTAAATCATCAAGGTTTTTTCTTTGCCAAAATCAAAACTTTGTCCATAAACTTGAAAAATGATTTCAGTCTCTTCTGAATGGTTTTTACTAACCAGATCTTCAATAGCGGCAATCAATCCAAAATTTTGGAGGTTTGATGGTTGTAAATTTCCTGAGATATTTCGTACTTCTTTACAGGCATCATCAAGTAAATGTTGTAGCTGAACATTGTTCCAAAAAGGTGCATCCATCATCATTTTGATTCTCGATAGCAAGGTCCCTACCCCATCGTGTAAATCCTGAGAAATCCGAAGTCGCTCTTGCTCCTGTCCATTAATCAATGCTTGCAAAGTATCGATTTGTGCGGTTTTGAATACTCTATCAGCTTGTAGTTTGGCAACTTTTTGTTTCGAGAAATAGGCATACAAAAGTATGACTAGCAACAAAAAGGCTACTAAAATAGTCAGAAGATAAATCCTTTGCGAGTCTTTTAATGATACTAATTCCGCTTCTGCAACGCGCTTTTCGAGAGCAATTTTTGAAATTTTCTCCTGCTGCTCTTCTAATAATTGATACTCACGATATTGTCGAACTTCCACTTCTAGCTTCGAACTTTCGAGTAATTGAAAAGTCTGATACGCCAAAGAAGTGTATTGAAAAGCCTTGTTAAACTGCCTTTTTGTCTCATAAACCAAACCCAATTCTTCATAAATCGCCTTGCGAAGCAAAAGCATACTAAAATACTTTTCGGTAATCGTTTGTGCCAAATTCAATGATTGAATTGCCTCCTCATTTTGACCCACCTTACGATACGAAGCCCCCAAGTAGAAATAGGACACGGCCTCTAACCATGCCACCTTGATATTTTGAGCAATAGATAAACTCGAATGTGCCTTTTGAATAGCTTCTTGGTAAAAGCCATTTCTCCGATACCAATCTGCCCAAGCGGCATCATTTCTACCCTTTGAAATAGCAGATTGTGGTAATTCATCGGCACGGACAAGATATTGTTTTGCCTTTTGCATTTCTTTCTGACGAATAGCCAAATTAGCAAGGTTAATCAAATGCCCGATTTCCATATCTGGTCGATGGATTTTACGAAAATATTGAACCGCACTCGACAGATATTCATTAGCATAACTGGCAAAAATAGGGCGATCCATAAAGTAAGTTCCCAACGAGCCTTTTACCTCATAGTAATGAAGTGAATCACCTAAGACTCGGAAATAATCCATACTTTTGCGATAACTCTCGATAGGAGATTCGTCGGGCAAATTCCATCGCTCTTGACTTTTGGCTTTAGCCAAATACGTCATAGCTAAACCTTTGATGTTATTTTTTTCATGAAATTCCTTCATGTATCGCTCCAAAGTAGACTTTTCGTAGAGCGAATCAGGATGGGGCAATGGCTGAGCCCTGAGATGATTTAAGATCAATAAGCTCTGCGCCAAAAGTATATATCGTAAATAGCTTTTCATAACCAATAGATTTTTGACAAAAAAACAGATGATTCGTGTAATAATCGTAGATGACCACAAAATTTTTACTGAAGGGCTCGCACATATCCTTGGATTGGAGTCAGACATAAGCGTCGTGGGACAGTGTCAATCAGCCAAAGAGCTTTTTGAAATAATGAATCCTACCGAAAATGTAGTGGTATTACTCGACATAAATTTGGGCAATGAAAGTGGACTGGATATATGCAAAAGTATTACCGAACAGTATCCTTTGGCCAGAGTGATAGCAGTTTCGATGTAT
This sequence comes from Flectobacillus roseus, assembly GCF_030056595.1. Classification (NCBI taxonomy): domain Bacteria; kingdom Pseudomonadati; phylum Bacteroidota; class Cytophagia; order Cytophagales; family Flectobacillaceae; genus Flectobacillus; species Flectobacillus roseus. Next base: position 98,346 of record NZ_JASHIF010000008.1, read on the forward strand.
CAAGAGGAAAGTTTTATTACGAAAATGTTGAAAAATGGAGCTACAGGGTATCTATTAAAAAACACTGGACGAGAGGAGTTTTTAGAGGCTATTAGGGCAGTTAGTGAAGGGAAAAATTATCAAAGCGCTGCCGTAACAGAAATTATTATGAATGGCTTGAGTCGTCAAAAGAATCAAGAGCGGAATCTACACGAATTGAAGTTTACCAGAAGAGAAAAAGAGATTTTGGAATTAATTGCCAAAGGACAAACGACCAAATCAATTGCCAATACGCTTTGTATTAGCGAAAAAACAGTAGAAACACATCGCAGTAATTTACTAGCTAAATTCGATGTAAAAAATATGGTGAGCTTACTAAAACTTGCCTTGGAGTATGGATATGTGAAGTAAGCTTTGGGCTTTGGGCTTTGGGCTTTGGGCTTTGGGCTTTGGGCTTTGGGCTTTGGGCTTTGGGCTTTGGGCTTTGGGCTTTGGGCTTTGGGCTTTGGGCTTAAGAAATTTTGGATTCTTTGATTTTCTACTCAAAATCTCAACAAATTTTAGCATTTCAAAAAGCCGAATTGGAGAACTAAGATGTTGCTATAAATTTTACTAAAAAGGCGATCGAAATTAGTTTTTCGACCGCCTTTTTTGATACTTCTATGCTATCTCTGACTCTGCTTGAGACGCAAACATTGCATCTCAAGCAGTGAAATTTATTAAAAAATAATCACCCATTCACTCAAGCACTAAATCACTCAATAAGTTTCCTGCGCCTATTCCCTCACAAACTTACTTCCTAGCTATTCCCTTTGAAATTACGAATATTGTAAGTGAAAGTAAGCATAAAATACTGGGTCAAAACATTCGAGCGAACGTCTGCAATATAAGTATCTGTTACAGTACGAGTAATGCTATTGTTACGCTTCAACACATCAAATACTGTAATTTTTGCTTCTGCACGTTGACTCTTCAAGAACTTCTTACCTGCAGACATATTCCATAAAATAAACTGCTGATTAAACGAATCAGATAAACCATTATATCTGTAGTAGCTCAAATCTGTTTGGAATACAAAGCCTTTACCAAAGATTAAATTCAAACGGCCTGTAGCATTATGAACATAATATTTGGTATTCAACTGTGGCTGTAAAGTATTATCTACTTGATTGTAACCTAAATTATAAGTCAAGTTAAAGTCGACATTGGTACTAATATTACTCGCAAAGGTAATACCTTGGTTGAAATTATACTGGTTACTGTTGTTCAACTGGTTGTTGATTTTACCTGGCAGTTTCGAGTAGTTGTAGCTAGACGTCAAGTTGACATTGGTTTTGATAAATGACAAAGGGAAACCAATAACCATAAACGAACGCATATTCAATGAATTGTCAAAGTTGATAGGTCGAGTCAACTGAGCCCCTTTTCTCAAGGTTACACCCCTGTCAATAACCATGTCTTGTTGAGCAATAATTACCTCATTTCCAATCGGATTTTTTGTGTATCCAAAGTTACCCAATACCATAAATGTCAATGCCTTTGCTGGAATATTAAAGGTATAGCGAGCATTCAGATTATGACTATACTCTTGTGCCAAATTTGGGTTACCACTTGTCAAGAATAAAGGATTGGTATTGTCCAACACATTTTGCAACTGCGTGATGCTTGGTGCATTAGTAGAGGTACGATAGTTGAAACGAATACGGCTATCCTGTGTAAATCGATAATCCCACTGCAAATAAGGCAAGACATTCTGGAAACTTGTTTCTACTTGTGTGGTTCTAGGGAACAACTGCTGTCCCGAAAGCTCAGCTGATTGATAATTAGCCCCTAAGTTTAAATTACCATTTTTCATTCTCAAGTTATAACCTAAACCAGCACGATGCGTAAGATAGTCATTATCAAATTTGTTTGACAATAGGGAATCTAACACCGAATATTCGTTAGATGTCGGATTAAATTTGTTTGTTACCTTATCGCTCTTATTGTTGTTGAACGACACGTTATAAGTACCTTGCAACAATCCCTTACCGATTGGTTCTGTGTAAACTAAGTTAGCCGACAAAGTATAGCCTTTAGTATCTGTTACTGAAATTTGCTTTGTAGCCGAACTTGTATTGCTGGTATAATATTGGTTGTTCGATACCAAGTTGCTATTGGCATTTCTATCATTGAGGGCGGTACTCAAATTCAAAGAAACTGAACGCCCACGTTTGGCAAAACTATGACGATACAAGATATCATTGTTGAAAGTATATCCTGTACGTTTAGCAGTAGTGTTATTAGAGGTCTGATTCAGTTTCTGATTATTTGCATCCGTCGTCAAACCATCAACTATACTGGTTGAATTGTTATTCTGGAGATTTAACCTTGGGGTAAAAATGATGGTATTCTTCGGGTCAATCGTATATTCCAAACGAAGATTCAAGCGATGGTTGTAATTGTTGCTTGAGCTATTCGATTGTTCGTCATAATACTGATTGGCAGCCTGACTCAAGAAATAAGTACGATAAGTTGACTGAGTATTACTATTGTTGCTATTATTGAAGAAATAACTTCCTTTTATAGCTAGCTTTTTCCCCCAGTTATCGGTATAGTTTACACCAAATGAATTGGTCGTATTGATACCCGTTTGTTGTCCAACCAAAAAATTATCCGCAGAACTGCCAAAGTTACCGCCACCGCCACGGTTTCCACCACCGCCGCCACGGTTTCCACCGCCACCACCGCCGCTGCTACTAATTCCTAGCAGGTCTTGACTTGAAAAATTTTGCTGGTTGATATTATTACTCATCCCAACGATAGACCATCTTTTTTCACCATTAAACAAGTTGATATTTCCACCAACTGTGTAGTTATCATTCGTTCCTAATCCAGCATATACTTTACCAAACTGACCATTACGTCTATTCGGATTTGTTACGATATTGATTGTTTTAGAGGTATTGCCATCATTAAAACCTGTCAATTGAGATTGGTCACTCAAACGATCCATGATTTCGATTTTGTCAATTAACTCTGCTGGCAAGTTTTTCAAAGCAATGTTTGGGTCATCACCAAAAAATGGTTTTCCGTCTACTAGCACCTGAGCTACGTTCTCGCCCTGTGCTTTAATTTGACCATTTTCAACCGTAATCCCTGGTAACTTTTTCACCAATTCATCTGCATTAGCATCTGGCGCTGTTTTGAAGGCATTAGCGTTGTACTGCAAAGTATCGCCTTTTTGAACCATGGTAGCAGCTTTTCCTTTTACAACAACTTCATTGAGTTCGTTGGTACTTTCTTGTAAAACGATATCTCCAAGGTTATTAAATTCCTTAGAAATGGTCACGCTTTTGGTTAATTCTTTATAACCGACAATAGTTGCTTTAAGTTGGTATGTGGTATTTAAAGGAATGCGGTTGATTATAAATCGACCATTCACATCGGAAGGGCCAAAATGCTTATCTTTCGCATCATTGGGGTTCGTCAACACTACGTTTACGCCAATGAGGGCTTCGCCTTTGGCATCCACAAATTTTCCAGTAAGACGACTCGTTTGTGCCCAAGCTCCAAAACTAATCAAAATTAGTAGAGCGGTTCGGAAATAGGTTTTCATAAATTTATTTTAGATAAAGATGAAATTATATCTTTTCGGATTTTTGATGCTTAGACTATCCTAGAAGTGCTTTTGTTTAGTGCAAGAAATACGAAGAAGGCTATTTAATGGGTCGTTATAGACCAATGGAATTTATGCATAGACCAATCTTTTTTTTGTGTAGATAGAATGTAGTTCAAAATTTTTGTAGGATTGGCTCAAAACTTTAAAAACCTAAAAAACCAATAGAATTTAGACCATAAAACCCGCCTATTTAAACAACATAATTTACAAAGTATCAAACAAATAACATAACTAATTGTTCACTAGGCTGATCTTTAGTTATTACAAGAATTAAGTAAATAAATGTGGTTTTTGATTTTAAAATTTACGCTGTCAAACAGGTAATGTATCAATAATTGAAAAAATGATAAAAATCATTTTTGTACTTTATCAATGTATTTTATAATTCAGAACTCTTGGACGACTACTTATTATTGTGTAATTATCCTTCCAAATACCCCAATTATTACTGTAATTCTTCGTTAATATCTAATAATCTTCCTAAAGCAGTCCTTTGTAAACTAATCCAGCTGTTTCCATTCGCTCATTTCTGAATAAAAATCCATTCTAAAACATAGGATTTAATCGTTTTTTTTTACAATTTGACCATCAGAAAATGCTTTATTGAATTGATACCCTCATTATCTACAAAAAAACTGTCCTCAAATCAATTATTTACCGCCTTTTAGAGGTGCAGTCCAGTTTAAAATAACTTTCTTGCTATACATCGTGAATTATGAAACCAAGAATAACCTTGTCGGCTTGGTTCTATATTTAACACACAATATTATATTTAAGTGGTATGTTTGAAGAATCTATTAATCCTTTAATCCTAATCGTGATTTTGTACTTAGTTGTACAGTTAGCGATTTTAGTCTACTTCTTTTTTAGGAAATCAAGTAGTAGAAAATGTCCTAGTTGTGGAAACCCTTATGGTACCCGTACCAAAAGAGGCGTATTTTTGAAGGTGTTCTTGTTTTTTATACCTAATCTCAAGTATTATACTTGTTTGAATTGTGGAACCAAATATTTCTCTACATCAATTGAGAAAAAAGAGATATTGACTGATAAACTATAAGTCAGTCATTGTATGTACCTTTTTGAAGAAACTGGCGGATAGGATATCTTAACTAAATATCGTTCTTCAATTTGTTTTACTTTAATTCCATTTGTGGATATTAAAGGTCAGCTTGCAATAAAGTCTTTTCCATAAAAAATGCCGTTAGTGTAGTTTCTAACGGCATTTTTTATGAGCATAGCGCTAATAAATCGTTTTCGAAGGAATCCTCTTAATCAAAATATAGCCAATCAAAAATATCACCGACAGCACCAATACACTTATACGCATACTGCCTGTGAGTTGGTTGACTAACCCAAACATAAACGTTCCTATCACCGTTGAAAGTCGATCGCACACATCATAAAAACTAAAATAGGATGCTGTGTCGTGGGTATTCTCAGGAATCAACTTGGCATAAGTAGAGCGTGATAAGGACTGTATCCCTCCCATCACAAAACCAATACCTGTTGCCAATAAGAAAAATTGATTTTTGGTATAAACAAAATATGCTGCAATACAAATCACAATCCAAATCACTACAATCCAAGAAATAGAGGCTGTATTACCGATTTTTTTAGAGATTTTGGCAAACAAATACGCCCCAGGAATGGCTACCAACTGAATCAACAAAATGGTGATAATTAAGGCATCGTCGGGCAAATGTAATTCTTCGCTCCCAAACAAGGCACCCAAATACATAACTGTTTGTGCTGCCATATTATAAAAGAAGAAAGCTAACAAGAATTTCTTGGTAAACTCCAAACCTTGTAATTCATGAAATACTTTCTTTAGCTCTCTAAAACCATTAAAAATCCAGCCGCCTTCTTTCTTCTTTTCCTTTTTGGTTTCTGGCAAAATAGAAAAAGGGATTTGCGCAAATATAATCCACCAAATGCCGACCGATAAAAACGAAATACGAGAAGCTTGTCCACTTGTGATACCTCCATACCATTCTGGTTTTAGTACCATAGTGAGGTTTTGTAACAATAATATCACACTCCCGATATATCCTAAACTAAATCCTTTGGCACTTAAGTTATCGAACCGATCTTCGGTAGCAATTTCGGGCAAATAGGAATTATAAAATACAATACTTCCGCCCCAGCCAACAATTGAAAACAAAAAGGCAAACGTTCCCAAATAGTAGCGTCCTTCTTCAAAGAAATACAACAACATACAACTTAGCGAGCCTAAGTAGCAATAAAGTTTCAAAAAGGCCTTTTTCTTTCCTGTAAAATCCGAAATAGCAGAAGTAAAAGGCACCGAAAATGCCAATAATAAAAAGCCAATCGACACCGCATAAGAATACACAACAGTATTTTCGAGTTGCAAGCCCAAAAAGTCTAGCTTGGTACTTTTGCTAGGCATCATTACGGCTGCTGCAGGAAAATAAATAGGAAAAATCGCAGAGGTAATTGTCAATGAATGTACCGAGTTTGCCCAGTCATACATTGCCCAAGCATTCAATACTTTAGGATTATTTTTTTGCATAAAAAGAGAGATAAGTTAATGAATTTGATGCGAGCAGCCTTGGGCTGTCAGCTTTTGGGATATAAAAAACAATGCCAAAAGCTGATAATTTATGGCTAATTGGCATATTCATATATCCTACACTCATAAGGTTGTAACTCAAATGTATGGCTTTCGTATTGCGATTCATTTGGATAATTACTGAGAAGTAAATTTAGAACAGAAGCCTTACATTTTACTGAAAAACTTTGTGTTTTATTTGTCCAGTTATTGAGCACAAGATACGTAAAATCCTTTCCAATTCTCTTATACGCAAAAATCTTATTACAATTTGGTCGTAAATCGTTATAATCTCCGTATACCAAATCAGGGTGTTCTTTTCGGATATGGATTAATGATTTATAAAAACTCAAAATCGAATCTGTATTATTTTCTTGTGAGGTTACATTGATACGGGTATTACTAGGATTAATTTTTAGCCAAGTAGAGGTACTTTCTGTAAATCCTGCCATTTCGGTATTATCCCAGGGCATGGGCGTACGAGCATGATCCACCGAGATTTGATTACAAACTCTCAAAAAAGCCTGCTCATCTATTCCGATTTTTTTGATGACAGACTCATATACCTCGCCTACTTTTTCATCTCTGAATTCTTTGATAGCATTAAAAATACAGTTACTCATCCCAAGCTCATCGCCTTGATAAATAAGCGGAGTACCTTTTAAGGTAAGCAAAATCATCCCAAGCATTTTGGCCGATTCATTTTCAAATTTGGAAGTATTCCCAAATCTTGATAATACCCTTGGAGTGTCATGATCGCCCCAATACACACAATTCCAATCATCTTTGGCTTGTTCTCTTTTACGAAAAATACGTTTTAATTCCGACAGTTTTAGCGCTGGAGGAGGATTTAGGAAATTAGAACTTTCGCGTAAAATCAAATGATCGGTCTGAAAACTAATGGGCAAGTCTGCTCGTGACGCAATCACCTTTAGTCCACGACTATTGGCCTCCTTCACGAGTTGCTCAAAAGCACTATCTTGCTGAGAAAATTGTGACAAAAACGGACGAAAACAAATAGCATCGATACCTAGAGATTGGAGATAATCTAATTTTGAGATAATTCCCTGCCAATCGCCAATGCCATCTTTATCTGAATCTTTAAAACTTTGGGGATAAATTTGATATAAAACTGCTTCTTTCCACCACTCGCTCCCTGAATTAATACTGCTCATGTTTTTATAAATACTTAAAATTTTATGTGGCGAAATTAGCTAAAATAGAATATTTTGTGGTTGTTTTTATCTGTAAGGCAATATTTTGTATCCCAACGGCAAAATATATTTTAGGCGATTTTCTGCAGATATTTCCATTAAATTTGAATACTGTACACAAGCTTAGAAATATCAATATTTTGCGGAATAAGCTCTACATTTACAGAAAAGTCATTTTTATAAACAATTTAGAAAACTTTATGTCATTACAACATCAAACAATCCTGATCACGGGCGCTAGCCGTGGCATAGGTAAAGCTTTAGCAATCACTTTAGCTAAAGATGGTGCAAATCTTAGTTTAGTTGCACGCAACGAGCAAGAATTATTAGCTGTAAAACAAGAAGCAGAATCTTTGGGTGCTCAAGTGGCAGTTTTCGCTGGCAGTGTTGCTGACGAAGATTTTGTAAAAAATGTAGTAGCCGAAACAGCAGAAAAGTTCGGTAAAATTGATGCTTTGGTCAATAATGCAGGCTTTGGGGTATTCAAACAAGCAACCGAAATAAGTACTTCAGAATGGGATAATATATTTGAAACAAACGTCAAAGGGACTTTCTTATTTTGCCGTGAAGCTGTGCCTCTGATGAAAAGTGCAGGTAAAGGACATATCATCAATATCGCTTCGGATGTTGCCAAACGAGTGTTTGATGGAGGTTCGTTGTATTGTGCTTCAAAATACGCTCAAGATGCTTTTTCGATGGCCTTGAGAAAAGAAGTAAGAAAAGATAAAATCAAAGTTTCAGTGGTGTATTCAGGAGTGGTTGACACACATTTTCATAAAAGAGAAGAAGGAGATCCATATCAAGCCAAATATCTTTCGTCAAAAGATATGGCAAATTCGATCTATTTTATTCTTTCAGCACCCGAACATGTGGTAATTGATGAGCTAATGATTCACCCAATTTCTCAGGAATATTAAGCAATAGTGTAGAATGATGAATTCTGTATTAGGAGTGTACGAAGGATTTTAAAACTATTTATTTTGGATATCGGATGTTGGATTTCGGAAGTGTAAACCTCCATAATTTGTAAAAAAAAAGGTATTTTTCTTTATTTCCGAAATCAGAAATCCAAAATCCGCAATAGTTAGAATTCCTTCTTACAGTTCTGATTCTGAATTGTAAATGTAAGATATTGATAATTAAAATTTTACATTTACAATTCAGCACTAACACTTAATAACCGCCTAAAGCAGGTATTTTTTATTTTAATCCCAAAATCACAGCCCAAGCTTCTTGGATTTTATTTTGGTCGAGGAGCGTCTTCGCTAAAGTCAAACTAGGTTTTTCTTCAAGATTTAAAAGATAGTTTTTACTATCCTCTTCGGAAGGAAGGTTACTTTCATTCCCTAATTTACCGAAATCATTGCCATCAAATATCGTTGACTGTTTGACAAATTCAGGAATACTATCTACGCCTACACCCAAATGTACATTTGGTTTGGGTACTTCAAACATTGCTTCAGGAGTAATACGTGCGTACCAATCTGCACCCATACGGGCAACCCAATCAGTTTTAAGCTGGTCGATTTTCCCATGTTCATCCAATAAATTTTCTGCAATATGTGCCATCACAATTTCACAAATAGCAATATTAGACGTCCCATAAGATTTTATTTCTAAGACCTTACATTCAAACTGCACTGGCGCTTCTTTGACTCTTGGAGGCTTTACCAAAACAGATGCTTGTTCTGTAAAACCAGCCTTTATAAACTCGTTGGTTCCTTTGGGAAACTCGCAACTCGACAAAGACATCTGTTGCACCATGGCATAATCCACCAAGTTGATGACAACTTCGGGAAAAGCCTCAATATTTTCGGTAGTATTCTTCTTCGAATTATCACGACCTCTATTATTGGGAGAAAAAACCAATAGCGGAGGGTCAATACCAACAATATTGAAAAAACTAAAAGGGCTTAAATTTACCTTTCCATCGGCATCGACCGTAGAAGCAAATGCAATTGGTCTAGGGGCAATGGATGTGGTCATATACGAGTAAAATACTCGCGCCGCCATATCTTTAGGGTTGAGAGATAACATAAGTATAAATGCTGAATTTTGAGTCGTGAATTATGAATATTTTTGAATCTATCAGGCTTTAAACCAATATTTTCTATTGAAAGAACAGTAATGGCGATGTCAAAAGTTTTATTTAGCGGGTAAAATTTTGTTGTGCAAATTTCCAAAGCCGACCCTAATTCCATTTTTCTCAGCCCAGCCTTTCATCACTACCGAATCGAAATCCTGCAAAAATATGCGGCTGTCACCATTGGCTAATGTCAAGGCTTTTTTACCATTTTCAGTAATTTCTAGCAAACAACCATAACTTCCCAATTCTGAGCCAGAGATAGTACCCGACGCCAGCAAGTCTCCCGTATTGAGATTACAGCCGTTAACAGTATGATGCGCTATTTGCTGAGCTACATTCCAATACATATGCCTAAAATTGGTTTGCGTAACAACAGTAGGTTCAGCATCTTCTGGTTGTATCTCAACAGACAGGTGTATATCAAAATTTCGTTCACCACTAGTCTTTAAATAATCTAAAACCTTTGGGTCTTGAACAGGACTTTCAACTCTAAAATATTGTAATGCTTCAAACGTAACTACCCAAGGAGAAATAGCCGAAAAGAAGTTTTTACCTAAAAATGGGCCTAGAGGTTGGTACTCCCAACGTTGTATATCTCGGGCAGACCAATCATTAAATAGTACAAAGCCGAATATATGTTCTTCAGCCTTTTCTGTTGTAATTCTTTCTCCTAGCTCTGATGGTTTTCCGATAATGGTTGCCATTTCCAACTCAAAATCAAGCGCCTGTGTAGGACTAAATTTGGGAATAGGATTATCTGGCGTGCTGAGTTCTTTATCAATTATTTGACCGCAAGGACGATAAAAATCCACACCCGACAACTGAATCGAAGAAGCTCGTCCATGATAACCTACAGGCAGATGTCTCCAATTAGGGAATAATGCTTTGTCTGGATCCCTGAATAATTTCCCAGCATTTTGGGCATGTTCCAAACTCGAGTAAAAATCGGTATAATCACCAATCAGAAAAGGAAAGTGCATCGTAGCATCCACTTGCAAAGTTAACCCCTCCTCCTCTATCGCCTCTCTTTCGGTAGTAGCTTGTGATAACAAAAACTGTAACCTTCCGCGAAGTTCTCTTACAGCCTCATTGCCCAAAGCCATAAACGAATTTAGGACAGGCTCTTGAAGAATTTCTAGGTCAAAACCCAAGCCATCCAAAGCACCTTCAGATACCAAAAAATGAAGGTCGAGGATATATTCTCCTACAGCCACACCAATTCTAGGAAAAGGCTTATTTTCGGTTGAAAAGACCCCAAATGGTAAATTATGAATACTAAAATCTGAATCGGCAGGTATATCTAGCCAAGTTGGAATGGTTTGCATCATTAGTTTGGATGAAATTAAGGGGTCAGTAAAATAGGAAAAGGCAGTTTGACGTTTGTGTGCAATTACCAGAAGGAAATCACGCACAAACATAACTACCTGAAAATCAAAAGAATTGAAGACATTTACAAATCTTATGAACAGAACATTTTACTTAAACCACAAACCACCATGAAAAGAAGAGTTTACTGATAACGATTGAGTTTGTAGGAGATGTTTCTCTATAATTAACCAGTTATATTGTTATAAATAGAATCAAGAATACGAACAAAAGTTTGGTAGTCATTTTCTGACAAATCACCCCAACCCTTGCGTCTTACTTCGGCCACGATTGGAAAAGCGTCATGAAATTTCTTCTCTCCATCAGCAGTCAAAGTAATGTTGAATCGACGACGGTCATTTTCGGCCATAGCACGCTCGGCAAGCCCCTTTTTTACCAGTAGATCAATAATTCTGGTAACGGTGGGCGCATCTTTTACCGTCATTTCGGCTAGTTCGTTTTGGCTAATGCCATTCTTTTGACTTCTATAAATGTGGTCTAACAAAACCCATTGGTCAACCGTAATATCAAGCTGGGCATCGTCTAGTTTTTTCTGGAGACTCTGCCGTATTTTTTTCATGGTGGTATCTATTTTGAAGAAATACGCACGTGAGTCGCTTGGATTGGTAGTCATATCAGAAAAAGGTATATATGATTATTGCGATAGTTTGTTATGGCTAAAGTTGTATTTGTTAAAACAACTGTTAGTGTTCAAATATAATAGAAAATCTCAATAACCTACCAACGCTTTTCTAATAAACCACCAATCTATTGATTAAAGGGTACCTCTCAATGCTTGTTCTCTTTCAATTGCCTCAAAAAGTGCTTTAAAATTTCCCTTTCCGAAGGATTTGGCACCTTTTCTTTGGATAATTTCAAAAAACACCGTAGGTCTTGAAACTACAGGTTTGGTAAAAATTTGCAATAAATAGCCTTCTTCATCCCTATCTACTAAGATATTAAGGGCACGAAGTGACTCAATTTCTTCATCTATTTGCCCAACTCTTTCAAGTAAAGAATCGTAGTAATTTGAAGGTACTTGCAAAAATTCTACGCCTCTTGCCATCATTCCTTGTACCGTTTCGAGAATATTGTCGGTCGCCACAGCGATGTGTTGCACGCCAGAACCTCCGTAAAAATCAAGGTATTCTTCTACTTGTGATTTTTTCTTTCCTTCGGCAGGTTCATTTATCGGAAATTTGATTCTACCGTTTCCGTTTGACATTACCTTGCTCATCAGCGCCGTATATTCTGTCGAAATATCTTTATCGTCAAACGAAACCATCTGGGTAAAGCCCATTACTTTTTCGTAAAAAGTAGTCCATGTGTTCATCTCGTTCCAACCCACATTGCCAACCATGTGATCCACATATTTCAAACCTAATTCTGATGGTTGATAGCTCGGGTTCCAAGCAACGAAGTTTGGTAAGAAAATACCTTGGTATGCTTTGCGCTCTACAAAAACATGAATGGTATCTCCATAAGTTTTGATAGCAGAACGAACCACAGAACCACTTTTGTCAGACTCTTCAGTAGGTTCAAAAACGGGTACTGCTCCGCGCTTCGTTGTTTCTTCAAAGGCACTTTTGGCATCGTCTACCCACAATGCAACGGCTTTGACTCCATCGCCATGCAAATCGATATGACGACCAATTTCAGTATTAGCTACCAAAGGAGTCGTAAGCACCAAACGAATTTTATCTTGTATCAATACATAGCTTTCACGGTCTTTCAAACCAGTGCTCAAACCTGCATACGCCAATGGTTGAAAACCAAAAGCAGTTTGAAAATAATGCGCCGATTGGCGAGCATTACCCACATACATTTCGATGTAATCTGTGCCATTAAGTGGCAAAAAGTCGGTATTTGCCATGGCTGGCACGAGGGTATTTTCAGATACTAGCATAATGTTGTCCGATTTCTGAGTCGTGAAAAGTAAAAGTATTTTTCTTATGTTTTAGATTCATTCGTTTCTCTAATTCTTGCTCAATCATAGGAATAGAGTGGAATAAATCTTCGTAGGAATCAATCACAAAGTATTGGGCTTGATAATGGTCTTTGATATAAGGAGTATCAAAAATTTTGACAATATCATAGGGAATTCGCTCCACAGTATCGGCTTTCAATGAATACACGCTTTCGCCAGAAGATGATAAAATTCCTGCTCCATAAATCTTCAGTTCTCCATCTTCTCTAATCAAACCGAACTCAATGGTATACCAATACAATCGAGCGATGTATTCGATTGCCTCCTGATCATCTACAAATCGCAAGGCAATACGTGCTAATTCTTCCAAAAAGTGACAAATGGAAGGATTTGAAAGTAGAGGCACATGACCAAAAATATCATGAAACATATCTGGTTCTTCCAAATAGTCGAGTTGCTCACGTTTTCGAAGCCAAGTAGAAGCACAAAAGTTTTTGGCCTGCATTAACTCAAAAAACGGTCGATTTGCAATCAGCCCTGGCACCACATGAATCTGCCAACCCGTATATCCTCTAAGCAATACATTGGTTTCGGCATAGTTGGGGATTTTTTCGGGCGAAAACTGCACACGTTCTAAGCCCGCAAGATATTCTTTACTTGCCACCTTTGGCAGTTGTGCCATTTGTCGCTCAAAAAGAATTTTCCAAACTTCTCTATCATCCGATGTGTAGGAATCATAGTCTTGCGACATTGAAAAAGGTTTAAAATCGTATTCCATTTTCTTTATGAGTTGTGAGTTGTGAGCTACATTATTATTTTTCAAGCCATGATTGGTAGTATTTTCCATCATCAATTTTCATGGCGGCCTCCGTCAGCATCAACGGTCTAAAAGTATCTACCATCACAGCCAATTCATGAGTTTCGGTTTTACCAATACTGCGTTCCATTGCTCCTGGATGTGGTCCGTGTGGGATACCCCCAGGGTGCAGTGAGATATGTCCTTGAGCAATATCATTTCGACTCATAAAATCACCATCTACATAATACAAAACTTCGTCAGAGTCGATATTGGAATGATTATAAGGTGCTGGAATACCCTTTGGATGATAGTCGTATAACCTTGGACAAAACGAGCAAACCACAAAAGCATCGGTATGGAAGGTTTGATGCACTGGCGGTGGTTGGTGAATACGCCCTGTAATCGGTTCGAAATTGTGAATCGAAAATCCCCATGGATAGTTATAACCATCCCAACCTGTTACATCAAAGGGGTGAGCAGCATATACCACCGAATGCAGTGTTTGTTGCTTTTTGATTTTTATCAAAAAATCACCCGTTTCAACGTGTGTTTCGAGCTGTTGAGGCAACTTGTAATCCCTTTCGCAAAAAGGTGAGTGCTCCATCATTTGCCCAAAATGATTGCGATATCTTTTTGGGGTATAAATTGGATGGAATGATTCCACAAAAAACAGACGGTTATCTGCTGTGTCAAAATCAATTTGGTAAATCATCCCTCTTGGAATCACGAGATAATCGCCATACTCAAAAGGGATATTTCCCATCATGGTACGCAAAGTCCCCGTTCCTTTATGAATAAATAAAAGTTCGTCTGCGTCTGCATTTTTATAATAGTAAGTGCGAAGTGATTGCTGTGGAGCCGCCACACCAATGTGCAAGTCATTGTTAACCATCAAAGTAACTCGACTGTCCAAGAAATCTTGTGCAGGCGCAACATTGAATCCGATTAGTTTGCGAGAAGCAATGTTTTTATCAACCGAAATTTTAGGAGCTGTTGAAATACTCTCGAGAATCTCCTTTACCTGCGTCGGTCGGTGGTGATGATACAACAATGAAGACATTCCATCGAAACCAATCGTTCCGAATAATTCTTCGTAAAACAAACCTCCAGTAGGTTTCTCAAACTGAATATGTCTTTTGGAGGGAATATTCCCCAAACGATGATATATTGGCATGGCTATTATTGTTTTTACTAATATTTGTCATAACAAATATTAGTATGCAATTTTAAAATTTATATTGATTAATTCCAAGAAAAAATTGATTAAAAATTATTTAAAAAGCTAAAATTGCATGATGGAAGGATAGTGAAAGTATGTTTAAGAAGTTTTTTGATATCTCCGAAATCAGCAATCCTAAATCTGAAATAACTATAAACAATCATGTAGGCCCCAATAGATTTACATTCCCTTAATATTTCTCTAAACTTTGGGCTAAAGTGTAGACCTACCTTTGCTAGCGAAATTCAAAATGAAGGTTGGAAACCCAACCACATACAAGCATTTAATAATTTATGAAAAAACTATTATCTATCTCTCTAGCATCGTCATTGGCGTTGGCTGTTTTAACTTCGTGTCAAAAAGATGAAAATGGTGTTCCAAGTACGCCTGTTGTCATCAAAGACTATTCTGTAAACCCATCATTGGTAACAACACTTTCTGGTTTTGATGCTGTTAAAATCAATACCCTTATTAGCTCAGACGACAAACTGACAGACTCTCCAAATTTTGTGTTTGGTGCACAACCAGACGGTGCAGGCTTGATGAAAAATCCATCTGGCGAAGGTTTTATTTTGATTAACAACCATGAAATTATTCGCTCGGTTTCAAGAGTTTATCTAGACAAAACCTTAAAACCAACCAAAGGTGAATACATTCTTGATGGTGACGGAGGAACATGGCGTTTGTGTTCAGCAACATTAGCTACACCAGAAATTCATGGTTTTGGACCAATGTTTTTGACAGCTGGCGAAAGCGGTGCCGAATCTTTAGTACATGGAATTAGTCCTCTTGCTGATATTTCAGGTAAAAAAGATGCTTCGAGAGTGTTGCCAGCTTTGGGTAAAGCTAGTATGGAAAATGCCGTACCACTTCCCAAAGAAGCTTTTGCGGGCAAAACTGTTATTATTATCGGAGAAGATGATACCAATGGTCAGTTGATAGCCTATGTTTCTAATACGGTTGGAGATTTGACAAATGGTAAATTATATTTCTTGAAAAGAACCAACAATGACCCTATCGAGACCAATATTGCTGTTGGACAGAAATATGATGTAGAATTTGTAGAAATTGAAAATGCTAAAAGCTTGACAGGTGCTCAGATCGCTGCACTTTCAGTTACTAAAAATGCCATTCAATTTGCTCGTGTAGAGGATGTTGACTATGGAAAAGGTTCTGCTTCAAAAAATCGTGATATTTACTTTACTGCGACTGGTGTAAGCCAAAGTGACAAGAAAACTCCTGTAGCTGGCAAAACCATGTGGGGACGTGTGTACCACTTAGCACTTGATGCTAGCAATCCATTAAAAGGAACATTGGAAGCGTTGGTAGACGGCGTTGTTGACCCAGGTAACAGCATTGTAAACCCTGACAACCTTTGTGTAACTGAAAACTATGTTTACATTCAGGAAGATGGTGACTCATTCTATGCTGACAATAAGCATGATGGTCGTGTGTGGCAATACAATATCGCTACGAAGGCATTGAAACCAATGATTGAAATGAACCACCGTCGTACAGACGCCACTTTCAATGCAAAATATAACCCAATCAGCGTGAACACTCTGAGCTCTTGGGAATACGGTGCTATGCACGATATTTCTGACCTTGTAGGTATTCCTGGCACATTTTTATTGAACATTCACCCACATACTTGGCGTGATATGAAATACAGTAATGCTGATGGTAGTAACTCAACTGTTGCAAAAAGTATTACAGATAGTAGCACAGGATCATACGCGGAAGGCGGACAAGTTGTAATTTTGTCTGGCGTACCAAGATAAACGAAAATCCTAGATCAATCATAAATAAAATCTCTCGTTAGTCATATTGCCCTTGGTTATTTTAATCAGGGGCAATTTTTATTCTCAATAGTATTATGAAAAAATATACGTTACTTTTCTTTATTTCCTTGCTATGGTCTTGTAAACCAGAAGATCCAACCATTGCTTTCAAGAAACAAATGGCAGTTGATTTGGGTATTTTGAATGAGAAAGTATCAAAACTACAGCAAACGGTAGTTACCAAACAACCACAAGATTCTATACAAAACGCCTTTCTTCAAGCTAGAATAGCCTATAAAAAAATTGAATTTATTACCGAATACTTCATGCCTTCTGCCACGAGATTGGTCAATGGCGCACCCTTGAATGAGATTGAAATAGAAGAAAATATGATTAATGAGCCTGGTGGTTTTCAGGTGATTGAAGAATATGTTTTCCCGAAAATCGATACCGCTAATCATCAAGAACTAATTCATCAAATCAACAAACTTCAAACAGAACTTAAAAGATACCAAACCTTACAGGATTTAGAATACTTGCCAAGCCAATGTTTAGATGCGGCACGACTTGAGCTATTTAGAATAAGTTCATTAGGATTAAGCGGATTTGATACGCCTCTTTCGCAAAACAAAATTGCCGAAAGTAAAGCTGCCTTAGCTCATTTGCCTAAATACTTAGATATTTTTGGAGAAGTGGATAAGGATTTAGCACAAACATTTTCTGAAAGCATTCAATTTTTAGAAACGCAAAAAAGCGAAAGTTTCGATGCCATGACGTGCATCAAACAGTATATCCAACCGCTGACTAAAAGTCTGGTCAATTGGCAAAAGCTCCAAGAAATAGCACCAATGAAGGATACACGTATTCTTTCTGTCGAAGCAAGCTCATATTTTGACACTAATGCTTTTAGTGGCGATTTTTATACGCATAATGCCGAATCCTATTCCAATCCAGCCAAAAGTGAATTGGGACAAATGCTATTTTTCGACCCTGTTCTTTCTAATGGAAATGGCATCAGTTGTGGTACTTGCCATCAACCTGATAAAGCTTTTACTGATGGACTCAAAAAAGCCAAAGGTATTTCAGGAAAACAAGTGCAACGCAATACCCCTACCCTCATGTACGCGGGCTTACAAAGCAAGCAATTTTATGATTTGAGTGTCAGTAGCCTAGAAGAACAAGCAGAAAAAGTAGTGCATAATCCTTTAGAAATGAAAGGGAATTTGGAAAAAGCCTTGTCTCTCATCGAAAAGGATGAAAAATATAAGCAGGCTATTCAAAAAGCTTTTCCAAAAGTAAGTAAACTAGAGACTAGACATTTGAGAAATGCCATAGCGTCTTACGTTCGCTCGCTATCTCCTTTCAATAGTCGTTTTGACCAATATATGAAGGGAAAAGGCATTTTGGATGAAACGGAAAAAGTAGGTTTCAATTTGTTTATGGGAAAAGCCAAATGCGGTACTTGTCACTTTTTCCCATTATTTAACGGAACTGTTCCTCCTGATTTTCAGAAAACAGAATCAGAAGTTTTGGGTGTTTTTGACCAACCTCGGAGCAAAACAATAGATAAAGATTTAGGACGTGGCACGTACAATCCACAAATTGCTGATTGGCATTTTGCTTTCAAAACACCCACCATTCGCAATATTGAAAAAACAGCACCTTACATGCACAACGGCGCCTATCAAGATTTGAATTCCGTCATTGACTTTTATGATCATGGCGGTGCATTGGGTTTGGGTATAAAGCTAGAAAATCAAACCCTTTCAGATGAACAACTCAAATTGAGCAAAGCCGAAAAAACAGCCTTGATTGCTTTCCTCAAAACGCTCACAGATCGATAGGAGTTGTGAATGATGAATTGTGAATGATGAGTTAGTAGTGTACGAAGGAATATGAAAACTGTTTATTTCGGATATCGGATGTTGGATTTCGGAAGTATAATCTTTTATGTTTTGTAAAAAATAGAGACATTTTACTTTATTTCCGAAATCAGAAATCCCAAATCTGAAATTGTTAAAATTCCTTCGTACAGTACTAACCTAACATCTAAATTGCCTACTGCTTAGATCTAGCCATGAGCGATTTGTAATAACGGCTCATAAAATCATATATCAATAACTCATGCGTGCGCTGACCATCTGGAAATATCCGATTGATGGTCATGTGAATCAAATCACTGAGATATTTGGAACGGTAAGCAATATCCTGTTTTTCTACAATTACTTTGACAATACTGGTAGTATTCATCGAACGAGCTTGAATGAGCGATAAAAGTGGCGCATATTCGTGCTCGTCTTCTAATTCCAAAACCAAAAATTGTTCGAGTACTTTACGGTTTTCCCTAAATTTTGCATCCAACAATAACTTCATAGGCTTGTCCAGATTAAATTCTCTGGCAAAGCTATCTCTCATCGACTCCATCAAAGAATATTTGGCTTGAATGGTACAATCAAAATCATTTAACAAAATATCCAATGCCTTACAAGCAAATATCCATCGTAAATCATCCCTATTTTCTTTCGAAGTTGCATTGATAAACCCAAGCACCATATCACTATCAGCCCCAAACCATTGTTCGGTTTCGTCTATAATATTTGCTCCATATCTTTCAAGCTCCCGTTCGTAGGTATCGACCAAAATTTGAGATATTCGATTATTTTCCTTAAAAATCAAAAGTGCCCGATTAATAGCTGTCAATACTTGGGTAATAGCATTTACATCTTTCAAATGGAACCGCAATCGAATATGTTTTTCGGGATCCGCATAACGGATAAAGAACCAATTATCAATCAATTGAGCGTCTTTTAAGTACGTCAGCACAGGTGTAATCGCCTCCGAAAGAATAACCTCCGCTGACTGCACACCACAATAAACCTTGTAATAGAGCCATTCAGAACCTAGGGCAAATGACCTTTGTGTAGACTCAAGAGGCTTAACGAGAAGTGGCTTTGAAGTATAGTGCTTTTCTTTTTTTACTAAAAATGCAACTACCTGATTGGTAAAGCCTTTTTGTTGATTATTTTGAAAAATGGCAGAATTTGGATTGAACAAAAACTCTTTAAGAATAATTTCTGACCTATTTTTGATCGTATCTAACCATGTTTGAACACTCAAAGGATTCTGTGTATTGACCAATAACTCATTATCTGAATCGGATAAAACAAATCGTTGAGGTAGTTTCCATTCTTCAAGGAATAAATCTAACGCTTCTTGATTTTCTGGTTGCTTGAGTAATTTTTCAAAATCCTTGCGTTGCAATTGCCAAGTAGCTGGTTCTAAAATCATATTTTTAAAACAAACTCTTGGGTAAAAAGAAGCTTCGGGATAAACTTTTTGCCAGTTGATACCTACAGAATTTGTCTGACCTTGGTGCTGCAAATCGCCCAAAAAACGATATACAGGAACAGCATTATGGATATAATTATGGGCATTGCTCAATCTTGGCACTATTTCTTTTTGTAACCTTTTTGAGCGTAAAATCACTTTTCTAGCCAAAATATCCACCGACACCATCAAATCATCCAAAGACAGTTGATAGACTGATCCTACCGAAGATTTTGCCAAATAAGGAATTTCGTATTGCCTAAAGGCAGGGTGAAGAATGATATTTCCTACACGATTTTCGGGAAGATGTACAATTTCTGCCAAAATAACCTCAGGGTTTTGAGCTTGTTCTTGTTCGGTGATTTCCTTCGCTACAGACAATATTTCCTCAGAAGCATGCGCAAAACGACCAATGATATTGACAGCACTCGAACCTCCAATATTTTCGAGATACATGGGATATTGACTATCTCCCGTCAAACGAAACATGACTGGAATAGACGCTGCCATAGGAGGTTTATCCGAAAATAGTTGTGCAATTTCTTTTTCCTGTAGGTCAATTTGAAAGGCGCTTTGGCGATAAGCTTCGAGCCATTGTTGAAACAGATATTGCTCCCAATCACCCATTTGCCACGATTTTGTGGAAGATACCTGTCCTTTAGCACTCAAGCCTTCTGCGATGGGCGTCAACTGATTTTTGCCAGTTATGCCATATCCTATGCCCGCCTCGGTATCCAAAGCTACTAGCAGAGGTACTTCCTGAGCATCGTATCGTTCATAAAATTGGTCGATAAATTGTTTTAGCGTACCATTTTCGCTTGG
Source organism: Flectobacillus roseus (assembly GCF_030056595.1). NCBI lineage: Bacteria > Pseudomonadati > Bacteroidota > Cytophagia > Cytophagales > Flectobacillaceae > Flectobacillus > Flectobacillus roseus. Next base: position 119,095 of record NZ_JASHIF010000008.1, read on the forward strand.
AGTTTGTGCTTTATACAGAAGCTCTATCGCCTCCGATATATCCTCCTGTATATCTTTTTGAATGAAAGTCTGTTCGAGTTGATTGATTCTGTCAGTTTGAAAGAGTTTGCCTTCCTCAAAAGGGATACCCAAAGGCTTGAGTAATTCCATAATTTGAGCATAAGACTCAACAGGATTATAAGACTGTTTATCAATATTCTGTAAAGCTTCTTCAACCTTTTGAAGAATTGATAAAATCCCTTCTAAATCTCCGTTGTGATTGATTCGGGCAAGAATCGTAATGAGTTGTTGTGTAAAAGTGTCACCCGTAATGGCAGGTTCCAACTCACTAACCAAGAGCTGAGCGTTAATCAGTTCTGCCACAAAATCTAGCGCCTGTTCCAGCGTAATTTCATCTTCTACCAAAGATAACGCCAGTTCGAGTAAGGTAGCACCCGACTGAGCTTTTTGCAAAATAAAATCGATATAGGGCGAATAATCAATGGCCGAAATCTGATGCTGTCGCTTTCCATTTACATAACGGTATTCCACATAGCGAAACTCCTCTCCTAGTCTATACTGACTCGAATTGGGATAGTAAAGAATTCGTTGGGCAATCTCTGGAATTTCGGCTAAACGCTGTGCCAAAGCGCCAGCATAGTGCATATCTAAGCGAGTATGTCGGTGGAAAGATTCTGCAAATTGGATAGAAGTTTGGTCACTCCATTCGGCGATAGCACAACCTGCAAAGAGTCCAAATGGCGTACACCTCGAACACATCCGTGTGTAATATTTTGATAAAGAAAATAAGACTTTTTGCTTCTTCTTGGCATCCACTTTTTCTTGATTTTTTAAAGCTTTGGCTTCTTCAAAAAGTACAGGGGATGCTAAATACAAGGCTTCAGTGAATTGAGGATTTTCTAATAATTGAAAAAGAAAAGTTTCATCAAAATCATCATTAAAAGCAAATGCAGGTGTACGAATTATGAGTTGGGGTAGGAATTGATAATTAGTTGTCATGTGTCAAATGCTCAGTTTTACTTTTGACGCAATTTATAGTTAATCGACGAAAAATAAAGATTTAGAAGGAATTTATTTCGAGAACTGTAATTTCTTACCTACAAAAAACGGCTTGAGTCATTTCAACTCAAGCCGTCGTGAAGATAGCGGAGGTATATTAGGAAATTAGCCTTTAGAAAATCATAAAAACTAAATTCAAGCCCCAAACTAGATAAGTGTATTAAACTTGGAAATCAAAGTACAACTTCTCATTCACAACTTCTTGACAATCTAGTATCCCGCGTTTTGTGTATATAGACCAGTTTTTACATCAATTTCTGTTTGAGGAATTGGATAGATGATGTAGTTAGTAGTAAATGATTTCATTTGCTTCAACACATCTTCTTTAGGAATCCATGCAGCCATCACTTTATCAACTACGCCAAAACGTACTAAGTCATGCCATCTTGAACCTTCCGCAGCAAACTCTTTACGACGCTCTGCCAAAAGTCCGTCCAAAGTCAAAGTAGTAACGTTTGCCAAGCCAGCACGTTTACGAACTTGGTTCACTAAGGCAATAGCTTCGTCAGTGGCAACACCGTTATTTGTACGCAATAGACACTCTGCTTTTAACAATAAGATATCTGCATAACGAGACACGATAAAGTTGATAGGCCAGTCAGTACGGCTTTTACCATATTTTGACAAATCAAGATATTTCTTGAAAAATGGACGTGTTTCTTGTACACCATTTGAAGTATATCCAGTCAAGATTGAGAATGTTCTGCGAACATCCGCTGCTTCATAGGTACTTACTAAATCTGAAGAAACTGGACGGATGGTCAAACCACCTTGTGCACCCAAGCCATTGGCTGTAAAATAAGTATCTGGAGCCAACATCCAAGGGAAACTTGCTCCTAAGCCCAAGCCACCACTGATATATTGCACATCAAAAACTACTTCGCTATTGTTTTCATTTGTGTAAGAGAAAACGCCCGCATAAGTACTTTGAAGTGAATATTTTCCAGAGCTAATCACATCATTCAACAAGGTTAATGCTTGTGACCATTCATTTGAGTTGATACCTGGTCCTTCGATACCATAAGTAGCCCCCGAACGAGTCATATAAACCAAAGCCAATAAGCTTTTTGCAGCATTATTTGTAGCACGACCAACATTGGTCGTCGTATAACTTACTGGTAAATTGGTTGCGGCAAACTGCAAATCTGAAATAATTAATTTGTAAACATCAGCTACCGAAGAACGACCGATTGATAGTGCTTCGTTTTGTGACACAACCTTATCAATCACAGGTACTTTACCAAACCAACGCACCAAGTCAAAATAGAACATAGCACGCAAATAACGTGCTTCTGCCTCAAAACGAGTTTTCAAAGCAGGGTCTGTAATCACAGAACCATTTTTTGTCAATTGGTCTAAGAAGTTATTCGCCTTAAAAATACCACTGTAGTTGGCACTCCAAGCCTCAGCAATGTACGGGTTCGAAGAAATCGTTTGATGGAAAGAGTTGATACCTTCCCAGTCACGCACACCGCCATCAGATACTGCATACAAATTGTCTGAGCGAGTTTCTGATAAATTCAACTGACGTTCAGGATAGGCGGACAAAGAAGCATAAACTGCATTGATGCCTTGCAAGAAGTCGTTGTTTGTTTGGTAAAATGTCAAAGTTGTGGCACTAGAAATAGGTGTTTGGTCAAGTTCATCTGTACAACTTGTCAACCCTAAAGCGGCCAATGCTATATATAAAAATACTTTTTTCATGTTGTCAATAAAATTATCTGTAAAGGATATGATCTTTTGGCTTTGGGTGGAGGTTGGAGGTTGGGTACTTTTCAACAAACATCCAATCCTCAATGCCCAATTAGAATGTCAAGTTAAGACCTAAAATCAAAGAACGAGACAATGGCAAACCGCCGTAATCACCGCCTTGTGGAAATGAGTTGTCACCACTTAAGTTAGTATTTACAGCATCTGGGTTCCAACCACCTTTGTACTTGTCAGCACCAAACCAGTTTTCGGCAGTGAAATAAATGCGAGCACCTTTTACATATTTTTTGCTGATTACTTGACCCAAATCATATCCTAAAGTGATGTTACGAACTCTCCAGTAATCCGATGACCACAACCAGTCAGTGTTCTTGATACGTCCAAATGTAGAATAAGCTTTACCCCTCAAACCAGCACCTGGATTATCTACCGAACGCCAACGGTCTCTGTATATACCCAAAGCATTGTCAGTATAACCTTGACCAGTTCTGTCAACCGCACGACCGAACAATGAATATACATATCCACCTGATTGACCTTGCACTAATACAGTCAAATCAAAACCCTTGTATTTGAAGGTGTTTGTCATACCATATACCAAATCAGGGTTCGGCTTGCCTGCATACACACGGTCATTAGCATCGATTTTGCCATCACCATTAGCATCGAAATATTTAGGATCACCAACAGTTTGTGTACCGAATAAAGCTACTTTGTTATCAATATCGGCTTGTGTCAAAATACCTACTTGCTTTACTAAGTGGTAAGCATACATTGGCTCGCCAACTTGCAATACACTGTGAGGAATATCAAATGACGATGGGATATAAATCGTTGCGTCACCTGCCCCTAAGTGAACCACCTGGTTTTCGTTATGACTCAAGTTAACCGATGTAGTCCATTGGAAAGATGAGTTGTTGATATTGCGAGAAGTTATCTCTAATTCCCAACCTTTATTCAATACTTCACCGATGTTAGTCAGTGAGGTAGCAAAACCTGTAGCTTGCGGAACAGGTACGTTCAATAACAAATCAGTATTGCGTTTTGTGTAATAGTCAAACGAGGCAGTGAAACGATTTTTCAAGAAACCAACATCCAAACCTACATCAATTGTTTGTGATTTTTCCCAAGTTAAATCTGGGTTAGAAATGCGGTTTGGTGCTTGACCACCTGCCTGAGCACCGCCAAAATCGTAGTTATAGAAGCCCAAAGTAGAAATACTGCTATAATCACCAATGTTATAGTTACCAGCTTTACCCCAGCTTGCACGCAATTTTAAGTCACTCACAGAAGAAACACTCTTCATAAAATCTTCTTCACTCAATCTCCAACCGATAGAAGCTGATGGGAATAAACCCCATTTGTTGTTATCGCCAAAACGAGAAGAACCATCACGACGAACACTAGCTGATAATAAGTATTTGCCTTTGTAACCGTATTGCACACGACCAAAATAAGACAACAATACGTTTTGTGTTTCGTTGGTATTACCTGTTACACTTACTGCCGCATTCAAACTTGTAATGGTACTACTGTTATAACCACCGTTTGATGACATCGTTGACGTTCCAATTTTTGTCAAGTTATAGGCATAACCCGCTACAGCCGAGATATCATGATCTTCGTTGATAGTTGTAGAGTAAGACAAAGTATTTTCATTAACCAAAGTCTGTTTTTTCAAAGTAGAGAAACTACCAGAAGTAGACAAACCTGGTGTTGTAGTACGTGCAGACAAACTGCCATTTACCCAGTCTGGACTGTATCTTTTGGTCGACAAATCAGTATTGTCAAAGTTGATAGAGCTTCTGAATGTCAATCCTTTTGCCAATTGATAATCTACGAAAGTTGAGAAAATCGTTCTAAATGTCTTCGTAAGACCAATGTTGTTTTCCAATTGACGAATAGGACTGTTACGGCTCACACTCCATGGATATTGACCATATTGACCCGTGTTAGCATCCAAACCATTTTCTTGTACTGGCGTCATACCTGCTACAATATGCAAAATAGCATCTTTCCCTTCAACACCTGGGTCATTTGCTTCCGAGTATGATGGGGCTAAGTTTACACCAAACTTTAATCTTTCGTTTGCTTTTACTTCTACGTTTGCACGAGCTGAGTAGTTACGGTAATAGGTATTCAAAACTGTACCATCTTGGTGAGTCATGTTACCTGACACATAGTACTTCACATAGTTATTTCCTCCACTTGCAGACAACTGATAGTTGTTTACTTTACCTGTTCTGAAAGCTTCTTTTTGCCAGTCGATATAATTTAATCCTGGGTGACCCGCTTGAGCCCAACGGTCATCCAACATCAAGTTTGAGTTTACTGCTGTAGAAGCCAAACCTAAGATAGCTCTCCTTTCGGCCGTAGTTTGCGATGCCGTACGACCTACACCAGATGCCACCCACTGGGCATTGATCATCTCTGTTGCACGGTCAACCCACTCGTCAGCACTTAACATATCCAACATTCTAACGGCTTTCGTAATACCCGAATAAGCATTAAAAGTAATTTTTGCTTTTCCTTCCTGACCTTTTTTCGTAGTAATCAAAACAACACCATTGGCAGCTCTTGAACCATAAATCGCGGCAGAAGAAGCATCTTTTAATACCTGAATATTTTCAATATCATTTGGGTTGATATTGTCTAATGGGTTACCTGTACTGAAACCACCTGAGGCATTTTGTCCAGAAGTTTCTAATGGAAAACCATCAATTACATACAAAGGCTCATTACTAGCCGAAATTGAACCTGAGCCACGTACTTGCACACTAAAACCTTTACCGGGTGTACCTGAAGTTTGTTTTACTTGTACCCCAGCTAATTGTCCAACCAAAGCTTGGTCAACACGAGCAATCGGACGTTGATCCAAATCTTTGGCATTGAAATTGGCCATTGCGCCTGTTACGTTCGCTTTTTTCTGGGTACCATATCCAACTACCACAACCTCATCCAACGATTTAATATCTGGCTTTAAACTTACATCTTGCTTTGTTTGACCGTCAATCGCTACTTCAAGTTTCTCATAACCTACCGAAGTAAAAACTATCACTGCACCTTTTCCAACCGAAATAAAATAACCACCATTTACATCAGAAGTAACACCACGCTGACTTCCCTTCACCAAGACACTCACACCAGGAACTCCTTGGTTATTCAATGCGTCGGTAATTTTACCAGTCACCACTCGTTCTTGTGCCAAGCCAACATAAGAAAGCAAGCACAAAACGATCCATACAAATTGTCTAATTGATCTCATATAGTCTGTTTTTAATTTGGATTAAAAGATAATGAAGGGTTCGAGCCTCTGTTTTACGATTTATAATCAGTCTTTTAATAGATAATTTTTGGAGCACTAGGTACAAAAAGGCAATGAAAAGCCTAGCCCCTTTATTTTTCATAAAGGTTCTGGAAAGCTTTTCATTAGCGCAAATAGTGTCTTAGAATTAAATATTTAGAAGTCTGGTATTTTAAGTTTTTTATTTTAGGACAAGGCAACAGGCACAAGGCAAAGAGTGTCAAAAAGTTTTTTAGTAACGATAGATATGTTTTGCCGAATGCCATGGCTGAAAGCATAAAGCACATTTTAAATTTTACTTTTATTAAGCTCTAGGCTTTATGCTGTAGGCTAAAAGTTGAAAAGTATTTCTCACGAAATAATTGAATCTTTTTGCCTAATGCTTACAGCCTCAAGCATTTTAATACGATTTTACCGCCAATGGTTTTAGGTCGGTCAATGAGGCTATCTTTACAGGTTGTCCTGTGTCTGAGCTTTTTCTTGCTGCTATCCCAACTAAGATAGCCATTGCTCCATCACGACTTCCCGCAGCCTGACGATAGGTATCTTTGGCAGTAGGATTACGGAAAATCTTATCTCTCAAGCGTGCATCTCCTCCGCCATGTCCTTCAGCTTGTTGAATTTTGATGTATTCGATGTCGCCAAAATTGCGAGAAAGCATCAGTTCATCATAGTTCTCAATGGTCATTTTGCCCGACTCCTTAATCCATGCCTCCAAGCGACCTTTGGTTCCGTTAAACGCTATTCTGTATCCTTCGTAAGGCGAATAAGTGGTTAAAGAATAGGCAACGTTGACACCGTTAGCATAATGAATGGTAGCGGCCATTTTATCGAAAATATTTATATCTTCTTTAAACACACAACCGTCTCTCAAGTAGCCGTCATGCTTTTCGTTTTCTACATAAAGCTTCGTTAAGCGGGTGTCTTTTGTTATATCCCAATAAAAATTACAAGAAGACTTGTAATCACACGAACGACAATTGTTACCTCGTTTTTCGCCATTTTTTCCATAGTGCTCAAGCGACGCTTGTGCATATACGGATTCAGGCTCTGATTCTAACCACCAGTTCAGCAAATCGAAGTGGTGACTGGCTTTGTGTACCCATAACGAACCAGAATTTTCACGAAGTCGGTGCCAGCGTCTGAAATAGTCTGCACCATGACGAGTATCCAAATACCAATGGAAATCTACAGAAGTAACTTTTCCAATAGCACCTTCACGCAAAAGTTCATAAATCTTCTGACGGTGAGGCGAATAGCGATAATTAAAAGTAACCGTCACCTTTTTGCCAGTACGCTTTTCGGCATCCAAAATAGCCTGACATTTTCCTTCATCAGTAGTCATCGGCTTTTCGGTAATGATGTCAGCACCCAATTCCATCCCACGAATAATAAACTTATCATGCGTAGCATCGACTGTGGTTACAATCAATAAATCGGGCTTGGTTTCCTTCATCATTTTCTCGAAATCTGTGTAAACATTACAATTTACACCCAAGAATTGCTTTGCTGTTTCGGCACGTCCTGGATTGATGTCACACAAACCAACAAACTCAATTACATCACCAAATTCTTTTACAACTGGGGTTCCCCACATACCCGTTCCACGATGACCAGTACCCACCATGGCTACTTTGCGTTTGGTGGTATTATTGCCAAGTGTTTCAGACAAGTTTGCCATAAGCAAGCCCGCTGATGCCAGTGATGTTTGTTGTAAAAATGCTCTTCTGTTGAGATTGTTTTCCTGACTTTCCATTTCGATAAGGTCTTTTGTTGTCGGTTAACACAAGTTTGCAAAGTAATTTTTGTAAGTAGAAACAGTTAAAATCCACTGTTTTCACTTTGCACTTTACAAATTATTTATTGTAAAATAACCTATTGTCTCAGGATGAACCATCATGCCCCATCCTGTTTATACCGAATATTCTTAAAATAGTACAATAAATATTGATTGGTTAAAATTATTTGAAGTAAAAAAGTGTAGACTGTGAGAGAAAAGCAAGGGGACATCTATTTAACAAACGCTTCTTGTTGGCGCTCGTTAGACTAAAAGTTTAGAAGTGATTCTAATGCTGAGTAGTTCAAGAATTAGTCTTGGATTTAATTTTTATACAGTTTATAAACTGAAGCAAAACCCAGTCCGACACTAATTCTCGAACTAGGTTATAATACAATCTTACTTGCAGGATTAACTCATAACGTATTCCTGCTTATATTCAATTATCTGACAACATAAATCATCAGCTAATTGAGAAAATGGTAACTCATTATTTCAAGATATCAGAAACGGTCAGTTTGTCTTGAGCGATTTGCGCCTTCAATGCATCTAATCCATTGAATTTTTGTTCGGCTCTAACTTTCTGAACAAATTCTACTTTTAGGTTTTCTCCATAAATTTCTTTGTTGAAATCTAGGATATTCACTTCAATCGTTTTGTAAGTGCCATCTACCGTTGGTCGGTTACCAATATTGAGCATTCCTCTCAATTTCTCGGCATTGTAGTATACCCAAACCGCATAGACACCATCTTGAGGAACTAGCTTGGTTTGTTCACGCACTTGGATATTAGCTGTCGGAAAACCAATGGTACGACCTATTTGTTTGCCTTTTACCACCAAGCCATTCAAATCGTAATTACGACCTAAAAAATGTTGTGCTTGGGTCATATCACCATCTTGGATAGCCTTACGAATCTTGGATGAGCTTACCGCAATATGGTCGATATCTTGGCGTGAAATTTCCTCAACGCCAAAACCATAGCGACTAGCATTTTGTACTAGATAGTCAAAACCTCCTTCTCGGTTTTTCCCAAAGCGATGGTCATAGCCAATCACCAAAGTTTTTGTACCAATCGTATTGATAATTACTTTCTGGATAAACTCCTCAGAGGTAAGTTCTGAAAACTCTCTAGTAAATGGAATCACTAATAGATGTTGGACGCCATTTTGGGTCAACAATTCTATTTTTTCATCCAAAGTTGAAAGGAGTTTTACTTCTTGATTATCGGCTGACACCACCGTGCGAGGATGCGGGTAAAAAGTAATAACTACACTTTCCCCTCCTGTTTGTTGCGCTACTTCAGCAAGCCTTTTTAATATTTTTTGGTGTCCCAGATGCACGCCATCAAAAGTGCCACTGGTAACAACTGCGTTTTCTAGTTTTTGAAATTCTTGAATTCCGTAATATACCTTCATATCACAAAGTTAGTCGAAAAAAATGTGGTACGACACAGTCGCACCACAAATCCAATAATAAGCTATTTTACAGGAGCAACCGCTCTTTGATTCACAAATTCTTCAATAGTCAGGGCATTAGCGACCTCAAACTCTCCGATGCGCTCGCGACGGAGTGCACTCATGTAAGCGCCTGACTGACAAGCTAGTCCAAAATCGCGTACCAAACTGCGAATGTAAGTACCCTTTGAGCATACAATTCGAAAATGAATCGTTGGGAACTCTGAGCTATCAATTTCAAATTTCTTGATTTCGACTTCTCTCGATTTTATTTCGATATCATCTTCTGTTTTTCCTTTTCTTGCCAATTCGTACAAACGTTTTCCTCCAACAGAAATCGCAGAATAAATCGGTGGAATTTGCAAAATTGGACCTGTCAATTGCGCCAAAGCATTTTGCATGATTTCTTCGGTAATATGTTCGGTAGGATATTCACCATCAAATTCAGTTTCTAAATCTATTGAAGGTGTTGTTTTACCTAAAACTAGTGTTCCAGAATATTCCTTTTCTTGGGCTTGAAAACTGTCTATTTGCTTAGTCATCTTACCAGTACACAGAATTAGCAAACCTGTTGCCAATGGATCTAATGTACCTGCGTGACCTATTTTTTTAAAATTACCTGCATACTTCAATTTTTTAACTACGTCAAAAGATGTCCAAGTAAGCGGTTTATCAATCAGCAACACCTCTCCAGGATCTTGTACAGGCTGATTTTGTTGATTTTCATTCATAAAAATTTATTTTCTTGGAGTTGGAATAGTTTTAATGAAACTTCCATCTCATTCTACCTTCAAATGTATATTTCATTACAAATAATTCATACTACAACCATCATAATGACTGAAAAACACTTTTATGACAAAAATAACTCCAGAATTTTGATTTTTCACATCATTGGGTCTAGACAACACTAAGCGTATGTCCTGTTGCCAATAATCCTAAAATGGTTAAGCCAACAATAATACGGTAAATTCCAAAGTACTTGAAACCGTATTTGTTGAGAATACTGATAAAGAATTTAATAGCTAATACTGCCACAAAAAATGCCACTACATTTCCAATAGCCAATAATTTTACTTGCTCAGAAGTGATAGCCCCTTCTTCTTTAATAAATTTCAACAGTTTGTATCCAGTAGCTGCAGCCATGGTCGGAACCGCTAAAAAGAAAGAGAATTCTGCTGCTAAGCTACGAGTCAATTTTTGTTGCATCCCACCAATAATAGTGGCAGCACTACGACTAAGCCCTGGGAACATAATCGCCAAACACTGATAAGCCCCGATTTTGATGGCAGTGATATTAGTAATATCCGCCTCTTCGTCAAAAATTGGTTTTTTGAACCAATTATCAACAAACAATAAAATGATACCTCCGACCAATAAAACCGTTGCAATAAATGCTGGATTGCCTAAATGTTCATCTATTAAATCATCGAATAATTTGCCAAAAATTAAGGCTGGTACTACTGCCAACATCAATTTTACATAAAATTGCCATTTAGAAAAGTCAAAAAACTTTTTCCAATACAAGGCAACAACCGCCAAAATAGCTCCCAATTGAATACATATTTCAAAAAGTTTGGTAAACTTATCATTCTCAATTCCAAGAATCGAGCTGGTCAAAACCATGTGTCCAGTAGATGAAATAGGTAAAAATTCGGTAAGTCCTTCGATAATGGCTAGAATAATGGATTGAATAATAGACATATAATGTTTAAGTATCTTTTAAGTAGGAAATATTAATGGTCAAAAATACAAAAAACAAAAAGAAGAACCTGTTTTCATATACAGAATTCCTCTTTTTGTTTTTTAACGGTAAATATCAATATGATTTACACCTAGAATATTTCTTTTCGTCTATGATTTTTTCAAAATAGCAAAAAACTCGATTGTAAACCCTGCCAATACTACCAATGGCCCAAGAGTTAATCCTAGGAAACCAAAACCGAATTCTTCTTTATCCAAACTCATGATGAAGAATCCTGCAAGAACAACGACAATACCCAACAACATCAGTGTATAGTTGGCTTTTCCAAATGGTAATTTTGATGAATTTGACATAGTTTTCGAATTTTATTGGTATAAAAGCCAAGTTGGCTTAGTAGTTCATTTTTATAATTTATCCCTTAAAATAAGTTTCAAAACTCCTTAATAAAGGTCATCTAGCGACAATTTAAGATACTTATCGACTGAGCGGAAAGTGCTTGTTACTCCCACCATTACGCCAATCATCAAAATGATAAGAATCAACAAAACCATCTTATCTATTTCTTGTAAAATCACCAAGCCATCGACTTTATTCACGGCCAATTGTTGGGTTACAATCAACAAAGTACTTGCAATAAAACCGCTAATTAGACCTTGCAAAGCACCTTTCGATACAAATGGCTTACGGATAAACGAATCGGTAGCTCCAACCAATTGCATACTACGAATCAGGAAGCGCTGTGAATATAGTGCAAGTTTGATGGTATTATTGACAAGCATGATGATGATTACCAACAACAACAATACAAAACCTGATAAAATGAGATAAATCTTAGAAATATTCTTGTTGACCTCATCCACAAAATTTTCTACATATCCCACCTCTTTGATTCCTTGGATGCGCTCCAAAGACTTTTTGATTTCTTTCAATCTGCTTTCACTGAAATATTCCTCTTTGATTTTGATGGAATAAGAGTTCAGCAACGGGTTATTATTTTTACCAAGTAACTTATGAAAATCCTCCCCTGAGTCCTCAATGAACTGCTTTGCCGCAGCATCTTTAGAGATAAAATTGATTTGTGCTGAGTTATCCTTAAAAAGGACAAATGGATATTTAGCAATTTGTTTGTAAATCGAATCCAGTTTGGCATTGGACAAATCGTTGTCAAGATAAGCCTGCACCTCTACATTTTGACGCACCACTTCTGCCAATTTACGAGCGTTGAGCGTCAAGAGTCCACAAAGACCAATCAAGAACAAGGCAATTGTTAAACTTACAACTACCATCAGGTTAGGGGTATTTCCTAGTTTTTTAGCTTTTGGCATGATTTTACAGTGCGATTTGGAGAATAATCTTCAATGCTACGCAAGTAATCAGTGAGTTCTATTGATATCCAGACAAAATTACTTGTTTTTCATTGCAATAATATACATTTAACGCTTTTTAACAAAAAAGCCGTCTGATAAACTCAAACGGCCTTGGGGCTATAATCTCTAATTTCTACGTTCGATTTCGTCTCTAATTTTAGCTGCCTTTTCGTAATCTTCACTTTCTATAGCTTCCTCAAGCATTTTGTTGAGTACCTCTACAGGATTATCCCTGAGCATTTCTCCAAAAGACTTTTTCGGCGAAACTTCTTCAACCGCCTCTTCGTCCTCCTCATGATGGGAAGTTTCGTTTACAGAGATTCCAGCTTCTGATAAGACATGTTCGGTGGTATAGATTGGTACATTAAAGCGTAATCCGATAGCAATTGCATCTGAAGGACGAGCATCAATTGTCACACTTTTCAGTCCATCAGTACAAAGAATCTTGGCAAAAAACACACCTTCTCTTATATCTGTAATAGTTATTTCGGTTACGGAATAGCCAAATGACTTTGCGAAAGATTTGAATAAATCATGAGTCATTGGTCGGTTAGGTTCAATTTTTTCTATTTCGATAGCAATTGCCTGTGCCTCAAAAGTTCCAATAATAATCGGTAAGCGACGAGGACCATATTCTTCACCTAGTACAAGTGCAAAAGAACCTGTCTGTGATGAACTTGGCGACAATCCCAATATTTCTAGTCTTATTTTCTCCACTTTGTAAGAGCTTATAATGAATAAACGGTTGAATTCCTACCAACATTGTCTACAACCTTGCCAAACAGACATTTTATGTCAATTTGTCATAACCAGTAGGATTTATGCTGATAACAAAGATATAAACCTGATTAATTTTAAAAAAGTTTTCTTTCTCTTTGTTTTGCTAAATTCAGAATAGGATTTTTTCCTGTAGGAGAAATATACGTATAATCAATTATATTTCATACTGATAATCAACAAAAAAGACCTACCCCAAGCTTGAGATAGGTCTTTCCTTATAATAGCAAGAAATTTTGGTTTTAAAATAACTATATCGAAGTATATATTGCTATTTAGAGGCTTGAATAGCCTTTGTCAAACGAGGCAATACATCAAATACATCACCTACAATACCGTAATCAGCGGCTTTGAAGAAAGGTGCTTCTGGATCTTTATTAATTACCACAATCACTTTGGATGAGTTAACACCCGCCAAATGTTGAATGGCTCCTGATATACCGCAAGCGATATATAAATTAGGAGAAACTTTAATACCTGTTTGACCTACGTGCTCGTGGTGAGGTCTCCAATCCAAATCAGAAACAGGTTTAGAACAAGCCGTAGCCGCTCCTAGCGCATTGGCAAGGTCTTCCACAATTCCCCAATTTTCTGGTCCCTTCAATCCACGACCAGCAGATACAACCAAGTCGGCCTCTGGCAAAGATACTTGTCCTGAAGCTTTATGTGTCCCCGTTACTTTTACGGCAAAATCAGCATCGTTTAAGGCTGGCGCAAAACTTTCTACTGATGCACTCCCATCACCCTCAACCACATTCACAGCATTTTTCTTAATGGCAATCACCTTTTTGTCGGCTGTCAATACCACTGAAGCAAAGGCTTTTCCTGTGTAAATACTTCTTTTTACCGTGACACCGTTAGAAAAATCTGGTAGATCAACCACATTCGACACAATGGATGCTTTTAATTTAGCTGATACACGTGCCGAAACTGCATCCCCTAGCGACGATTTTGCAAGGATTATAAACTCCGCAGAAGTAGCCCCCACAGCCTCCGCCAGTACACTTGAATAGGCCTGTATTGAGGCACTATTTAAACGAGTATCTGATGCCCATAATACCTTATTTGCTCCAAACTTGCCTGCAATAGCTAAAGCATCGCTATTTGACTCACCGATGGCAAGTACTGTGGTAGAAGTACCTTTTGCTTTGGCCACTTCTGAGCCATAATATATGGCTTCTAATGATGATTTTTTGATTGAGCCGTTATCTAATTCGGCAAAAACTAAAACGCTCATGTTAATATCGTTTGTGTGTTAATCTGTAAAAGTAGTTATCTGTTAATTGTGTATCTGTTATTAGGAATTTTATATTTTCTAAATAACTATCTCACTTTAAACGCTTTTACTTAACACGGTTAAATGCTTTGAATAAATATTTGACTGAGAATCTTACAAAACCTTAGCTTCGTTTTTCAACAAATCAATCAATTTTTCTGCCTCTTCAGCAGGAATCATTTTTACGGCTCCTTTTGGCGCAGGAAGCGCATATTTCTCTGTAATAGTCAACCCTACCCCAACTGGCTCTACAACCTTTAGCGGTTTAGTACGAGCCGACATAATACCGCGCATATTAGGAATTTTCCACTCAGCGATAGGTTCTTGACAACCTAAAACCAATGGCAATGAAGCTTCGATATCTTCTTTTCCTCCTTCAATTTCACGAGTTATTTTAGCAACGCCCCCATCAATTTCTAATTTCATGACTGGCGAAAGCGATGGAATTCCCAACATCTCTCCTACTAATCCATGCACCACACCACTATTGAAATCGATAGATTCACGACCCATCATAATCAAGTCGTAATTTTCTTGAGAAGCAATATGTGCAATTTGTTCTGCAACAAAATACGAATCAGTCGGTTCGGTGTTTACACGAATAGCATCGTCGGCACCAATCGCCAAACATTTACGAATTACTTGTTCAGACTCAGCCTCCCCCACGTTCAAAACTGTTACGGTACCGCCGTGCTGTTCTTTGAGTTCGACTGCACGAGACAAGGCATAATCGTCGTAAGGTCCGCAAATATATTGTACGCCCGTTTTGTTAAACTTGGTATCACCATCAGTAAAAGAGATTTTAGCGGTGGTATCAGGGACATTGGTAATACATACTAAGATTTTCATAACAATTAAAATATTATGTTTACAGTAGATTAATCGTACAGTTTTATTTTTTCACTATACCGAGGATATTTTTAACTTTTCGAACAATATCCTGATGCAATATTAACGAAAAGTTTTAAAAATAGTATGCAAGCATAATATTTTTTTAAAAGTTTTTTACAAACCCTTTTAATTCGAACAAGATGAACCAATTTCGCCTGGAACAATTGCGTAATTTTTATGAAGAAGAACCCAACGACCCTTTTAATGTGTATGCGTTGGCTACAGAGTTATTGAAGTTTGACCTACAGGCAGCAAGACAATTATTTGAAGAATTATTAGTAAAACACCCCAATTATTGGGCAACTTATTATCATGCGGCCGCACTTTACACTACTTTGGAAGAATTTGAGTTGGCTGAACAGACCTATCAAAAAGGTATTGAGATAACTAGCAATCTCCAAAATGAAAAGGCCTTGAAAGAACTAAAAGGAGCTTATCAAATGTTTTTAGATGAGCGAGAGGAATGGTAAACCATTACGGATTTGGGATATCAGATTTTGGATTTTTCGTAAAATGGTCAATTTGTTTTTTTGATTATCCAAAGTTTATCTAATTCAAATTAAAAAAATCTGAACTCCGATATCCCAAATCCAATTAAACCTTTCCTTTTTCAAACATTCTAAGAAATATAACAAACTCCGATGCGGAGCGTTAGTTAGTAAAATCACAACGAAAGTCATGAACTGCAAAAAACACATATTGCTTTTCTTCGTCCTAACTCTTGGTTATGGATGCTTGGCTTGGGGAATGAAATCTGCTTCATTCGTCAATTCAGGAAGAAAAGCGTTTGTGGCAGTCACAAATATTACTGGTACTAATGGTGCAGTAAAAAATACGAGCCCATCATTTGTTTTGGCGGATGACAACGAAACAGAGCCAGAACAGACCTCAGACTTTGTATCTGTTGCTGGTTTTCTTCCAGAATTCAGTTTATTTTTTGATGCCTTTGTGTTACCTGAAAATTGGGTAATGTCGCATCATAATGTCAACAGTTTTCTCTATCCTATCAATCACCTCTACGTGCTTTTCCATGAGTGGAAATATTTACATTTCTAATTGCTTGCTTTAATACGTTGTAGTCGCTTGACACTACAACCATTGATTTTGGAATCTGTTTTTCAGTTTCCAGAAAGTCCTATTTTCTTATTCTAATCATTATAGTATTTAAAGCCATGAAAACTAACAAGCTTTTCAGAGGAATGGAAGCATTTGGAGCAATGAGCTTCCGTCAATCAATTGTTGCTTTTACAGCTCTTATTTTGACTTTGTTTCAAAGCAATATCTTTGGTCAAAGCAACCAATTAGAAACCCTCAAAGGAATGCAACAGACTGTTGCATCCTACGATGCTGATGTGCGCGAAGCGGTATTAACAGCCAGTCAATATCCTGTCGTGTTAGTCAACATTCAAAATGTACATAACCAAGCACAAAATTCATTTCAAAACGTTATTAAGGACTTTAGTCAAAAGAAACAAGGTTGGTTTTATGAGCTAACTCGTTATCCTGACTTGTTACACACACTAGCCACAGCCCCTAGTGGAAAAAGCCGTGATGAAATAGAAGGTTTACTGCCCAACAAAGATGAAAATCTTGCGACCGCAGCATGGAAGCTCTATCGCCATCACGAAGATGATTTGGATAAAGTAGATCAATTGTACCAACAAGCCGAGGATAGTTTCAAGAAAACGATTGAACCGCTTGACCCAATTGCACAATCTTCTTTTACTACATTGGCAAAATATCCTGATGTCATGTTATTCTTGAATGACAATTTGGACATTACCCAACAATTAGGCAAAAAGTACATCTCAGATCAAAACGGTTTGAAAACTGAGCTAGCTGCAACACACGACAGTTTGGTGGTACAAAATCAAGCACAATTGGCGGCTTACAAACGTGAGCTTGACAAAAATCCACAAGCCAAACAAGAGTTGAACCAAGCAGCTAAGGATTTTGCCAGAAGTAATGGTTACATTCTGCCCAATGGTCAAATCGCTTATGGTAGTGGATATGGTTATGCCAACCCTTACTCATATTGGTTTGGGTATCCTTATTGGTACGGCTCAGCACTGTGGTATCCCGGAGCTTATTGGGGAAGTTTTGGTATGACTTACGGTTTTGGAGGCTGGGGCTACGGATTATTTCCTGCATACGGATTCTCAAACTGGTTCTTTAATGGCGGGTATTACATGAATTACCCTAATTTGTATCGTCATTACGGAAATTATTACCGTAATGTAGTTGCTAGTCGACCAAATTATTACCGTGGTAATACCTTTGGAGGTACGATGAATAATCACTTCACCGCATCAAGAGGTAGCAGTTTCAACGGAGGTAGTCGCCCTAGCTATGGAGGCAATTATGGTGGTGGATTCCGTTCTGGAGGATTTTCTGGTGGAGGTAGAAGTTTTGGCGGTGGTGGCGGTAGACATCGTTAATGGATGTTCGTCATTCTCAATTTAGTGAGTCAAAATTGTGTGCATGAGTGATTAATTCAAAATAATCACTCATGCACACAATCACAAAATCAGGGATGACTCCTGTTTGATGACTAGTTTAACAATGTATCTCCTATTCTGCTTAAGCATAGAGACTTAAGCCATAGCGTTAGGTTGGGAATTACAGTTTTTAAGAAAAAAGCTATATCCATAACACACGCTACCTATTATCATTTACCAAAGAATTTCCTAATAAATTCCATCAATTTGGTTCGAAACTTATCCTCTAAATTAGGATTTTGAGAAATGTAGCTTTTTAAATCTTGTCCTCCTCTGCGAGAGGCTGATAATTGTATTCCATTGACCATTAGCACCAATTTTTGACTATGATCGTATGACTTAAGTTCGTTGAGGTTAATTATTAAGCTACTTGATATAGAGAAAAAATTATGGTTCACGAGAATGTTATCATAATATCCCAAATTTTTAGAGGCTGTAAGTCGCTGTTTATTTTTTAATACAAAAATCGTAACATCTCGAGCTGCCTCTAGGTATAGAATTTGATTAATTTCTACAAACTCAACCACCCCTCCCAGTTTGGTAACCGCCATTTTGTTTGGAAGTATATTTTCTGAAGAACTAATCATTTCTAGAAAAAAGCCCATTTGAGCACCATTCAATTGATTTGATGATTTACGTTCCATAACTCGAGTAATGGCTTTATCGAAAGCAACTGTATCGATAGGCTTAGTTAAAAAATCTAAAGCAGTGTATTCAAACGCTCGAGTTGCATAATCAAATCGGCGATTTCCTGTGAGAAAAATAATTTCAAAATCTAGTGGAATACTATACTGTCGTAGGCTTGCCAAAATGTCATAGCTTGTACCTCCCATAATCTCAATATCCATCAAAACGAAGTCTGGCTTATTTCTTAAAATCATACTGATCCCTTCGTCTACGCTGCTTGCGATGCCGATAATCTCGATGGTAGGAAAACTATTATTGAGCATCCCTTTTATCATGGTGGCTTCGGGTAAAACATCCTCTATGATGATTGCCTTCATAATTTCTAAATTTTAGAACCTTAACTTTATTTATAACCTATTTGTATTGTCACAACTGTTCCTCCTGTAATTCCATCATCAACCGTAATAGCGATATCATATCCCATTTCATTAAGAATGTCAACCCTTCTTTTGACGAGTTCGGTCCCACGAGACTTGTATTTTTTGAGTGATCGAGTTTGAATAAGATTTGCTTCTGTTCGACCAACCCCATTATCCTCAATCGTACAAATTAAAGTATCCTCATTCAAACTAATAAACCTAATCAACAACATACCTTTTTCGGAAGGCGATTTGTATAACAAGCCATGTTTGATAGCGTTTTCTACAAAAGGCTGTAAAATAAGGGGAGGTACACGGTAGTTTTCAGTATTGAGTTTACCATCCAAAGAAATTTCGTATTCAAACCTATCTACGTATTGCAGTTGTTCAAACTCAATATACATTTTTAATAATTCAACCTCTCTTGACAATTGAATCTCGTGACTAAACAATGAACCATTTTTGTTATCTGTCAGCAAAGAGGCTTCTAGGTAATTTCGGATGAGCGTAGAGAGTTTCAACAAATTTTCACTTGCTTTTTGGGTTTCGTTATTCAGAATTAGGTGTTGCAAGGTTCCAAGCACATTAAAGGTAAAATGAGGATTCATCTGAGCTTGAATGGTTTGCACCTGTAAAAAACGAACTTTATGCTCTTGTTCTCCTATTTTTTGACTTTGTGATACCAACTTACGAGATTGTCTAATACTACGAATAGCAATAATCAATATCACAACCATCAATAGAAAAAAAGTAATGGTTGCATACTTATAAAAATTAGGAGATTTATAAAATGGCGCATTGACCCTGATATTAATAGCCATAACCGAAGAACTAGATGTCGAAAGATTACCCATTCGAGTCCGAAACTCAATGATATGCTCCCCATTAGGAAGATTATTGACCATAATTTTATTCTGCTCCTGCCATTCACTCCACTCATTTATAAACCCTTTGATTCTAAAGCTATATTGTGAGCGAAAAGGCTTGTTGTCACCGATGGACTCCAAGGTAAACGTAGTACTATTTTGTTGATTGGGCAACTCATACACTTGAGTCTGTTTAATAAAAGGATACCTCTCTCCACCGATGGACAACACATGAATTTTGAGCGGTTGGAGGCTATAATCAAGCTCAGAAGGTATCATTTTCGATAAAATCGTCCCAGAAGTAATCCAGATATTTCCATCAAAATCTCTATATGAGCCTAACTGATTAGGTTCAATACCATTATATCCATTGTGGTGATTGAATACTTGAACGAAGCCATTCCCATTTTTCTTAAAAATGGATAAATCTAAAATATGAATACCTGTAGAATTGCCAAAAGCCAAATGTCGATGGTCAATTTGTTCAACAAAACTCACTGCAGTATTAAAATAACTTTTGAATACACGGTCGAAACTATCTTTTTTCTCGTTATATACATATACTCCACCTATAAAATCATAGGCCCAGAGTCTTTTATCCCAATCATAAGTGAGGCCTAACATCTTACATAACTTGGAGCCATCGGAAGCATATTTATAATATCTATATCGTTTTGTTTCGGGGTTATAACGACCGATACATTTACCTCCGAGCCAATATTCTCCTTTAGGTGATACTGCTGCGCACAGGATAAGACCTTTAAATAAGATGGCGGTTGTGTCCTGCAAAAATTCAAGTTGATTGGGTTTGGCAATATTCAAGCTAAAAATTTTCCCAATCGAGGTACCTACAATCTTACCCCTAAGCGTATCATAGGCTTGTGAAAATACCAGCTTTTCACCATTTGGGCTGGTAAAAAGTGTCCATTTATTATGTCTCAAGCGTAAAATCCCATGATTAGAGGGAAACCAAAGGTCATTATTTGTAGAACGAATGGGTTTAAAATACCAATAATTTGAAGACTTTTGATCGGCAAAATCCTTTATATTTAACTGTCGGTAAGTACGGTTAATGACATTTCGGTGCAACTCATTAGGTACTTTTTCAATTTTCGTTCCGTCATACTTTTGAAGGGAAAGAGAATAATTAGAAAAGTAAAATTGCTTGTCTTTGTCTTGCACGACACTCCAGCAGTTGGGTACTTGTGACTCAGAAAATTGTCGAAATCCTCTTTTAGTAAGCCTAACTAATCCTTTTTCGGTTGGTAGCCATGCTAATTTTTTATTATCTGACCCTTGATCTATAATATCAATAAGTACTAAGTTATGACCTACTATATCTATTTTCTTACTTTCTGCCTTAATCAAATATACTTTGCCCTCATTTGAAAAAATAAAGTCATATTTGAAGGTGTTTATCACTTCTTTTTGCTTCGGGCTAATTTTCAGAAAAGGTTTTAGTGAATACCCATCAAAAATGAAATAACGAATCATTTCATTGATTGGCATGGACTCAAATACAATAACATCGTTGAATGTTATGCCCTGAAATACCCAACCACTTAGATCCTTCACTGGCAATATTCCCTTTGAGGTTTCTTGAAAAAAATTCTGATTAACATCTTCGAAAAATAGCTGGTTTGATTCTTTCAAATAGAATATTGATCCAATAGGATTAGAGAATTTATATCTTGGATGTTTCTCAAAACTTTTCCCATTAAATCTCAAGACTTCTTTTCCCCAACTTACAATTAACTCCCCATTTTTAAGAAGGATTAATTTAGACCAGTTCTTAGCAGTTTCGTCCAGAGGAAACTGCTCAAAGTTTTTTCCATCAAACCGAACAAAGCCTAGTTCTCTACATAGTACCCAGATATAACCTTTACTATCTTCTAGAATGTGAGTTACGGTAGAGCCAAGTAAGCCATCTTTTACTGTATAATTGGTAAAATGTTCACCATCAAATCTACTGAGTCCTCCATACGTACCCACCCATATAATCCCTCGACTATCTTTTAGATATGATAAAACCTGGGATTGTGCCAAACCATCCTGTGGTGTGTATTTCCAAAGTGGGAAATCTTGAGCTAACGAGATATTTCCTCCGAAAATCAAATAAAGGTAAATGAGTAAAAAAATCTTTTTCATGAAGTGATACTGTAGAGCTTCTTAGTAGGTAGAAATATTAATGATTTTCGTTTCGAGAAAGGAAACAATGCAAGTATAGCGAATAATCACCTATTTAAAAGGCGAATAACCATGATACGGTCAAAAAAAACAACTATTTGGACAGTACATCGAATAACTGGTATACAGTGCAGATGACCAATTATTGAGGTGAATAACCGAATGTTGGTTAAAGTGAACCAGTTATCTGTTACCGTTTGTGAGTTTGATTATTATCTAAGAAATTCAAGAAATTAATATTTTCTCACACTATTTGCTTCATTACTTATGCTAACATTCAAATATCCAATGCCTTCCGTCAAGGCAAATCAATCTTCAATTTTTTGTATTGACAAAGAATATTTTTCAAGTGATCAAATTGTCTCACTTATTGCAGACGGTAATTACAGTTCAATCCATCTCGCAAATGGAAAAGTATATATTTCAGCAAGAACCCTAAAAAAATATGATTTAATTCTGAGTAATCTTGGCTTCATAAGAATTCATAAATCATCTATCATTAATCCAAATTATGTAGTTGCCTGTCCTGTGCCAGAAGTAAAGCTTTCCAATGGTCAAACTTTAGCGGTGAGCCGCAGAAAAATCAGTGAAGTCAGAAGAAGGTTTAGATATAGTACGACCCTCAATCCAAGTTTTGACATTAAAGGCTAGTCTAGTGTATTATTAGAACTTTGGGATTGACTGCTAAACACGCTATCAGTTCGGCAGTCAATCATTCATAATTAGGCAAATGAGTTCAAAACTTAAAGATAGTAAGTAAGATTGTTTGCTTTAGGCATTAGGCGAAAGGCACTAGGCAAGGAGTGTAAAATTGTTTTTTTGTAACGATAAATATGTTTTTGGCGAATGCTCAAAGCTGAAAGCCGTAAGCCTTAGGCTAAAGGTTTTAATAATTTCATAAAAAACACCTTTTTGTTCTCTAGATTATGGCTTTATGCCTAAAGCCTATTGCTTAAAAACTTAAATATTCGACCCAGCCACATAACTGGTTGTCCATGCAGCCTGAAAATTAAATCCTCCAGTTACAGCATCAATATCTAGGACTTCTCCAGCAAAAAACAGTCCTTTGATTTTCTTAGACTCCATTGTGTCGGAGTTGATTTCGTTTAAATCTACGCCACCGCAAGTGACAAATTCTTCTTTAAAAGTAGTTTTACCAGCCACTGTCTGATTACAATTGATCAAGTTCTCAGTAAGTTTATTGAGTTGTTTGTTTGAAACATCAATCCAGCGCAGTTGTTCATCTATTTCGGCTAATTCACAAAGGCGTTTCCACAGACGTGAAGGAATACCCAATAATTGATTTGATTGAATGACTTTTTTCGGATGTGATTTTTTCTGCAAAGCCCACTGTTCGCGCACTTCATGTTCAGTTGTTTCTCCACACCAATTGATCAAGGTCGAAAACTTGTATTCTACCTCCGCTAATTCTTTTGCCCCCCAAGCCGATAACTTCAATATAGCTGGACCAGAAAAACCCCAGTGCGTCACCAACAACGGCCCGTCCTGCTTTAGCTTCCTTCCTGCAATTTTAACATTAGCATTGGGCACACTTACACCTGAGAGATCCTTAAAAACTCCTTCTGGGGTATTGAAAGTAAATAACGAAGGTAAGGGCTTCAAAATATTCAAGCCCAAATCTGCCAGCCAACGATAACCTTCTACATTGGGGTTCCCTCCCGTAGTTACCAGCACGGCATCGACTTCAAGGTTTTTTCCATCTAATAATTCAAGGACAAATCCAGTCTCTTCTTTCGGGTGTATTTTGGATACACCCGTGGAAGTTTTTACCTGAACTCCTTTTCTAATAGCTTCATTTTCTAAACATAATGCAATGGTTTCGGAGCTATCTGTGGTGGGGAACATGCGTCCATCTGACTCGATTTTTAAAGCAACACCTTTCTGTTGAAACCAGTCAATAGTACTTTGAGGGTTAAAGGTTTTGAAAAGTGGCTTCAAAAAGCTCCCTCCTCTTGGATAGAACTTTGCCAACTTTTTGTCATCAAAACATGCATGTGTCACATTACAACGACCTCCGCCCGAAATCCGAACTTTGTTGAGAACCGTCCTATTTTTTTCCAATAACAAAACCTCAGCAGCAGGATTTTGTTCGGCAGCTCTGATGGCACCAAAAAATCCAGCGGCTCCTCCTCCTATTACGACTATTTTTTTTCGACTCATTTGATTTTTTTATCTAAGACTTTTCAATTCTGATACTGTTCGAGCTTATTTCTCGTTTTTTTAGTCAAAAAGCCCTAGACTCTTACGTTAATTAGTACGAAATTAGTAAAATTGTAGTCTTTTAGCTCAATCCTAAAAGCCTATTCTGAAATTACTTTCAAAAAATCGCTTTGGAGCATCTGGCTCCAATCAATGCTATTCATACCAAAATGGGTCTAGAAAAACCCAGTAAAATTGTATTATGAAAACCAGTAAAATTAAGTTCTTATTTTTTCTAGTGGTACTCGGAATCGTTCTATATTATTGGGGGCAACCACACCCTTTTCAGCAGTTTAAACACGATGTTTCAAACATTTTCAACGGTAAAAATGAAAAGAAAAAAGAACCTTGGACTCGTGAAGGACGTGAAGATAATGTGGCAAGCGACACAAAAGAAAATGACACTGAAGCCACTGACAATGAAGCAAGTGACACAAAAAGCTCTTCTAAGAAAGATAACTCTATTGTAGATATTCTAAAAGATGCCGTAGAAGAAGGCACCAAAACTTTACCCAATATTAAAGATGAGGTTTTCAAGGATAATAGCTCCTCGAATGTCGTGTTTAAGGACCTTGACAAATACAAACCTTACTCTTCGAAAGACAAGGAAATTGTACGCCATACTGGTTATATGTTGAGTTATCAGGAGGACTATGAGCAGGCATCTTGGGTATTGCATTTATTAAAGTCAGAGGCGGCAAAAGGTACTGAACCTCGTTCGAATGAGTTTATGGCCGACCCCGAAGTATCTACAGGTTCGGCAGTCACTCAGGATTACTCTCGATCGGGTTATGATAGAGGACACCTTTGTCCTGCGGGAGATTTTAAATATGATCACGAATTGCAAAACGAGACTTTTTATATGTCCAATATGAGTCCACAAGCGCCCGACTTTAACCGTGGTATCTGGAGTGATTTGGAGACAAGAGTTCGCAAATGGGCACAAGATAGAGGTGATCTGATTGTTGTAACTGGCCCTATTTTGCGTCAAGGTTTGGAATTTATCGGAAAACGAAATCAAATCGCTGTACCCGAATATTATTACAAAATAGTGTATGACCCAAGAGAAAAACAGGCGATAGCTTTTTTGATGCCTAATCAAGCTTCTTACGAAACTGTCCGCTCTTTTGCCGTGAGCATTGATAGTATTGAGAAAAAGACAGGAATAGACTTTTTTGCCAAACTTCCCGAGTCTCTCCAAAAGCAAATAGAGTCTGAAGTAAATGTAGATGACTGGTTCTAAAAATTGTGCGAATTGAGATTGATGTATGTGGCGATTATTTCAGTAGTAGAGACGCAATACGTTGCGTCTAAAGATATGTCAACACGAATTTAGCCTCGATCGAGAGGCTCATTTACCATAAAATTCGTAGCATATTTTATCATTTCAATAAATTATAGACGCTATATTTTTGGGTTAAAGAGATTTTTTGAATCTTTGTCAAAAAAGCAAATTGAGGAAACTGTAGAAAAAATTTCTGGTATTTTTTCCTTAACTTGATTTTATACTAACCAACAAACGGTTGAAAAACCAACAAGTACTTAAGTGTTTTAACCCCCTGTTTTATGAACAAAGTTTATTTGAGTGATTCGGGTCCTAAAGTTTCAGAAGCGGTTTATGGATTTTGGAGATGGACTAACAATGGTGAGCAAACCATCAACCAGATGGAAAAAATCGTAAATCTTTGCCTCGAATTAGGAGTAAATACTTTTGACCACGCTGACATTTATGGTAATTCTTCTATCGAAGAATATTTTGGTAAATTAATCAAAAATAAAGGGGTCAAAAGAGAAGATATTGTGTTGTTCAGTAAGTGTGGAGTTCGTAAATCAACCAAAGGATATACGTATTTTGACAACTCTGAAAAATACATTTTGGAAAGTGTAGATAACTCTTTGAAACGCCTTGGTACAGACTACTTGGATATCTTCTTGTTGAATCAATTAGACATGATTAGCAATCCAGAAGAAACGGCTCAAACGCTTCGTGAGTTGGTTAACATCGGCAAAATCAAACATATTGGGGTGAGTAACTTTTCGGTATTCCAACACCAATTACTGGAATCATACTTACGCAAACCAATCGTTACCAATCATATCGAACTAAACTTAGCCAATACTTCTGCTATTGAGGATGGTCGTTTGGACTTCATCAAACAACGCTTTAGCAAACCATTGGCTTGGGCGCCGTTAGCAGGTGGAAAAATCCTTGATGGAACAGATTTCAAATCGGCAATTTTGAAAGAAAAATTAGCGGAAGTTGGTCAAAAATACGGTGCTAATATCGAACAAACCGCTGTAGCATGGTTGATTCAGCTAGGTACTTTACCAATTATTGGTTCATTATCAGAGCAACGTATTCGTAATGCTGTGAGCGCTACCGAAATCAAATTGAACCACGAAGATTGGTATGAAATTTATAATGTAGCCTTGATGAAATAGATTGATTTTTTTTGCTGTTGTTGGAAAGAGCTCCAACAACAGCAAAAATTCTAAAGAACTATCTTCTCAAATTATCGCAAATAACAGCAGTCGCAATACCAGCGTTTAGTGACTCTGCACCACCAAATCTTGGAATAGTAATTTTATGCGTTACGACCTCCCCCACTGCTTCAGAAATCCCGTTAGCTTCGTTACCAATGATGATATAGCCACTTGGTGCAAATTTCAGCGTGTGTACATTTTCTGAGTCCAAAAATGCTCCATATATCGGTTTTTGCTGTCCTTTTAGATATTTTACCAAATCGGTATAAAACAAAGATACCCTCGTAAAAGAACCCATCGTTGAAGATATAACCTTGGGATTATATAAATCCACAGTACCTTCTGAGCAAATAATCTTTTGAATACCATACCAGTCTGCAATACGAATAATAGTTCCTAAATTGCCGGGGTCACGAATTTCGTCCAATACTAAGGCGTATTCGGTGTCATTCAATAGCAACTCTTGATTAGATTTCATCTTCGCAACCGCAAGCGCTGCGTTGTTCGAACTAAATGTACCAGCCTTTTCTAATTCTGCCTGTCCTACAATTTCGGCTCTTAAAGGTTGTTTGTCTAATAGAGGTTTAGTTTCTTTGTAAAAATCCTCAGTAACATACAACGACTCCAGCTCAAAATCAGATGAAAGTAGCTCAACCACACTTTTGGCGCCTTCTACTACAAAAGATTGGTATTCTTGACGAAACTTTTTTTGCTGAAGAGAATTAATGTATTTAATCTGGTTTTTTGACAACATAAAGCAATATTTTAAAAGGTTAGTCGCTGTATATCAGCACCCTTGTTACATATATTAAGTATGACTTTGAGACATTTTTGCCTATATCTCACATTGATTAGTATCGGTAGTTGGCTTTCCAGCTGTACTACTTCTAATATATTCTCTGACCCATTGCTCTATTCTCAAAACTTTCGTGGCAACAGAAAGATTACTACTGAGAATCTAGAGCCCCTATTGCCCCAAAAACCGAACAAAAAAATTCTGCGAACTCCTATCACGCCCGGTTTGTATTTTTATCAGCTTTTTTCTAAAGATTTTCCGAAAAAGAAACTTCAATGGGAATATGAACTTACAAAGTTAAATGAGGATTTTGAGGAACAAATAAAAGGACTTGATATTAATTCAAACGAATACAATAAACTTCTTCAAAAGAAAGAAAAAAAGGCACAAAAACTTACCAGAGCCATCGCTGAGGGCAACTGGGCCATGCGGACATTCGGAGAACCACCCTCTTATTTTTACAAGGATGAGTCAGAGAAAAATGTCGAAAAAATTAAAACTTACTATAAAAATCATGGTTTTTTCCTCACGCAAGTTTCTTATAAAGTCGATTCTTTATTTATCAAAAAAGGAAGTGTGGCTGTTACCTACGTTATCAACGAGGGAGTGAGTTACCCTATTGGAAGCAATGATTCGCTGGTAGTAAAAGATTATAAAATTTTACAATTATTAGAAAAAAACAAAAAGCAAAGTTTTCTTAAATCAGGCGAAAGACTCACCCTTGAAAACTATAATGCAGAAAAAGACCGAATAGAAAGCTTATTGAAAAACAATGGCTACTATGCTTTCTCTAAAGATTTTTTAAGTCTAAAAATCAATGCTTTAGATACCGCTAAAACTGGAAAACTACAGGTAATCACCTACATTCCAAGTCCTGATCGTACTCCTCGTAGCAACAATTACTCAACGGCATATAATATTGGGAATATTCAATTTATTGCCGATGGTACCTATGCCAATGCTTATCGTACTACGGTCGATACGGTGTATAGTCCTAATATTCAATACATTTTCGTAAATAAAAAGTTTTCACCAAGTGTATTGGATACAAAAATTGACTTAAGAAAAAATCAAGTATTTAGTCAAGAAAAAATCAACCAAACCCAAAAGAAATTATACGGTTTGGAGCAGTTCCAGTTTACTCGTATCAATCTGGATACCACCAAAGGTGTCATAAACGCTTCCATTTATGCCAAACCTTTAGATAAATACGAATTTTCGGTCGAAACAGGTGGAAGTGTATTTGCAGGAGGAAGTCTCAACAACTTAGTGCCAGGTCCTTTTTTGAATACTTCTTTCAAAGCTAGAAATATCAATAATAGTGTCAATTCCTTCGAAACAACTTTTCGATTTGGATTTGAGGCTCAAGCTGGTTTTTTACGCCCAGATTCAGTAAACCGAAATCTTGAGCTAGGATTAAATACTTCGTTTATCATTCCCAAAATATTATTACCTGAAGGTCTTGCCCAGCGTTTCGAGAACTATTCTCCACAAACTCGTATCAGTGTGGGAGGCGAGTTTATTGGTCGCCAAGAATATAACCGTTTTGGTTTTAAAGTGGCTAGTACTTTCAACTGGCGTCCGTCGCCCAACAAATACTGGCAAGTATCCCTTTTTGATGTCAATCTTGTCAATACCAGTAACCAAGCGCCTGCATTTCGTAACTTTTTGGATAGTTTGTTACGTCTCGGGAACAACCTCAAACGAAGTTTCCAACAATCGTTCATCTCCAGTATGAGTGCCACATACACGTATACGGATAACCCGTATGGGCAACTCAAACAAGGGAAATACTTAAAGCTATTTTTTGAGTCTGGAGGTACGACCTTGAACTTAGTAAAGGGGAATAAATTTGGTTTCTTGACCAATCTTTTACAAGATTCTCTGCAATTCTATCGATTTATCAAAGCCAGTGCCGATTACCGAAAATATATTCCTATTGGTCGTAGCGATAAAACCCTTTTGGCCTATCGAATCAATACAGGTGCGGCTTTTGCGTATGGAGCTGACAAGGATTTACCTTATGAAAAAAACTTCTTTATCGGTGGACCAAACAGCTTGCGAGCATGGCGACCTAGAGGACTGGGACCTGGTTCATTTACAGGGTCATTCGATAACCCAGGGAGTATTATTCTTGAAACGAGTGCGGAGTTACGTTTCAAAATTATTCGTTTTTATGGAGACCTAAACGGAGCTCTTTTTGCTGATGCTGGTAACGTTTGGAGATTTCCTAACCAAAACACCGCTGGTTTAACAGGTTCAGATTTTCAACTAAATCGCTTCTACAAAGAAATTGCGATGGATATTGGTTTTGGTTTGCGCTATGACTTATCATTTTTCGTGATTCGATTTGACTGGGCAGTACGCGTCCTCGACCCTGCCTTTAAGGGTGATAATTGGGTATTTTTGAGAGATAACCTCAAAAGTCCACTCTATCCCGAACAACCGTATACAAACCCTTTGACTCTTAATTTTGGTATTGGATATCCATTTTAAGCGGATTGATTTTCTATTGACAAATATCAGCGAAGCTTGACAGAAACGAGCTTTTTTACTACCATATTATAGTTAAAGTAATCTATTTTGACCCTTAAATTTTACTACCATGATCTACAAAGCCTCATTAGACAAACTCGCAAAAATCACTTCGATAAGTGTTACGCTATTATTTGCTTTTATGGCAATTTTTCTTTTTCCAATGCTTCAACAAGAAAGTCTTTGGGTGACTGTACTAACCATTGTTTTAATCATAGCTACCTATATAATCAGTTTGGGCTACAGTCCACGAGGCTATCAAATTACAGAAGATATGCTTGTGATCAATCGACTCTTTTATAATGCTAAATATGAAAGACGAAAAATCGAAAAGGTTGAAATGCTAAGCAATGAGCAGATGGGATTTGCCATTCGTACATTTGGCGTCGGAGGTTTATTTGGATACTTTGGCTATTTCTCCAGTAAAAATCAAGGTTCCATGCTTTGGTACGCGACCCAACGTGAAAAATTTGTCATGATTCACCTTGAAGGAAACAAAAAAATCGTCCTTACTCCCGACGATGCCATAGGTTTTGTATCAGATTTAACACTTTAGTTAATGTAGAATTGTGAGTTAAGACTTCAAACTATTGCAGATTTCGGATTTCGGAAATAAAGAAAAATATCATTGTTTGTACAAAATCCTGAAGGTTTCAATTCCGAAATCCAACATCCGATATCCGAAATTGTTTTACGTTCCTTTTAAACTTCAACCTCAACACCTTTTTTTAGCAAAATAAACAATTCAAGTAGCTTCTTTATTTGAAAAAAAACGTCTGCTCGATTAAACATTTCTGCATCTAATCTATCAAAGCGTTATATTCTCATTTCCAACAATCACCTTATGAAGCAATAATTTACTGAATATTTAGGCTCATACACGAGCATACATATTTCTTTAACTGGGTCAAACATCGCTAAAACTAAATTTAGTCATGACTATGATTGCTTCAACTCTCAAAAGAATTTCGCTTTTGAAAAAAGTGTTATTCTTTACCGCTTGTACTCTTTTCATTCAAGTAAAAACCTATTCTTTCACAGATCCCAAACCCATAAGCATAGACAGTTTACGCTATGGGAAATTCGGTAAATTAACGATGTATCATCCATCGGGTACGCCTAATTCATTGGTTCTCTTCGTGTCGGGCGATGGTGGCTGGCAATCTGGCGTGTTGAGCATGGCTCGTTATTTAGCCTATCAAGGAGCCTTAGTGGCAGGAATTGACGCCAAAACTTTTGCCGCTACTATGGCAAAAGACAAGGGTGCGTGTTCGTATCCTGCCGCAGATTTTGAGCAGTTAAGTATGATGCTTCAACGTAAGTACCATTTTGCTTCTTATCAAAAACCTATTCTTGTGGGATATTCTTATGGCGCAGTATTCATTTACGGACTTATTGCACAAGCACCTGCTGGTACATTCAAAGGAGGTATTTCGCTTGGTTTTTGTCCAGACATAGACCTCAAAAAACCTTTTTGTAAAGGCAATGGACTTTTGTATCATGTACTTAAAGAAGGCAAATCGTATTACTTTGACCGTGTTGAAAAACTTCCTGCACCATTTATCGTTCTCAACGGGGTAAAAGACCAAACTTGTCCTTACGATGCTACTGCTTCTTTCTTAAAAGGTATCAAAAATGTAGAGCTCATCACTTTGCCAAAGGTAGGTCATGGATTTTCGTACACAGGAAATTGGCTACCTCAGTTTAAACAAGCTTACAATTCCTTAGCAGCAACGACTTCAAAAGCATTACCAGTAAGTCTCAAAACAGATTTACCTATTGATATTATTGAACCGAAGTCAAATGCTAGTAATGAATTAGTATTTTTCCTTTCGGGGGATGGCGGCTGGACAAGTTTTGACCAAGGTATTGCCAATGTCTTTGCAGATAAAGGCGTGTCTGTAGTAGGATTAGACTCACAGAAATATTTCTGGAATGCTCGAACTCCTGAAGAAACGGCAAAGAAAATTGCAGAAATTGCGCAATATTATTTGCAATATAAAGAAGTCAAGTCATTCCGTATTATGGGGTATTCTTTTGGGGCCTGCGTAGCTCCTTTTATTGCGAATAAACTTCCTGAATCGCTTCGAGAAAAACTATCTAGTCTAACCCTACTCTCACCTGATACCAAGGGAGATTTTGAAATTCATGTGGCGGATATGCTTAGTTTGGGAGGTAATAACGACCCTTATGATGTAGTCAAAGAAATGGAATTATCGCACTCCTTAAAACGACTTTGTCTATTTGGAAGCGATGAAGATGCAGACATCACCAACTCTTTTAGAAAAACAGGTGCCAAAGTAGAAATTCTCCCAGGGGGGCATCACTTTGACAATGCCTATACAAGTATAGTTAATAAAGTTTTAGAAAATTAGGTGTAAAAGCAGAGAATAGCAGAGGCATAAAGTGGCTAATGCTAAGAACTTTACGATAATAATATATTTCTGAGTCCGTCAAAAAATCTCATAATTCTATGAAAAACCTCCTTAAATCTCGAAACTACTATTTAAAAGAAATTCTTGCTTTTTTGTTTCTACTATTAGCAATATATTTCTTCCGACAACAACAGTCTGATATCGTGCAGTCTGTGAATGTTTTAAAAAATATTGAACTAAGTTACTTCTTCCTAGGCTTATTAGTCACCGTGTTGTATATCCTATTAAATGGATTAATGTATGTTTATGCCTTTCGAGCAGTACATAGCAATATCACACTCACGGATGGACTAAAGCTCTTTCTGAAACGAAATCTTATCAGTGTATTTTTGCCGGGTGGGGGCGTTACTTCCTTGGCTTTTTTCAATCAAGAAATTGAAAGAAAAGGCGTAAGTAAAACTAGAATTAATTTTGCCTCATACATCTATGCTGTTGTAGGCATTGCCTCTCTTGCATTGGTGGCATTCCCTGTTTTAGTTTATCTGGCAATAGTCCGCAGCTCTACGGCTAGTTCGTGGTTAGCCTTTGGGGGAATTGTCGTGCTTGTGGCATTATTGGTGTGGGCTACATGGTCTTTTCTGGAAAAAGGATGGGTGTACAAGCAATTAACCAAAGTAAGTCCGCAGTTTGAAATGTTAGCCGAAGAAATCAATGTAGGGAATTTTTCGGTAAAAGAAATACTGATGGTACTAGTCTTTTCGGTAGGTATTGAAATCACAGGGATGCTACACTTAGGTATTGCCATGAAGGCTCTAGGATTGTCTGCCAGCATCGAAAGTTGCATCGCAGGCTATGTGATAGCAACACTTTTCTATGTTATTTCTCCATTTTTGAGAGGTTTGGGAGCGGTAGAAGTTTCCATGATTTTATTGATAACATCTTATGGATTTAGCGAAACCCAAGCTATTTCTATCACCATTCTTTATCGAATCTTCGAGTTTTGGTTACCACTGGTTGCAGGTATTGGCAGTTTTTTATTGAATCGTGGAAATATCCTGCTAAGAATACTTCCTGCCATGCTACTGGTGTTGTTGGGTATTGTCAATATTATTTCGGTGCTCACCCCTCCCCTTGTTGAACGTCTTCAATTATTAGAAAATTTCTTACCTGTTGCCACTGTGCATCTATCAAATCAGGCGGTTTTGATGGCGGGTATTTCTATGTTGATTTGTGCGGCATTCTTGATGAGAGGACAGCGTAACGCTTGGTTGATGGCGGTACTGCTCAGTATTATATCATTAGTTGGTCATTTGACCAAGGCGATTGATTACGAAGAATCTATTTTTGCGCTTTTTACGCTGATTATTTTACTTTTTACTAGAAAACAGTACTATGTACGAAGCGATAGAAAATTGCAAAGTTTTGGTTTACGCTTGGCAGGTTTAATCCTAGGAATGGTATTAGTTTATGGCGTCATTGGTTTTTACTTTTTGGACAAAAAGGAATTTGGCATTGACTTTTCTTTGAGTAATTCCATCGAAAACAGTATACGAAGCTTTTTCCTTCTCGAAACAACGGTCTCTCCTGTCACTCGTTTTGCCAAAGGTTTTATTCATTCTATCAATCTTTTGGGAAGTTTGTCCTTGGGTTTGCTTATCTATGCTTTTGTCAAACCTTATATTTTTCACTATTCTTCAGATGAGGAAGAACAAGCAAAAGCACTTGAATTATTGGCCAAATATGGTCACACAGCCGACGACCATTTCAAAGTAGATACTGATAAAACTTTCTTTTTCGGCACTAAAATCGAGGGATTTATCGCTTACAAAATTGCCTCTGGTTTTGCCATAGCTTTGGGTGAGCCCGTATGTGAGGATTCCCCCGAAAGTATGCGAAAATTGTTACACGAATTTGAAGTTTTTTGTAAAAGAAATAGTCTTAAAACCGCGTATTACAAAATTGATGAAAGCAAACTATCACTTTTTGAGTCTTTTGGAAAAAAATCATTACCAATCGGTCAAGAGGCTATCGTGAATTTACAGACTTTTACTTTGGAAGGAAAAGACAAAAAATCGTTGAGAAATGCCCTAAATGCTTTGGAGAAAAAAGGGTTTAAAACAGTCGTTCATCAAGCGCCAATCAAAGATGGCCTTTTGCAAAAACTCAAACACGTTTCAGATGACTGGCTACGCTCTTTAGATCGAAAGGAAATGGTTTTTTCGCAAGGAATGTTCAATTGGAATGAGTTGAAAAATCAAACCATTATTACCATTGAAAACAGCGATGAAAAAATCGTTTCTTTTCTCAATATCATTCCCGATTATACACCCAATGAGGGAACATATGATTTGGTTAGAAAAACTGAGGATGCACCCTCTG
This sequence comes from Flectobacillus roseus, assembly GCF_030056595.1. Taxonomy (NCBI): domain Bacteria; kingdom Pseudomonadati; phylum Bacteroidota; class Cytophagia; order Cytophagales; family Flectobacillaceae; genus Flectobacillus; species Flectobacillus roseus. The sequence continues at coordinate 153,803 of NZ_JASHIF010000008.1, forward strand.
GCTCGATGGATGCGCTGATTATTGCCCTTATCGCCCAGCTCAAAGAACAAGGATTGAGCGCCCTCAACATGGGCGTAGCACCTATGTCGGGTATCGACCAGCCGAAGGACTTCCCAGAATGGACAGTGAAATTTGCCTACGAAAAGCTCCAACAGTTCCGTCATTATCATGGATTGAGAGATTTTAAAGATAAGTTTAATCCAACATGGGTCAATAAGTATTTAGTCTACGAAAATCACTATGATTTAATAAGCCTTCCTATGGCTTTGGGTAAAGTGATGAAACCATAGGTCTTAGTTTTGGCTTTCGGCTATGAGTTATTATTACCTAGTTCGAGACTTTGTCTCGGACTAGGTTTTGCCACAGTTTACAAACTGAATAAAAATAAGTCCAAGACTAAGTCTTGAACTAGTAATTTACCCTCTTAAGTAATCGTGCAGAATTATATTTAATAGGGGCAAGGCAACAGGCACAAGGCAAAGAGTGTTAAAATGTTTTTTATAACCACAGCCATGTTTTTTACAAAGCCCTCCGCCGAAAGCCGATACCTGAAAGCCTCAGGCACAACAATTAAATTCCATTTTGCCCACTAACTTAAGTACCTCATTTCTAAACATCTCCCCCATCTTTTTGTGGAAAATTAGCCAATACTTGTAGCATTTTATCCTATCCTACTTTGGTATTGAGTATAATTAATTTCATCCAACTTTTTACCAATAAGGTACAAGTAATTGCCCTGTATTTATGAATAAACCTAGTAACAAATGAAGAAACTTCTTCTTGTATTTTTCCCTATCATAATTTTATCTTCTTGCGGCAGCAGTGTGCCAGAAGAACTTAAAGCGGAAATCGCTCTATTACCAAATGAACTTGATTACAACATGGACGTAAAGCCTATCCTTTCGGATAAATGCTTTGCCTGTCATGGCCCTGATAAAAAGAAACAAAAGGCAGGTTTACGCCTCGACCTCGCCGAAGCAGCTTACGGAGATTTGCCCGAAAATCCGGGCAAAGTAGCCATCGACCCTGGCGACCTCAGCGATAGCGAATTGGTGCGTCGTATCCTTACGTCGAATCCCAAAGAAATCATGCCTACGCCCGAATCTCACCTTTCTTTGAGTAAGAAGGAAAAAGCTGTTCTAATCAAATGGATTAAAGACGGAGCTGAATACAAAGCTCATTGGGCATTTGAAAAACCCGAAAAACCTCGTGTGCCTTCGGTAGAAGCGGAAGATTGGGTAAAAAATGACATTGATAATTTTGTTTTAGCCAAACTCGAAGCCCAAAAACTCAAACCACAACCCGAAGCCGATAAAGAAACCTTGCTTCGCAGGGTGTATTTAGACCTGACAGGCTTACCGCCAAGCATTGCCGAAATAGATGCTTTTTTGGCTGATAAATCGCCTAATGCTTATGAAAAAGTGGTGGATAAATTACTCGCTTCGCAACACTATGGCGAAAAATTGGCTACCGATTGGATGGACGTGGCTCGCTTTGCCGATTCGCACGGCTATACGGTCGATAGGGTAAGAGATATGAGTCCCTTTAGGGATTGGGTTATCAAGGCTTTTAACCAAAATTTACCTTACGACCAATTTATCAAGTATCAATTGGCTGGAGATTTATTACCTAATGCTACTTTAGACCAAAAAATTGCTACGGGTTTTTTGCGCAATCACCAACAAAACATGGAGGGAGGGATTGTTGAAGAAGAGTTTCGGGTAGAATACGTCGTGGACAGAACCAATACCCTTGGCACAGCATTTTTGGGCATGACCCTCGAATGCTCTAAATGCCACGACCATAAATATGACCCGCTTTCGCAGAAAAATTACTACCAATTGTTTAGTTTCTTCAATAATGTAAACGAAGCTGGACAAATCTCTTGGGACGATGCCTTGCCCGTGCCAACCTTACAATTGCCTACCGCCCAACAACAAGCCATTGTCAAATACATTCAAACCAAACTCAGTGCAACGGTTCAAAACAAAGCGTATCCTGCTAAAATCAATGCGGAGTTTGAGCAATGGATTCGTAGCCAACAATACCAAAAAGACCTAGCCAATCAGCCCGATACCGTTGGCTTACAAGGATATTATACCTTCGATGATGCTTTGCTCAACCTTCGCAACAAAGCCCATAAGCCCAAAATGGCCCGTGATGTGGGTGGCACCGATAAAGATAAAGCAACGTACATCGCAGGAAAAAAAGGCAAAGGACTTTGGATGGAAGGCGACCTTTGGTTTGATACCCAAGGCGTTGGGGCTTTTCATCGCTACGAGCCTTTTACCGTATCTATTTGGGTAAATATTCCGAAAGAACTCAAAGAAGGAGTCATCCTACATCGGGGTGTTTCGGGGCTTTTGTATGGTTTTAGAGGCTATCATTTGCAAGTAAAAAACAACAAACTCGAATTTAATTTGGCTCGCACCGCTCCCGATAATGCCATTATTGTACATACCCAAAACGATGTTCCCAAAAACCAATGGATTCATCTAGCCATTAGTTACGATGGTTCTTCGTCGGCCAAAGGGGCAAAAATTTATGTAAATGGGCAAGCTGCTCCGCTCAATGTCATCAATGATAACCTGACAAGGGATATTGTGTTTTTTGAGCATACCTATAAAGTACAACCAACTTTACAAGTGGGTGCTTGGGGCAGAGGTTTAGGGTTTAAAAATGGAAAAGTGGACGAGCTAAAAGTATATAATCGCTTGGTATCGCCTTACGAAATAGCTGTTTTAGCCGAAAAGGCTAGTTGGAACAACTTGCTAACCAAGCCATTTGCCATGCTCAACGAGGCAGGAAAAAATGCCCTTAAAGGCTATTTTATCTCTGCCAAATCGACGGTTGGCAAACAATGGTTGAAAGAAATCACCAGTTATCGTAAAGCTCAAAACGATAGTTCCGAAAAAATTCGGGAGTACATGGTCATGAAAGAAATGCCCAAACCCCGACAAGCCTATATTTTGGAAAGAGGTTTGTATGATAGTCATGGAGAAAAAGTTTTTCCGAATACCCCCGAAAGCATTTTACCATTTAAAGAAAAATTTGCTAAAAATCGCATTGGCTTGGCGGATTGGTTGGTGGACGACGAGCATCCGCTTACGGCACGAGTAGCTGTAAATCGTTACTGGCAAATGCTTTTTGGCATAGGTATCGTCAAAACAACCGAAGATTTTGGCAACCAAGGAGAATTACCTGTTAATAAAGACTTACTCGATTATTTAGCGGTTGACTTTAGAGAAAACCAATGGAATGTAAAAGCCCTTTTGCGTAAAATTGTGCTTTCGGCAACATATCGACAAAGCTCTAAAGCCAGTAAAGAATTATTGGCACTCGACCCCGACAATCGCCTCATGGCACGTGGCCCAGCCAATCGCCTTACCGCCGAAATGATAAGAGATAATGCGCTGGTAGCAAGTGGTTTATTTAAAAATAAAATAGGTGGCAAAAGCATCAAACCTTATCAGCCCGAAGGACTTTGGGCCATCAATGGCGATATTTACATCCCCGACACGACAGACGAGATATACAAACGAAGCTTGTATATGCTTATCAAACGTTCTGTGCCACATCCTACTTTAGCCACGTTCGATGCCACAGCAAGGTCGTCATGTACCGTAAGGCGACAAAAAACGAGTACGCCATTGCAGGCATTAACTTTAATGAACGACCCTACTTTTATTGAAGCGTGTAAAGTAATGGGGGAAAACATGGTAAAAGAAGGCAATACGCCAAGGGCATTAGTCAATGTTTTTAGAAAAATTACGGGTCGCAAACCAATTCCAGCAGAATTAGCCTTGCTTTTACAACAGCAAAAAGCTTTGTATCAAAAGTTTAAGGCGAATCCAAAAAAGAAAGACAGTTGGCTCAATACGGGACTTTATCCGATAGACCGCCGTTTAGACCAAGATTGGATAGCCACCAATACCATAGTAGCTAATACCATTCTCAACTCCGACGCATCTATTACTAAACGATAATCATCGGATTGCGGATTTGGGATTTTTGATTTCGGAAATATAATTTTATGTCATTGACGAATAAATTTTATTCCGAAATCCGCAATCCCAAATCCGATATAAAAAATCACTCATTCACAACTCACCAATTCACAATTAAACAGATGGCACATCAGCATGATGAGGAATTTCGCCTACAGGGAGGCGAATTTGACGAACTCAATCGGAAATATGATAGAAGACGTTTTCTAACCAAAACTTCTTTAGGACTTGGTGCACTAGCTCTTGGCGGTTTGTGGGCAGGAACAGAGCTATTTGCCAATGCCCAAAAAAATAATACTGGTAGCCTCGAAGCAGATGTTTTGGCGGCATTACCGCATTTTGCTCCCAAAGCCAAACGAGTCGTGTATTTGTTTATGAGTGGCGGCCCTTCGCAGTTTGAAACGTTTGATTACAAACCCAAATTATACAATATGCTTGGGCAAGACCTGCCCGACTCGGTGCGAGGCAACCAACGTTTGACGGGCATGAGTGCCAGCCAAAGCCGTTTTCCGATTGCTCCTTCTTTATACAAATTCAATGCGCATGGACAAAACAATACCATGATTTCGGAATTGTTGCCGCATACCGCCAAAGTTGTAGATGAATTGTGTATCATCAAGTCGATGTACACCGAGCATATCAACCATGACCCTGCTATTACCTTTTTTCAAACAGGACACCAATTGCCGGGACGGCCGTCGATTGGCTCTTGGGTGAGTTATGGTTTGGGTTCTGATAACCAAAATTTACCTTCATTCATTGTATTGGTTACGAAAAATGGAGGCGGACAACCCTTGTATTCTCGTCTTTGGGGCAATGGTTTTTTGCCAACCAAACACCAAGGTGTACAATTTAGAAATGGCAAAGACCCTGTTTTGTACCTCAACAATCCTGAAAATTACGACGGAGCCGACCGCCGTGAAATGCTTGATTACCTCAACAAACTCAACAGCCTGCAAGCCGATTATTACGGAGACCCCGAAGTAGATGCCAAATTGGCCCAATACGAAATGGCGTTTCGTATGCAAACGTCTATTCCAGAAGTAATGGACATGAGCGACGAACCCGACGAGGTGTTTGAATTGTATGGAAAAGATTCGAGAGAATCAGGGACATTTGCAGCTAATTGCCTAATGGCGAGAAAATTACTGGAAAAAGATGTCAAATTTGTACAACTCTATCACCAAGATTGGGACCACCACGCTGCTTTGCCTAATGGTATTCAAAGCCAATGCCAAAAGGTTGACCAAGGTTGTGCGGCTCTCATTACCGACCTCAAACGCAGAGGTTTATTAGAAGATACCTTGGTGATTTGGGGCGGAGAATTTGGTAGAACGGTGTATTCACAAGGCAAACTTTCGCCTGAGAATTACGGACGTGACCATCACCCAAGAGCTTTTAGTATGTGGATGGCTGGTGCAGGTGTAAAAGCAGGGATAAGCTACGGCGAAACCGACGATTTTAGTTATAATATCGTCAAAGACCCTGTGCATGTACACGATTTTCAGGCTACTTTGATGCACTTGTTGGGCATAGACCATGAAAGATTTACCTTCAAAACCCAAGGCCGTAGGTATCGACTAACCGACCTGAGTGGCAAAGTAGTAAAAGATATTTTAGCCTAAAACCAAATGTAACCTTTTTATAGACTATGAATTACAATAGAAGAAATTTTCTCAAAAATACAGGTTTAACGGCTGCCGTAGGAGCATTGGGCATGAGCCAACAACCTACGTTGGCTCATACAAGTACCAAGGAGCTTGTCATTGGACATAACGATTTTCGGTATAAAGTAGATAAAAACTGGGCTAAACTCACCGTCAATCGCACGCCTTTGTTCAATTGTCACGAAATGGTGCAAGACCAACAAGGTCGATTAATTATGGTTGGCGACCACGTAGCCAATAATATTTTGATTTTCGATAAATCTGGTAAGTTGTTGTATAACTGGACGTTAGCGTTTCAGGGAGCACATGGATTGAGCTTGGCAAAAGAAGGCTCGGAAGATTTTTTACTAATTACCGATTGCGGTTGGTACCAAGACCGCAGTGGTCAATGGAAAAGCCAAGCAGGACAAGTCATCAAAACCGATACCAATGGCAAAGTAATTTTTACGATTGGTCATCCTCGAACCATTGGCGTTTACAAAGACAACGAGCCATTTATGCCCACCGAAACCGCCGTAGCTCCTAATGGCGATATTTATGTAGCCGATGGCTATGGCAGCGATTACATTATTCAATACAATAGCAAAGGGCAATACATTCGGCATTTTGGAGGCAAACACAACGCCAATCCTGAGCATAATTTAGTCAATACACATGGCGTTTCAATCGACCTACGTGACCCCAAAAATCCGAAAGTGGTTTGCTCTTCGAGAGAAGAAAATTGTTTTAAGTTTTTCACCCTTGATGGCAAATATTTATATAAAGTAGAATTGCCCGGAATGTATGTTTGTCGGGCAGTATTTCATCGAGAAAACCTCTACGCTGGTGTTTGTTGGAGTAAAGATAAAGAGGGAAAACAAAACTGGGGCGATTCGGGCTTTGTCACCATTTTAGATAAAAACAACCAAGTCGTTAGTAATCCAGGTGGTAATGCTCCTGTGTATCAAAATGGAAAGTTGCAAACGGTATTTTCAACAGAAAATCCTATTTTTAGTCATGGTCATGATGTTTGCATCGACGAAGACGATAGCATTTATGTGTGCCAATGGAATGCCAACCACACAGCCCCAATCAAACTAACACGAACGGTATAAATATGAGTGCTGAATTGTGAGTGATGAGTTTTGAGTACAATTTTATGATTACTAATACTTTACCTCGTCAATCTATCAAATATATTTTTTGAGTTTTCGGCTTTCAGCTATGGGCATTCAGCAAAAGCATATCTATCGTTACTAAAAAACAATTTAACACTCTTTGCCTTGTGCCTGTTGCCTTGTGCCTAAAATACAAATCTCAAACCTAATTTAGCTCACTAACTGAATACAAATGATCTTATTGGATATTTTTTCTTACCTCGGACGAATGCACCCTTTGGTGGTGCATTTGCCGATTGGTTTTTTGGTACTCGCTGCTGTTTTCGACCTTTTAACCTATAAGTCTAACTATGCTTTTCTAAAACCTGCTGTGCCGCTCATTTTGCTTTTGGGAGGCTTCTCGGCTACAATTGCCTGCGTAATGGGATGGTTTTTATCACAAACTGGCGATTACGACTATCTCATATTAAGAAATCACAAATATACAGGTATCAGTGTAGCCGCAGTTTCCTTTATTTTTTACGGCTTAAAAAGCCGTTTCTTACAAGCTATTTTTCAGCTTTCTGATAAAACATTTTCAGGCTTATTATTGGCACAAATGTGCCTATTGAGCTATGCAGGACATCAAGGCGGAAATCTTACGCATGGGGCTGATTACCTAAGTTTTAGTCAAATTACCCAAAAAGAGAAAGTACAAGTAAGCAGTTTGAGCCAAGCCAAAGTTTTTGAAGATTTGGTTTTACCAGTCTTAGAAAACAAATGCCAACAATGCCATCAGCAAGGCAAAAAGAAAGGCGATTTATTATTGGTAAATTATCAAGATTTACTGAAAGGAGGCAAAAATGGGCCAGCGATTGTATTAGGTTCTTCGGCGAAAAGTGAGCTATTCCGACGAGTAACCTTGCCTGCCGACCACAAAGAATTTATGCCAACCGACGGCAAACCCGCTTTAACACCCGAAGAAATAGCCTTGCTAAAATGGTGGTTAGATGAGGGGAAAGGAGCAGAAAACCTGAGCTTTACCGCCGTGCCTCATCACGAAAAAATGACAGCTGTAGCCTCTGCTATTTTGGGTATTGCAGGAGCGGTTTTACCACAAGAAAACACATCCATACAAACTTTTACCAATCCAAACATTCCAAAGCAAGTAGATGAAAAAGCATTGCAAAATGCCATTGCTGGAGGTTTTAATATTCGGTTGATGAACCATAATCCAGTAATGTTGGATGTGAGTTTTATAGATAAAAAAGCTACGCCAAACTTGGCATTGCTTGTGCCTTTGGCTAAAAATATTGTATGGTTAAACCTCAATCAATTAAACCTTTCTAACAAAGTTGGGGCGAGTATTGCACAGATGTCGAACCTTGAAAAATTACGTTTAGAAAAAAATAACATTAGCGATGGCATTGCCTCCGATTTGATTGGACTGCAGCACTTAAACTCCCTCAACCTCAACGAAACACAGGTAAGTAATGTGACAGTCAATGAATTGAAAAAGTTAAAATCTTTACAACATATTTATGTTTGGAGAACCAAAGTTTTAGAGACTCAGCCTAATGACACTAACGCTCATGCCTTAAAAATTATCAGTAAATAGCACCCATTACTCCTTAAATACCCTGATGGTTTAGAGCTATCGGGGTATTTTTTTTTATTCATTCCAACCTTTTTTATATCTCGCTACTCTTTATTTAAAATCTGTTTAAAAATTATGTTGGCACTATGAAAACTTTACTCTCTACCTTATGTATATCGTTATTTATCTTGAGTTGCAAACAGGATAGTCAATCGATTATAACCCCAGAAAATATTGTTGGTACCTGGCTACCAACTTATGAAAAATTTGATGAGATAGAAAAGAAGTGGACTTCAATTAAAACAACTTCCCCACTACCCGGACTAAGTTTCGGAGCTGACAGCAGTTTCTCAATGTTGTATACTCTTGGTTCTACAGAATATTGTTGTGGAATCATTGGCAATAAATACACGGTTGAGGATAGAGTAATCAAATTTACGGATAGAATCACTTGTCCAAATGTCAAATGTGCGCAAGTAGTCAATTGTACTGGGTGGAGTATCAGAAAACTAGACGGTGATATTCTCGAAATCAATCAATGTCCCGACGGGATTTATCGTTTTAAAAGAACAATTTTACTAGTTTCCTCAAAATAAAAAGCAATAAATCTTGGCATTTTAGTCAGTATAAAAATTTGGATTATTTTTCCCAATAGTTTGACTCTCGAATACATTAATACTGAAAATCAATTATTTACATTTAAAATTCACAACTTATAATTAGTACTGTATGTAGGATTATATAACTATTTATTTCGGATACCAGATATTGGTTTGGGGAAGTATAAGCTTCTAATACTTTGTAAAAACCAAGGATATTTTTCTTTATCTCCTAAAACTGAAATTGTTAGAAATCATTCGTACAGCCCTAATTCATAATCCAGTTTTAACAATAAGTAAACCTCCTTTATCTAAAATTCAATTCAAAATTTATTCTAAAACTATGAGAACATTATTTGTAGCCATTTTGATGGCATTGGCAGTGGTAAGTTGCAAACAAGATGGTCAATCGATTGGCACTCAGGAAAGTATTGTCGGCAAATGGGCACCGACTTATGAACTATTCGACGAGTCTACCCAAAAATGGAGTTCTATCCAAACGTTAGTTGCTCTCCCTACTTATGAGTTTACGTCAGATGCACGTGTACTTCAAAACGACAAGCCAGCAGGCGACCAAGATTGTTGTGGATTTATCGGAAACAAATATGCATTTAAAAATGGGAAAATAACTTTTTCAGACTTTAAGATATGTCCAAACGTAAGCTGCTATGCTTTACATTGTGACGGCTGGACAGTCAGAAAATTAGAAGGTGATATCATGGAAATAGCTCAATGTCCAGGCGGAATCATGAGATACAAAAGAGTAAAATAATTGTCATCTTTCCCTCTAAGAAATCGTGCAAAATTAGATATAAGTTGTGTGCTTTAGGCACTAGGCAAAGAGTTTTAACATATTTTTAAGTAACTACAGATATGTTATTGCCGAAAGCCCATTACTGAAAGTCGAAAGCCAAATAGTTGAATGTCATTTTGCCCACTAACTTACGTATGAGAGCATTTATCAGTATTTCAACCGTATTTATCGTACTCTTCATCTCTTGTAAAAACGGGAATGATATTGAGCCCAAAAACCTCATTGGTCAATGGCGACCTACTTATGAGATTTTTAATGATAGTACTCAAAAATGGGAGGTCATTCTATCGTATATGCTACTCCCCAACATTGAATTTACTTCAGATGGAAAATTTCTTATAAACAACCGACCAGGCTCAGAAGGCGATTGTTGTGGTTATATCGGAAGTCAGTACAAAGTGGAAAACAACATGGTTATCTTCTCTAACTTTGGTACACCTTGTCCTAATGCCTTATGCCTCAACTCTACTTGTAAAGGATGGTCTATCAAGAAGTTAAGCGAAGAAACCTTAGAAATATATCAGTGTCCGAATGCAACTTATAGATATACGAGAGTAAAATAAAAATAAGGCTTTACTTGCGCACAAGTAAAGCCTTATTTTTGTAAGTTTGAATAGAAATTGCTATCACTAACTATCTTGCATAATGACTACCGTTATTTCGTATTTCTTACCAGCTATCTTATTATTTTGGCTTACCACATTCAACCCAAAGAATGTTGAATTTTCGTTTTCAAAATTTCAGAAAGTAGTTAAAAAATCACATAAACTCCCACGCACTTAGATATGATCCAGCATTTTCTGCATATTCGATAAACTTAGCATAAAAATCAAATTGTGCTAAGGTGGCACTATCACCAATTACCACAAGTTTTTTCTTAGCTCTAGTCATAGCCACATTCATTCTGCGAATGTCGGATAGGAATCCTATTTCTCCTTCTGCATTATTTCGCACCATACTGATATACACTATGTCGCGCTCTTGTCCCTGAAAACTATCTATGGTATTAACCGAGATTCTTTTCAAAAACTTCTCTTCAATTCCCGAATGTTGTACTAATTGTTGTAATTCCAACGCTTGTTGCTTGTACGGTGAAATCACCGCAATACTTGGTGCTGCGCCATCAGGTTTTTCGGCTTTATAATTTTCTATTAATTGAGTAAGATGTTTTACCAACAATTGTGCTTCCTCTGGATTGATCGTTGATGTGCCAATTAATTTTTCCTCAAAACCACAACCCGCAGTATCTACAAAATTCAAGGCAATTTCTCCATCAAACAAGGTTCTTTGTGCGACCGACTCATGCGCTTTCAATAAATTTTGGTAAAATACTTGCGACGAATATCCCATAATCAACTCATTCATACGGTATTGTTCTTGTAATAATACCACAGATTCGGGATGGGCTTCTACAGATTTTTCTAAAAGTGTTTTACTCAATCCTTTTTGCGAAGCTTCATTTGATTTGATGGTTGGTGCCAATTGACAGTGGTCGCCCGCCAATATCACTCGCTGTGCCTTCAAAATGGCAATCCAACAGGCAGGCTCTAGCGCCTGACCTGCCTCGTCAATCACTACGGTTTTGTACTGCAATTTTCTGACTGTATAATGGTTTGCCCCTACCATTGTTGCCGTCACAATTTGAGTTTTGGTCAAAATATCATCAATCATATATTGCTCCGTGCGCTCTACCTCCTTCATGATTTTATGCGCCTCCTCAAACAACAATTTACGTTGGTCACGCTCAGCTTTGCCAAAATTACGTTTGTATTTATGCGCCATGTTTTTGAACTCCTGCGCTTGTTTCTTAAAGCGTTTGATTTCTTTAATGGCGGGGTGCTCCGTCATTTTAGCATCTAAAGTCAATGTCATCAAAGCATCCGAAACTCTAGCTGGATTGCCCACTCGCAACACATTAAGCCCTGCCAGCGATAACTTTTCACTCAACAAATCTACAGCCGCATTACTAGGTGCTACCACCAGAATCGGTCCTTGGTCTTTTTGGGCTAATTGCTGAATGGCTTCTACCAAGGTTGTAGTTTTTCCAGTCCCTGGAGGGCCATGCACTATGGCCAAATCTTGCGCTTGAAGGATTTTGGTTAACGCTTTATTCTGGAACTCATTGAGTTTTGGACTAGACTTAGCCTGTATATATTCATCAAATGTTGGTATAGTTTGCCCCGTCAACACCTTTATCAAGTGTGCTTTGGGCGAATTACTATCATTGAGATGCACTTGCGCTACTTTCAAAGCCGCAAACATTTCATCATAGCTATTTTCATCAAAAAGTACATCTACCCCCAACTTTCCATCGCGACTCCAATCGGGCAATTCATCGGTTTTTAGGGTCAACTTTAACCTATTGCCCCCTTGATAGGAAACTAGCCCTTCTATCCTATCATCCGAAGGATTATGATTGCTAAACAGCGTTGCAGGAACGCCAAAACGAAACAAATGCGCCAAATCATGATGCGTTGTACGTTCCAACTCCACACTTATATAATCGCCCTTTGTCAACTCTGTACCACGAATAGCCACTGGATACCACGTAAGTCCATTAGCGCGTCGCTCGCTTACGCTAGTGCTTTCGGTCAGTTGTTTGTATTGGGTACGGTCTTCTTCCCGCTCTATTTGTAATAAGGATGTTAAATTTTCAAAATATGACATTAGAATAAGTTATGAATGATGAGGACAGAGTTAGTACTATACGAAGAATTATAAAAACTGTTTATTTCGGATATCGGATGTTGGATTTCGGAAGTATAATCTTCTATATTTTGCAAAAAACAAAGGTATTTTACTGTATTTCCGAAATCTGAAATCCCAAATCTGCAATAGTTTGAAATCATTCGTACAGCCCTAGCACAGAGTATTAAGATTCCATAATTGATTTCTTGATTATTTATTTTCAAGAAAATATTCACTCCTAGTAACAACATCATTGAATGATGAAAAGCTTAAATTTTCCTAAAATTTCTTAAATGAAACCTTAAGGTTGAACTAAAACTGTGAAAAGGCTATTTTACTATCATGTCAAATCGGTACATGCTAGGATATAAACTCAAGAAATAGCACAATTCCACAAAAGTCTGACATAATGGCAGGATTGACAAGAAAAATCCGTAAATTTGTAGATTAAAACGAATGAGGCGGTCAATTATGAACAAAAGTATTCTGATTGCGCCCAACACCCTATTCGAATCATATTATTCTTAATCAAAAGATGAGAAGCTTAGAAATACTCAAAGACGAAGACAAAGAAGCGTTAGAAGTAGCCCGCATTTCGGTGGACGAAACTGGCAAGGAAAGTAAAAAGAAATTATACATCGAGAGTTACGGCTGTCAGATGAACTTTTCGGATAGTGAAATCGTAACTTCGATTTTGCAAGAACAAGGCTATGCCACTACAAGCCAATACGAAGAAGCTGACGTAATCTTGTTGAACACTTGTGCCATTCGTGAAAATGCGGAGCAAAAAGTGAGAAATCGTCTGAAAAACTTTACACCACTCAAAAAGAAAAAACCTCAGGTTGTGGTTGGTGTATTGGGTTGTATGGCGGAACGCTTGAAAACGAAATTTTTGGAAGAAGAAAAAATCGTTGACGTGGTCGCTGGCCCTGACTCTTATCGTGATTTACCTAACCTTTTCAGTGAGGTTGACGAAGGTCAAAAAGCTATCAATGTATTCCTTTCTCGTGACGAAACTTACGCCGACATTACACCTGTACGTTTGAACTCAAACGGTGTTACGGCCTTTGTAAGTATCATGCGTGGTTGCGACAATATGTGCTCATTCTGCGTAGTACCTTTCACAAGAGGTCGTGAGCGCTCACGTGACGTACATTCAATCCTAAAAGAGTGTCAAGAATTACATGACAACAACTTCAAAGAGGTTACACTCTTGGGACAAAATGTAGACTCATACAAATGGTCATCTGAAGATGGCTCAGAAACAGTCAACTTTGCTCAATTATTGGAACGAGTAGCTTTGATTAGTCCAGAACTACGTGTTCGTTTCTCTACGTCACACCCTAAGGATATTACCGATGAAGTTTTGCATACTATGAAAAAGTATGAAAACATCTGTAACTATATTCACTTGCCAGCACAATCAGGTAACTCGAGAGTCTTGAAAATCATGAACCGTACCTACGACCGTGAATGGTATTTGAATCGTATCGATGCGATTCGTGCTATTTTGGGCGAAGAGTGTGGTATTTCGCATGACCTTATTGCAGGTTTCTGTACCGAAACAGAAGATGAGCATAAAGATACATTGAGTCTTATGGAATATGTAAAATATGACTACGGCTATATGTTTGCTTATTCGGAAAGACCAGGAACACCTGCTGCCAAAAAATTGGAAGATGATATTCCAGAAGACGTGAAAAAACGCCGTTTAAATGAAATCATTGCCCTTCAACAACAACACTCATTGGCAAGAAACCAAATGTCAATTGGTAAGGTTCAGAAGGTATTGGTAGAAGGTTTCTCAAAACGTTCAGACGATTTCTTACAAGGACGCAACGACCAAAACAAGGTGGTGGTATTCCCTAAATTAAACTTCCAAAAAGGCGACTACGTAAACGTTCTTATCAAAGAATGTACCGCAGCAACCCTCATTGGAGAAGCGGTGGTTTAGAGAATTGTGAATGTTGAATGAGTGAATTGTGAATAATGGTGTTAAATATTGTTTTTAACAACACCTCATTCACCATTCACTCACTCACAATTCTTTGATTCAATCAACCTATCCAAATCCTATAAATATATGACTAATTCCGAATTACAATCCATCAAAGCCCGATTTGGTATAATTGGCAATTCCCCCGCCTTGAACCATGCCATCGAAGTAGCTGCACAGGTTGCTCCTACCGACATGACCGTGCTGATTACAGGCGAAAGTGGTTCGGGAAAGGAATCATTCTCAAAAATTATACATAATGTTTCGGCACGAAAACACGGTCAGTTTATTGCGGTAAACTGCGGTGCAATACCCGAAGGAACGATTGATTCAGAATTATTTGGTCATGAAAAAGGAGCTTTTACTGGTGCAGTAGATGCTCGTAAAGGTTACTTTGAAGTGACCGATGGCGGTACCATTTTCTTGGACGAAATTGCCGAAATGCCTCTTGGTACTCAAGCTCGCTTGTTACGTGTACTCGAAAATGGAGAATTTATTAAAGTGGGTTCTTCCAAAGTACAGCGTACCAATGTTCGAGTTGTAGCGGCCACAAACATCAACTTGATGCAGGCTGTAGAGCGTGGCAAATTCCGTGAGGACTTGTACTACCGTCTAAATACCGTTCCAATTTTTGTGCCTCCACTTCGTGATCGTGGTTTAGATATCGAATTGCTTTTTAGAAAATTCACTACCGATTTTGCCGAAAAGTATCGTATCAAACCTATCCAGCTGACCCAAGATGCTCAGAATATTTTGTTGTCACAAAGGTTTCCTGGTAATATCCGCCAGTTGAAAAACTTGGCTGACCAAATCTCTATTTTGGAAGTCGATGACCGTATTGTTGATGCCAACAAATTGACTCATTATTTACAAATGAATAGTGGTCAACAAGTAGGTAACGGGCTCGTTAGAAAGGACTTTGAAGCACAGAATAAAGATAACTTTAATGAGCGTGAATTACTCTACAAAATTCTTTTTGATATGCGTCGCGATGTGACCGAACTCAAAAAGATGTTTTTGGAGGTGCTTAAAAATAATGGTGAAATGACTGGCGATATCCTGAAGGGTCATGAAACTTTATTCCAAGGGTTAGAGGGTGAAAGTATTCCTGCCAGTTATGGCAATAGCTTTCAAGCTCCTGAAATGAACCCTAGTCGAATTTTGCCTCCAAGTACGCCAAATTTTGATCAGCCTAGCTATCAAAATGTCAATGTTTCGCCAAGTGATAATGAGTTAAAAATTATTTCACTCGACGATAACAATACCGCTAACGATGTTTACGATATTACTCATGTGGCCGAGGAGGTATCTTTATCTTTAGAAAAACAAGAGAAAGATATGATTATCAGAGCCTTGAGAAAAAATAAAAATAAACGCAAATACGCCGCTCAGGATTTGGGTATTTCCGAAAGAACGCTTTATCGCAAAATCAAGCAATATGACATCGAAGAAGAATAATCTCTGGAAAATTTCTGGTATATTACTTTTTGTAGGAATCGCAAGCTTGTTACAGGCTTGCTATACGTTTCGTGGGGCCAGTTTAGACCCGAATTTGAAAACCATTCAGATTCAAAACTTTACGACACAAGCAGCAGGTGGTCCAACCAACCTTACCTTGACTTTCAATGAAAAAATGAAAGAATACTTTCAGCGAAATACTTCATTGAAAATGGCCAATATCAATCCAGATTTGATGTTTGAAGGAAGTATTACAGGATATGATGTCGAAGCAAAAGCTACTAGTTCATCCGATAAAGGGGGACTTAACCGCCTAACTATCAGAGTTCAAGTAAAGTTTACTAATGCCAAAGACGAGAATAAAAACTTTGACCAAGAGTTTTCTTTCTACCAAGATTTCCCTCAAAATCAAACCGTTACGGCAGTAGAAAAAGATTTGATTCCGAAGATATTTGACCAAATTGTTTTGGATATTTTTAACAAAACCGCAGGAGAGTGGTAAAAGCTTTTGAGTGATGAGTTGGGAATTAGGGTTGCGCTAAGTAAAACTGTTTATTTCGGATATCTGATATTGGATTTCGGAAGTGTAAGCTTCTATATTATGTAAAAAATATAGAGATTTTACTTTATTTCCGAAATCAAAAATCCCAAATCTGAAATTGTTTGAAGTCCTTCGCACAACCCTAATTCTCAACTCACCATTCAAAACTCCTAACTCAAAACTCAAAAAACTCATCACTCCTTTTACCTATAACTTCTCGATGACTAAAGAAGCTTTTTCATATTTAGTAACCAATCCCAATGAGGTTTCCAAAAAGGATGTAGAGTCTTTGGAAGCTATTTTGGAAGAATATCCATTCTTTCAATTAGCACATACCTTAGTAGCAAAAGGCTATCATGCCAATTATGCAGAAGAATTAGCCAACGAAAAAATTCGTAAGGCTGCCATATATGCGCTCAATCGCAATGCTTTAAGAAAAGTAATAAATGGAAGTTTTGTGAACGAAAATCTGGTTCCTCAAAATTCTCCTAGCACAGTCGAATACATCAATAAAGTAGATAAAATCATAGAACAAGCAACGGCAGAAGAGCAACCTCAAACCTTTGCAAATCATGATTTAGTAGCTTTCTCGGCCTCTTATGAAGATGCATTGTTGGATGATATTTTGAATAAACAACAAAAACAACTCGACATTATCAATTCCTTTATTGAGAAAGACCCAGGCTTGATTCGCACTTCTAAAAGTCAGATAGATTCCCCTGTGAACCATATAGATTTATCTGCCAAAAGCACTAAAGCAGAAAAAGAAGTTGTCACAGAAAGCTATGCCAAAATTTTGACGATGCAAGGGCGCAAAGAAAAAGCGGTAGAGGTGTATGAAAAATTAATTTTGAAATTCCCAGAAAAAAAAGCGTACTTTGCGGATAAAATTAAGGCCATACAGTAGGAAGAGTTTATTTACTTGACTAAATTTAGCATTTCAAGCATTCAATAAGTTCTTCTCAAAGCAATGAGCTTGCGATTTGAGCTTATCGTCTGACACGTCTTAATTTGGCCTAATGCCTACTGCTATTGCTTACAGCGTTAGTAATTCATTTCCAAATACAAAATATTCACATTTAAAGTAAAAGTAAAAAATGTTCGGAGCAGTTATTGTAATTATTTGTATCGTAGCGGTATTGTTAGTGTTCGTAGTACTTGTGCAAAACCCTAAAGGAGGTGGCTTATCGGGTGAATTCGGTTCGGCTGGCGCTAGCCAAATGTTCGGTGTACAACGCACTGGCGACCTACTTGAACAAATTACTTGGGGTGGAGCGATTCTAATTGCTTTGTTAACATTGGGTTCTAAGTTTTTGACTCCAACAGCTTCTGAAGGAATCAACTCTGTGAACGTTGAAAAAGCAGCTACTAAAACTATTCCTGCAGCTGTGCCTGCACCAGCTCCTGCTGCTCCAGCTTCAGGAACTCCAGCACCAGCGCCTGCACCAGCGAAATAATCTTTCGTAGGTACGGATACAATAAAAAAGTCGAGCAAGAAATCTTGCTCGACTTTTTTTGTTGACCTTGCAACGGTTTAATCATTTTCGTTAAGTGTGAATAAATTCACCCGCTAAATGGAATTGTTGACTTTAACACAAATACATGATATGTATGAGTGCTGAATTGTGAGTAATGAGTTTTGAGTATAATTTTATGATTACTAATATTTTATCTCATTAATCCCTCCAACTTAATTTTGCGCTTTAGGCAGTAGGCAAAGAGTTTTATCATGTTTTTGCCGAATATCAATACCTGAAAGCCGAAAACATATTTTCTCCTTGAGAATATAGCTTGCACAAAACTCCTCACTCGAAACTCGACATTCAAAACTCCTATTTACGCTGCCGATACCATTTCGACCACCTTGCGTTGAGCTATTGGCAAGAAGGTTTCCTCCAAGGGTAAAATACTGGAAGACTCAACCAAAAATGTGGCTGGGTTGGGCAAGTGTCTATATTTTTTGACTAAATCAATCTTCATATTTTCGAAAGTATTCGCCATCGAACGACGAACGGTATCCACATAAAAGGTTTTTAGTCCTCTACATTTTTCGTGGTTGTTTTCAAAAATGGTCAGATTGAATTGATAAATCCGTGTTTCCTGAATACAAGGCTCATACAAAAACAGGTATCCTTCATTTTTGTACAAAGGCAAAACGCCAATAGGCGCAATTGAAATACCTTTTTCAACCTTTGATAAAAGCTCTTTTCCTTCCTCAATTGAGTACTTAAATTTTGGCAAAGCATATTCCATAATACTTTGCATTTCGGATATAACTTCGTTTTCGGGCTGTTTTACTTCTTCATAATTGACTTGCAATGCATCCGAATCTAGTCCTTTGATCCTCTTCGGAAAATTTTTCGCCATTTGTTGTAGACCGTCCTTAAAGTACATCGAATACTCATAATGACGCTGCAAATCAGATAAGTCAGGGTAAAGCTTCTTTTCTTTGAAGTTAGTTTTGACAGATTGTAGGTAGGCGAGCAACAAATATTTTTTGTACTCGAAGTCAATTAAACCTGCGGTGAGCCAATCTTTTTCTAAATTTCTCATCTTGGGCCTCCTTTCTTAAGTGGTGAGTTTGTGAATTAGTGAATGGTGAATGATGTTAAAGATGACTCTAGCTGTAGAAATCCGTTGCTTCGCGCTGTACATAGATGAATTATCTTTATAGAGTCATAGATTTTCTTGTCGATTTCACCTACACTTGAAATTAAGAACTTCGTCGAAAAAAACAAATATTCAGGTAGTTTTTTGAAATTGGCATAATGAAGAAACCTGTTTGAAGTCAATTTGTCATAAAATAAGTACAAAATAGGAGACAAAATTTCAGGTTGAATTGACAAATGAATAGAGTATGACAGAGTTTGAAGCCAAAACCTGACAATATTTCAGCAAAATGCCCAATGGCACAAAAAATGTACACAGATGCCATGTCAGCCAAGTAGTAATTATGGCTGGCTCTGACCTAAAATTTACATAAACAAAAAATAACTCTTACAAAAACAAATGTCAACAGTTAGTATCAAACCATTAGCTGACAGAGTTCTAGTTGAACCAGCAGCAGCAGAAGAAAAAACTGCATTCGGAATTATCATCCCTGACACAGCGAAAGAAAAACCACAAAAAGGAACAGTAGTAGCAGTAGGTGCTGGCAAGAAAGATGAGCCGTTGACTGTTAAAGTAGGCGACACTGTATTATACGGTAAATACTCTGGTACTGAAATCGCGGTAGAAGGAAAAGACTATTTAATCATGCGCGAAAGCGATATTTTCGCAATCGTTTAATTTTCAGTTATCTGTTAGGCGTGAACGGTTATCTTTTAACAAAACGCTTTAACTCAAAATAATTGCAAAAAAAATTATAAAAGTTGTTTACTCTGCACGTCATTTAGTTCACTATTATTGACAACAGACAACCAATAACTAATAACAAATTTCAACAATGGCAAAGGAATTATTTTTTGACACCGACGCTCGTGATAAATTGAAAAGAGGCGTTGACACTTTAGCAAATGCAGTAAAAGTAACTTTGGGACCAAAAGGTCGTAACGTTATCATCGATAAAAAATTCGGTTCTCCTACAATCACTAAAGATGGTGTTTCGGTAGCGAAAGAAATCGAATTGGAAGATGCAGTTGAAAACATGGGTGCTCAATTGGTGAAAGAAGTAGCTTCTAAAACAGCTGACCAAGCTGGTGATGGTACTACTACTGCAACAGTATTGGCGCAGGCTATCTACACAATCGGTTCTAAAAACGTAGCTGCTGGTGCAAATCCAATGGATTTGAAACGTGGTATCGACAAAGCGGTAAGTGCAGTTGTAGGTTCATTGAAATCTCAATCTAAAGCTATCGAAACTTCAAACCAAATCGCTCAAGTTGCTACAATCTCTGCTAACTCTGATGCTGAAATTGGTAACATGATTGCTAACGCGATGGACAAAGTTGGTCGTGAAGGTGTAATCACTGTTGAAGAAGCTCGTGGTACTGAAACTGAAGTTAAAACTGTAGAAGGTATGCAGTTTGACCGTGGTTATTTGTCTCCATACTTCGTAACAAACACTGAGAAAATGGAAGCTGAATTAGAGCGTCCATTCATCTTGATTTCTGAGAAGAAAGTATCTTCAATGAAAGAATTGTTACCAGTATTGGAAGGTGTTGCTCAAACTGGTCGTCCTTTGTTGATCATCGCTGAAGATGTTGACGGAGAAGCTTTAGCTACATTGGTAGTTAACAAAATCCGTGGTGCATTGAAAGTTGCTGCTGTTAAAGCTCCAGGTTTCGGTGACCGTCGTAAAGCTATGTTGGAAGACATCGCTATCTTGACTGGTGGTACTGTAATTTCTGAAGAACGTGGTTTCAAATTAGAGCACGCTACTATCGAATATTTAGGACAAGCTGAAAAAATCATCATCGACAAAGACAACACAACTGTTGTAAACGGTGTTGGTTCTTCAGATGGTATCCAAGCTCGTGTAAACCAAATCAAAGCTCAAATCGAGAATACAACCTCTGATTATGACCGTGAGAAATTGCAAGAACGTTTGGCTAAATTGTCAGGTGGTGTTGCTATCCTTTACATCGGTGCTGCTACTGAAGTAGAAATGAAAGAGAAGAAAGACCGTGTTGACGATGCTTTACACGCAACTCGCGCTGCTGTAGAAGAAGGTATCGTTGCAGGTGGTGGTGTAGCATTAATCCGTGCTATCTCTTCATTAGACGGTTTGAAAGGTGAAAACGATGACCAAACTACTGGTATCAACATCATCCGTCAGGCTATCGAAGCTCCATTGAGAACAATCGTTTCAAACGCAGGTGGTGAAGGTTCTGTAGTAATCAACGCAGTGAAAGCTGGCGAAGGTGACTACGGTTACAACGCTCGTGAAGACAAATACGAAAACATGTTAGTAGCTGGTATCATCGACCCTACTAAGGTAACTCGTTTGGCTCTTGAAAACGCAGCTTCAATCGCAGGCTTGTTGTTGACTACTGAATGTGTGATTGCTGACAAACCAGCAGCAGACCTTCCAGCAGCTCCACACGGTGGCGGAATGGGCGGAATGATGTAATCATCAATTTCTGCTTATAAATCAAAGGCCTCTTTCTACGGGAAGAGGCCTTTTTTTATTCTATTGAGTGGATGAGTGAGTGGTGAATGATTTAGAGTATTTGGCTTTGATAAGCTGTTTTTTTGTTGTCTAACATATAAGCTAATTGTAATTTAGGTAGTTTAACTTTATCATCGTTACAACATAGATATGCCTGTTTATTGGATTTTTTCAGAAAACAATCATGGTATTAGCTCCGTAGGAGCGACAGTTTGGTAGGTAGTCGTGAATCCATTTCCTGACCTATTAAAAGAGCGCCGTAGGTGCGAAAGAATCTTGTTGGAAATAATATAACTATCATTCGAAAATAGTAAATTCAAAAACTGACATTTTAATATTCAGCATTCATGAATGTTTTTAAAAATATTTGAAGCTATATAAATCATTAAGTTATTTAAGAGCCGTATTGTTACAAAACTTGAAAATTATGAGAAACCTATTCAAAATAATATTGTTTTTCTCGTTTTACATCTCATCATGTAAAAATATTGACCAAGAACCTGAATATGGTTGTGAAAATATTGTACTCGAAAAGGTAGACTGGACCTATTGTGAAAATATTGAGAGATATGACTGGAGAAAATGCAATGATAATCGGGATACACTTACCATGAAATTTAAAGTGCGTTTAGAAAATATAAAAGGCATAATTACCCAAGAGGATGATTCGACTTTTTGTCTAAAACCAAATGGCTTAAATAGCCTTACACCGATAAATTTGCCTAAATGTTTCAAAATAGGTAATTTGAGAGTAGTTTTTAGCGGAGATATTAGAGTGGCACCAGGCTTGAATGAATCAAATTGTGGGGATTTATTTGAACTTACAAAAATAGAAATTGCTGAGTGAATTCTTTGAAGGTCAAGAATCTCCTCTAATCACACAAATGGTAATTTAGGAATTTAATCTATTTTGACATGACTTTTAGTGAGATAAACATACCAGACAAAAAAGTAAGCAGAGGCGAATACAAATTTCCTTTTATTCCACTAATACAAAATAAAATTCTCTAATGGCTCATTATTCATATACCTGAAGATTAGCACTAGAACCTTAATTTAGGAAAATCTAAGAGTATTTTGCAAAATAATCTTAACAACCACAGTCAGCAACTACACTTAAAAATATGTATGATCAAAATAAAGTAGATGAATTTTTCTTCCGTTCAGAAGAACTTATAGGAAAGGTTGACAAGGAAGAAGCTTTTAGTATTATTACCAAAGAAATTGAAGACTGTGAAGATCAATATTTCAATGAATATATTACAGTTTTAAGTCTAATTCGGAACGACAAAGTTCTCGATTGGATTGAAATCAATATTCATCGCACAGTTAATATAGGTCAAAATTGGGGACATTTGGTTGCAAGTTCATATTTAAGTTGGAGCAGAGCTGAAAAGTGGCTAAGCGCTGGACGACCTTTATGTTTAGTCGCATTGGACGGAATAATGTTTTGTACTACTGTTGGTGAAAGGCTCAATCAATCATTATGGATGCGAGAAATTCAACCCAAACTAATTGATAATCCCAAGCCCGAAATAGTAGCAACAAGACTTCAAAAGCATTTACAAATAGACAATACTCATCTTACAAAGACGATTATCAATAAAATAATTGAGAACCTATTCGATGCAAGGCAATAATTTGAATGGTTAACAAAATTTTGTCAAAAGTAAATATCTTTGATTAAACATTTTTGTTAAAATTGCTCCCTTTCAACCAAGACCTAGTCGTTAGCCCAACAACGGAAATCAAACACTTACCTATCAAGAAACTATTTCAATGCTTAAGAGAATTTGGTTTATTATTATCTACCCATTCACCTTGCTGTATCATTTTTTTTCGTTCCCTTTTAAAGTTGGATATCTCATTCTGTCAGATAAAAAAAAGCGCAAGATGAAAACCAGCCCAAATGCTGATTTTGACATCCAACAAGTTGGCTATTTACTCTTTCCAGACTTAACTAGAAAGTTTGATGAGTTTTTAGAGCTCTACGCTACAGATAAAGTTAGTTTTCAAAAACAGTATCAAGAATTAAAGGTGAATAATATGGAGCTTTCTCCGTTAGAGTTAATCCAATCGTTTGGAAGCATAAATCAGAGATTAGGTTTAACTGATTGGAAAGGTGAAGAAAATGAATTTGAGATACAAGATTTCATTGATAAGCAAGTTCAGCAAAGTATTATATGGAAAAATTCAGATGCTTTAAGAAAGTCGGTAATGCTAAACAAACAAAGGGATGGAAAATTTATTATACAACTGTTTCAGGCAATTGATTTAGATTTAAAGTCTATAAATGTTAGACTTCTGTTTCTAAAATTGGATTGGGACGCTTACGTTTTTTTGCCTGTGACAACGGGAACTTTCGATAAAATATTTAAAATGGCTCATCATCATTTTAAGAACGTATTTGAATTATAATTATCAAGCTGACACCTCAACCCCACCCCAAAAAAATGCCTAATCACAACCCACTACTACTAGCGCTAAAAGCTAAAAAGTCGAATGTTGAAATCCATAAACATGCGGCTTTTCAGATAGTTTTTACTGATGACTATCCCTTTAGTACCACACTCGAAAGTCAGGAGTATCCAGATATCTTTGGGTTTGTAATCAAACCTCAAGTAGCGC
This sequence comes from Flectobacillus roseus, assembly GCF_030056595.1. Taxonomy (NCBI): domain Bacteria; kingdom Pseudomonadati; phylum Bacteroidota; class Cytophagia; order Cytophagales; family Flectobacillaceae; genus Flectobacillus; species Flectobacillus roseus. The sequence goes on from NZ_JASHIF010000008.1 coordinate 177,984, forward strand.
ATGCCTGTGTGTGTAACCAAGGAAATGTAGTTATTCTAAATATCGAACCATATTCCATTTTGGGGAAGCTTATTGCGGAACAATTAGGTGATAAAAATGCTATTGTCTTTTACACTAAAGTTGAATTTCAACATTTTTTAGGTATGCAGGAGGGCGACTTTTCATTAGATAGATTGCTTGATTTGAATCTCCAAAACTCATTGATTCAGCCTTTGGATACCCGAATCAAGGACTCCATCACATTTATTCATAAGCATTTTAAAGTGGAAAACATCTCGACTCAGGATGTTGCTAATCATGTTTTCTTGTCCCCTTCTCGACTAGCCACATTGTTCAAACAACAAATAGGTAGCAGTATTAGCAAATACCTGTTGTGGACGAGATTGAGAAATGCGATTTTTCAAATTTTAACTGCGAAAGACAAAAATCTGACAACGATTGCTTTGGAAAGTGGTTTTTACGACTCTTCGCAAATGACTAAATATATGTACCAATTGTTTGGCATTTCACCTTCCAAACTGAAGCAAAAAAGTGATTTGATACAATTTTTAGCAATTGTGACTGCCTAATTTTATGGTACCAAATTTAGTAACCTAGAGCAATCATAACTTTTAAAATAACCTAAAAAATGTACAGAATCATTGTTTCAATCGCATTGTCGGATAGTGGAATCGACACCATCAAATCAACACCAGAACTTCCTAAAAAGGAAATGGAATATGTCCATCTTTGGAAGAACGAAGGTATTTTGGAAAGCTTTTATATTTCTGTAACCAAAAAAGAAGCGGTTCTCATTTTTAAAGACATCGACGAAACCAAGTGCAAGGAAATGATAGAGATACTGCCTTATTTTCCCTACATGTCAAAAGTTGAATACCTTGGGGTGGATAAGCAATTTTAATATCATGCTCCACCTTTTCCGAATAGGGTGCGACTTAAGTCGCACCCTATTCGGAAAAGGTGGAAGAGACATTTTTCAGTATTTCCCCAAAAATTTGGGATGACTCATTTTTTACATTATCGCTCTTTTTTCAATACCAAAGTCTCTTTTATCCTCTATCATACCCTCCTCCCCCCCTTCCAAATTGAAATCTACCAATAACCAATAATACAGTTTATTGCAGAATTTCAGGGCTAAAAACTTACCATTTATCAATTTATTCATTAAAAACTAGGGGGATTATTATTCATGAATAGAATAATTTCTCATATTAGGGGAAAAGTCACATACTACCTTTAACTTATTGCATCTACCTTGATATGATAAACAAAACAATTACGATCGAAACGCAATTGGCAGCAACACCTGAAACTGTTTGGGGCTTCTTGACAAATCCTAGTCTGCTAGCCGAATGGCTAATGCCCAACAACATTACGCCTGAAAAAGGTAGAGAATTCCAGTTTAAAACCAAATCACGAGTCAAACTTGGCTTTGAAGGATCAATCACCTGCCAAATTCTTAAACTAAAACAGCATTCTGAAATTAGCTACACTTGGCAGGGAATACTCTCCCGTGAACAACACAAACTAGAAACCACTGTTACTTGGACATTGCAAAGTCAATCTACTAATCAAACTATTTTGAAACTCAAACAAGATGGATTTATTGGCTTCAAAAACCTGATTCCTTACGCCGTTTTACTAAAGACTTGGCAACGGCTACTTTCTCAAAAATTACCCATTGCCATTGCTAAGTACCAAGCTGAAATTTAACGTTTGAATACGCTTATTATACATCACATCCATTCTCCTTACTTTATATTTTCCTCCACGCTTTTTAATACAAATTTTTCTACCATAAATGAATATTTCTTGTACTTTAACTTATCATGTTGTGGTAATGTTGGGGTAAAAAATGCCTTTAAAAGCCAAATTAAAGGTTTTGTAGTGGTAATGTAGTAACACCTAATTGGACTATTTGAAGTCCTTCCTCCTACTTTTGCAAAAGCGAAAAGCAGTTCGATAAGCCTATCACTATCGGATTAATCCAATTATTTTTCATTATACTCCAAAATGCTTTTGCAAAATGAACAAAAAACATCTACTAATTTTTAGTATTCTTTTACTTTTGGGTAGCGTAAATGTACTCCTAGCTCAAGGTATTAGAGTTACTGGTAAAGTTACCTCTAAAAACTCTGGAGAACCATTAATTGGCGCCAGTGTATCTATTATGGGAACAGCGAAGGCTACGATTACCGATTCGTTGGGGCGCTACAGTATTTCGGCAAACCAAGGAGCTATTTTGGTAGCCAATTATTTGGGCGCTTCGGCTCAAAGTGTGAGTGTCAAGGCCAATACAACCGTCATTAATTTTGTGATGGAGGAAGCCATCAACAAACTCGATGAAGTGGTTGTGGTAGGTTATGGTGCTCAAAAGAAAAGTGTGGTAACGGGTGCTATCTCATCGGTAAAGGCTTCTGACTTACAGACTATGCCTATCAACCGTGTTGAGGAAGCATTACAAGGTCGTACTTCGGGTTTAACGATTGCCTCTAGTTCTGGTCAGCCAGGCTCTGGGGCAACAGTACGTGTGCGTGGTGTAACAACACTCAATAACAACGATCCTCTTTGGGTAGTGGACGGAGTGGTAATCGACAATGGTGGTATTGGTTATTTGAATCAGTCAGACATCGAATCGATTGAAGTATTAAAAGATGCTGCGTCACAGGCAATTTATGGGGCACGCGCAGCCGCTGGGGTAATTTTGGTTACTACGAAAAAAGGAAAAGCGGGTAAGCTACAAGTGAGCTACAATGGTTTTTATGGTATTTCGTCACCTGCAAAAAAACTCAATTTGTTGAATGCTACACAGTATGCGACGATTCGCAATGAGGCTGCTGTAAATGCTGGTGCGCAACCTGTATATGCTAATCCTCAATCGTTTGGTACGGGTACTGACTGGCAAGCATTGATTTTTAATAATAGTGCTCGTCGTCAGAATCATGAGCTTAGTTTGAGTGGAGGTAGTGAGCGTTCTACTTATTATGCTTCTTTTGGTTATTTGGATCAGGAAGGTATTGTGGCTACAGATATTTCGAAATATACTCGTGCGAATATCCGTTTGAATAGCACGCACAAAATTTCAAAATATGTAACTTTTGGACAGAACTTAGGCTATGCACATGACAAATCTGTAGGTCTGGGAAATACAAACTCTGAGTTTGGAGGTCCTTTAAGTTCTGCCATCAACCTCGACCCTATTACTGCTGCTGTCATAACAGACCCATCTATATACAATGCTCCACCGTACACCAATACAGGGATTCGTCGTGATGCCAATGGTTTTCCTTATGGTATCTCTACAGCAGTGGGACAAGAGATGATTAACCCATTGGCGTATATCTCTACCCGTTTGGGCAATTATGGATGGAGTGATAACATTGTTGGAAATGCTTATTTGGAAATTAGTCCGATCCAAGGATTAAAAATCCGCTCAACAATTGGTTCGAAAGTAGCGTATTATGGCAATGAAAGCTTTACGCCTATTTCTTGGTTAAACTCGTCAAATATTACGTCACAAACTTCATATAACCGTGGTTTGAACTCTCGCTTTGATTGGAACTTAGAAAATACCGTTTCTTATACGCGTGATATTCAAAAACACAATGTAAGTGTATTGTTGGGTCAGGGTGCTTACTCTGAGAACAGAACCTATTCGACGAGTGTAACTTTCTATAATATCCCTGTAGATAATTTCAACGATGCGTCGATGAACTTCAAAGTACCAAACGACCAACGTTCTTCTGATTCTGGTGAAGGACAGTTACATAATGTATCCTCATTGTTTGCTCGTTTGAATTATAGTTTTGACGAAAAATATTTGATTCAAGGTCTAGTTCGTCGTGATGGTTCGTCTCGCTTTGGCGCTAATAACAAATATGGTATTTTCCCATCTATATCATTAGGTTGGGTTACTTCTCGTGAGGCATTTTTCCCAACAAATACTTTTGTCAACTTTATGAAAGTACGTGGTGGTTATGGAGTAGTAGGAAACGATGCGATTGGGGATTTTGCGTTCTTATCTACAATCGGAAGTGGTCGTAATTACGCTATTGGTAACTCTGGAAGCTATATTATTGGTTATAGTCCAAATGCGCCAGCCAACCCAGATTTAAAATGGGAACAAACGAGTCAAGCGAACATTGGTATAGATGCGACTTTGTTCAACAACCTCTCTGTGACTTTAGAATATTTCCAGAAAACAACGAAAAACATTCTTCAAAACCCACGTATTCCAAGTTATGTAGGCGCTATTTCAAACCCAGCAGCCAACGTGGCAGATATGCAAAATACAGGTTTTGAAATTGAATTAGGGTATCGTAAAAAAATCGGTCAGGTAAACTTCTCGGTAAATGGTAACGCTTCATTTATCAAAAACGAAGTAACAAACCTAGGAAACGGAATCACCTATTTGTCAGGTGGTCAGTCATTCCAATCGAGCACCTACCCTATTACTCGTACAGCCGTTGGCCAACCGATCAACTCATTCTTTGGCTTCCAGACTTTAGGCGTTTTCCAAAATCAGGGCGAAGTCGAAGCATATGCTAAAGATGGCAAAAAGATTCAGCCTAATGCCAAACCAGGCGATTTTAAATGGCAAGATACAGATGGTGATGGCGTCATTACAGAAAAAGACCGTGTGTTCTTGGGTAACCCAATGCCAACGGTAACCTATGGTTTTACGGTTAATTTAGGTTACAAAAACTTTGACTTTGTGTTATTTGGACAAGGTGCGGGCGGTAACAAAATCTTCCAAGGTTTACGTCGTTTGGACATTGCAAATGCTAACTGGTCAACCAAAGTTTTGGATCGTTGGACAGGCGAAGGTTCTACCAACAGCATGCCAAGAGTCGTAAATGGCGACCCAAATAAAAACTATGGTAACCCATCTAATTTCTACCTTGAAAATGGTGACTATTTCCGTATCAAAACACTTCAATTGGGTTATACTTTACCACAAACTATCTCAAGTAAATTGGGTTTGGGCAAGGCAAGATTCTATGTGATGAGTCAAAACCTTTTGACAATCACCAAATACAGTGGTTATGATCCTGAAATTGGCGGAGGTGTCATGAGTATCGACCGTGGTATCTATCCACAAGCACGTTCATGGATGGTAGGTTTAAATTTAGGATTTTAACAGAGGTTATCAGCTAAAAGTATATCAGTTATTGTAATTTATTCATAATCAATACGATAACATAAATTTACACGGCAGATATATCATTAAAATAACCTTTCCTTCTACTTAAGTTAGTGGGCAAAATAAAATTTAAGATTGTGCTTTCAGGTAACGGCTTTCGGCGGTGGGCTTTGAGGAAAAGCATGGCAGTGGTTATTAAAAAACATGTTAACACTCTTTGTCTTGTGCCTGATGCCTAGTGCCTAAACACATTGGTTAAATCTTATTATGCACGATCACTTAATACTTAACAACTAAAATTTAACAAGATGTCAGTAAAAAAATATATCGCAACATTACTCATTGGTAGCCAGTTGTTATCGGCTTGTACCACTGAATTTTTGGAGGTAACTCCCAAAGGAACCAACCTCGAAGCTAACTATTATCGTAATCAAACTGAAGCGTTCAACGGATTAGTGGCGGCATACGATGTGGTTGGTTGGCAAGGAGGCGGTTATGTCACCAAAGTGGGTGCTATGAATGCCGCGTCTGACGACCACTACGCTGGTGGTGGTGGACCTAATGATATTTCAGACTTTCAAGTCATCTCTAACTATACTTTAACCCCTGACCGTGGTCCACAGGGAGAATTATGGAGAAAAGGGTTTTCTGGTATCTTTCGTGCCAATACTATCCTTACCAAGCTCCCTGGCGTTCCAATGGACGAAACCTTGAAAAAGCGCTACACAGCTGAAGGAAAGTTTTTGAGAGCGTATTTTTATTTTGATTTAGTACGTCTTTTCAAAAATATTCCACTATTTACCAAACCTGTAGAAGCTAGCCAGATGTACAATGTAGTACAAGCTGCTCCTAGTGAAGTATATGCACAGATTGAGAAGGATATAAAAGAGGCATTAGCAGACCTTCCTGCTACCGTTCCAGTGGCTACTGAAGGTGGTCGTGCTACACAAGGTGCTGCTCATGCACTTTTGGGTAAAGTGTATTTGCAACAAGAGAAATTCACAGAGGCTGCTTCAGAATTTGCCCTCGTAAATGGCACACCTGGTGGTTCAAATCAGTATGGTTATAAGTTACTCAACAATTTTTCTGACCTTTGGAAAGTAACTAATAAATACAATAGCGAATCAATTTTTGAGATTGCCTATACCAATACTTCGGCAGGAAACTGGAACTGCGTAGCTTGTACAGAGGGGAATTTATTGAATATTTTGGTTGGTCCACGTGGCTATCGTTCACTAAAATCTGATGCTCCTGACTATGTTTCGGGCTGGAGCTTTTTAGTTGTAACACCAGATTTATTTAATGCCATGCATTATGACCCACGCTTAAATTCTACGATTGCGAACTTGGATAGTTTAGAGAAAAACGGGATTGCTGGCTACGAAAAAGGCTATATGAATACAGGTTATTTCTTGGAAAAATTTGCAGGTCGTAACTCATTCAAATGGACTGGCGCAGGTAATATGGAGTTGAATTTCCCACAAAATATGTACGAAATTCGCTTGGCGGATACATATTTGCTCGAAGCGGAAGCCTTAGTTAGAGGTGGTGGAGACTTAAAACGTGCGGCTACGTTGCTGAATGCCGTTCGTAATCGTGCCTACAAAAGCACAACTGGTAACATAGCAGCTACCCTCGAAAATATCATTAAAGAACGTCGTTTGGAGTTGGCTGGTGAAGGTCACCGTTGGTTTGACTTGGTACGTTGGAAAATTGCACCTCAAGTATTGGGAAGTCGTGGTTTCCAAGCTGGAAAACATGAAATTTTACCTATTCCTTTGTTAGAAATGGATAACACCAAAATCCAACAAAGCAAAGAATGGGGAGGTACAAAGTAGATTAATTGATAAACATTAGCTTAAAATACAAAAGAATTATATTACTCCCTAGTTCGAGACTAAGTCTCGGACTAGCTTTTGTTTCAGTTTATGAACTGTATAAAAAAATAAGTTCAAGAAAAAGTCTTGAACTAGGCATAAGTTGCCTTAGTACCTTCTAGTCCGAGACTAAGTCTCGGACTATCTTTTGTTCCAGTTTTAAACTGTATAAAAAAATAAGTCCAAGAAAAAGTCTTGAACTAGACATTTATTACATTCGTACTCTCTAGCTCGAGACTAGCTTTTTTTCTTCTCATCTTCAAATCTCCAAATTTTCAAATTATAACCCCTTTTTCTATGAAAAACATAGTCATAAAAAAAGCTATTGGCGCACTGTGCATTTTGGGTGTAAACACACTTTACTCCTGCTCAGGGCAACCCAAACCCACGCCTTCTCCTGTTGTGGTAACGATTCCTCCATTGGTAGATAAAGCTTGGGACTTTGAAACGACTCCCATTTGGGCAGATGAATTTGACTATGCTGGAGCACCCAATCCCAAGCTTTGGGACTATGATATTGGTGGAACAGGTTGGGGCAATAACGAACTTCAGTACTATACCAACAGCACCAACAATGCCTTGGTAAAGGATGGTAAACTCAGTATCATTGCCAGAAAAGAATCATTGGGAGGTAAAGATTATACCTCAACCAGATTAGTATCTCGACAAAAAGGGGATTTTCTCTATGGTCGTTTCGAAATCAAAGCGAAGCTTCCGAAAGGCTTAGGCACGTGGCCTGCTATTTGGATGCTTCCTACAGATTGGGCGTATGGTGGTTGGCCAAATTCTGGTGAAATTGACATTATGGAACATGTGGGTTATGACCCAAATGTCGTACATATTAGCACCCATTCTCTGGCATATTACTTCAAAATCAATACACAAAAAACTGCCGTTAAAACAATCCCCACTGCTATAACCGACTATCATTTGTATCGGGTAGATTGGACTCCTTATGCTATTCGAGGATATATTGACAATGAGAAGATTTTTGAATTTGTGAATGAAAACAAAAGTTATGCCGAATGGCCGTTTGATAAAAGATTCCATATTTTATTGAATCTTGCCATTGGTGGAGACTGGGGCGGTGCCAAAGGCGTAGACAATTCAATATTCCCTTGCCAAATGGATATTGATTATGTACGTGTTTACAAGATGATTGACAAATAACATAGGTATATACCCAATATGATTTGTCCATAACGCTACAGGTCTAACCTTTTTTCAATTTGAAAATTTGTTTGGAGACGTTGCATGCAACGTCTCTACAGGTTTTAATCCGAAATCCAGTATCCCAAATCTACAATCGAAATCTATTCTTCGTAAATACTCAGGAAATAGCTAAAGAAATTAACCTCAGAAGGTAGTTGTAGTTTCTTTCGTAAACGATACCTACTTACTTCAACACTTCTTGCAGAGATATTCATGAGTTGAGCAATTTCTTTGGTAGAAAGGTTCATTCTTAAATACGCACAAAGCTTTAGTTCACTTGGGCTTAGATTGGGGAAGCGCTCTTTGATGACCATCAAAAAATTACTATGAACACTATCGAAGTGCATCGAAAACTGGTTCCAATCGGTCTCAACTGTATTCTCATCGTCAACCGTTTTCATCATGCGTTTCAAATCTTCCTTGATTTCCTCCACATTGCCAGACTTATACATTTTACCCAAATCTTGTTTGAGCTTGGTCAGTAATTCCGCTTTTTGAACTAAATACATCGCTGAGGAAGCCAGTTCGGCATTTTTATGGATAATTTCTGCCTCTAATTTTTCATTTTTTAGGCTGACAATCTCTTTTTCATTTTTATCTAATTCCAATTGGTGCATATACATCAATTGCTTTTGTTCTTTTTGAAACGAGACTTGCTGGTCGATAAATTTTTGTTGTTGCCAACGAAACAATCTCCAAAAGGCAAGGAATAGCAGAAAAAGATAGAAAATATAAGCCCAGATAGTCAAATACCAAGGTGGCAATATAATCACTTGATAAGACGTAATGTCAGATTCTTGCCCCAAATTATTTCTTGCTTTTACCTTAAATAAATAGGTTCCTGCTGGCAATTGGGTATATTCTTTACTTGTCTTTTTGGTCCATGCCGACCATGTAGCATCAAAACCTTCTAACTGGCAAGCATATTCTACCGTTTGGAGTTGATGAAAAAGTGTAGAGGAATATTCGAATGTTAATCGGTCAAAATCACTGTCTATCTCGGTATTTTTTGCCTTCTCTGTACTTTTGATTCCACCGAAAAAGACACTATCTATTTTCCCCGAAGCACTAATTTCACTAATCAGCACATTTACCTTACTCAGCTTTTGTCGATACGCTTTGTAATTGATATGAAAAAAGCCTTTCTCCCCTCCTACGATAACATTTTCTAGATTCATGGGATTGATAAACTCAAAGCCCGAGACTAAACGATTATTTAATTCAGGAAAATAGATTACTTGTGGCTTATTGCTAGAGAAGTCCAAGACCCCAATTCTATTATCTGCGATAAACCAGACGTTTCCATCTTGGTCTTCTTTGAGATAATACATTTTCATTCCTTTAAAATAGGGCATTAATAAAGAACAAGGAACAAATTTGTCGGTATGAATATTGTATTCAAAAATGCCATTTTCAGAAGCAATTATCACCCTATTTTTAAGACGGTATACAAAGCTGTTATTCTCTGAAAGAGTCAAACCTTCTCGCGCACCGTATAACTTCACTTCTGTTTTTAAAGAATCCTTCATCGAAACTCTAAAAACACCTTTATAGGGGTGCGATGTCCAAATAGTTTTGTCATTATTGGGATCAATACAGACAAAACGAGAAGAAATATGAAAATTATCTACCCTTTTATCTACCGAAAATTGTCCATTTTTATAATTCCAAAACTTCAAACCATTGTAATTTCCTGCTACCAATCGAGCGGTAGGTTGCAAACTCGAAAGTGGCACAAAAGTCCAATACCCCCCATTATCATCTATTTTTTGAGCACTTTTTGCGTTTACTATATATGCTCCCTCATGATGCCCCATCAAGAGCTGACGATTAATGACTTGTAAATTCCATACTTGACCAGTCGAGTTAGGGACTTTTCGGAAGGCACTTTTTTCATAACTCAAATCACCCTGTTCCTTAATGGGCGCCACATACAAGCCGTTGGCAGTTCCCAAATACAAATTTCCTTGATACAAGGCCGAAGCATATCCTCCAGCATCAGCATCTTGCATAATCGAAATGCTTTTGATGGCATTGTTGGTCGCCACGAAGGCAATTCCGTTGTCTAAGCCCAACCAAAGATTTTTTTGTTTATCTAAAAAGCTACTGAGAATATTATTGTTATTTAGCCCTTCAGTTTTTGAAAAGTGTTGAATAAAATTTCCATGAATATCGATGATATAACAACCATTCAGGCTCGTCGAGAGCGCTATTTGAGTAGCATTAATTTGAACAGCATGATAGATACGATATTTGCTAATTTCGGTAATAAATGATGTAGCAAATGCTTGAACGCGCTGTGTATTTAGCCAATACAGCCCATTCTCAAAAGTTGAAATCAATGATAATTCCTTTGAAATAGGTACAATGGAGGTAACTAGCTGTTTGCCCAACAATTGCAAATCTGTACTAAAAGGTATCCATTGTCCATTTTCGAAATACAATAATCCTTTATCAAAATCTTGTGCGATTAGTTTTTCTGAACTTTTACCTAAAAAACGCCAGTGAGAAGAAGGTCTATACACCGAAATTTTATTGGCTTTGTATTCAAAAATGCGACTGCTAGAACGGAAAAAAACGGATTCTTTCCACACACAAACATTCCAAACATCATAAAAAGTTTGGTCTTTTTCAGGCAAGAGTTGCTTTAAAGAATGATATGCCAATACCCCATTTTCACTTGGACTGAAGTAGCCAATTTCATTTTCACCGCCCACATAAATCTTACCATCCGAAGCAATCGCCAAGGAACGAACTTTGGTTTTGGAAGGCAAATGATACTTTCGCCAATAGTTACCATCAAAAGTCAAAAGACCTTCATTATTAGCAAAATACATCCGTCCAGCAGCATCTTGTTGAATACCCCAGTTTTGCGTTCCAGCAAGATATTGATTTTTGGTATAGTTATTTATCTCTGGCAAACCAATGGTATTTTGCCCAAATGAGATAGATATGGAAAGAAGTAATATGATTGATAGGATTAGTCGGTTCATAAAACAATTACAGGCGATGTGTATATTTTAAGACAAATATCTGGCAAAAAGTCCAAAATATTATAGTTTTCTATCCTTATTGTCCTAATGTTGGGGTAATGTAGGGGCACAATTTTATTAATCCTGATAGAGTATTTCTACTTTTGACAAACAATTACTTTAGTACCTATTCCAATAAATATATCTGTAGTGTTTTAACCTTTACTCCTGTTTAAAATCTTGAAAATAAGTTTTGCTAATTTTTTATATATCCAATTTCTTTAAAAACTATAAATTCATTGTCATTATGATTTGGGTCTTCTGGCGTTAATTCTAGTTGGAGATTAGGGTTTTAATTCATAGTTAGCCCCAAAACATAAGGATTTAATAACCCTTCAGAACAAAACAGTGAAAAAGTGTATGTTAACTCTTGTCCTAGCGATTATCTCGGTAATCGCTCAGGCTCAAGGATTTTTGAAAGCTAAAGGAAAAATTATCACCGACTCGAACGGGAACAAGATAATCTTACGAGGCATGGGGCTGGGTGGCTGGATGTTGCAAGAAGGCTATATGTTTAAACTTGGAAATATTGGTCAGCAATATCAAATCAAAGCCCGAATTCAGGAGCTTGTTGGACAAGACGCCACTGATAAATTTTATCAACAATGGCTCGAAAAACATACCCAAAAAGCAGATATTGATTCAATGGCAGCATGGGGCTTCAACTCTATCAGGTTGCCGATGCACTATGATTTATATACCCTTTCGGTAGAAAAAGAACCCATTGCAGGACAAAACACGTGGATAGAAAAGGGTTTTGCCATGACTGATAGCCTATTATCTTGGTGCAAAGCCAATAAAATGTATTTGATTTTAGATTTACACGCAGCGCCTGGCGGACAAGGGAATGACTTAGCTATTTCTGATCGTAATCCTAGTTTGCCTTCCTTGTGGGAGAGTCGTGATAATCAATTAAAAGTAATTGCACTTTGGAAAAAGCTAGCAGAAAGATACGCCAACGAACCTTGGATTGGAGGTTATGACATTATCAACGAACCCAATTGGGGCTTTCAGGATGCAAAGGATTTTAGAGGAACAGAAGAAAAACTCAATCTTCCACTAAGAAACCTGATGATAGAAATTACGAAAGCCATCCGTGAGGTAGACAACAATCATATTATCATTATTGAAGGAAATGGTTTTGGGAATAATTACCGTGGAATTCTGCCTACGTGGGACAATAATATGGTATTGAGTTTTCACAAATATGGAAATTTTAATACCAAGGCCGCTATTCAAAATTTCTTGAATCTTAGAGAGGAATACAATGTACCGCTTTGGTTAGGCGAATCGGGCGAAAACTCTAACAACTGGTTTACTGAAGCGATCCGTTTGGTCGAATCCAATGATATTGGTTGGGCATGGTGGCAATCCAAGAAAATGGGAATTAATAACCCTTGGGAAATCAAAATAACGCCCTCTTACCAAAAGCTTTTGGATTACTGGAACAACAAAGGTCCTAAGCCGAGCAAAGAAGAAGCACAAACCTCTTTAGACGAACTTATTTCACTCATCCAACTTCCTAATAACCAACCCCACGCCGACGTGATTGATGCGATGTTTAGACAAGTAAAAGAGCATAAAGCTGTGGCTTTCAAAACACATCGCATCGGCTCATCGGTTACCATTCCTGCGGTTGATTTTGACTTAGGAGGGCAACGAATTGGGTATTATGATAAAGATACTGCTAGTTATCACTATACCCCAGGCGTCAATACACAAGGAAATCGGGGAAAAGCATATCGCAACGATGGTGTAGACATTCAATTAGAAGATGGGCAATATCAGGTATTTTCGATTGAAAATGATGAATGGTTGGGCTATACGATTGAGGTAGAAAAAGCCAAAAAATATCAAATAAATCTAGAAGTAGCCTCAAAAGAAGCAGAAGGTCAAATAGAAATATGGAGCAATGATCAATTGTTGTCTACTACAAAAATCAAACCTACAGGCAATGACAAAAATTGGAAATGGGTGAAAGCTGGTAATATCCCGTTAAATAAAGGTACCCAGCAGCTTCGAATCAAATTTGTGAAAGGAAATATTTTATTTAGAACTATCCAACTCAATTAATACTTAATAACCCTTCGTTCTATGTCGAGCCAGTTCATTTTTGGACTGGCTTATTTTTTGTAAAATAAGGCAAAAACTTATCTTTGTATATGTCAAATCTAAGCCATATTATCGAAGAAAGACCGCACGAAGTTGGGAACTTCTGGGTAGGTCGATTGCTTCCATTTCGTACCAAGCGAATGGTGGGTCCTTTTACTTTTATCGACCACATGGGGCCAACACAGCTCCAAGATTATGAAAACTTCGATGTCGGACCGCATCCTCACATTGGGTTGTCTACCCTCACCTATCTTTTTGAAGGCAGTATAATGCACAGAGACAGCCTAGGAACGCAGATGGAAATTCAACCAGGTGCAGTCAATTGGATGACCGCAGGCAACGGAATTGTTCACTCCGAGCGCACGCCAGATTATCTAAGAAATTCACCTAAATTTTTGCATGGATTACAAATATGGGTGGCATTACCCAAACATTTGGAACAAATGGAGCCTAGCTTTTTCCATGCCGAAGCCGACACTTTACCAGCATGGGAAGAAGATGGCGTACAATACAAACTCATTGCAGGCGAAGCCTTAGGGCATCAATCTCCCGTACCAGTATATAGTCCTCTTTTTTTACTAGAAATCAAATCTACAGCTAAAAAAACGGTCAAAATCGGTAGTTCTCTTTTTGGCGAGGCAGCCATGTATATTTTGGAGGGAAGTGTGGAAAGCGAAGGGAATGTGTATGAACCCAAAAGAATTCTAGTGGCCAAAGATGCTTCACTTTGTGAATTTACGATAGGTGAAAATACAACCATTTATATCTTTGGTGGAGAGCCATTTCCAGAAGAAAGATTTATGTTTTGGAATTTTGTAGCAAGTGATAAAGAAATGCTAGAAGAGGCTAAACAACGTTGGCAAGACCAGTTATTCCCCAAAATAGAAGGCGAAACAGGCTTTGTTCCTTTGCCTGTGATTGGAAAAGTTTCTTAAGTATTTATGATGAATTGCCTAGTTCGAGACTAAGTCTCGGACTAACTTTTGTTTCAGTTTATAAACTGATAAAAAAATAAGACTAAGTCTTGAACTAGGAAGTTATTTCATTAAATCAGAAGAGGTTATTGGTTAATCGTACAATTGTTATTTGAATACCCTCATAATCAAAACATTACAATCAAACTACACCTCAGACATTCAATTGATTTAATCCTTTCTGCTAATCATAAGTTAAACTCCGAAATCAGCAACCCCAAATAAGCAATTACTTGAAATCTTTCATATTTTAGTTTAACTTAAAGAGAAATAAAACTAAATCTCGATATGAAAGCTATCTCTACTGAAATCAAATGGGGTATTTATTTTTCGTTAATGACTCTGTTATGGATGACGCTCGAAAAAGTTGCGGGCTTGCACGATGTATATATCGACAAGCATCCGATTTATACCAACTTCATTGCTATTCCTGCCATAACGCTTTACGTATTTGCCCTTAGAGAAAAACGTTTCAAAGACTTTGGAGGTAATATGACCTACAAACAAGCTTTGATGAGTGGATTTTATATTACATTGGTGGTTACGATTTTGGCACCACTAACACAGTGGATTACGACGCATATCATCACACCAGAGTTTTTTCCAAATGTCATTCGATATGTCATTTCTCACAATATGATGACAAAGGAAGAAGCTTTGAATCAATTCAATGAGAAAAACTATATGATTCAGAGTGTCGTTGGTGCCCCGATTATGGGTATGATGACTACGGCTATTGTAGGCTTCTTTGTGAAAGGGACAAAGCAAGAAAGGGTTTAAACAATAATGTCAAAGCTTTGGGCTTTGACATTATTCAAAATTCTCTAAAAAGTAATTCCGTTACTCGAACTTACAATCTATCTTTAAAGCTTTCGTAACCAAAAGATTTAACCAATTCAAAAGTATCGTTTTCTCTCCAAATACCAATTGAAGGAAGGTTAACGCCATTGAAAGTCGTTGTCTTTACCATCGTGTAGTGAATCATGTCATCAAATACGATAGAATCTCCAATTTTCAATTCTTGGTCAAACGAGTAATCTCCATAAAAGTCACCTGCCAAACAAGTCATACCGCCAAAACGATATGTTGGTTTGCCCTCCACAGGTTCGTGGTGAGCTCCCAAAATTCTTGGTTTATAAGGCATTTCTAGGGTATCTGGCATGTGTGCTGCAAAACTCACATCCAAAATGGCAGCATTAATTCCCTGCGAATCAATGATATCCATCACCGTTGAGGTCAAATAACCTGTTCTCCAACCTACAGCCGAGCCAGGTTCTAGAATTATTTTTAGATGTGGAAAACGAGCTTTAAGGTTTTTCAACACAGAAATTAAATGCTCTGGCTCATAATCAGCACGAGTAATTAAGTGTCCTCCACCCAAGTTCAACCATTTAGCTTGTTCCAATAAATCGCCAAAACGTTCTACAATAGCGTTCAAAGTACGCTCTAATGTATATGAATCATTTTCGCAGAGGGTGTGTGAGTGCAAACCTTCAATACCTTCTGGCAAAGTATCTCCTAATTGATTACGAGTAATTCCCAATCGCGAACCAGCAATACATGGATTATACATATCTGTTTCAACCTCAGAGTATTGAGGGTTGATACGCAAACCGCAGCTAATACCATTAGCACGTGCTCTATCCCCAAAAGTATTATATTGATTCAACGAGTTGAAAGTGATATGGCTCGAATAAGACATCAATTCGTCAAATTCACGTTCCAAATAAGCGGGGGCATATACGTGAGCCTTCGCTTTCATTTCCTCAAAACAAAGACGGGCTTCGTTGAGTGAACTTGCCGTAGCACCAGCCAAATACTGACGTACCATTGGAAAAGTGCTATACATTGAAAAGCCTTTAAGCGCACAAATAATCTCGATTCCTGCTTGCTCCTGTACATATTTGAGAAGTGTAAGGTTCTTTCTCAAAAGTTGGTCTTCGATTACATAACAAGGCGAAGGAATTTGTGAAAAATCAATCATCTGATAAGATATTCTTGGTTGAAATGGTTTGTTGTTGAACTGAACTATTGGTTTCAATTGATAAACCTATTTTAACTAAATTAGTTCAGTACCCAATTGCTAATAAGGTGCAAAATTACCAAGAATCTATGAACCTTAGATTAAGAATTTGAAAAATGATGAAAATCAAAACAAAAGGGCGAAGATTTCGCCCTGAGTAACTAACAATATGTTAAACAAAATCTTCTCGAAACGGTGCAAATACATCCACCAACACTCCTACTTCCAAAGCCACTGCCCCGTGTACAATATGAGGCGGAATATAATAAGTATCGCCTTGTTTAAGCACTTCGGTTTTACCTTCAATGGTTATCTCAAAAGCTCCACTTTCGACATAGCTAATTTGCGTATGATAATGGCTATGCAACGAACCTACAGCACCTTTTTCGAAGGCTACTTTTACCATCATGACATTATTGTCATAGCTCATAATTTTACGACGTAACCCCTCACCTACTGTTTCCCAGGCAAGGTCTTCGTCATGAACAAATCTTTTTTCAAATTGTGACATAGCTGATTTAATTGTGAATTTTGAATGGTGAATAAGTAGTGACAGATGGGTTTCTCACAATTTCAGATTTGGGATTTCTGATTTCGGAGATAAAGTAAAATATCTTTATTTACCATGGAATATGGTCTTCTTACACTTCCGAAATCCAACATCCGATATCCGAAATAGTAACATTGCCCTTTTACAAAATTAGCCAGCAACACATACAAGCATCACTGGCTAATCCATTCACGTTTTTAACAAGATTTTATTAAGTTAATGGGCAAAGTAAAATTTAATTTTTGAGCTTTCGGCTTTCAGCTTTGAGCATTCGGCAAAATATATCTATCGTTAATAAAAAAACATTTTAACACTCTTTACCTATAGCCTAACACCTTAAATCAAACTTTGTCCACTTGCTTTTTACAATTCTACTTTCTCCATTTTCGGAGCAAACAAGTGCATTAAGCCCCATGCTAATAAATAGGCAAAACCGCACACAATAAAGATGATATTATAACCTGCTGTAATATTTCCAGCTTCTTTGTATGAATCCAAAATAGTACCTACCATTAATGGAAAAAGGATACCACCAACAGACCCAGCCATACCACCGATACCTACAACAGAAGAAACTGCTTTTTTAGGGAACATATCTGAAGCTGTCGTAAAAATGTTGGCACTCCACGCTTGGTGAGCCGCTGCCGCAATACTAATCAATACTACCGCTTGCCAAATATTTGAGCAATATTGAGCAGCCATAATTGGCACAACAGCCAAGGCAAAACTCAACATCGCAATTTTACGTGCTTTGAAAACTGGCCACCCTTTGTTGATCAAGAAACCAGATACATATCCACCACCGATACTACCAATAGTTGTTGCAGTATAAACAATAATAAGTTCTAATGATGGCTTTTTTAAGTCTAATTGGAAAGTCTCAGCAAAATATGAAGGCAACCAATACAAGAAGAACCACCAAATTGGGTCAGTTAACATTTTCCCAAAAACGAAAGCCCAAGTTTGACGAATACCGAACAATTGAGCCCATTTTACAGGTTTCTCATCCGATTCGGCAACTTCATCTTCATCACTCTGGATATAAGCTAATTCTTCAGGCGTAACAGATTTATGCGTTGTTGGCTTGTCGTAGCTCATTACCCAGAAAATCACCCAGATAAAACCTACACCACCCGTTACCATAAACGCCACTTGCCAACCCCAGACGGCCAAAATCCAAGGTACCATCAATGGTGCTACCACAGCACCGATATTAGCACCAGAGTTAAAAATACCCGTTGCTAATGCACGTTCTTTTTTAGGAAACCATTCAGCTACACTCTTGATAGCTGCAGGGAAGTTTCCTCCCTCGCCCAAGCCCAATAAAGCTCTGAATGCACCAAAACCAAAGGTACTGGTAGCAGCAGCAGTTAAAACACCTGCAGCACTCCACCAAATTACTGCTACCAAATAGCCTAATTTCGTACCAATTTTATCAATAATACTACCAGATAACACCAAACCAATCGCGTAAGCAGCTTGAAATGCCATCACTAGGTTACTATAATCTTTTTCATTCCAGTCAAATTCTTTTTCCAAGGTTGGCTTTAATAAAGCAATTACTTGGCGGTCAAGATAACTGATGGTTGTTGCAAAAAACAAAAGGGCTACAATGACCCAACGATAACTTCCTACCTTTTTTTCCATAGTTTTTATTTAGATAAGCTTGCCACCGTTTCCATCAAGCTAGCTACGGTTTGTTGAATTTGATTAAAATCTTTATTTGCTAAAACGGCACTTGGAAACAATTGTGAACCCATTCCAACAGCAGTTACACCTGCTTTAAACCATGTTGTAAGACTTTCAGTTGTAGGTTCTACTCCTCCTGTTACCATTACTTTCACCTTCGGCATTGGACCCTTCATAGATTTTACAAAACCTGGACCAACAACATTACCCGGGAAGATTTTAACCACAGTAGCACCTAATTCTGTTGCTTGATAAATTTCGTTCAAGGTACAAGCACCAGGGTACCAAGCAATATTTTTTTCTTGGCACAATGCACCAACTTCAGCAGTAGTGACAGGTTGTACCACAAAATCTGCGCCTACTTCAATAAACTTTGCAGCTTGTTCAGCTTTGAAAATTGTACCGATACCAATTGCCATATCTGGGCAATTTTCACGAATAAAAGGCACTAAAGCCGTAAAAGTTGCCAAGGCACTTTCACCACGATTAGTAAATTCAAATGCACGCATTCCACCATCGTAACAAGCTTTAATGATACCTTGTGTTAATGCTAAATCTTCATGATAAAAAACGGGAACAACGGGATAATTTGCGATGAGTTGATCAACCGTTGCACTATTAAAAAGGGCCATTTTATATTTCTTAATTAAAATTGAGAGGAACAATAAAAGATAATAGAAATCACCGAGATCATTTTCTCAGTGATTTCTATGCTTATAAAAACCTAGCCAGTAGATTTTCTACTTGATATACGCTTTGTTTGGTAGCATCGCCATACTCATTCAGCTTGCCAAATGCCGCTGCAGCTGCATAATTAATTACTTCTTGAGGTGATTTTTCATTGTATAAACCATAAATCAATCCTCCCATAAAACAGTCACCACTGCCTACCTTATCTACAACTTCATCAATTGTGAAAGTCGGAGAAACGTATTGTTGACCATTGGTAAAAAGTGTGGTATAATACAAAATGCCTTTCGGAGGAGCATCAAAACGGAACGTATGCGCTACCACAGAACATTGAGGGTATTGTTGTTGAATAGCTTCGGCAGTACGAATGCTATGCGCTAAATACTCTTCTTGTGTTGAATCGGGGTTGATACTTGCATCTACAGGAATACCCAATAGCCAATCAGCCGCCCAAATATTACCCATGATGACGTCGCAATATTTCGCCAAGCGAGGCATGATTTCGACAGGATGTTTGCCGTATTTCCAAAGCTTTGCACGATAGTTGAGGTCAACCGATACGGTAATACCCTTGCTTTTAGCAATTTTCAAAACCTCCTCACAGGCATCCACTACGTCTTCGTTCAAAGCTGGACTAATAGCACTGAAATGAAACCAAGAGACATTTTCGAGAATGCTATCCCAATCTACTTTACCGGGTGCTAAAGTCCAGAAAGCAGAATGAGCACGGTCATAAATTACGCCTGCATTTTTGAGGTCAGCACCTTGTGGAAGGTAATAAGTACCTATTCTGTCACCGAAGCAAGGCATTTTATCAGCAGAAATACCTTTTTCTTCAATATACTGCTTCAATTCAACCGAAAGCTGGTTGTCAGGCAATACACTTGTATATTGCACAGGCACATTCCAATTAGCTAAAGCTGTGGCTACGTTCAATTCGGCACCACCAACAAACACGGGCATTGTGGCATTTTTAATCCATTCACCACCCAACTGAGGAGAAAAACGTAAAAGAATCTCTCCAAAACAACACACTATTTTTTGCATATATCTATTTTAAAAAGCGGCTAGATACCTCTGAGATACCTAGCCGAGTCAATTAAAATCCGAAGTATTCTTTGGCGTTGTTGTAACAAATATCTTGAACCATCTTTCCAATCCAAGGAATATCGTTAGGTAATTCGCCATTTTCAACGTCGTTACCTAATATATTACATAAAATTCGTCTAAAATACTCATGACGAGGGAAAGAAAGAAAACTACGAGAGTCTGTCAACATACCTACAAAACGGCTCAACAAGCCCAAATTTGAAAGCGCATTGATTTGTTTTTCCATACCATCTTTCTGGTCGAGGAACCACCAACCAGAACCAAATTGGATTTTTCCAGCTACAGAACCATCATTGAAGTTACCAATCATAGTAGCCATCAATTCGTTATCACGAGGGTTCAAGTTGTAAAGGATAGTTTTAGCCAATTGGTTGTTTTCGTCTAATTTACCTAAAAATTTCGAAAGGGCTCTACCTTGGTCAAAATCACCAATTGAATCCCAACCAGTATCTGGGCCCAATTCACGCATCGCACGAAGGTTGTTGTTACGCAATGCACCTAAGTGAAATTGCTGAGTCCAGCCTTTTTCCCAGTCCCAAATAGCAAAATGGATCAACATTGCAGACTTGAACTTCAATTGTTCTTCTAAAGTCAACTCACTTCCTCCTTTGATTTTCAAGAAGATAGCAGCAATTTCATCTTCAGTATAATCTTCCGCATAAATTTGCTCAAGACCGTGGTCAGAGAGTTTGCCACCCATTTCAGCAAAGAAATCATGGCGCTCTTTCAAAGCACCTAGGTATTCTTCCAAAGTGGAAAGACTACGACCTACAACTGTTTCTAATTTTGCCACATAAGCCACAAAATTTGCCACATTCTCAACCGCCATTGCCTTATCTGGACGGAAAGTAGGCAATACTTTTACCTCAACACCATCAGCTTTGATTTTTTGGTGATATTCCAAAGAATCAATCGGGTCATCGGTTGTACATACCACTTTTACATTCATTTTATTCAACAAACCTCTCACCGAATATTCTGGTGTTTGAAGAAGGGCAGTACATTTTTCGTAAATATCCTTGGCAGTCGATGGATTCAAAATTTCATTTACCCCAAAATAACGCTGTAATTCGAGGTGGGTCCAGTGGTACAAAGGGTTACGCATGGTATAAGGTACCGTTGCTGCCCACTGTTCATATTTTTCATAATCCGACTTATCTCCAGTACAATAAGCTTCGTTGATGCCATTTGTACGCATAGCACGCCATTTGTAGTGATCGCCATACAACCAAATTTGGGCAAGGTTCTCAAATGACTTATCCTCCGCTATCTGGTCTGGTGGGAGATGGCAGTGGTAGTCAATAATTGGCATTTGCTTCGCATACTCATGATACAAAGTACGAGCTGTTTCAGTCTGTAATAGAAAATTGTCGTCTAAGAAGTTTTTCATCTTTTGAAATTGATAGTAGTTCAAAAAAATTGCTTAAAGTTAGCTGACTCAAGCAAGAGACTGTATTTGGATAATATTTTGGCTGTGAGCTGTCGGCTTTCGGCTTTGAGCTGTCGGCAGAGGTTTTGGAGGCTCAGTCATCTAAAACTCCGCACTCAAAACTCCATACTCAGCACTCAGAAGCCGTTCGCGTAAGCAAAAAACAATGCTCTATAGTTAGCGCTTAGCTCGTTGGAGAAAACTCCAACGAGGGCAAGTATGTCGGCTGTGAGCTATCAGCTTTTAGAAATGGTTTTAGAAATTCCAAAACTCCGCACTCAAAACTCTACACTCAACACTTACAAAGAAACTCCACGTTTCCATGGAATAAAGTCGTCGTGTCCAAGAGCAACAGCCTTTGGCGTGTACTCACCCGAGGCAGTTTTGATACAATATTCCAACAACTCCTCGCCCATTTCGGCAATAGTCTTTTCTCCTGTAATAACCGTTCCTGCGTTGATATCAATAATATCAGACATTCTTTCTGCTAAAGCAGAGTTAGAAGAAATTTTTAAAACAGGACAAATAGGATTACCCATTGGATTACCTAAGCCCGTTGTAAACATGATTACATTGGCACCCGAACCAGCCAAACCTGTCGTACATTCGGCATCGTTACCCGGAGTACAAAGCAAATTTAAGCCTGACTTAGTCGCTTGTTCAGTATAATCCAATACGTCAAAAATAGGAGAATTTCCTCCTTTTTTAGCGGCACCTGCCGATTTCATCGCATCAGTAATTAAGCCATCTTTGATATTTCCTGGAGAAGGGTTCATATCAAATCCAGAACCAACCGCCTCCGCACTGCGTGCATAAGCTGCCTGAATAGTGGTAAACTTATCTGCTAAATCATCACTCACGCAACGATTGATAAGTTCTTGTTCAACACCACATAATTCTGGGAATTCAGCTAACATTACCTTTCCTCCTAAAGCAGAAAGCAAATCAGCGCAATATCCTACTGATGGATTAGCAGAAATTCCTGAAAAACCATCTGAACCACCGCATTCTACCCCTAAAGTAATGTGTGAAAGTGGTGCAGGTTCACGTTTCGCTTGGTTAGCGATAGTTAATCCAATAAAGGTTTGTTTGATAGCCTGACGCAACATTTGCTCTTCGTTTCCGATAGCTTGTTGGTCGAAAATATAAAGAGGCTTTGAGAATTGAGGGTCTACTTTAGCAATGGCATCTTGCAATAATTTTACCTGCGCATTTTGACAACCTAAACTCAAAATCGTTGCACCAGCTACGTTTGGATGCGTGATATATCCTGCCAACAATTGACATAATACTTGTGCATCTTCACGTGTACCACCACAACCACCAGTATGTGTCAAGAATTTGATACCGTCTACTTGTGGAAATAATTTACCACGCCCATCTTCAGTTTGTTCGGTTTCTTCATAAACTAATGCCGAAACATCTACTCCGTTTTTGTAAGCATTAATCAAGCTTTGCGTATATCCTTGGAATTGTGATGCCTTAGCATATCCTAATTCATTCAAAAGCGCATTTTTGATTACCTCGACGTTTTGGTTTTCACAAAACACCATTGGTACTACCAACCAATAATTAGCAGAACCCACACGACCATCTGCACGATGAAAACCGTTGAAAGTACGTCCTTCAAACTTTGAAATATCTGGTTTTTGCCACTCCAAATTAGGCACACGCTCTCCATATGATTCGGCTACGTGTTTTACATTGAAAGTAGTAATATGTTCTCCTTGTTGAATAGGCTGAGCTGCTTTTCCAATGGTAAGACCATACATTTTCAACAAATCGCCTATAGCGAAGTCAAATTCTGCAAATTTATGTTTAACAGGAACATCTGTTTTTAATTCTATTCCTTCTAGCACCTCCCCTTTTTTGAGGTCTGTCAAAGCTACATAGACATTGTCGCTAGGATTGATTTTGATAGCTTTTGCTTTCATTTTTTGAGAATGTTTACTGGTTACAGAAGAAGGACAATGAGGAATTACGAGTTGCGAATTGTGAATGTGAAATATTAACTTACAACACTTTACCTTAACTCTTTGCCTTGTGCATATTGCCAGTGCCTGACAACTTTAATCTAATTTTACCCATCAACTTAAGTAATCGTGCAGAATTATATTTAATCAATTATATATGTAAGATATTGATAATTAAAATTTTACATTCACAACTCATAATTCTGCACTAATACTTAACTTACCAAGGTATCTTCACCTTTACGTACAAATATTTTCAGGGTACTCAATACACCTTCGTTAGTCATTTTGCATAAGTACTCTGTGACCATAGCAGAAAATCCTTTGAGTGCCGCAAGGTCTGTTCCCCACAAAAATTTATCAGAAAGTACAGATTCCACTAATTCTTCGGGAGATAATGAAGTCCATTTTTCAGCAAAATAAGCCACTTTGTCGTCCTGAATAAGGTATTTCTCTCCGTTGCTTGTACCATAATATTTTCCATCTGCAGCAAGTTCTGCTTTCATAAAAAGCAAATAAGCTGCAAATCCTACCGAAAAATATTCAGGAACACACGGGAAATTTTGATAATACTGTAACAAGGTTGCCAAATTACGCATCTTCATTTTAGAAGTATACTGCATTGTAATGCTCAACCAGTTGTGTTGGATACTATCGTTACGGAAACGGTCTAGTACCTGACGACCAAAACGTTCTGCTGTCAAAATTGACACTTTGTATGGAATAGAAGGCGCTAATTCAGCCAACATCAAGTTACTTACGAAAGTGCTTAAATATTCGTCCTCCATACCTTCAGATACTGTTTTGAAACCAGCCAAATATGCTAGTCCACAGCTTAAAGTATGGGTTCCGTTCAATAATCGTAGTTTCAACTCACGGTATAAATCAATGTTGGGCTCAACAATCACACCTTCGTCTACTTGTCCAAACGAAAGAACTTCTTTCACATGCTCATTACCCTCAATAGCCCAAAGTCGGTAAACCTCAGAAACAATTAGTAATTGGTCTGTATAACCCAATTGAGCTTCAATCGCCTCTTTCACCTCTGGTTTTGGTTTGCCAGGTACAATACGGTCTACCAACGAATTACAGAAAGTGGTAGATACTTCTAACCAATCCAAAAAGTCGGTTTCCAAAGAGTTCAAATGTGCCAATTCCAACACAATTGATTCCAATTTTTTACCATTGTCAGGAATCAACTCCGTAGGTACAATCACCAAACCTTTTGATTTGTCGCCATTAAACGCCTTATATCTTTCATACAAAAACGCTAGTAACTTTCCTGGGAATGACACAGGAGGTTGATTGTTATTAATATCGTCTTGCACTAATTGAATACCTACTTCGGTAGTATTTGAAATGACAATTTGCATTTCAGGATTATGCGCACATTCCAACACCTTTTTCCAATCTGATTGCGCTGAAATCACACGGCTAATAGCCGAGCTCAAAGTGTATGACTCAATTTGTTCTCCTGCCTGTACCCCGCGCTCACAAATCGTGTATAAGCTATCTTGTTGGTCAAACTCATCGGATGCCCCTGATGTAGATTTTACCACCACAATGCGGCCGTTAAAAACGCCTTGCTTATTGGCTTTGTCAATAAAATAATCTGGTAAACCACGGAGTAATACTCCTGTACCAAATTGCAATACCTTTTCTGGAAGATTGAGGTCGTTAAGGTTTGGTAAATTCACCGCACATTGAGGCACAATTGAATCCAATTGTGAAAATGAAATATCTTTCATAGCAGTCGTTTTATTCAAAAGGCATTATGCCTAAAAATGATATTATTCCAAGGATACGTTTAAAACTATATAGTTTTGTAAAATAAGTTTATGTCAAATGTTTAGCTCGTGCAAGTGAATAGGAGAATGTTTTTACGCAATCGTTTTCGGCATCGTTCCCGAAAATTATTCCCTCCGTCAATTTTCCATGACTCAGAGATATTACACTTAATCGTCCAGAAAGTAGGATTTGTATTTTTTTAAGAATAGAAACTGTTGGTTTTTTTTGAGTGAGGAGTTTTGAGTAGTAATGTTAAGTATTATCAACATTCGTATTCACAACTCAGCACTGGAACAATGCGAAGGACTCAAAAACTGTCTATTTCGGATATCGGTTGTGGGATTTTGGAAGTGTAATTGTTTATTTTTGTAAAAAATAAAGGTATTCTAATTTATTTCCGACATCAGAAATCCCAAATCCGCAATTGTTGGAAATCCTCCTTACAATACTAACTCACAATTCATAATTCACAACTCTGCACTCAAAAAAAAGGCGGTAGTAAGATATTCTCACCACCGCCCTCGACTTACTTTTTAATGGTGGCTTGTTTTAGAAGCCATTCTGTTAGGTATTTAGCAGCTTTAAAGTTTTCGTATTGCAAAGGAAGGCGTTTGCCATTGAGGTATTCGTTATAAATCCAAGGATCACCAAGGACAAATACTGTACCTTTACCAACTTTGGCTGTTGCCATAATCACATCGCCACCTTCTTCCAAGATCGGTTTTGCTGGTGCTTTTGTTTCTAGGGTTACCAATTCTTTTACATAAATTTTCTTCACATCCTTGAAAATTGGATGATTATTGAATTCAAATTTACCTTGCTCAAATTGGTCATTCTTCACCATATTGCGGTTTTTGTTGGTAAAACTAATACCGAACGCCTTCGTCAATTGATTGAAATGCCTAATTTCTGCGTTAGAGGTATCATTGGCCAACAAGACCAATACACCACCTGCTTTTACCCAGTCAGCGATTACTTTTACATCCTTCTCTTGAACATAGTTTGGTGCTGGCGTTTCTTTTGGTGTATCTGGGTCAACAATGATAAATACGCTGGCATTCTTCAAATTTTGAGCACTTGGAGCTTCTTCTAAGGTACCTAATTTAGCGCCATATTCATTAAAGATTTTGCCCCAAAGCGAGTAACCAGAATCCTTACGGTCGTACCAAGTATAGTGATAGGTTTCTTTTTCACCAGTAAATCCTTTGCGATATTCACGGTTGAAGAAGTTATCTAACATAACTGTTTTCCCTTTGCCAATCGACAAAGTAGGGAATGTCTCCATCTCCACACTTGCCATGATGAATGGACCTACGCCTTTTAAATCGTCTTGACGGATTTTTTCACTTAAGTAATATTCGTAGCTACCGTCACGATAAGGGGTGCCACCTAAACCAGACACCTGCACTGTTTTTTCTAGGTGAATCAAACCATTAGCATCTGTAGAAATAAAGTTTTTCAAAATACCATTGTATCCCTTTTGTGCCGCTACCATGTAGGCTGGACTCAAATAGCCTAAACGAACACCTTTCACAATCGAATACACAAACATCGAAGAACCAGAAGCTTCTAAGTAGTTGCCTTTACCACCTATTTTGTCAGTTACCTGATACCAACAACCTTCTTTAGGATCTTGGAACTTGATAACGGCTGGAATGATACGTTGTAAGATAGCCACTAATTCCCCGCGACGTGGATGACTGGCAGGGATGTAATCCAAAACATCTACCAAAGCCATTGTGTACCAGCCCATTGCACGGCTCCAGAAGTTTGGAGACTTACCTGTTTTAGGATCTGACCACATCTGCTCACGGCTTTCGTCCCATCCGTGATATAGCAAACCTGTTTTATCGTCACGACCATTTTTTTCCATCCAAACAAACTGATTGATGATATCATCAAAGTTTTTGGAAGGGCCAAACATTGCCGTATATTCTGCATAGAAAGGCTCAGCCATGTATAATCCATCCAACCACATTTGGTTTGGATAGCGTTTTTTATGCCAAAAACCACCCTCTTTAGTGCGAGGTTGTTCGTGCAACTGCTTCATTAAATTATCTGCAGCCAAGCGATATTTTTCTTTACTTGTTTCATGATACACTGTCAACAACAAACGACCAGGTGTAATCATGTCAAGATTGTAATCATCAAGTTTGTATGTACGGATGTTCCCTTTGTCGTCTACAAACTGGTCAACTACCTGTTTGATATAACGGAAATATTTTGCGTCGCCTGTATGATACCAAACGTTTTCGAGTGACTTCATCATCAAGCCCATTTCGTACTCCCAATGAGCATTTTTCTTTTCAGCACTGTAAGTAATGGTATCCTTGTGAACGGTTAGCATTGTATTTGCCATTCGTTCTGACCAAGGCAACGACTGCTGTACTTGAGCAAAAGCCGAATTCGCCATCAATGCGCAAACTGTCAATATTTTTGCAGTTGTTTTGAACATAGGTTTTGTTTTTTGAATGTTTTAGAATGTTTTGAGAGATACGTTCTTTCAAAGCGTTGAGACTTTAGTTTCCATAAAGAGGATCTTTCCGAAATAAGATACTCTTTATAACATCTTATCAATCTTTTGTTTATTTCTTCAAAAGAACACTTGAAGGCACTTTTTCTCCAAGTTCAACGTCTTTTTTAGCTTGCTTGGTATCTGTATTAACCAAACGAACACTTTTGTTACGTTCTCCCGTTATTTTCAATAATAAGTCAGTCGAAGCACCTTTATACTGAATATTGTCCAAGGTAATTTGCTGTCCATTCTGAATTTGAATTGTTGTAGCATCCTTTGAAAGAATACTCACATTTTTGAGATTGATATTCTCAGCTTCTGTACAAATCATTCCTTTATCAGATTCCAAAATAGCATCTTCTAACCAAACATTCTTGATAGGCATTTCGGGCAAACCTCTAATAAACAACGCCTTTTCGGCACCACGACATACGATATTTTTCATGTAGAAATCCTTGAAAAGTGGTGTTCCTGCTCCAACTGGCTCAAATTTAATCTCAGGAATATCTGTCTTCTCGCCATACACAGGCACTGGATCCTTAGCAGCATAGTACATATCAAACAAAATTGCTTCGCCAGGGATATTGGTCATTCCAATATCGCTTATATAAATATTTTCCACTACTCCTCCACGACCACGCGCTGACTTGAAACGCAAACCAATATCTGTTCCCATAAATGTACAGTTGTTGACAAACATGTTTTTGACACCGCCAGACATCTCGCTTCCAATCACAAAACCGCCATGAGCATGATACACAAAACAATTATTAATCAATACATTTTCGGTAGGAACACCACGTTTACGACCTTCCTCATCACGCCCAGATTTGATACAGATACCATCGTCGCCTACGTCAAAAGTACAATCTTCAATCAAAGCGTTTTTACAAGATTCCAAATCTATCCCATCTCCATTTTGTGCGTACCAAGGGTTTTTAGCTTTCACACCCTTCAAAGTAATATTGTCACACAACAATGGGTGCAAACACCAAGCAGGTGAATTTTGGAAAGTAATCCCTTCGAGCAACACGTTCGAACAACGCGTAAGAGACAACATGTTTGGACGAAGGAAATCTTTGATATATTCAAAATCTTTAACCTCTTTTCCATCTTTCAATACGCCTGGCAGTTGTACTGTAGAACCTAAATATGATTTCTGACTTGGATACCAATTATTTTTGTCAGGACTCAACAAACCACCTGATGCAATGAGTTTTTCCCAAGCGCCTTGGGTCATTTTAGAGCGTTTTACTGGACGCCACGCATCGCCTGCTCCATCCAAAACACCAAAACCTGTAATCGCTACATTTTCCAAGTCAATACCATACACAGGTGCTTGGCAACGAGCAGCAGTCAAGCCTTCGTAAGTAGTACGAATCAAATCAAAGTCTTCAAAACGATTGCTAAATTGAATCAATGCACCTTTACGCAAATGCAAATTAACATTACTTCTCATCACAATTGAGCCTGTCAACCAAACGCCTGATGGTACAATTACGGTACCTCCACCAGCTTCGCTACAAGTAACAATCGCCTTGTTGATAGCTTTCGTATTTAGTGTTTGTCCATCTGCAATGGCACCAAAGTTTATGATATTAAAAGTATCTTTCTTGAAAACTGGCGTTGATACCTTTGGCAATTCGTAAATAAATTTGGTTGGATATACCGACTTTTTGAAAAACGATTTCAGTGGTAAACCTAAAGATGCCATATCTTCACAAACCAAGCTAGCCATTACTTCAGCACCGTATCTAGAGAAATGTGTATCGTCAGATGCACCTTCTTTATAGCGAGCATATACATTTTTAGGATAATGTAAGAAAAGTTTCTTTGACCCAGCTACACCATGTTGTTCAATCACTTTCTGCGATTTTTGGTGTAAATCAACCATGGGTACTTTCAACTCTTTTGCCAAAGCTTTTACAACATCTGGGTAGTCTTGGTGTTGGTCAACAAACTTTCCTGCTTCATCAAATTTGCGACGCATCACAGGTGTAATCAACACTGGGTTGCCACCTTTAGCACGAGTTTCATTGACAAAACGCGTCAAGTTTTGTTTGTAAAGCGTTTGTGAAGGAGCAGAACGAGTCGTATCGTTCACTTTTTGGTCATTGTGCCCAAACTGAATCAAAACCCAGTCACCTTTTTTTACCTTTTCTATTACTGTTTTCCAACGACCTTCGTTAATAAAGCTTTTGGTACTACGACCATTTACGGCATGGTTTTCAATTTTGATTTCATTCGTAAAAAATTCTGGTAAAACCATTCCCCAACCAGTTTCGGGTGCGGCATTTGCAGCCTTTTCAGCCATGGTTGAGTCTCCACACAAAAAAATAGTAGTACGAGTATCTTCGAGCTTGAAGCTAAATATGGTAAGAAGCGTGAAGGTAAATAAAAGGACTTTTTTCATTAGTTATTGTTTATTTGAAACTCCTAATGGAGCTAACCCTAGGGGTTCTTCTGGCAATTGAGTATGTTTAATAATTTTATTCAGTTCACATAAAAAACGAAATTTCCATTCGCCACTCCTTACTTTTCTTGTCTTGACACAAGAAAAGTAACCGCGCGGCGGCCGCAAAAGAAAGTCAAGAAATCCTAATCGGAGTGGCGACCCACCTCGCCTACGGCTCAAACAACAGGATTTCAGTAAAAAACAAACTCTTTCATTTTTAATAACTTAGAAATTTTAAACATTCTCTAAGTAATGTATGTGATTCAAAATGGCTTTTTCAGAAAATATTAATTCAAAATTTTAGTCAGAATTACTTAATTTCCCTTAGCTTCCTCCCTCCCAAGAGAAGGGAGAAGCAGGGTCGAGGTTTAGAGGGTTCAAACTATCTATCCAAAAACTAATTATACATACGATGGCTATTGAGTTGTTCCCTAAAGAACACTGTATCTCTGAATATTTCTTTTTGACTTTTTCAGGGAAATAGTAGTAACAATTCTACTATATAGTTGCTGTAAGACGGTGTCAAGTTAGAATTGTCCAAATCTAAGGGCAAATTTTTACAGGAAAATATTTACGCAATCGTTGTCGGTAACGTTGTCAATCTATCAGGATTTTTGATTTATTTAATAATATTTGGGATATTACCTTGAAAATCGTAGATTAGAATAGTTTTACAGAGAAGCAAGTTATCTTTGTGAAAAATTGTACAAAAACAAGATTAGCTTTGGAAACCGCAACTATAAAAGATATTGCAAAGGCACTTAATTTATCGACCTCCACTGTTTCAAGAGCGTTGAGGGGCAGTTATGAAATCAACCCCGAAACAAAAAGAATTGTATTGGAATGTGCCGAAAAACTGAACTATCGCCCCAACCCTATTGCCTTAAGTCTCAAAGAAAACCGTAGCCGTGCTATTGGTGTAGTAGTACCCGAAATCGACAATCCATTTTTTTCTCAAGCTATCAATGGCATTGAGGCTATCGCTTATAATCGTGGTTATCATGTTGTAATTTTTCAAAGTCATGAATCTTATGACCGTGAAGTAGTTAATATCCAACACCTTGCGTCACGTCGTGTAGATGGTGTATTGATTTCTCTTTCTGGACAAACAACCCATGTCGAGCATCTCAAAGAGTTACACACTAAAGGAATGCCTATCGTCTTTTTCGATAGATTTTCGGACGAAATTAATACTCATAAAGTTGTTGCTGACAATTACCAAGGTGCATTTGAAGGAACAGAGCATTTGATTAATTCTGGTAAAAAACACATTGCGCATCTAGCGGCATCTCCTACGCTTTCTATCACTCGTGAGCGTATTAGTGGCTACAAAGCAGCCTTAGAAAAGCACGGTATTCCTTACAACGAGGACTTTGTTAAATACTGCAATTTTAGCATTGAGGACATGGAAAAGGTTATTGATGAACTTTTGTCACAACCGATTCTTCCTGAAGCCATTTTTACAGTAAGCGACCGATTAGCGATGGCATGCTTAAAGATTTTGAAAAAACGTAATATCCGCATTCCTGAAGACATGGCACTGATGGGCTTTAGCAATTTGAAAGTGGCAGAATTACTTTCCCCATCTTTTACATCGGTGATTCAACCAGCTTTGGAAATGGGACAAAGAGCAGCAGAGCTACTACTAGACTTAGTAGAAAAGAAAAGCAAATCACCTGCTTATCAAACCGTTACACTTCCTACAGAGTTGGTTATTCGCGATTCTACTAAAACAGCATCTGAGTAATAGCCCAATATTGACATGAAAGGGACAAAAGCAAAACACCTCATCGGTAATGCTTTTGTCCCTTTTAATTTTGTTCATAATTTGGTATTTCTATTTATTTTTCCATTTGATAAAGTAGAAAAAAAGAATCCTCCTCTTTCTTCGTTGAGTAATAATTAGAAACGAGTATTTACCTTCATAGGCTGTCAAAGCCCATTTTATCTAAACATCATGAAAAAATTAAGCATCACACTTCTATTATTAGTTATGGCAACTTTGGGAAGCATCGCACAGTCAAAAGATGAAAAAGCAGTAGCTGAGTCTGTTGAGAAATTACGTTTAGCAATGATTGACCCAAGCAAAGAAGCTCTCGAAAGTATAGCTACAGAGGATTTATCGTATGGACATTCGGGGGGTAAAATCGAAAACAAAGCGCAATTTGTAGAAGCTTTGGTAAGTGGCAAATCAGATTTCAAATCGATTCAATTGACAGACCAAACGATCAGTATTCATGGCAAAACAGCTATCGTTCGTCATAGTTTAGCGGCTGAAACCCTAGATGGTGGTAAACCTGGAACAGTGAAATTATTTATATTGACGGTTTGGAGTAAGGAAAAAGGAGGTTGGAAATTACTTGCTCGACAAGCAGTAAAAAATTTGAATTAAAAAATACTCGCCCATAGAATATCAAGCCATGCCTTCGAAAGCATGGCTTTTTTAGTTTTTAGTCAACACTTTTCCAAAAATCAAGTAACTTTGATAAACTCATAATTATCAATAGCATACCTAATGAAAACACTATATATTGGTTTGCTGGTTATACTCTGTAGCTGGCTATCTTCGCTTTCCGTATATGCTCAATCCTGTGGATGTAATTTTACGATTACCAAGAGCGGGGCTTACAGTCCAAGTAATTTCAATGCTCAACCCGGGCAAACTATCTGCGTCCAAGCTGGCACTTATACAAACCTTTCATTTAATAGCTTTCAAGGATCAGCTAGTCAACCCATCCTTATTAAAAATTGCGGTGGGCAAGTAGTCATTCAGAATACAACCAATGCTGTAGCTATCAACTTCTCAAAGAGTAAATTTATCAAGCTATCAGGAACTGGTGACGCCAGTGCTAACTATGGCTTCAAAGTAGCAGGTACAGGTAATAACAGTAGAGGCGTCAATATAGCAGATAAAAGTAGTAATATTGAAGTAGAAAAAGTTGAAATTCAAAATGTTCAAGGTGCGGGTATAGTTGCGCGTACTGAGCTAGCATGCGATAGCACCACTTGGAGAGATTATTATACTATGAATGCTATCAAAATACATGATAATTATGTACATGATGTAGTTGGAGAAGGTATTTCAGTTGGTGAGCCTTCTTATGGCACGCCCAAGACGATAACTTGTAATGGCGTAAGTATCTCCAAGTTTACTCACCTCATTGTAGGTCTTGAAATCTACAATAACATCTTTGAACGTACAGGTAGTAGAGGCATACAATATGCCAACTCTCCCGATGCTCAGGTTCATCACAATATGATTAAAAATTGTGGGAAAGTACCGAGCTCAAGCACTCTCAACAATGCCGTAGCGATTAATGGCGGAGCTGGAGGGAATTTCTACAATAATACGATTTTGGATGCTGAAGGATCCGCCATTGTAATGTTTGGTTTCTTGGGCAACCAAATGATTTATAACAACCTTATTGTCAGACCAAAAGGCAATGCTATCTTCTCAGACTCACGCCCCGGCTCAATACCTGATACTTATTTGCGAATTGCTCAAAATACGATTATTTCGCCTCAAGCGGAAGCTTTGAAACTGTATAGCTCAATCCATAATTATGAGATTGTCAATAATATTATGTTGAACTCAGGAGTAGGAAAATTCATCTCTCCGCTTTCCGCCTCTGTAAGAATAAATGCTCGCAAAAATTACCTCAATGGTGTAGTGGATGCTTCATTTTATGAAAATACTGCTGCTGAAAATTACCGTCCACTCAGTCAAGCTCCTGTGATCAATAAAGGTGAAAACTTAAGCGCTTGGGGCATTACAACTGATATCACCGACCAGCCTCGACCAAACGGTGGGGACTTTGATATTGGCTGTTTTGAATCGGCATCGGCGGTGGCTACTTATGTACCAAGCTCGTGCGATTATACCGTTATTCAAAGCGGTGACTATTCGGCATTGAATTTAAGTGCAGGACCTGGCAATACTGTTTGTATTCAGGCTGGAACTTACACTGGTCTCAAATTTATTGGTCTAAATGGTAGTCCTAGCGAACCAATTATTTACAGAAACCTTGGTGGTCAGGTAGTTTTTCAGAATACAACCAACAACCAAAACGGGATAAATTTTGATAACTGCCGCTACTTCAAAGTAACAGGCACTGGCGACCCAAATGTTTATTATGGCTTAAAAGTAGCCAAAACAGGCTCGGGAGGCATGGGTATTACTGTTGGAGGAAAAAGTAGTGATTGCGAAATTGAAAGAGTTGAAATTTCTAATACTGGTTTTGCGGGTATTATGGCCAAAACAGACCCAAGTTGCGATTCGACGACTTGGAAGGGTAACTTCACCATGTATAATGTCAAAATTCATGATAACTATATTCATGATGTCCCTGGAGAAGGCTTGTATATAGGCAATTCATTTGCTGCCAATGGTATGACTGTAACTTGTAATGGTACAAGCAAAGCCATGTTCCCACACGATATTTATGGTTTACAAATCTACAATAACCAAATCGAACGGTCGGGATGTGAAGGGATTCAATACGGATGTTCGGTGGATGCCTTAGTTCATGACAATACTATGATAGATACAGGTATTAGTCCATTTGATGCTTATCAGGCTAATGGTATACAGATAGGCGGAGGTTCAGGCGGACTATGTTATAACAATAAAGTCGTGAATGCCAGAGGAACAGGTATTATTATGGTAGGATTTTTGGGTAACCAATCTGTATTCAATAATGTCATAGTCAATTCGGGCTATAATGGTATTTTTGCAGACTCTCGTTCTTGTTCTATCCCTAATACCTATTTAAGAATAGCCAATAATTCAATCATTGGTTCTACCAGCGATGCTATTAAGTTATACAGTTTGATACATACGCACGAGGTAGTCAATAATTTGATTACTAATCCAGCCACTGGAAAATATATCGTTAAATTGGGCAGCCCTGTGATTGTCAACGAGCGTAATAATTTCAAAACCTTGGATATAAGTCAAGCACAACTCAACAATCCTAGTAATGGTAACTACTACCCTATTGTTGGTTCACCGCTGGTCAATACAGGTGAAAACCTTCTAAATTGGGGTATCTCTTTTGATAGAGATAATAACGTAAGACCTTATGGTAGTTCGCATGACATTGGTGCATATGAATTGATTCCTCCGGGAGGTTGATAATTTGGGTAAATAGACCCATTTTTCCTCATGTTGTGATTGGATTTGATGTCACAACATGAGGATTTTTTATGTAAAAAGAGATAAGTATCATCTCTTAAATATTGGGAAAATGATTTTTTTTATTGACTTTTAACAAAAAAGTAACAATTGTCTATCTTTTGAATTTCCTAACTCACGCATGCAAAATATTGTTATCAAAGAAGTTATAAGTCCAAGCGAACTCAAAACATTCGTCTATCTTTCTGAAAAGCTACATGAGAATCGCCCCAATTGGGTTCCTCCGATTTATGCAGATGAATGGATTTTCTTTGATCACAAAAAAAATCCTGCCTACGAAGTGGCTGATACAATTTTGTTTTTGGCTTATATCAATAATCAACCTGTCGGCAAGATTATGGGTATTATTCATCGTGAATACAACGAACTTCAGCAGATTAAAGAGGCTCGTTTTTTTCATTTGGATAGTATTGAAAATATCGAAGTGGTAAAACTGCTCATTGATGCTATTCAAAGTTGGGCTAAAGCTCAGCAAATGGAAACCTTAGTAGGTCCGTTTGGCTTTTCAGAAAAAGACCCACAGGGCTTCCAAATAGAAGGGTTTGAATATTTACCTGTCATCGCTACTGCCACAAACCCACCTTATTTACCTCAATTCTTAGAAACATTAGGTTTTGATAAATTGACAGATTGTGTGGTTTATAAAATTGACATTCCTGCTGAAATACCTCCATTTTATCAAAGAATTTTCGACCGAGCACAGCGTAACCCCAAAATAAAGCTCCTTAATTTTACTTCCAAAAAAGAACTAAAACCTTATGTAGTGCCAATATTTCGGTTGGTCAACGAAACCTACAAAGACTTGCTGGGCTTTGTGCCGCTCTCGGAAGCCGAAATGCAAAAAATTGCTAAAGCATATCTTCCAATCCTAGACCCTGATTTTGTCAAAATTATAGTTGATGAAAAAAATGAGCCTATTGCTTTTGTGGTAGGATTACCCGATATGAGTAAAGGTCTTAAAAAAGCGCGAGGCAGATTATTTCCTTTTGGTTTTATTCATATTCTGTTGGATGCACGAAACAACAAGCAATTGGATTTGTTGTTAGGTGCTGTAAAACCGAACTACAGAGGTTTGGGATTAACTACGCTTTTGGGCGTAAGCATGATACAAGCTGCGCAAAAACGGAAAATGGAATTTATGGATACGCATTTGATTTTGGAAACAAATCATACCATGCGCGGGGAGGCTGAAAAATTGAATGGGAAGGTTTATAAAAAGTATAGAATTTTCCAAAAAGCCATTCTTTAGTAATTATGAGTGATGAATTGTGGGTGATGAATTGTGAATGTAAAATTTTAATTACCAATCTCTTACATCTTCAATTGGTCAAATCTTATTTTAGGGACAAGGCAACAGGCACAAGGCAAAGAGTGTTAAATTGTTTTTAGTAACGATAGATATATTTTTGCCAAATACCTAGGGCTGAAAGCAAAATATTTTTAATGCCATTGATTATCAAAACCATTTTCAAATCAGCAAATTTTCAAATTTTCAAATCTATACTTTTTTCAAATTTTCAAATCTATACTTTTTTCAAATTTTCAAATCCATACTTTTTTCAAATTTTCAAATCTACACTTTTTTCAAATTTTCAAATCTACACTTTTTTCAAATTTTCAAATCTATACTTTTTTCAAAACAGCACATTTTCAAATTTTCAAATCGACCTATTTTCAAATTGAAAAAAAATCCCTTCAGTTTTGAAGCTGAAGGGATTTTTTAATTCTAATATTCGTGTGGAAGTGTTATGTCAACCAATTCGTTCCAAGGTAAACCGTGAACGTTCAACATAGCCATAAATGGATCTGGATTCATTTCCTCGCAGTTCCAAACGCCTGGTTTGAACCATTCGCCTGTAATCATCATCATAGCGCCAAGCATAGCAGGTACACCTGTTGTATAACTTACTCCTTGAGCTTGAACTTCGCTCCAACAGTCTTGGTGCTTACAGTTGTTCCAAACATAGTAAGTTCTATCTTTACCATCTTTGATACCTTTGATTTGGCAACCAATAGAAGTTTCACCTGTATAGTTTTCTCCTAAAGTTCCTGGCTCTGGCAATACCGCTTTCAAGAACTCTAAAGGTACAATATCAATACCTTTAAATTTAATTGGCTCGATTGAAGTCATACCTACATTTTGAAGTACGTTCAAGTGAGTCAAATATTGTTGACCGAAAGTCATCCAGAAACGAGCACGTTTAATCGTTGGGAAGTTTTTCACCAAAGATTCCAACTCTTCATGGTACAATACATACGATTCTTTCGGACCGATACCAGGATAATCAATTGCCTTGTGAATTGACATTGGTGGAATCTCTACCCATTCTCCATTTTCCCAATAACGACCGTTTTGAGTAATCTCACGGATGTTAATCTCAGGGTTGAAGTTAGTAGCAAATGCTTTACCGTGGTCACCAGCATTACAGTCGATGATATCCAAGTAGTGCATTTCGTCGAAATGATGCTTGTTGGCATAGGCAGTGTACACTTGTGTTACACCTGGGTCGAAACCACAACCCAACAAAGCCATCAAACCAGCTTGTTCGAAACGCTCTTTATAAGCCCATTGCCAAGAGTATTCAAACTTAGCTACGTCTTTTGGCTCATAATTAGCGGTATCCATATAGTGTACGCCTGTTTCAAGACAAGCATCCATAATGGTCAAATCTTGGTATGGCAATGCCACGTTGATGATCATCCAAGGCTTCACTTCGTTGATAAGTGCAACCAATTCAGGTACGTTGTCAGCGTCTACTTGTGCAGTTTGCACAGGTGTTGGCAAACCTATTTTAGCACATTCTTCTGCGATGGCATCGCATTTACTCTTGGTACGGCTCGCCAATACGACCTCCGAAAACACGTCGGGATTCATGGCACATTTTTTCGCTACCACATTTCCTACACCACCAGCACCAATGATTAAAACTTTCTTGCCCATTCCTTAATGTAAATGTAAATGATTGAGTTATGAATGAAAATATTGGCGTAAAATTACATAATTTCAAGATAGCTTTCGCATTAAGAGCTTGTTAAATTTGTTTTTGGAAAAAGTGTTTCCTATTCAAGGCAATTTGTACCAGTTTTCTAAAAATGTCCATGATGCTCAACCCAGAGATACCTTGAGGTACAATTTTTACCAGTAAATCCCTTACTTTTGCGTCTTTTTAGCATAAAAGACATATATCCCCTTCGCAATGAATCCTACTAATGCTGTTTTTATAACTGCTTTATCTATTATCGGGCTTGGCTTCTTCCTCAAATATAAAGGCATTATAACTGAGAAAGAAGGTAAAATTATCACAAAGCTTCTGGTACATACCACCTTTCCTGCGCTGGTTTTCGTGACTATTATGCGAGTAAAAATCGAGGCAGATTTATTATTGCTTCCTGTTTTCTGTATCAGTTTCAGTGCTATTTCGATGACGATTGCAGGCTTGCTTTTTAAAAGTCAAACCAAACGACTTCGTGGTTTATTGACCATGGCAAGTGGTGGATTTAACTTAGGGTTATTTGCTTTTCCATTGATAGAAGGTATTTGGGGACCCGCAGGGATGGTCTTTGCTGCGCTATTTGATATAGGAAACTCTATTGTGGTTTTTTGTATGGTATATGGAACAGGCGTCATTTTTGCAGAAACCAATGAGGCTCAAGTAGTAAGAAAAAGGGAGAAACTCAAAAAAGCATTTCTCAAAATCTTTACCCTCCTACCCTTTCAAGCGATGTTATTAGGCTTGTTTGTTAACTTAACTAAAATTGAATTACCAGAGGTACTGGTCAATATTATTGATATTTTGGCAAAGGGCAATAAGGTACTTGTATTACTCATTATGGGTATTTATTTGAGCATTGAATTAAAACCAGAAATCTTCAAAAAAATCGTAAGTGTATTGGTTATCCGTTATGCTGTTGGTTTAACACTAGGCTTTTTTCTATATTACAATCTTCCTTTTGAACCACTCTACAGAAGCATTGTATTAATCTGCATGATTCTGCCAGTAGGGATGACACTACTCCCATTTGCTGATGAACTTGGATATGATTCCAAAATCGCTGGGCTTTTAGTCAATATTTCGATGATTATCAGCTTTGTATTGATGTGGGGCTTGGTACTCGGCATGGGACTGAGATGAGTGTTGAGTTGGGAGTTTTGAGTGAGGAGTTGTCCTTTGTCCTTTTTCACTGAATTTTGAAAAACAGTTTAAAACTGTTTAAAAAAGTAAGTACAAGACTAAGTCTTGAACTAGGAACTTCAATTTTGTCCAGTAATCAGAAATCCACCCTACTCCTTAAATTATCTTCCTGAAAAACAGACGTTTAAGTGATTTTATCACTAATTTCAACTTGAAATATTACTATTAGAGTTTGTTTTTGGATTTTTCTAAAACTATTAAGTATAAACCACTAGATAACTCTAATTTTGCGACCTCAAAATACTTTTGTCAACAGACAAATCTTACATTATGAATAGTCAGCAAAGAATCGCAGGGTTTGGATTAGCCATTTTTGCCGCCATTACATGGGGCGTTTCAGGAACATTTGGACAGTTTTTATTTAGTCAACGAGGTATTAATCCCGGTTGGCTCGTAACGCTACGTTTGTTGGTGGCGGGTAGTATTTTATTGATGATTGCCCTTTTTCGTGGCTTAGATTTATGGAAAATATGGAGTAATAAACGCGATACCCTATTGCTTCTGGCATTTAGTGTGCTCGGAATGGTAGCGGTGCAATACACTTATTTTGAGGCAATTCATAAGTCAAATGCTGCCACTGCTACCGTTTTACAATATATGGGACCTGTCTTTATAGCGATTTATATGGCTTTTAAACAAAGAAGATTACCCAATTTTATCGAATTTGTGGCGATTATCTTAGCACTTTCAGGTACATTTTTATTGGTTACACATGGCAAATTTGGCAGTTTAGCCATCTCTACCGAAGGTCTTCTTTGGGGAATTGCCTCCGCAGTTGCTTTGGCGGTTTATAGTTTATTACCAGTCGGCTTGATGAATCGCTACGAAGTGACTACTGTAATTGGTTGGGCGATGTTTGTAGGAGGTATCATTTTCAGTTGTGTATTTGCGCCTTGGAAGGTATCAGGAACTTGGGATTCGCAGTCTTTTGCCTACACAGGCTTTATTTTACTATTAGGGAGTTTGGCAGCATTTTATGCTTTTTTGAAAGCAGTGACAATAGTTGGCGCACAAACGAGTAGTTTGCTTGCCTGCGCAGAGCCACTTTCATCTACAGCAATGGCTATTTTCTGGTTAAACACTCCATTTGGTAAAATAGATATGCTCGGAAGCTTCATGATTATGCTTACGATTGGTGTACTGGCATTGTTTGGAAGAAAAAACTAAGATAGACTTAGCTATGATTTAGTGAATTGTGATTGAGCGGTTGAGTGATTGAGTTATTTTTAAAATAATCACTAAATCACTCAACCACCATTCACTAAATTTAAAATGACTCCTAAACCCATTCCTACCAATTATTGTCCTGATTCTTATCCGATTTTACGGGTGCCAACGGTGGCGTTGGTGGCGGTGGCAAACTTGGTGCTGAAGCAGCGCTTGGAGCTTTTGGTGGTTTTGGTGCTGAAGACGCACTTGGTGCCTTAGGCGCTTTGGGAGGTTTAGGAGGCTTTGGCAAGCGATACCCTGAACCATAATGTCTATTTTTTGACCAATATTTACCTTCTGGGTCTATTTCCTCAATTGCCTTGGCGTGCACTTCCATCTCTTTACCAATCTCTTCAATAGGCTTTGAAAGCTTATCCATTTCTTTTCCTAGACTATCCATTGGGGCAGAATGGACTTCCATTTTATTGGACATTGACTCCATTTCTTTAGAAGCCTTTTCCATCCTTTTCTCAATTTCTACTCGCTGTTTTTCTATAGCACTCAACTCTTTCTGAACCTTTTTATATTCATCAGATTTTTTGTCAAGGTTAGCAACTGTCATCTCCAACTGTACTTGTTTACCTACTAAGGTACCCAATTCTCCCCCCAATTTTCCGATTTGCTCAGAAAACTGTTGAAATGGTTTTTGTTCGAGTTGCATTTTTGCCCCTAAAACACCCATTTGAGCAGAGAGCGCTTGGATTTGTTTTAAATATGGATCCATTTTCTTTTGCAACTTTTCAATTTCTTGCTCGTGCATAGCTACTTTTAAACTATCAGGATCACTATAATCATTCTGAATAGTAGGCAGTTGAGATAATTTATTCTCTTCTGGTTCTTCCCCAGATGGTGCAATACTTTTGGTCTCTTCTACATTGCTAGTCGATATGCTTTCTGAAGAAAGAATTTCTTTAGAAGTTTGTGCTAAGGTTTTTATCGACTTGTTAAATAATTTGCTTGCCTGAGCTTTTACTTGCGTAAAATTGAGACAGCAAAATGCTAGCGCTAATACAACTACCGAACTAATGATACCAACGGGATTGGTAGTTTCCTTTTGTTGCACACCCAAAATACGTTGGATGCGACCCAATAACTGAGGTTTATTGCCTGAAAAAGCCATAGTCAATGATGTTTTTGATTGTTGTCTAAAGGTTTCTACAAACGTTAGGGCTTTTGCCAAATACAATTTATTTTGACAAATCTCCAACGCCCAATCATCACAACAGTCTTCACGGTCTTGGCGAATAGATTCACCGATAACCCAAACCAAAGGATGATAGAAAAATAGAATCTCGATCATTGACTGGATAATATTGATAAGATAATCGTGGCGCTTGATATGCGCTAATTCATGTGCAAAAATCGCTTTAATTTCTCCCTGACTCAAACCTGTTAGAAGCCCAATCGGTACAAGTACCAAAGGTTGTAAATAACCTATCGTAAGTGGTGATTCTATTAACTGAGATTCACGTATTTCGACGGTTCGAGAAATATCAAATTGATTAAGAAGTTGTTTAAAGAGGTTTTCTGTATCGGTTTCTACTAGATTTGTACACTGCCAGCGCAGTTTTTGCACATAAAAATAGCCTCCAATTAATTTTATGGTCATAATGGACATGCCAAGAATCCACAACATTACCAGCCAATCGAGATGTAAATTAAGCCAAATAGCCGTTTGTTCCCATATAGAACTCAGAGCCAATGGCGCTTGATTGATAGGTTCAGAGGTTGAAAGGTTATTTGCGATTGGAGAATTTTGTACCGAGAAATTCATCGCCTTTACTGGCGCTTCGCTAGGATAATTTTTCCAAAAAGTGATACCAGAAACCAAAAATTGCACCAACAATACACCAATTCCAGTCCAATAACGCACTGAAGCATTTTGACGAAAAAAAGAACTGATGAATTTATAAAGAAAAAAGAATAGGCTTAGCTGCCATAGCGAATGCACCAAGGTCCATGCCAAGGCATAAATCGTTTGTGGTGACAAAGGAGATTCAAAGTATTGCATGGCTAATTGTTTTGTTCAAGTTGTGCAATGAGTTTCTTGATTTCGTCGAGCTCTTCTGCCGAAGATTGATGATTTCCTAAAGCTTGCATCACTAGCTTCATCGCTGAACCTTTGAAAGCAGTATCCACGAAAATATCAAGTAGCTGTTGTTGGGTTTCATCTTCGCTAACTGCTGCTTGGTATAAATGATAACGACCTTCTTCAGTACGTGTGACCAGCTTTTTCTCAAACATAATTTGCATGAGTTTGAGCGTGGTGGTATATCCTATCTCTCGCTTTTTGTTGAGTTCGTCGTTTACTTGTCTTACGGTTGCTTGGCCTAGCGCCCATAATACTTGTAAAATTTCTAATTCTGATTCTGTTGGCTTTATCATGATAAAAAAGTTTACTACGAAATATTTCGTAACAAAGATACTACGAAAAGATTCGTAATTGCAAATTTATCTACGAAATTTTTCGTAGATAAATACAATGAATTGTAAGACAGACTATTATATAAAAAATAAAAATTAGCGATTGGTTTTCCGCTTTGAGCTTTTAGTAAAAAACAGGATGTGATTCTCTCAAAAAATTATTTGCCTAATGCTTAGCGCCTCACGCCTATTGCCTGTTACTCTTATACCAACTGTTTGGCAGTCACATATAACTGACCAAAATGGCGAGTGGTATGCTCAGCAGCGTGGAAAATCAATCCTATTACATTGGTAGGAATTTGTTTGCGACCGATACCTCTGGGTTGTAATAAGTCTGCTTCGGAAAGTTGTTTGAGATAGGATATATATTTTTCTACTTGTAAATCAAATCGATCTAGAAAGGTAGCAACTGTTTGATTTTCTTGCGGAGCTACTTTTTCAAGACTTAATAAATCAAATTGCTCTGCGGATAAAGTATTGCCTTCGGCATAGGTTTGTAATCTATCCAAAACACCTGCAAGATGTTGTAAATGAAAACCAATAGAAGCTACACCATGAGGTTTTTCCCAAAGTA
Source organism: Flectobacillus roseus (assembly GCF_030056595.1). Lineage (NCBI taxonomy): Bacteria > Pseudomonadati > Bacteroidota > Cytophagia > Cytophagales > Flectobacillaceae > Flectobacillus > Flectobacillus roseus. The sequence continues at coordinate 222,150 of NZ_JASHIF010000008.1, forward strand.
AATCATCAGAAAAGTCTTTCAACAACTCATGTAATTCTTCCTGAACTTGTAACACAGCATGGGCTGCGGGTTGTAATAAGGCAGGGACACCATCAATAGGTCCTCGCATCCAAACTTCTAAGGGAGCAGACATTTTTAAATTGAAGATTTGTTTGAATTTGAAAATTTGGGGATTTGAAAATTTGAAATATTATATTTCAGTTTAAAACTGTAAAAAAAATAAGTCCAAGACTAAGTCTTGAACTAGTAATGACGTTGTTGATTAATGTATATTCAGCAATCCAACATCCGCAATCCCAAATCAGAAGGGTCTTCTTGCGGTGGCATAGCAGCCCATCCAATAGGTCGAAATGAGGTTATCTTCACGAACGCCTTTTGAGGATGAAGCATGAATAAAATAGATTTCTTTTGGACCACGAATTTCGGTAATCATACCCGAATGATTAACTTCTGCAACATTGCCTTTATCTGTAACAAAAAATACCAAATCGCCTGGACGCAACTGGTCCAAATCTTTCACTTCTTTTCCATAGCCTGATTGCTGAACAGCCCTTCTTGGAATATTTACGCCCATTTCTTTGAAAGTGGCAAACAACAACCCCGAACAATCCATCCCTTTGGAATCAATACCGCCTGGACGATAAGGAACTCCCAAATACTGCCTTGATGCATCAACTAACCTTCTGACCTCTTTCGACGAAATAACTACAGGTCTGCTCGGACTTGTAGGTCTTTTGGTGGTAGTCGTGGTTTTAGTAGCTTCTTTTTTGCGAAAAAGTGCACAAGAATCTAATAAAACTGGAAGTATTGCAATCAGTAAAAGCTTGGCATAAATGGATGTGGTAGTCGTTTTCATGAGATTGGTAAGGATTTAATCTGGGTAAATTTTTCTAAGAGCAATTTACAAAATTCCCCATTTTCACCAAGCGTAATTCCACCACAAGTGCATGGTATTTTATCATTCGGCAAGACTGGTTGAGTTTCTAACGAAATGTCTCAAATAAATCTTGTATTTGATGAGCTTGCTTTGATCGAGGCAACTCTTCGATGGTAAAGAAAGTATACTGCCTTACTGTTAATTAAATATGAGTAAGACCTCCAACAAATACCCTAAACAGAACTGCCTCTTACAAGCCAGTTGTGTTTTACTACAATATCATGATTAGAATCTGTTAGTAGATAAGCATTCCCATTCAAACTCAGTCCTCCTCTTTAAGGTGAAGTAAATGAGTCATAAAATTGTCACTATCATGTAAAAAATGATAATAGGAATTAAATAATTCTGTTTCCTTATAAGATTTTGTCACAATTCCATCTTGACTAAATTCATAAATCAAAGCATTCGGATAGGCTATTAATATCGGTGAATGTGTTGCAATAATGAACTGTGAGCCATTTTCTATCATTTGTTGCATCCGACACAACATCGCCATTTGCCTTGAAGGCGACATAGCAGCCTCGGGTTCGTCAAAAATATACAATCCATCGTCCGAAAACCGATGAAGAAATAAAGCCCAAAAGGATTCTCCATGAGACTGTTCATGCAAGGACTTGCCTCCATAAGAATCGATAATTCTCCTACCAGCAGAGGGCTCCCTATCCAAATCTTCAATTTGGGTTGTTAGATTAAAAAAACTTTCACTTCGTAGAAAAAAACCATCTTTGTGTCGCTTGGTTCTAAATGGAACTTTCAAATATTTGTAAAGGTCTGAGTGCGAAGCTCGTGAGCTAAAATTGAAGTTCTTTGTCCCACCCTCAGCATTAAATCCTAATGCTACGGCAATTGCCTCAATCAGCGTTGATTTTCCTGTACCGTTTTCGCCCACGAAAAAGGTTACTTGTGGATGTAATTGAAGTTTTGTTAAACCTGAAAGAGCAGGAATATTGAATGGATACTGATTTCTCAATCCAATGTCAAAACTGAATTCTAATTCAGATATACTTGCACCATTATTGTACATAAAATTTGTTGTATTAGGATAAATAATTAGGCTTGCAAGATTTCAACTGGTTTCATATTTAGCACCTGCATGATTTTGACGACCTCGTCTATTGTCGGGCTTCGTTCACCTTTCTCTATACGCGAAATTGTGGATTGTGGAATGCCTGTCAGATGTGAAATGTAGCTTTGTTTAAAGCCAAGTGCTAGGCGCGTTTGACGGAGTTTATTTAGGTTGAACATACATTTATTAGATTTAGAAACAAAAACGATAAAGCATTATAATAGGTTACTTGCGCGTAAAAAATACACTGAGCGTTTTGATATTGTGTAAATATAAAAATAAATTTTATTCAAATACGCATAAAGTTTTGCTTAAAAACACTTATTTCGTCTCTTCTAACCTATATCTTTAAGCGTTTGTCACATACAACATCACCTTATTATGAAAAAACTCTCCTATTTCTGCATTTTATCTTTGGTATCTAGCTTATTGTCCTGCAAAGATGCCAACCAAGAACTCCTCAACAATATTTCTGGCGTATGGAAAGTCGATCAAATCACCTACACCTCCTATCCTTACGCTGTGCCAGATTCAGTCGTAAAATATCCTTCGGGTGTTTTGCAATTTGATAATTGTCAGCTCACTGGGAGCATTAGAGAATGCTCAGGGTTTTACAAATTAGTAAATAGTGAAGTGGTAAGTATCGTCTACAATGCCAACGCAGCTAGAAATCAAACCTTTATTAGTATAATGTCGTCTTTTCCCAAATTCATCAATTTACGAGGAGCTTACACCATAACTCGTTCTGGAAATCAAATGACACTTAGTGGACCTCAAGAAAACATCATAGACTATAAAGGTCAAAAAATAAAAATTCAATTGTATAAATAATCCTTATGAAAAAAGTCTACCTCCTGTTACTATTTACGCTTTGCTCCTGTACTTTATTTGCACAAAAAATTACCATCAGTGGTTTTGTTCGTGAAAAAGGAAGTCAAGAGATTTTGCCTTATGTTTCGGTGAGAGTTCCCACTCTCAATATCGGAACCTCTGCCAATGCTTACGGTTTTTTTTCCTTGACAATTCCTGCAAAGGAACAACTTGATTTGGAAATTTCTCAGGTAGGATACCAAGTCAAAACAATCAGTATCAGTGCACAAAAAAGCCAACAAATTACGGTTGAGTTAAGTGTCAAAAATGTGGTTTTGGAGGAGGTCAAAGTCAATAGCTCTCAACAAGAGAAATTGAGTGAGCAAACCCAAATGAGTCTTATTTCTTTACCTGTCACACAAGTAAAAGCAGTACCAGCATTTTTGGGAGAAAAAGACGTGTTGAAAACCCTACAGTTATTTCCAGGGATACAAAAAGGACGTGAAGGCTCTACTGGCTTGTATGTACGTGGTGGCGGCCCCGACCAAAACTTATTGATTTTGGATGATGCTACGGTGTATAATGCCAATCATTTGTTTGGCTTTTTTTCGGTATTTAACGGCGATGCCCTCAAAAGCATTGAGATGACCAAAGGCGGTTTTCCAGCACGATATGGCGGACGACTTTCATCGGTTATTGATATGCAAATGAAAGAAGGGAATAAAGAAAAACTTACGGGTGAATTTGGCATTGGCTTATTGTCGAGCCGTTTGACCTTGGAAGGTCCTCTCAAGAAAGAAAAAACCTCATTTTTGATTGCTGCACGACGTACCTACGCCGATGCGCTATTGCGACCCATCAGTGGAGGCGAATTTCCAAATATGTATTTCTATGACCTCAATATGAAGATTAACTATGACCTCGGCGCAAAAGATAAGATTTACTTGAGTGGGTATTTAGGAAGAGATGCCTTTAGTTCAAAAGAACAAAATTACAATTATGCCACCCAAAATGAGAATGGCTTTAATTGGGGCAATATAACCACGACCTTGCGTTGGAATCACCTTTTCAATGAAAAATTATTTAGCAATACATCCCTCATTTTTACCAATTTCGACTTCAAGGTTTTTAATACGGAGGAATCCAACAAAGGACTTTTTTCTTACCAATATGAATCAGGAATTAGGGATTTTTCCTTGAAAACTGATTTTGACTATTTACCTAATTATCAGCATAGTATCAAAGCAGGTTTTTTGGTAACTGCACATCGTTTTTCCCCGAAAGCATTGGTTCTCAAAGACTCTAGGGTGGATACAGCTTCCGTTCAAAGCACTAATATCAATGCCTTAGAATCGGCAGTTTATGTGGAGGATTTATGGAAAATTAATGAAAGACTCAGTATTAATGCGGGTCTAAGATTGAGTCATTTTTCAGTAAACCAGAAAAACTATTTGAATCTTGAACCAAGATTTTCGGCGGCATACAGGCTACCAAATGATGCCGCGATTAAGGCGTCTTTTGCTCGAATGAATCAATACATTCATTTATTATCTAATTCTGGACTTGGTTTGCCAACTGACTTGTGGGTTTCGGCGACAGACCGAGTTCCTCCGCAAACTTCACAGCAAGTTGCGTTAGGATATGTAAAAGACTTTTCCGAAAAGAATTTTTCTTTAAGCATTGAAGGATATTACAAGAAAATGGACAACATCATTGGCTACAAACAGGGCGCTAGTTTCTTGTTGCTAGACGTTGGACCTGACCCTCAAAAAATAAATTCGATAGATTGGCAAGAGAATGTCACCTCAGGACAAGGAAAAGCATACGGACTAGAATTGATGTTACAACGAAAAACAGGTAGACTCACAGGTTGGATTGCTTACACTTTGTCAAAAGTAACACACCAATTTGCAGAACTGAATGACGGAAAAGAGTTTTTGCCACGTTACGACCGTCGCCATGACATTTCGATTGTGGGAATTTATCAACTAAAACCAATGGTAACTTTCTCAGCGACTTGGGTATATGGTACAGGAAATCATTTGAATGTGCCTATTGCTGAAGGAAATTTTAATGGACTTGACCACACAGGTATTAATTCACAAATTTCGTTGTATGATAATCAAAATGCTTTTCAGGCAGCAGCTTATCATAGACTAGATTTAGCGATGAAGTTTAGTAAAAAGAAAAAACATGGAGAACGAGCTTGGGAAATTGGCGTATATAATGCCTACAATCGCGTGAATCCTTTTTACTATCAAATTAATCAAGTGTATGATGCATCCACACGACAAATGGGAGATAGTAAATTATACAGAAAAGGACTATTCCCTATTGTTCCATCAATTACCTACAGCTTTAAGTTTTAAGAAAAAAACCTTCCTAGAAACTTCAAATGATTTTATGAAAAAACAATTTATCTATATATGTTCGATGCTACTATTTTGTTGGGGTTGTAGCGGAGACTTTCTGACAGTAGAAGAAACGGGGGTAATTCGGAGTAGTGATGCGCCCATTGTTACCGCTTTTTTGAGTCCACAAGACACCGTCCATACAGTAACACTATATCATACCCGACCAGCCGCTGGAAATAATCCTTATGCTACTTGGCAACAAAATGTAGGAAAATCGACGGTTACCTTAAGCAATGGTACTCAAACGGTAAAACTCATTCCAGACTCATTTTTAACAGGCGTTTTTAAAATCAGTGCCAAAAACTTTAAAGTAGAATCAGGAAAAACTTATTACCTGAATGTAAGCACATTTGATGGCAAAAAAGCAGAAGCGAATTGCACGATTCCGACAGGCGTAGTGGATACGACCAGTATATCTTACCAATTAGTCTCTGGGAATGCCTCAAATATGAATACAAGCTATCTGATTTCGTGGAAAGATATTCCCAATCAAGTCAATTATTATGCGGTTTATACGATTTCGGAGCTACAAGATTTGACAAAAAAAACGGCAGAAATAAACAATGAGCGATACCTGCATGGTATAGATGATGTCGAAAGAGATGGTTTGACAGTAGGAACCCAGGAATCGCTTTTGTTAACTAAACCCAACTCTCCTGCGAAAGACCGTCTCTATATTTGGCAAGTACAGGTTCTCAATACTGATATTCATTTTTATAAGTTCCACAAAGACTATGCAATAGCCAAACAAGCCGACGAAAATCCTTTTTCTGAGCCAGTATTGCTATACTCCAACATCAAAGGAGGCTTCGGCGTAATGGCAGGATATACCAAGGCGGTGACGTATTTTAGGTAGAGGGGTAAGGCAAAGAGGCACTAGGGTATAGTATTTTAAAATTATGACTAATGCCTCCTTACCTCACCCCTATCCCCTAAGCTTTGCTTTTCGCCATCCTCACTGCCAATGCCACCAAAATACTTGCCATAAACCATTTTTGTATTTTTATCCAAAAAGGATTTTGTGCAAAAAAATGAGACATCTGTGATGCTGTGAGCACTAAAGAGAAATTGACGGAAAAACTTACGAGCATTTGAGTTATGCCCAATTGTAAGCTTTGCAAAAGAGGATTTCCATACGCTGGTTTGATAAATTGTGGGAAAAATGATAGATAAAACATCGCCACTTTGGGATTCAACATATTGGTGAGTAGTCCCATCGTAAAAAGCTTTTTGGGAGAATCATTGGTCAAATCTTGACGAGCTTCAAACACAAATTTTCCATTGGGATTTATCGCCTGAAAAGCTAAGTAAAGCAAATAACCAACTCCCAAATATTTGATTAGTTCATATAGAAAAGGGACTTCTGCCAAAATAGCCGTCAAGCCAAATGATACCATAATGATATGAAATAAAAATCCTACCATTACGCCTGCCAACGAAAGTAAGCCTGCCATTCGTCCTTGGGTAATCGAGCGGGAAATCAGATAAATCATATTCGGTCCTGGACTAATGACCAGCACAAACGCTGCTAAAGTAAATAAAAGTAATTCTTGAAATGTCAGCATATCTCTATTATTTATTTAGTGAATGTTGAGTTGTGTGCATATAGATATTCACAATTTACAAAAATGGCACAGAGAATATTTCCCTGCGCCACTAAAAAAAACACTCTGTGCCTTTGTGCCTGTTCCCTCTACCACTTAAAAAACACTCTGTGCCTTTGTGCCCGTTCCCTCTGCCACTTCAAAAACACTCTATGCCTTTGTGCCTGTTCCCTTTCCTCTCCTAAACCGCTTTCATGCTTAAGGCAATGCGCTTGCGAGCAATATCTACCTCTACGACTCTTACTTGCACTTGTTGTTGTAGTTTAACCACTTGATTCGGGTCAGAGACATATTGGTTAGCTAGTTGCGAGATATGGACTAACCCATCTTGTTTTACTCCCACATCCACAAAGCAACCAAATGCTGTGATGTTAGTAACGATACCCGGCAAAACCATTCCTTCGTATAAATCTTCAATCGTTTTTACATTGGCATCAAACTCGAAAGCAGTGAGTTGCTCACGTGGGTCACGCGAAGGTTTTTCCAACTCTTTCAAAATATCTTGAAGTGTGAGCAAACCTGTATTTTCACCAATATATTGTTGCAAGTTGAGTTTTTTACGAAGCTCTGCACTTGTCATCAAATCTTTTACGGTACATTTCAAATCCTTTGCCATACGTTCTACTACTTGATAACTCTCCGGGTGAACTGCTGAATTATCTAGCGGATTATCTGACTGAGGAATTCTCAAGAAACCAGCACATTGCTCAAAGGCTTTGTCGCCCAAACGAGGTACTTTTTTGATTTGTGCTCTTGATTTAAAATCTCCATTTTCCTTACGGAATTTAACAATGTTAGCCGCCAAACTTGGTCCTAAACCAGCTACGTAGCTCAATAAGTGTTTTGAGGCAGTGTTAATATTTACCCCAACTGTGTTTACACAACTTTCTACTACCGAATCCAAGGAGTTTTTCAATAAAGGTTGGTCTACATCATGCTGATATTGACCCACACCAATAGATTTTGGGTCGATTTTTACTAATTCAGCCAATGGGTCGAGCAAGCGACGACCGATAGAAATAGCACCACGAACCGTCACATCTTTATCAGGAAACTCTTCACGAGCCACTTCTGACGCTGAATAGATAGACGCTCCTTGCTCCGAGACCATAAAGATTTGTGGTTGTGTCGAGAAAGTTAGTTTTTTTACAAAAGCCTCCGTCTCACGACCTGCAGTACCATTACCGATGGCAATTGCTTCGATTTTATGTTTTTCAACTAAAGACAACACCGTATGCTGTGCTTCCATTGTTTTATCAAATGGGTAAATAACTGTATCAGCAATCAAGTTGCCTTGAGCATCTAATACAACAACCTTACAACCAGTACGATACCCAGGGTCAATGGCCAAAGTACGTTTTTGTCCAAGCGGAGAAGCCAATAATAGTTGACGAAGATTTTGAGCAAAAATTCTGATGGCTTCGCTATCTGCTTTTTCTTTAGACAAATTAGAAAACTCATTTTCGATAGATGGCTTCATCAATCGTTTGTATGAATCAGTAATAGCATCTTCCACCTGCTTTTTAGGTTCAGACATTCCTCGCAAGAATATACGGTCGAGAGCGCCCAAAGCATTATCTTCATCTGGCGAAATAGAAACAGATAAAATACCTTCTTCCTCACCACGACGAATGGCTAATAGACGGTGTGAAGGTACTTTTTTGAGAGGTTCGCTAAAATCGTAGTAATCTTTGTACTTGACACCTTCCTCCTCTTTTCCTTTTTTTACTTTTGAAGAAATGTATGCTTCACGTTCAAACACCTTACGCACTGCATTACGAGCATCCACGTTTTCGTTGATCCACTCAGCCATAATATCACGTGCACCTTGAAGTGCTTCGTCCACTGAGGCCACTTTATCGTTCAAATAGCTTCCAGCTTTTTGAAGAAAATTATTATCCTTTTGTTCGAAAATTAATTTTGCCAAAGGCTCAAGTCCTTTTTCTATAGCGATACTCGCACGAGTTTTACGCTTTTGTTTATACGGCAAATAAAGGTCTTCTAATTCTTGATGTTGAAAAGCATTATTGAGCTTATTCAATAATTCAGGAGTCATTTTTCCTTGCTCCTCAATGGCTTTGATAATAGTCTCGCGACGCTTATCAGCTTCTTTCAATTTATTCCAAAGGTCTTTTATTTCAAGAATTTGAACTTCGTCTAAACTTCCAGTTGCTTCTTTGCGATAACGAGCTATAAACGGTACCGTTCCACCCTCCTCTAATAACTTAATTGTATTTTGTACTTGGTTGGCTCTTACTCCAATCGTATTGGTGATGATGCCAATTTGAGTTGTATTCATGATTTTTAGGTTTTGACTAACCACAAAGCTAAGAATTCTTTTGGATTTACGCCAAGCTTCTCCTTTTAGGGTTCTATTATGATAAAGTTACTTTGCAAAAATAAACATCAATGTTCAGATACAGCCATATGACCACTCACTCATTTTGTTACAATCGATGAGTATTTTTCGGCATTAAACTAAATATTTCTTTCGCAAAATGTGTAACTTTAGTTTAAAACCGATTGTTTAACGGACCCACTTATCAATACCGACGTCTTTTAATAGTTCCTCATGACAGCCTACAAAATCTTCAAAGTATCGACTTGGTGGTCGACGGCCACTTTAATTCGTCGTACCGAAAATACCCTCAGCGTAATCGAAGAGCAAGGACATGAAATTGTCACGGTTTCTTTTGGGGTAGATATCCTCATGCGACCAACCGCCTTTATTACCATTCGAATCAAAACATAACTTTATTTAAGGGCGAGCAATTGCCCTTTTTTATTACTATGCCATTAGTTTTTTCGTGATTTTATTAGAAATTCTTTTAGCTTACGGCATATAGCTTAATGCCTATTGCAGGTAAAATTTCATTTTGCCCACTAACTTATCTCATTGTTTTCTACAAATCATTTTCCTACTTTTGCCCCACTTAAAAAATCACTATTTATTCTTTTGAAAAGACTACTTTCTATATTTTTAGTATTATTACTTCTCTACAATATGGTAGGATTTAGCCTTCTATATTGCTGGGAAGAGTATGGAATGCCAAATTCTCAAGAGATAAATATGGAAGAATCAAGTGATTATTACTGGATTAAGCAACCATTACAGTTACCTTATCAGAGCAACTGGAGTGAGAGCCGCCCCATTGAAGGGAAAATCAAACATGGCGAAAACCACTATGATTTAGTAGAACAACGGTATCAAAATGATACCTTATATACCCTTTGCAAGTTAGACGATAACGCTCGTTTTCGCTTCATGGAACTGGCGGAACATATCACCGACCATGTCAAAGAGCATTCGTCACAAGCACCATCTGGAAAAAGTAGTTTTTTATTAAAGCATTTTTTGAAGGAATATGCCTCTCTTCAACGCTATACAATTTTGTATGTTTTGGAGTGGTCAAGCCCTTCCATGCGCATTTTTCGCCAATATCAATTATCAGAAGGTTATTTCAACAACACCTCTCCCCCTCCTGCCGTAGTTTGTTAATATTCACGTAGTAATCACGTCTTGGTATATCTATCAAGCCCAATGACCCTATCCTTTATGTTGATAATTAACCCAGCTTGTGAAATACAAGCCTAAAAAACCATAGCCATGAATTTATCCAATACAAATACCCAAAACTCTACTGTACAATGGTTTAATAGAATTGCACTTTTTGTTGTCTTCTTCTGGTTTGGTACGCTGAAGGTTGTAGGCGTATCTCCTGCAGAGCAAATCGTTAGTCAGCTACATGCTTTGACCTTAGCAAGGTATATTTCTATCAATACATTCTTGCCATTTTTAGGGTATTTAGAATGCTTTATTGGAATTATTTGGTTGGTACCTCGACTTACCAAATTGGCATTTTTCTTATTTTGTTGTCAAATGGCAACCACTTTTTTACCCTTATTACTCATGCCTAACGAAACATGGCAATCTTTATTTGCATTAAGTTTGCCGGGTCAATATATCATCAAAAATGTGGTTCTGATAGCCGCAGCTTACACGATTTATCATGCTGAAGGTGGACAAAGTATAAAATTAAGTCCTTTGTCAGTAGACTAATATCCAAAAACAAAGCTCTCATATCTATTGATTTAGAATATGAGAGCTTTGAACAATTAAGTCAAATTACATCTGCTAATTTTTTGAAGGTCCTCCGCCTCCACCATTTCCTCCATCATTGGACTGTATGGCTTGTTTTACGTTTGTGTTGCCAAAATTATAGGTAAGCGAGATTCTAAATCTACAGTTGTCCCAACGATAAGTTCCTACGCCTGTGAGCGTTGCTGTCTCAACATTATTTCTGTAACTATTAAAGTTGAATGGATCTTGAACTAAGAATTTCACAGTAGCTTTTTTGTCCCAAAGCATTTTTTTCAAGCCAAAATCAAGACCTCCTTGTGGTTTTGATGTTTGGAAGCCCCATGTTTCACCTGAGCTGTACCAACCCGAAATCTCACCAGAGAGTGTCTTGTTTAAGGTAAAAGTATGCTGCATATAAGCACCATGATAGAGTTGACTAATATCTACAACCGTACTTTCTCTTTTATAATTATAGACATTGATACCTCCCCAATAATTCAAATTTACACTCCACCATTTTGTTGGGTTAAATGGTACTGAGGCATCAACACTCCACCAGCCAATTTTACCATTGACATTTTCCATCGACTCACGAATGACACGACGACCTGGAATCAAGACTGTGTCAACATCAAAAACTTCAGTTGAAAACTGATTAACAGATACATAGTTTAAAGAAAAACTGTATTTGTCTTTAATCGTATTGGTCAAACTAACTGTGTTATTGAGCGATGGCAAAATGGTTGGGTTACCTGCCACATAGCTTTGAGGAGAGAAAAATCTTTTGAAAGTATTAAATACATCATCGTTTGGTCGGTTGATACGACGGCTATATCCCAACGAAATGGCGTAATCTTTCGAAACCTTTTGGTTTAGGGTTAATGTCGGGAAAAGGTTCAAATAATCTTGCTGGGTCAATTTATTCCCTTCTCTATTCAACCCTTGGTTATTGGTTTGTTCGGCTCTCAAACCTGCCTGAATGCTCAAACTTTTGGTCAACTCACTGTTTATCATCACATAACCCGCCGAAATTAACTCGTTGAACTTAAAGAATGAACTCACCAAAGCTCCATTGTCACGGAAGTTGTCGCTAAAGTCATTGGTCTTTTTCGAATAACTAGCCTTAATTCCTGTTTCTATTTTAGTTTTAGCCGTAAGTTTTTTGATAAAATCTGCCTTCAAAACGAAGGTTTTATTATTGGTAGGAAATAGTATCTGGTTGTTTGCCACAGAAGGATTAGCATCGTTTTGTGTGGTAGTAGTCACAAATCTATCATCCCAACTTTTCGAGTTCAAAATCACGTCAAAATCAACCGTCAATTCTGTACCTGAAGTATCAATTTTCTGCTTGAGATGGGTATTAAAAGTATAATTATCAAAAGTCGCCTCACGACTTCTATCCATCTGCAAACTTTGGCGTATTGCTTCCGATACCGATTGCTGATTGTAAGAACGATTCATCGGGCTAGAAGTATTTGCCCACTGTCCAGAAAAGCCAACGGTTGTTTTTTTCGACAAATCATAGTCAAAACCAATTTTGGCACTCAAGTTTTCAAAACTTCCTTTTGCCAAACCCGTAATTACCCTTTTTTCTAGTACCGATCCCGTTGCTGATAGAAAGTTTTGGACTTGGTCTTCGGAGTTATACCAAGCTGTATATTGTCGGTTAATATTTCCAAAAATAACATATTTTTCACGACGAGAATTAATCGTAAGTCCTTGTCCATTTTTTGGCAAACCACCGATACCTTTGTAGTGGCTGTATCCAGCGTTCAGGTCTAAGATATAATTTGTTCCAAAGTTTTTACCTTTTTTTGTCTTAATATTGATAATACCACTCGAACCAGAAGCGTCAAAGCGAGCAGAAGGGTTGGCAATAATTTCAATTTTTTCGATGTCCTCACTTTTGAGTGTTTTCAAGAAATTGGCTAACTGTTCATCAGTAAGGTAGGTTTTGCGGTCATCAATCATGATGAGCACGCCATCTTTTCCTTTAAGCTTGATAGTTTCGGTATTCCGATCTACAGTTACACCAGGCACTTTTTCCATTAGCTCCAACCCATTGAGCCCTGTCGCGGTTGGACTAGCCTCTACGTTCATAATCATTTTGTCACCATCACGCTCAATCAGTTGTTTTCGAGCAGTTACTTGCACTTCGCCCAAAGTTTGCGTTTCGGCTTTGAGTTGGATGATACCCAAATCCAATGCTTTTGCAGATTCGAGGTTAATTACCTGATAGGATTTCTGGAAGCCTACTGCTGACACTTGTAATAGATAGGCTTGAGGCTTTAATCCAGAAATTTCAAATTTTCCATCTACGTCGGAAGCTTCACCTTTCACTAGGCTCGAATCTTTTGTGTTTAATACCAAAATATTGGCAAAAGAAGCTGCTTGTTGTTTGTCATCTACAATTTTACCTTTAATCTGTCCTAAGCTTGAATAGGTTATAAAGAGGCTTAGCATTAAGTTGATGAGGTTTTTCATTATTTAGAGAAGTTTAATTTCTCCAACAGATGCTCAAACTCATACTGATGTTGCATCAGGTTTAGCAAAATTTTACGTCATCCTCAAGAATATCAAACAACCCTTTAGAAATCAAAGCATTATTTTTTAGGTTTAAAGGATAAAAAATGGCCCTAATAAACAAATACATATCTTTTTCATTTCTGTTTGCTCCTAAAAACTAAAGAACCACCTTTGTTTTATTGCCCCCTAAATTGAGTCTAAATTTTAGCGCTACGGTGTAAAACGACTGTTTCTCGAAACCTTCCGTTGGGTTTTCGCCAATGACATAGTCAAACCCAATTTGGCTCATTTTTTTACCATCCGCAGAGGTAAAAAATGTATAATTGAGACTGGTATTTAAAAACTGTTGCGTACTATTTTTCACATCAGAAACCGTTTGGTAATAATTATAGCGGTATTGCCAGTCGAGGGATAAGTCCAACTTTCCTTTTAGGCTATTGTTGGAAGGGTAAAACGTAATATCCGTCGAAATACGCCCGAATGCTCGATAAATATTACCTTCGGAAAGACTATTTTCAGCATAGGTACGATTTTCGTTTTCGATACCGATATAGGGCGTGTACACAAAGCTCAGTCTACTTCCAAGACTCACAGGGTGGTTGGGAATCCAAAAATATTTAGGATTCATATCCTTAAAAGCAAAAACAGGAGTCAAATAAAAGTTGCTTTGAAAAGATGCATTTTGCTTGATTTTATCTTCCATAAACTTGAAAGATTGTACCAAAACTGGAGACCATTTTTTATGCTCCAAGCCATTCATTCGCCATTCGGTTGCCACACCCCCAATCCAAACACTTTGAGGCTTGTCAATCAAGGTATTTCGATGAAGCTCCATGTACGGTATTACCGAAACTGTACCTTTGGGATGGTGATAAGCGCTATAACCAATGGCCATATCCAACAACCAAGATGCAGATTTTTCTTGTGGTTTGGTAAATGTGATAACAGCGGGTTTTGCCCAATCATCTTTTGTTTGAAATGATTTTCGAATCGTAAAACGGTCCACGATATGGTTTTGAGCTTGGGTAGAAAAATGAGCAGAAATACTACTTAAAACGATAATTAATAAACGTAAATTTAGTTTGTTCATGTGCAACGCAATTTTGGAAGATTCTGGGCAATTGCGTGATTTATTAAAATTTCCTTAAAAATGAATTGATAGACTAAAACGAAAAATGAGCAGTTGATAAATCACTAAAAATTCTCCATGTTTCACAAATCTATCTTCATAAGATACAATTACCCGATACCTCAATACCTTCTTTTCTTGAAAATAGAGTTGCTAGGTGGGTTTGGCAAACCCCAAGGTACCTCTTCATATCTTTCACTATAAATTTTAAGCCCGCTTTAAGTGAGATTAAGAGGGAATCAATGTCTTCACCTGTATCTTATATTACTTCCAAAATCACATAAAAAAGAGCTTTCACCACGAAGTAAGAATTATTGATAACAAAGTATTGGTGGACATCATAGTAGTTAGTAGCTTCAAACCGATATTACACGATTTGAAAGACATTAATTAAACATGTTTTAAAACTATCATACCAAATGAATCGATTCTTTACAATTCTATTACTTATGGCGGCCTTTTACACACAGGCACAAAATGAAGTTGATTTGATGGATACAACCAGAGCAAATTTTTCTACCAAAAGTATTCCTCAGCTTAGAATAAGCATTGGGGTACCGTCTTCTGGTTGGGAGTTTATTTCTTTTCCACGGTTAGAATCATACTTAGAAACCTACAATGCTAAACCTAATTTGTTTTGTGGATATATTCCGCTACAAGTTAACTTGCTATACAATCGCTTTAAATTTGATTTAGGTATCAATTACAGTACTACGGGTGGAGACAAATCTTATGGTTCATTTGTAAGTAAATCAAGTGCCAATACAGCAACATTTACCTTTGGATATGCTTTTTTGGCTGATCGAAATAATTACTTTTACCTTGATGGAGGAATCGGATATGCAAGCTATAATCAGTACATCACGAGAGTAAAATCTTCCAATAGCAATATAAACTACCCATTACCCAACACCATAGGCCAAGGAGTAAACTTCACTCAAAATCAACCATTTATAGATTTTGGCATCGAGTATTTTAATAGAACACCTCAAAAGTCAGCAGGAAGTTCTATAAAAGCAGGATACAGGCTCGGGTTAAGTAGTACTCCTTGGGAACTAAGGTATAGCCCATCTCAAGATGGATTACCTAGTGATAAAATCTCCAATTTTTATATCCAAGTGATGTTACATTTTGGGCATAAAAAACTTTGATGAATGAGTATGAGCTTTTACATAAAGATATTTTACACATTGGTATGGGCTAGTTTGAGATTTACTAGCACAGATACACCCAAAGCAAAGTTATTTATTTTACGAGAAAGAGAATTTTGGGGAAGTAGTGTTTCAATCATCATTCAGGGTAAAAAAATCGCAGAATTATCACAAAACAGATATATTGAAATTGAACTCCCTGCAGAATCTACGGTTATTGAAATATCGAGAAATATTCAGGAAAAAATAGAGGTCAAAGCGGTAATTACGCTTGAAGCAAACAAAACCTACTATCTAAAAGTGTATCGAGAATTAGATTATTTCAAAGACCAATTGATGCTTGGCAGGTTAGGTACACAATCAGCCCTCCAAGAGCTCAAGCACATGAAAAAATATAATTTCTCTGCAATACCATAGAATCCATGAATCCAAAAATCACCAAAAAGATTAGCTACTTTGCACCGATTGGTTTAGCTCTATATTGGCTTATTCTTCTTAAAGAATCCGCTATGCCTGAATCCAAAGAAGGTTTCATTTTGCAAAGTGGCTATATCAAATACCTATTGGGCTGGATTAGTATCTTCTTACTGTCAGTAGGATTAGCCTATGTTCATTATAAATGGGTTTTCCTTAAAATTGTCTATCATTATTCTCCTGCTATCCGATACCTATGGAGCTCTTGGGTATCTGTGTTGGTGTGGCTTATTTTTGAGTTATTACAATTTCGCACTGGGCACTTTGGAGGATATATAGATGAAAATATCCTCGTTAGTCTTCTCGTACTCATTTTGATTCTATTGGTAGCATATATAGGTGATTACATACGAACCAAACAGCTTCAAACAAAGTTACTCCAAAACAAGTCCGAGGCAGACCTTCACGCATTGAAAGCGCAAATCAATCCTCATTTTTTGTTCAATGTTCTCAATACGGTTTATAACCAAGCAAGTCTTGAAGAAAGTCCTAATACCGCTGATATGATTCTGAAAATTTCAGATTTACTAAGGTTTTCCATTGAGGAAGCTCCTAAAAACAAGATTCCTTTAGAAAAAGAAATCTCTTTTCTACAAAATTATATTGATTTACAAAAAGCTAGGCTTCCACAAAATCCAATGATTGAGCTAGACTTTCATTGGGAAATTCCTGCGAATACTTGTGTTATCTCTCCGATGCTGTTAATGCCCTTAGCAGAAAATGCTTTTCACTATGGTCTCAGTCTATCACACCCCTGCTACATTCGCCTTTCTGCTATTTTAGAACAGCAAACTTTGAAGTTTTCAATCGAAAATAGCAATTTTGCTGTTGGTCGAGAGGGACTTGGCACTGGTCTCAAACAAGTTCAAGAAAGACTTAAACTAGAATACAATAATCAAAATGAGTTTCATATTCAGAAAAACGACAAAACTTTTAGTGTTCAGTTGAAACTTAATCTTGGTAATTAGGCTAAAGATATTTGGCACACTAAAACCTATAACATTTCTTATGAACTGTATTATCCTCGATGACGAACCAGCTGCCGTTGCTATTCTTGAAAGATATATTCAAAAAGTACCCGAATTTCAGCACCTTCAGTCCTTCCACAGTCCGACAGAAGCATTGGCATTTATAAAACAGCAGTCAGTTGAATTAATATTTTTAGATATCCAAATGCCCGATTTGTTGGGAACTGAACTTGTCAAACTTTTGCCTAAAGGAACACAAGTAATCTTTACTACTGCCTTTTCAGAATATGCAGTAGAAGGATTTTCTTTAAGAGCAGTTGACTATCTCCTAAAACCAATAAGCTTCCCGAGATTTCTGGAAGCCTGTAACCGTGCGCTAGAAAATAGGGCTCAGCGTAATTCTACAAATGATTACATATTTGTAAAGGACGGACATGATTGGATAAAAATTATTTGGAATGATATCCTTTTCATTCAGTCAGATGGAAATTTACTTTATATCCACGAAAAAGATCGAAAAGTAATTACCAGAATGCCTTTGAAAGATATTATTCCTCAACTTCCAGTCGGTCAATTCACTAGAATACATAAATCTTATATAGTTTCTTTTACTGCTATCAAACGAATAGAGCGTCATCAATTACATGTTCAAAATGCAATCATTCCAATTGCAAACTCTTACAAGGATACCTTGGAAAAGCATTTTGGTTTAAAATAACTTTCCCAAGATACACCTAACATCTACCTCTTTGGTAAATCTTTCATTGCCTTTTCTATCCAATATTTTTTGGGGTCATGCAGTATTACTTGTGGGCTAAAACCTGTCTCATCAATTGGATGTTTGATGGTCCAAGAGGATTGACTGATTGGGATATACAGATAATAGTTACGATATGGTAACTCTGTACGATTTGACATACCTTCATAATCCATCATTCCTAAGGTATGCTGTCCATAGGTGACAACTTTTGATGATTGTTTTAGCAAATAAAAAAAGTATTCGGTCGAGCTCCCACAAAGCTCATCGAAGAGCACAGCCACTTTTTTAGGCTTTTGACTGACTGAATCTAAAGGGAACTGTACACTAGGAATTGAGTAGAATTTTTTAGTAGTCTTGGGCAGTTCCTCATAGGCTTGTCGATAAGCCTGCATAATCGTATCAGGGAAGTATTTGAGATATTCTTTGGGCAATTCTTGTATCACATAACCTGACAAATCGTTGCGTTTTTGTATCACATTTTCGGGGCTAACCCTCAATTGGCTCTTTTCTTGACGAATAGGATTAGTCATCAGGTAGGGCAAAAGATGAACCCAGCCCGATTCACCTCCTCCATTTCCTCTCAAATCTAAAATCAAATAAGGGTGTTTGATAATATCTTGATGATACTGCGCCACTAAGGATTGAATGTACCCATCATTATTACCAAAACTAGGAATTCTGATATAAAAAAAGTCTTTGTTCAATGACTCAAAATGAACGCCCTGTTGGTGATTTCGCCAAGTAGAAAGTTCTTTAACCTCTTCCATACTAGCCTTTTGAGGGGCTATTCGTGCCCAAATATTAAAATTCCAGATAAACAATAGATTTCCTTTGGTACTAACAGGGATATCATTGGACATAAAGGTATCAAACAATTCGGCGTACCAATATTGGTTCTTTTTCACTAAAGTAAAATAAACAAATCCCTTTGGATAGGAATCTTTTCCCTCTAATTTGAGTGCTTTGTAAACATTTGGGGCGGTATTGACTATCGCAATTTTGGTAGTACTGTCTTCATTAATCCATACGCCTTCCCATAAGTTGAATTTGTTAACAAAGGATTTGGGGATGGATAAAACGACACTGTCATTGGCTGATTTTTCACGATAACTAAAGCTAAAATGCTTGTCCTTAAAGAACCTTACATATTGCTTCAGAATCCCAAAACAGGCTTTAGGATTTATCTCTTGCTTGGTATTTTCCAATAGTGAGGTTTTGAGTTTTTCATAGACAACACCCTTCTTGGCACTTACTTTAGAGGGGAAGCCCGCATAATTTAACTCAGTTTTTTGAATCATCTTTTGCAAATTCTCTTGGCAATTACAACTAATTTGAGCAAACAAACCAAATTCTACCCCAATTAATAGGATAGCCAAATAGTATAACTTTTTCATAGGTAGTTTTTTTAGAGAAAACAACAGGATTTAGATTTTTATAAAACAAAAAAATAACATTTTGGCTCAAAAAACAATTGTAAAGTTTAAGGTACAGACTCAAAACAATCAGAAAAGTATTCTATGAATGCCAAACAAGATTAAACTTTTCGGCTGGTTATTATCTTTTTCGGAGGAATGAACGTAATTTTGTAAATACAATTTGAAGAATTGTGGGTTTACGATGCCTATCAACTCAAAAGTCATCGCAAAAGAAACAACAGATAAATTAAACGAAACGTGAAAAACATTCGTAATTTTTGCATTATTGCACATATTGACCACGGCAAAAGTACTCTAGCCGACCGTTTGATTGAATTTACTAATACTGTTCAAAAGCGTGATATGCAAGCACAGCTTTTGGATGATATGGATTTGGAACGTGAACGTGGTATTACTATCAAGTCGCACGCTATCCAAATGAATTATCAATACGGCGACGAGAGTTATACTTTTAACCTCATCGACACACCAGGACACGTTGACTTTTCTTATGAAGTTTCTCGCTCAATTGCTGCCTGCGAAGGAGCGTTATTGATTGTTGATGCTTCACAAGGTATCGAAGCCCAAACGATCTCAAACCTTTTCTTGGCCTTGAATCATGACTTGGTAATTATTCCAGTTTTGAACAAAATCGACCTTCCGGGGGCGATGCCTGAAGAAGTAAAAGACCAAGTAGTAGACCTTTTGGGTTGTGACCGTGACGAAATTATTCATGCTTCAGGAAAAGAGGGTATTGGTATCAAAGATATCTTGGATGCTATCGTTGAGCGTGTACCTGCCCCTAAAGGTAATCCAGATTCTGAATTACAAGCACTCATCTTCGACTCGGTATTTAACTCATTCCGTGGTATCGAAGTAATTTTCCGTGTATATAATGGTACTATCAAAAAAGGAGATAAAGTAAAATTCGTAGCCACTGGCAAAGAATATACCGCCGATGAAATTGGCACACTCCGTTTTGATAAAGAACCTAAATCAGAAGTAAAAGCTGGTGACGTAGGCTATCTGATTTCAGGTATCAAAGATGCTAAAGAAGTAAAGGTTGGTGATACCATCACACACCGCGACAAACCTTGTTTGGATATGATTCAGGGTTTTGAAGAGGTAAAACCAATGGTATTTGCGGGTATTTATCCTGTAGATACAACCGAGTTTGAAGACCTTCGTGATGCCATGGAGAAATTGCAATTGAATGATGCATCTTTGGTGTGGGAGCCCGAAACTTCTGCTGCCTTAGGATTTGGTTTCCGTTGTGGTTTCTTGGGTATGTTACACATGGAAATCGTTCAGGAGCGTTTGGAACGTGAATTTGACATGACGGTAATCACTACTGTACCTTCGGTAAAATTCAAAGTAAATACTACAAACGAAGGTGAAATTTGGGTATCTGCTCCTTCCGAATTGCCAGATCCTAACAAAATCAATAGTGTAGAAGAACCTTTTATCAAAGCGCAAATTATCTCGAAATCTGATTATGTAGGTTCGATTATGAAGCTTTGTATGGACAAACGTGGTATTCTCAAAAATCAAATTTACTTGACTTCTGACCGTGTTGAGTTACAGTTTGATATGCCACTTTCTGAGGTTGTATTTGACTTCTTTGACAAATTGAAAACTATTTCTCGTGGATATGCTTCATTGGATTATGAATTCAAAGGTTACGAAGAAAGTGACATGGTAAAGCTTGATATCATGCTAAATGCAGAACCTGTTGATGCACTTTCTGCGATTGTACACCGTGAGAAAGCTTACGAATGGGGAAAACGTTTGTGTGAGAAATTAAGAGAATTATTACCTCGCCAACAGTTCGAAATCGCTATTCAGGCAGCAATTGGTCAAAAAATCATTGCTCGTGAAACTGTTAAAGCGCTTCGTAAAGACGTATTAGCAAAATGTTACGGTGGTGACATTTCTCGTAAACGTAAATTGTTGGAAAAGCAGAAAAAAGGTAAAAAGAGAATGCGTCAAGTAGGTAACGTAGAAATTCCTCAAGAAGCATTTATGGCTGTATTGAAATTAGACTAGCATTAAATGAGAAATTGTATTTTTTGAATAACGACTATTTTTCAAAAACTCCTTTTCTTTATAAACGACAAAAGCTCAAACGTATGTTTGGGCTTTTGTCGTTTATATACTACCGATTTAATCCGTATTCACCTAACTTCACTCATATACTTATCCAATCTTTCTCATTCTTCTAGGTAATAATTCCTTCTATCTTGCCAACAATCAAAACCGCAAGCAACATGGAAAAGTTAGCAATAAAAAAACAGCTTTTTGAAAAAGCAATCCAACAGCAACAAACTTTAGTGAATGATATTCAAAAACGTCTTTCTGACTTAAAAGAAAGCATTACATCCTTGGAAGTCGGTAGCTTTGGGGGAAGTGACGATGCTCGAAGAGAAGAAGACGTTGAGGATATTCAGCAAGAAAAAATCCATTTAGCTAACGCCAAAGCAGAGCTAAATAAACTTGAAACTTTGTATCAAGTTTTGCAAATCGATTCGAAGGTAAATGTGGGAAGTATTGTCAAAACAGAGCTTTTCAATTTTATTTTTGCCATAAATATGCCTCAAATCGAAGCAAATGGCGAACGCTATATGCTAGTGTCAGACCAAGCACCAGTATTTAAAGCATTAGAAGGAAAAACTATTGGTGAAGAAGCACAAATTAATCGTCATCATTATACGATAAAGGAGATTTTTTGATCCATTATGTGTTAAACTCCTTTAAGAACCTTGTTCGAGACTTAGTCTCGGACTAGGTTTTGTTTCAGTTTATAAACTTTTTAAAAAAATAAGTCCAAGACTAAGTCTTGAACTAGTCTTGTTTCCCTACCTTCGTTTTCCAGGCCCAAGGTACACTTTCTTCATCACTGCATCACCTACACCAGTCCGAAAATGGCTTTGCTCATAGTAGTTCTGATAAAAACTGGTCAACCCATTTTTTCCCGTAAAATCATAAACTCTTTTAGGAAATAACTTTTGTAATATCGCCAAGTCATTAGGATGAAACTTAACTTGTTCGTACAATGGACTCAGAATTATTTTGTAGTTAGTATGATGCTTTTTGAATATGTTGGCAATTTCTTGAAGCATTTTCTCCTGACGATATTCGATTATCGTCGACTTATCTATCTTCTGCCCTTTTCTTTGATAAAACACTCCCTTTTTTTCTTTGTAGTACTCATCTGGATGTTGACTTACTAAACGCTCTTGAAAAGGCATATAAATTGTATTATTCCGAGTATCATAGAAAATAGGCTTTTCTTGAATAAATCCTTTCATCCAACTCTGGTATCCTAATAATTGATACCCATAAAAGCGAATCCAAAAGTCAGGTTGTATGTATGCTTTAAAAAATAGCCATTGAAAATCTCTCATGGATTCACCAGATACCGCTGGATGCTTGATATAAAGATGCGAATCTACATTGCTACTATGCGTAAAAGTACGGTCGTGACAAATAAGGAGTAGGACATTTTTAAGTGGAATACCCTGCTGATCTAACCATTTGATTTTGGTATAAATCCCGTAGATAGACTCATTTGAAGCATCAAAAAGAAAAGGTTCAGCGTCTTGAGGCAAATACTTTTTCCAACGAGCTGGCTTAAGTGCCATCGTTCTGGAACTCCCAAAAATGAACGAATTGTAATGGTAACGAGGGTTATTACGAATAAACGTTTCGGTAGAAACATAGTCTCTATTGGGAACAATCACAGGTTTTGAAAAGTCCGCATAAGTACGCAATACCTTGAAGGGGTCGAAATGCCAATATCCCAACAAAAACAAACAGCCTACCACAAACGGAACAATCGAAAACTTGAGAATAGTCCTAATAAATCTACGCATGAGAAAGGAAATACCAGTGCCTTAAATTTTTATAAAGCACTGGTAATGAAGTATATTATTTCTTTTTCTGTTTCTTTTCACGAGCCACCATTTCTTTTGGTTTCTTCTCCATTTTGATTGGATAGCCCAACAAATCACGAATTACCACCGAGGCACAAACACCACCAAACGCCGCAGGTATATAAGAGATTGTTCCATAAGCAGACTTCTTAAAGTTGCTGCCATCTGTTAGCATCAATGAATCATCATCGTGTTTTTCTAAAGAAAAAACTGCTTTGATACCCGAACGAATCCCTAATTTACGCAAACGCTTGCGAACTAAGGATGCCAAGTAACATTGTCTAGTATCAAATAAATCTGCAGTTCTGAGCAATGTTGGGTCCACTTTTCCACCTGCTCCCATCGAACTTACGATTTTGAGTCCTTTGTTGTAAGCAGTACTCAATAGTGTCAGCTTAGGTGTAATGGAGTCGATACAGTCCATTACATAATCAAACTGATTTTCGCTCAAAAGTTTTTCTGCGGCTTCTGGAGATAAAAACTCCTTGATAGTTGTTAGCTTCAACTCTGGATTAATAGCCAACAAACGCTCAGTCATAATATCCGCTTTGGGCTCGCCGTGGTTGGTTGCCAAAGCAGGCAACTGACGGTTACGGTTGGACGGGTCAACTACATCACCGTCGACAATTGTCATCGTACCAACACCCGAACGCGCAACAAACTCGGCAGCAAATGAACCTACGCCACCTAAGCCCACTACCAAAACGTGAGCGTTTTGTAATTTCTGAATTCCTTCGTCTCCAACCAACAATTTGGTTCTACCAAGCCAAGCTAAATCACTCATTTTTTATTGAAAATATCTTTTATTAAAATCTTAAAGTTCTTCTCTGATCTGATAATCAGTAGTTCTGTCGGAATTCATGGTTAGCAATTCGCCAATAAAACCAGCCAAAAACAGTTGAGAACCTATGATTATGGCTACCAATGCCAAATAAAACCAAGTGTTGTCTGTGATATTTCTGAAAGGAATATGGTTAGCAATGCTGTAAATTTTATCCCCTATTAAATAAAGTGTAATAAATAAGCCCACCAAAAATGAGAATATTCCTAAACTACCAAATAGGTGCATTGGGCGTTTTCCAAACTTCTGAACGAAGGTAATCGACAACAAATCGAGCAGTCCATAAAGAAAGCGTTCGATACCAAACTTGGTCGTGCCATATTTACGAGCTTGGTGTTGTACCACTTTTTCGCCAATTCTCGAAAAACCATTCCAGTTTGCCTGAACAGGAATATAGCGGTGCATTTCTCCGTAAAGGCGAATCGTTTTGATTACCTCCAATTTATAGGCCTTCAGACCACAGTTATTGTCATGCAAATTGATACCCGACATCCATTTAATGGCCGCATTGTACAATTTAGTCGGAATCGTTTTAGACAAAGGATCAAAACGCTTTTGTTTCCATCCCGAAACTAAGTCATAATCCTCGACCGTAATCATGCGATATAATTCAGGAATTTCGTCGGGACTATCCTGCAAATCCGCATCCATTGTAATAACCACACTTCCTTGTGCCTTTTGGAAACCTACATGTAAAGCAGCGGATTTACCATAATTACGACTAAATGAAACGGCTTTGATACGGGGATTTTGAGCTACCAATGATTTTAACACCTGCCAAGAGCGGTCTTTACTCCCATCATTGACAAAAATCACTTCGTAGGTAAACTGATTTTCATCCATCACACGCTCAATCCATGCACAAAGTTCAGGCAGAGATTCCTCCTCATTATATAGTGGTACTACAATCGAAATTGCTAACATAATTTTGTTTATTAGAAATGTTACCGCACAACTCGATAACGAATGATAGACGGTGTCTTTATCAAAAAATCAAATAATACTCTTTTAATAATGCGCTAAATTGACCTGTATATTGTTCCTGAGCATCTTTTATCAGTAATTCAGTGTCTTCCAGAATCACTGGCTCACTTCCATATTCAACGATAACTCTAAGAATTTTCGCACCTTCACGATGACGAACAATTAATTTTTTTTGAGGGAAAAATCCCTTTGATACGGCCAAATCTTCGAGCACTTTCGCCTCGTAGGCTGGTAATAATACTGCAAATTTACCAGAAGTTGTCCGTAACCTAAGCACCGAATCCAAAAGTTCTTCAAAACTTAAAGTTTCGGTATGATGTGCTTGATTTTTTTGTACCTTTTCAGACTTCAAATGATTCTGATAAAAGGGAGGATTCGACACGATATAATCATATTTTTTATCAGAAGAAAAATCTTGTATTTTTCCAAGAAATACCTCTACCCTATCTCCCCAATTACTTTCTGCAATATTACCTTTGGCTTGTTCAAAAGCTGGTGTATCCAATTCTACAGCATCAATGCGGGCAGTGCTTCGCTGTGCCATCATCAACGACAATAAACCTGTTCCTGCACCAATATCTAAAATATTTTCAGCCTGAGCAACATCCACCCAAGCGCCCAATATACAAGCATCGGTAGACACTTTCATGGCACACTGGTCTTGGTGTATGGTAAATTGCTTAAACTGAAACATAATATTTAATTGTGAATGTTGAATGAGTGAATTGTGAATGACAAACAGGAAATGTTGAATTACTATTTCTCAATAAATAATTCCATATTAGGGCTGTACGAAAGATTCTATTTTGTTCAAAACCGTACTTATCTTGAGCATTTTGCAGTAGTTGCAATTTTATTTTAAAGACAAAACTAATCCTTCGTACACTACTAATTCACAATTCACTAACTCACCATTCAAGATTTATTTCCTTCCATAATCTGCGGGGTTTTCGCCCCAGAATTCAGTTTCCCATTTGAGAACTTGATTGGAATATGTATTATTTTTTAACCAAATTAGAGCTCTGTCGACTAGTCGAAAAAGCTCTTCGGTTTTGGTATTTCGTTCTAAATTTGTTTTTATCGCTTTATTTCTTACCCAACTCAAAGCCGTTTTTGAGTCTGAGTAAATAGGCAAATCAGAATTGTGTTTTTGCAAGAAAGACAATCCATGTACTATAGCTAAGAATTCTCCGATATTTACAGTTCCTTCAGGAAATGGACCCATTGAAAAAAGTACCCTTTTGGTAGAAGTTTCTACTCCTTGATATTCCAAAACACCGGGGTTACCAGAGCAGGCAGCATCTACAGAAATACTATTAGCCAAAGGTTTTCCTACATTCTTCTTTGTTACCGCTTTGGCGCCAGTCGCCCCTTGTTGCACAGACTGCCAGTAGTTTCCCTTAGCAGCTTTCTCGGCTTCCGCTTCTGTATCAAATGATTTGTACTGTGCTCCTTCAAAGCCCTTTACGGCCTCCTCAGTCTCTGCCCATGAAGAAAAAACACCTGTTTTTCTTCCTTTCCACACTGCGTAATATTTTGCTTTTTTTGCCATTTCTCCTAAAAAACCGTGAAGATAATCAATTTTCGGCTTTATCTCGAAAGAATCAACATGCTTAAGCATTTCGGATGTGGGATTTCTGATTTCGGAAATACAGAAAACTACTTTTATTTTTTACAAGATATAGCAAGAAAAAACTCCCATATCCGAAATACTCCCTTCATACACAATTAATTTCAGCTAGATATTCTTTGACTTTTGCTATAAAAAACACAAAAGTGGCGAATGCAGATTTTAGTTAATTAATGTTAAATAAGCGTGCCGAACTCTCACTGCTATTGTTCTTCTAAAAATCACCTTTTAGCTTTGTTCAAAATTTAACACCGTTTACATCATGAAAAAACTCATTCTAACCTGTTGTGTTGCCGCGTTGAGCGCACTTTCTTTTACCTCAAAAGCACAGTTCGACCCTAATACAAAATACTGGCAGCTAGGTGGTTCATTGGCTACTAATAACACCACATTTGGCAATCTTGGAAGGGAGGGTTTACATAGTAACTCCATTTCATTAAATTTCAGAAAAGGGAAATTTGGAGAAAACAATGTAGCAAAAGGCTGGCTCTTAGACTACAGCCTTTTAACATCCTCAGGGTCAACACTTAACACAACCTATTACCAGCATCGTTTTGGAGCAGGCTATTTTGTGAGCAAATTTCAACCTATTACTCAAAATTTAGCCTTGTATGCCGAAGCACTCGGCAAAGCACAATACCTATACAATACCTCAAAAGGAAGCACTGGCACTGATGGCTGGGCAGCAACCATCGAGGGAAATGTTGGGTTACGCTACAGCATGAAAAACAAGTGGTTCTTGGATTTAGGAACTAACGTAGGCACGCTACAGTATCAAAGTATGGGTGATGTAAAGAACTTCTCAGGGGCAATTGTACCAAGTGTTGGCACTTTCAAAATTTCTATTGGCAAGACTTTCTAGAGTTTAAAAGTTAATGGTTAGTGGTTTATCAGTTATTGGTGGATTTTACTACGGTAGGTTTTGCTTTTTATTAAAGTGATTCTATTCAATCTATACAGTCATTTTTGCATCTATCATTTGTTTTTTATACAAAGCAAAATATTACGTTTATTCTACACCGTTTTGTTCATTTAGGATTGTTTCGCACTAAGAAACGAGTATTATAGAAGAGCGCTCTGCCATAGGTAGAGCGCTCTCTTTTTGTTAAAGTTTTGTTAATTGACTTGATATATACTAAATGATTCTTACTTTCGTACAAAATTTTTAACACCATTGACATTATGAAAGCAATTTTTCTAACCTGTTTGACTGTGATACTACTCATGGTCCACAATCCATCTCAAGCCCAATACGACCCAGGCAATAAAAACTGGCTTGTGGGTGGTTCTCTTAGTGGAACTTTCGGAAATTATTTTGTCTCTTCCCAGACAGGACATGTTCAAAATTTGAACTTATACTTCAAATCAGGAAAATTTGGAACCAATAAGGTCTCCAGAGGCTGGTTAGCGGATTATACGCTCATGTGGAATGAATCGGGTAATTACTTTAAATACGGTACACATAGTATTGGAGCTGGCTATTTCATCAATAAATTTCAGCCTCTTAACAAAAATATAGGTTTATATGCTGAGGCTGTAGGTATGGGAAAATACCTCCTTGCTAGGTCAAACCAAGGATATAAAAATGATGGTTGGGGAGCTTCCATACTAGCCAATGTAGGATTGAGATATCATTTTAAAAGTAAACTTTTTCTAGATTGTAGTGCTAACATTGGCTCTGTAAATTATCAAAGTACAGATTTACAGGTTAAAAATTGGGAGACTTTTTCTGTAGGATTATCTCCCTCTATTGGTTCTTTTAAAATTGCTATCGGTAAAACACTCTAACCTAGAAAAATCATGAAAACGTTACAATTTAGCTTATTAGTTATATCAATTTGTCTACTATTTAATTTCTATAGCTTTGGACAATACAGTGAAGGCAAAAAATACTTAGAAGGGTCTTTAGGAATAGTCAGTATAAAGAACTCCACTCAGAGTGATGCTTTATATTCTAACTTAAATCTTACTTACGGAAAGTTTGTAACAAAATCAAAAGCTCGTTTCTGGACTTTTGGATTTAGTCAGTCTACAACAGAAAATGGGTTTGAAAACAAACAGAGAAATTCAGAATATAGATTCTCACTAGGTTTAGGAAATGAATATTACAAACAAATATTTGGGAATTTAGGCATTTATGGAAGGCTTCAAGGAAATCTTTATGCAGGTAATACCTCCAGAACCATTAACGATTATTTTACTCCATCTAACAATCAGGAGAACAACACATTCTCCTCTGGGGTAACTTTTAGAGGTTCTGGAGGTATAAGTTACTTCGTTAGTAAAAAATTAGCACTTGTTGTACCGATTGTAGGTTCAAATTTATTTGCGCTAGAATATAGTCAATCAAAAAATGTAGCAATGATGTCTACCTATAGAAGTAGCATGATTAACTATAGTATTTCGCCCTCTATCTATCTTGATCTGGGTATTGGTATACGGTATGTATTTTAAACATAAGTTGTCTCTAAATTAGTAAATTGAGATTGAGTCATTCAGGATTTTAGCATTAGGGGCATTCTCCAATATTTCATCAAAAAAGCGGTCGGAAAACAATTTCCGACCGCTTTTTTGATGCTACTATACTAGATATAACTTGGCTTAAGACGCAGTCATTGCGTCTCTACTACTAGAATATAAATTGTAACATAATCACTCATCCACTCAATCACTAAATCACTAAATTCGGGATGCATATTTCGCCAATTCTATCAATTCCCATCCTCTTTCAACACTCGAATATCCGCAATCAAATTTTCTATATCTGTGGCTAAGGTACCATTATAGATTCCACGAATTCGGTTTTGGGAGTCTACCAAAATAAAATTTTCGGTATGTAAAAAATTGTTTTCGTCTTTGGCTACGCCTAAATTCTCGTCTGCGAAATAGGATTTTCTTGCCAAATCATAAATCTGTTTTTTATCTCCTGTCAACAAATGCCATTGCGGCAAATTTATATTTTTTGCCTTTGCATATCGTGACAAAACTGCAACACTATCACGATTAGGCATAACACTGTATGACATAATTCTTACTGAACTATCTTGGGCATACGCCTTTGCCACCTTTTGCATACTATCCATCAATCGAGGACAAAGACTTGGACAGATCGTAAAGAAGAAATTGGCAACATGAATTTTGCCTTTGACTGTATTCAGACTTACCTTCTGCCTTGCTTGGTTTTGAAAACTAAAATCTGCGATATGATGTGTGACACTGTCGGAATTCCAAATTGTGGTAAAATCTGCTGTATTGTAATAGGGTATTTTCACCTTCTTTTCTGGCGTTGAACAACCTGAAATAAGCAAATTTAGGAGGACAAAAAGAGTGATTTTATTCATTATAATCCCGTTTGAAGTTTTTCGTTTTCGCCCATACAACCTTTGGCACCTAATAATCCAAATCTTCTTCCTTCGACTACCTCAAAATTGGCTTTGAGCTTTCCATTTTCATACCAAAAACTTTGTCTTCCTGCTGGTTGACCTTGTTTATTATAGTGACATAAGGAAAAAAGCTGTCCGCTCTGATACCATTGCTTGTGCTCACCAACAGGCATATCCTCCACAAAATGATAATCGAAGCGTTTTTGACCATTTCCCCAAAAAGCAATATGATGCCCAAACTTTTGATTATTCTGATAAAAACGTTTCTCTGACAAACGTCCATTTTCATACCATTGTGTTTCCCATCCTTCAAGCTTTCCTTGATTGTAAACTCTTTCCGAAGATTTTTGATGGTTTGGGAAAAAGGTATCGAGCACGCCTGAAAAAGGTTTTCCTTGATAAAAAAGAATATCCTGTTGATATGAAAAAGTCTTATCATCCCACTTGAAATGTGGTTGCGATTTTTCACAAGTGAACAGCAAAATATGACTTAAAAAGAGAAATAACCAATGGTAAAATTTCATAGTCAACTTTATATTAATAACAGTTATAAACTGTTTAAAAAGTAAGTCCAAGACTAAGTCTTGAACTAGGAATTTTGATAATGAAAACCATACATTCACCACTCACCATTCGCAACTTCTACTGACTAACTGTTCCTGCTGTTCCATAAAAACCTGAGCCATTGATATAAGGATCGGCGTCGGTGATATGATAGTGATAAACGCCTTTAGGAAACTCCGCTGTCGCGTGTGAATGTCCATGATAAGTATCCAAATCTGTATTGGATACCGACTTTCCATTTTCTTGAGGTCCATATACTGGAAAACCGTCGAGTAGAAACCCGAGAAACGCTGATTTTCCATTTTGAGTAGTCAAGTAAGCAGGTTCCTGATGATAATGGTATTGCCCTGTCAGTTGAGGATGCCCCAAGTATTGGTCAAAAGAATTAATCTCATTGGTCAAAGGTTGATTGGGTCCAGCGTATTGATTAAAAAATGGAACGCCATTGAGCGACACACCAATGGGACCTAAGGGCGTAGAAGCATGTGTACTAGCTTTTGCAGGATGAAGCGGTATTTTAAACACTAAATTCTGTGAAGATATACGATTGGGGTTCAGGTTAAATTTAGTATTGGTTCCGTTATAAGCTTCATATCTTGCATCTGTTGATTGAAAATAGGGACTTTTATGATTGGGAATACCATTGCATTTAATGACCAAATAATTGCCTTCAACTGTAACAGATAAACCAGAATTCGAAAACTTAGCCTGAACCACAGAAATGTCCACATCCGATGTCGTTGTGGTATCGTCGGGAGTTACCGAGGTGGTATTGTCGCTTTTACAAGAAAACATTCCTATAAAAGCCAATACGAACAATTGCTTTTTCATAGTTTTTAATAGTTAGGGCAAAAGTTTTTTGCCAGTTTGAGTAAACATAAGTTGATGTTAGCTTTCGGCTTCAGTTGAGAGTATTCAGAAAGAATTCATTAGAGCTCTTTAAAACTGCTTGCCTAGTGTCTGACATATCAACTAATAATTCAACATGAATAGTTATCACTATCTCGGTGGTCTTGATACCTGCTCTAGCACTTCGCCAATCATGTCATCGAGCATTTGTTTTTGCTGAGGATTACATATTTTATCTCTTACTTTTCGGAAATGCTCAAAATTGATTTTCTCCTGTTTAGCGATAAGATTTGCAATCTGATTCTGTTTTTGAGTAATTATCGAATCATTTTGCGACAAACCTTTACTATACAAATCTCTTTTGGCTTCTTGTATGGCCTGATGAAGTGAGTCTATCTGCTGACGATGTTCATGTATGAGCACTTCATAGGCCTGTTTTTGATTTTCGTCAAAGTTCAACTTTGACTCCAATACATGTTGAAGGCGCGGACCATTTTGAGGAGCTCCAAACGGCGGATGAGGAAATGGTGCTCCACCTCGGGGATGTCCCATCCAGATAATAACCAGTAAGGCAATATTCATGATTACCAAACCAGCAAAGACCCATGGCGAAATTGTTTTCATAAGTTATTCGTTTAATACATTATTCGTAAATCGATATTATCCCAGAATTTATTCCCAACTCAGTACCCAAATCCGACCCTGACTGTACAGCCTTTGTGTCTAAGTTATTCCATAGTGTTAGCATATTGAGTACTAGTAGAATCATTGCCAGACTCATTCCAACGACCTGCCAAACTTTTGGGATAGCTCCTTGCGTTTGCGTTGCTTGCATTCGATGTTGAATCTTCGCAAACAGAAATGGATTGTCGTTAGCCCGTGCTAAGTCGTCCAAACTCGATAATGTTTTATCTATTTCATCAGAAGATGTTTTCATGCTATTAAAAATCTTGATTATAATAATGTTGTAATTTTTTACGTAAACTCTGATTAGCTCTAAAAATCAAAGACTCTACCGACGCCAAAGTAACCTGCATAACTTCCGCAATTTCTTGATAAGGCAAACCTTCAATTTTATGTAAGGTAAACGCCACTCTTTGCTTTTCTGGTAGGGTTTCAACTTGCTTTATGAGTATGCTAGCCCTTTCTTTATTTTCCAAGGTTATGCCTGGGTGCTCCCAAGTAGGAATATCAGGCATTTCTGAAGAATCAGACCATCCCATAATAGACAGAAAATTCCCCCAGCGTTTCTGCCTTTTTTGTTTTCGAATATAATCCAGTGATTTGTTCACCGCTATTCTATACACATAAGTACTTAATCTAGACTCATGCTTGAACCCTTGAATTGATTCAAATATTTCAATAAAAACTTCTTGCGTTAAATCCTCAGCCTCGCTGGAATTTTTGACAAAACCCCAGCATGTATTTAATACTTTGTTCTGATATTGGTCGACAAAGTATTTGAATGTCAGCTGGTCAGCCTGCTGAAGTTTTTTGACAAGTTCTTTTTCAGTCATAGATTAAAATTTCCAAGTGATTTGGTATTTGGGAATTAGACGTTATATTTAGGATAAAACTTGCGGTTCAAACCTAAAACTTTTTCTATAACCTAAAACCCCATTCGATTAATTACAATCCTCATTTTTGATTTTTTCTTATAATTTTTGAATTATATCACCATTTTAACACCTTTAATCAGATTTTTTTTGCATTTCGTCGTTTTATGAGATAGATTTAAAACTTGTTATTTGAAAAAATCAAATGCTTTATCAATTTTTTAAATTTTTATAAACAACTATTCTATGAGACAGTTCTATCGATTCTTCATGATTGTAACACTACTTTTCACAAGTATTTACGCACAAGCACAAGGTTTGAAAGGTAGTGTAAAAGACAGCAAAACAGGCCAAGGAATTCCTGGCGTATCTATTAGCGTACAAGGACGTACTACTGGTACGGTATCAGATGGTAATGGTAATTATGTATTAAAACTTCAAGCTGGTACCTACACCATCAAAGTAAGTGCAGTCGGTTATCAAGTAGTTACAGAAAGTGTCCAGATTGATGCAAATGGTATAAGTAAAAACTTTAGTTTGGTAGAAAGTATTTCTTCTTTGGAAGAAGTTGTCGTGACAGGTACACGTAGCGAAGGTCGTACTAAAATCGACACTCCAGTGCCTGTAGATGTTATTCCACTTTCGCAAGTAACCAATAATGTTGGACAAGTTGACATTAACCAAATCTTGACTTTCGTTGCTCCTTCATTTCAATCATCTCGTCAGGCCATTTCGGATGGTACTGACCACGTTGACCCTGCTCAATTACGTGGACTTGGACCAGATCAGGTATTAGTTTTGGTTAATGGAAAAAGAAGACACCAATCTTCGTTAGTGAACGTAAATGGTACGGTAAACCGTGGTACAGTTGGTACCGACATGAATGCGATTCCTGCTACAGCCGTTGACAAAATCGAAATTCTTCGTGATGGTGCTGCAGCACAATATGGTTCTGATGCTATCGCAGGTGTTATTAACATCGTTTTGAAAAAACAAACAGGTTTGTCAGGTAACCTTTCAGCGGGCGAATATGTGACTTCTTATGCAAAAAATTATGCCGTTAATTTCAGTAATGGTTTGCCTAAAGATGTATCTGTTCAAGATGGTTTTACGGGACAACTTGGTTTGAACTATGGTATTAAATTAGGAGACAAAGGCTTTTTGAATATCACAGGTGAATATGTTTCGAGAGGTCGTACCAACCGTACGGGTACTTACACGGGGCAGGTATATCCAGCAGTAACAGGTCAAACCGATGACCAAATTATCGCAAGCAAAGGACTCACCCGTGATGCTTTTGATATGCGTATTGGTAACTCTGAAGTAAAAGGTGGCGGTATTGTAGTTAATGGTGCTTTACCAATCAATGATAACCTAGAAGCTTATGTTTTTGGAGGTTATAACAACAAAAAAGGGAATGCTGCTGGTTTTTACCGTTATCCAAATGGTGTTCCAGCTGCAGTTCGTACAGGGGTATTTGCCCTTTATCCAAATGGCTTTTTACCTGAAATTACTTCAGATGTAACAGATTTGTCTATTGCGGCAGGTGTACGTGGTAAAATTGCTAAAAACTGGAACTTTGATTTGAGTAATGTTTATGGAAAAAACATCTTTGATTATGGTGTTCAAAACTCTATCAACTATTCTCAAGTTGGAAGCGTAAGCACTCCACAAACTTCTTTTGATGCAGGAGGAAATACATTTTCACAAAATACGACCAATTTTGATATGAGTCGTAAGTATGGAGATATCTTAGAAGGTTTGAACGTAGCTTTCGGAGCAGAATATCGCGTTGACCAATTTGGAACTCGTGCTGGTGAAGAGGCTTCATACAAAAACTATAATACCAGTTTAGGTGTGGCTGCTGGGGCACAAGTATTCCCAGGTTTCTTGCCTTCAAATGCAGGAACTCACTCTCGTAGCAACGTTGGTGTATATACCGACCTAGAATTGGATGTCACTAAAAAATGGGTAGTTTCAGGTGCTTTGCGTTTAGAAAACTATTCTGATTTTGGTAGCACAGGATTGAAATATAAAGTTGCTACTCGTTACAAATTGTTAGATAAATTAGCTTTGCGTGGTGCAGTAAGTACAGGATTTAGAGCGCCATCTTTACAACAACAGTATTATTCAAAGACAAATACTTTGTTCCAAACCATCAATGGTGTTCAAACGCCAGTAGAAAGTGGTACATTCCCGAATAGTAGTCAGCCAGCGAAAATTTTCGGTATTCCTGAGTTGAAAGCTGAATCTTCACAAAGCTACAGCATTGGTGCTACAGCAGAATTGGGTAAATTGGAAGTTACAGTAGACGCTTATCAGATTGATATTAAAGACCGTATTATCTTAACCAATAACTTCACTGCAAATGGTAATGCTACAATTGCCGCTCAATTGGCTCAAGCTGGTGCAACTACGGTTAACTTCTTTACCAATGCGATCGATACTCGCTCTCGTGGTGTGGAAGCTGTTGTAGCTTATGCCACTCGTTTACCACAAGGACATTCTTTGAAATTTACGTTAGCAGGTGCATTTATCGACAACGAAGTTATCAAGGGCTCTGATGGAAAACCTGTAATTAAAGCGACTACAACTTTAATTGAAACTGGTCAATTAGGTAACTATTTCAACCGTGAAGACCAAAGCCGTATTGAGGTAGCAAGTCCAAAAAGTAAAATCACAGGTACGGTAAATTACAAGTTTGGTAAGTTTGGAGCCATGCTTCGTGCGGTGCGTTTTGGTGAGGTTGTTTATTTAGATCCAACGATGTTGAGCTCAGCTAACTTTGTAGCAAATGCTTTCAATAACAACAACAAGGAGACTTTAGACCAAACTTTTGCGCCAAAAATTACAACAGACTTGACATTAAACTATCAAGTAGCAAAAGGAATTAACCTTGCTGTTGGAGCAAACAATATTTTTGACGTTTACCAAGATATCCATACACATTCGGGCAACATGAGTGCTGGTCGTTTTGTATATTCTCGTCGTGTTCAACAATTTGGATTTAACGGAAGATATGTATTTGCACGTTTGAATTTCAATTTCTAATGATGAGGTTATTTGTTAAGTAGGAAGAGGTTATTAGTTAATAGTATATTGATTATTTGAAGATATTCATAATCAAAATTTTATATCCAAATTACACCTCAATACTGATTATTTATCTTTTCTATTACTTAATATATTAAAATCATAAAGGCAGAATTCTATTTTCCTAGAATATCGCATACTCATTAAAAAGGCGTTCGAAATTAGTTTTTCGAACGCCTTTTTTTTACTACCATGCTAGATTTGACTCGGTTTGAGGCGCAAAACATTGCGTCTCTACGATATGAATACCTGTAAAAATATCTCAAAACTCAAAACTCATCATTCAGAACTATCCTAGTCTTGTTTTGATAATCTTGATAGCAATCGCCAAAAGAATTACTCCAAACACTTTTCGTAGCACGTTTGTACCTCCCTGACCTAGCATTTTTTCAATCCATTCACTTGAGCGAAGTACTATATAAATAAAGATTAGGTTGAGAAACACCCCTATCAAAATGTTGATTTCATCATACTGGGATTTTAAAGAGAGAATAGTCGTCATTGTACCTGCTCCAGCGATAATAGGGAATGCTAAAGGCACAATCGAAGCAGCTTTTGAACCTGAAACTTCTTCCGATTTAAAGATATTTCGTCCTAAAATCATTTCGAGACCAATCAAGAAAATAATCAATGCTCCAGCAATGGCAAATGAATTAATATCGACACCAAAAAGACTCAATATGGATTTTCCGACATACAAAAACGCAATCATAATACCGCCCGACACCAAGGTGGCTTGTTCTGGGTGAATATTACCTGTTTTTTTACGTAAATCAATAATCACAGGAATCGACCCAAGAATATCGATAACAGAAAACAAAATGAGTGAAACAGAGAAAATCTCCTTTAAATTGAAATTCATGATTTGGTAAGGGTTTAGTTGATGAAAAAGTAGAAGTAATATTTTAGGTTTCGGCTGTGGGCTATGAGCACTCGGCAATATATTCTTTATGAAATGTTTAATACATTTTTGCCTATTGCCTACAGTGTATGGCACAATTTTTTTTAAACTGTTACAACCGCTTTGTTGGGTAAATGTAATAACAGCTGTTCGCGCAACGCTAAACGGTCAGCCTCAGAAATCGCAGGAAAATTGGCGATACGAAAGGTGCTATCTTTCCATGCACCATAGCCATTGCCCAAGGTAATACCTTGCGATTCCATAATTTGCTTGATATGTTTGACTACAGCTGGTTGAGCTTCAATAGCCAATACCGTATCCGAACGTAATTCAGGATTGTGCACTAAAGGCTTTACACCACCATGTGTTAGATCGGTATCAAAATGTTCTTCAAAAAAATCGTACCATTCTTTTGCTTGAGCCTCTATCCGTGCGGAAGTTTCTGAAATATCTGGTATTTGCTCTAAAATCTTTGATAACAAATAGATTTCCAGCACATTGGGTGTATAATGAGTCTGATATTTTTTGAAATTATCATTCATAAACAACAAACTATTATAGTATTTTCGATCTCCAATCGATTCCGCATGTTGCAATGCTCTGGGTGAACATACCATTACGGCCATACCTGCGGGTAAACCAAAACATTTTTGCACAGAAGCAAACCAAATATCTGCTGTTTGCCAATCTAATGCCACACCTGCCATCGACGAAGTCGCATCTACGGCAATAAGAGCGTCAGGGTATTTTGCTAAAATAGTATTCCATTGCTTCAAATGAGTCCCGTTAGAGGTTTCATTGTGAGTCAAACACACCACATCAGCATCGGAGTCTGGCAATAATATCTCTTCTATCGACTGTTCATAATCATACACAACTCTTGTTACTTGTGGTAAAATACGTCCTGCATATTCAGCCCATTTGTCGCCAAACGCTCCATTGTACAGATGTAAACTATGACGTTGAGTGAGCGATTGGGCAATAATTTCCCAAACCTCCGTAGCAGAGGATACAAAATAAATGGTATAATCTTCGGGAATATGTAGTTTTTGGTGAAGTAAATCGATAGCCGAGCGGGTAATCTGCATACAAGTCTGACTACGGTGATTGATACTAAGCACGCCCTCGTCAAAGGCTTGTTTGAGATAATGCTCAACCACTGGATAAACTTTGGAAGGTCCTGGATAAAATGTAATCATCGTAGTAAGGCCGTTAGTGTGGAGAATTGGGAGTTCAAACAAATTTGACCATTTCGGATATCGGATGTTAGATTTCGGAAGTTTAAAGCACTTTTTAAATTTCCGAAATCAGCAATCTCAAATCCGAAATAGTTCAAAACCAGTCGTGCAATCCTAATGTGAATCCATGAGTGATGAGTTTGGAATTCATCACTCCTATTTTCCATTATAAAAATGTTTGGATAGCAAAATCGTATCCTCTTAAGCCAAAGCCAATGATAATTCCGATACAATTTTTGCTCAAAAAACTATGGTGACGGTACTCTTCACGAGCATGTACATTTGAAATATGTACCTCTACCGTTGGCGTTTTTACTGCTGCAATAGCATCTGCTAAGGCAATAGACGTGTGTGTTAGTCCGCCCGCATTCAAAACGATTCCATCAAAAGTAAAACCTACCTCGTGGATTTTGTCGATTAAAGCACCTTCATGATTTGACTGAAAATAGTGCAAATCTACAGGACCTTCATACTTGTCTCTTAGTATTTCAAAATACTGCTCAAATGTTTGGTGACCGTATATCTCTGGCTCACGTTTTCCTAACAAGTTCAAGTTAGGACCATTCACGATTAAAATCTGCTTTTTTGTCACAACAGTATCAATTTAAAGTTAAAAATGTAATCAGGCCTTGAAAAAGCTCCATCCAACCCGCCTGACTCTACGAATATGCCAAATATTGATTAGCTTCGCAAAATACAAGTAAAATTATACCCTAAAAACAAAGCCTCAAACTCGCTAGTTCATCAGTACCGCTTTGTTTTTAATGTATGTTTAAATATTATAAAATAGAGAGTTTGTGTTTACTTTTATGAAATCCTATTGTTTGAGCCGCAGGCGAGGTGGGTCGCCACTCCGATTAGGATTTCTTGACTTTCTTTTGCGGCCGCCGCTGCGGTTACTTTTCTTGTGTCAAGACAAGAAAAGTAAGGAGCGGCGAATGGAATTTTTGTTTTCCTTATGAGAACCAAATATTTTTTAAAACATACTATTACTTATTTTGGAAGTATCAAGATGTGGCAAATTTATATAAAAAACTTCAAAAACTACCTTACACTCGAAAGGGCACTTTCAGAGAACTCCATTGAGGCGTATATCCGTGACGTTAGCAAATTCTGGGAATATCTTGAAATCACTCACGAAGACGCCCCGTCAGTAACGGAGGTAAGCGACAAGCATATCTTCAGCTTTTTTCAGTATATCGACGAATTAGGACTAGAAGCCACTTCTCAAGCCCGTATGTTGTCGGGACTTAAAGCTTTCTATAAATACCTTGAAGTAGAGGACGTTATCAAACAAGACCCAACACTTTTGATAGCCCCGCCCAAAGTTGGTCGAAAATTACCTTCTACTCTCAGCTATCCCGAAATTGTTCAAATGCTGGAGACCATCGACCTCTCCACACCTGAAGGTACTCGCAATAGAGCAATGCTAGAAGTATTGTACAGCTCAGGGCTTCGTGTGTCGGAACTGGTAGACTTAAAAATTTCAGAGTGCTATTTTGATATTGGTTTTATCAGAGTTCGAGGCAAAGGAGATAAAGTAAGGTTAGTGCCAATCGGCAGAGATGCCATGCACTACACCCAGATTTACATGGAAGAAATCAGAAAGCATCAGCCGATTCAGACTGATTTTTCTGACCATCTTTTTTTAAATCGCCGAGGAAAAAACCTTACCAGAGTGATGGTGTTTTTGATTATCAAAGATCTAGCCATGATGGCAGGTATTCAGAAAAATATCAGTCCCCACACCTTTCGGCATTCTTTTGCAACCCATTTGATTGAAGGTGGCGCTGATTTGAGGGCTATCCAAGAAATGTTGGGCCATTCAAGCATTACAACCACCGAAATATACACACACCTCGACCGAGCCTATCTACAACAAACCATTGTAGATTTCCATCCGAGGAATAGAGGGTTTAGGTAAGGGGCTTATTCTAGGTATTTCGCCTTACTTACAATTAAGTTTGTATTTTTATCATTTTAGAAAACTTAAACTATTACGACACTATGACTACCAATTGGTTCAAAGCACCCTACTTAAATTGTCAGGATTTTTATTTTTTACCTAACGGGAAAGCTCAAATACAAGTAGATGGAAAATGGGGTCTGCTTGATGAAAATGGAGATTTTTTAGAAGAATGTACAAGTAGTCATCCAATGCATGTACTTAAATTAACCCCTGTACAGGACACAAATGGGAAATGGGGCTTAATAGATTTACAAAAAAAGTTAATTATCCCTTATGAATATGACCGAATTTATAAAATGTTTTCATCATTCTATCACTTAGAAAAAGATAATTATGTCCTTTTGGCCGATTTAGATGGAAATATATTAAAAACAGAATATAAAATTCGATTTTTTAGTAATACTGACTTTTCAGATGGATTAATCGGTGCAGTGGCTTGGATTAATGAAAGTAGAGATAACGCCTACGGTTACATTGATGAAAGTGGGAACACTATAATCCCCTTTATCTATGACACAAGTGGTCATATTGGAGAGTTTACTAATGGGTTAGCCCCTGTATGTATTTCAGACGAAACACCTGCTATCGCGTGGAAGACAATTTTTATCGATAAAAACAATAATACTGTTTTTAGATGTCCAGAAAATTGGTCAAATGTTCATTTTGATGGGGAAATAGGCTTCGCATACCTGTGGGACAAAAAAAACTATTCATTTTTTGATAAGAATTTCAACATTATCAAAGATACAACTTATGATTCTGTCCAATTTTATCATGAGTTTATTTTGGTAAGGTGTTCTGAGACACAAAAATGCTCATTATTAAATAGAAACTTAGAAGCACTTGTATCTCCAGAATTTGATTCTTTAATACCACTGGACTCTAATTATTTAAAGGTGTACAATTTCTGCTTTAAAAAAACATATAAACTGCCACGAAAACAATGGAGTTCTGAAAATGTATATATTTTACATGGCGTATATAGTATCTCAGATCAACGTCTTACTGTACCACTTGAATATGATTGGATAGAAGATATGAATGAAGGGTTTGTAAGGGTATCATCTGGAGGTAAATTGGGGTATGTTAAATACAGTGGAGAACCTGTTACGCCCATAATATTTGAAGCTGTTAAAATAGTTTTCAAAAATAGAGCGTGGGTCAAACTCGATAATAAATGGGGCATAATAGATTTATCAGACCATTAGACCCTGATTTTAAGAACTTAATGATATTTTTTTCACTGCCCATGTTGGAGATAACTCCACCATGGGCAGTTTAGTTGTAGCTGTGCTAACATCTCCACATCAAAAAATACATTTTCCTCCTCCAACTGGGTATATTTCCAACTTTTTGGACTCTATAAAGATAGAAAATGCGCGGAGTGCCCTAAGGCATGACAGTATTTCTTACGAACAACCATAATTTTAATCCCAGACCAAGAAACTTTTGGCTTTTGAGGCCATTTTCTAAAGATTAATTAACTATATAAATAACTATGTCACTTTCTAAACTATCTGTGCTTGTTGGGGCATCCTTGGGTTTGTACTCATTTATTCACCAGCCAGCACCTACCTCAACCTATTCTTCTGAGGTTTTTACAAAGGTGGATACCTTAAACCGTCCTGACGAAAATCGTTTTACCAAAACTGTACTATCTAATGACCTCAACGAGCCTATGGAATTGGCAGTTGCGCCCGATGGTCGTGTGTTTTTTGTAGAGCGTGCAGGTAAATTTTATGTGTACGAACCTGCCAAAAAGAAAACTCGTCTGTTATATGATTTTCCTGTAAAAGCGGTCGACAAATACCTGAATGGGATGTTGGGGATGACAATTGACCCAAATTTCAAAGAAAATCACTATCTGTATTTCTTCTATACGATTCAGGATAAAGAACAAACTAGACAACGTATTTCCCGTATCAAAGTTGATAGCGAAAGTAATCTTGATTTGGCTAGCGAGCAGTCGATTATCGAGTTTCCGATTGATTTGGAGGTGAGTGCGCACACAGGAGGCTCACTGGCTTGGGATGCTCATGGCAACCTATTTATTTCAACAGGTGATAATACTGTTCCGTTTGAGTCGAGTGGACATGCTCCTATTGATTCTCGTGAAGGACGTATTACGTTTGATGCACAGCGTTCGGCAGGAAATGCCAATGATTTGCGTGGTAAAATTCTCCGTATTCATGTCGAAAAGGATGGTTCTTATACTATTCCAGAAGGCAACCTTTTTCCAAAAGGCACTGCTGGTACTCGTCCTGAAA
Source organism: Flectobacillus roseus (assembly GCF_030056595.1). NCBI lineage: Bacteria > Pseudomonadati > Bacteroidota > Cytophagia > Cytophagales > Flectobacillaceae > Flectobacillus > Flectobacillus roseus. The sequence goes on from NZ_JASHIF010000008.1 coordinate 264,692, forward strand.
TCTATGTAATGGGTTGTCGCAACCCTTATCGTATTTCGGTAGACCCAGCAACTTCGATTGTGTATTGGGGCGAAATTGGTCCTGATGCAGGAAATGACGGTGTGCAAGGTCCTAGAGGTTATGACGAAATCAACCAAGCCAAAAAAGCAGGTAACTATGGTTGGCCATATTTTGTAGGAGATAGCAAGCCTTATCATCAATATGATTTTGCGTCGAAAAAGGTAAGTGATTTGTTTGAGCCAAACGCGCCGATCAATAATTCACCAAACAATACTGGTATCAAAAACCTTCCTCCTACACAAAAAGCGATGATTTGGTACCCTTACAACAAATCGGCTGAGTTTCCAGAATTGGGTGTCGGTGGGCGTTGTGCGATGGGTGGTCCTGTGTATCATTATGATGCGAAAATTGCGAATAAAAGCAAAATGCCATCCTATTACGATAAATCCCTTTTTATCTATGATTGGATGCGTAACTGGGTATTTGCAGTGAGATTAGATGAAAATCAAAACTACCAATCAATGGAGCAATTCATGCCAAAATCAGGTGATTTCCGTCGTCCAGTAGATATCGAAATTGGTCAAGATGGTTGTATGTATATGCTCGAATATGGCTCGGTATATGGTATAGATAACGAAGATGCACGTTTAGTAAAAATTGACTTCAATGGTGGGAACCGCGCTCCAGTGGCAAAAGCGATTACACAAGATACAATTGGCTTGGCACCTATGACAGTACAGTTTAAAGCTGATCAAAGTGTTGACTATGATAAAGGAGATAAGCTTTCTTATTTGTGGAAATTTGAGGCAAACAAAACTTCTACAGAGATCAATCCAAGCTATACTTTCAAGAAAAATGGTATCTATAAAGTATCATTAACCGTAAAAGATCAGGCTGGATTGAGCAATACTCAAACTTTAACTATTAAGGTAGGAAATACTCTTCCTGATGTGGCAATTTCTACAGACGAAAACAGTACCTTCTTTAAGGCAAATGCTGGCAGTTTAAAATATGCTGTAGATGTGAAAGATCAAGAGGACAAAATGATTGATCCAAAACGTGTAAAGGTAGTTTTGAACTATATTCCAAAAGTGAGTAGAGAACCACAAATGGGTCACCAACAGTTGACTTCTACTTTTAGCTTAGGAAAATCATTGATTGCGGGTTCTGACTGTAAAGCTTGTCACCAACTCAATGCACCTTCGGCAGGTCCTGCTTTTAAGGAGGTTGCTAAAAAATACCGTGATGACAAAACCGCTATTGCCAAATTAGCCAATAAGATTATTACTGGTGGTGGAGGTCTTTGGGGCGACCGTGAAATGAGCGCGCACCCACAACTTTCAAGAGAAGAAACTACTGAAATGGTAAAATATATCCTTTCGTTGGGTACCGAGCCTGTTGAAAACCGTATTGCTCCAAAAGGAACAGCATCTTTGAAAGAACACGTTGGCAAAGAGCAAGAAGGTCGCTATGTAATTACTGCTTCGTACACAGATAAAGGTTCATTGGTAGCTCCAGCAGGAAAACCCAAAACGATACTTGCATTGAGCAAAACTGCGACTTTGGTATTGCGCCCGAATCGTGTTTATGGTGCCGAAGCCGATGAATTACATAATCTTGGTCGTCAAGACAAGCGTTTGGGCTTTATTCACAATGGTTCATATTTTGTCTTGAAAAATATCGATTTGAAAGGTATTGGTGAATTAACCTACAAATTCTCGTCAAGAGACAAGGCGGCCACAGTGGAAGTTCATACTGGTTCGCCAACAGGTCCTGTGATTAGTACATTGTCGTATAACCCAACAGGTGCATGGGATAAGTACGCCGAACAAACTGCGAGTATTCAATCACCAACGGGCAAACAAGATTTGTATTTTGTCTTTACCAAAAAAGATACGCCAAACAAAGACTTGTGTAGCCTAGAATGGATTGAGTTTAAGTAGTTGTGAGTTGTGAGTTTAAAATTTTGAACATCAGCACTTTATGCTCAAAATAACTTAAATTTTCTGATTACTTGACAAAAGTAAAGGTCTCTAGTTCAAGACTTAGTCTTGGACTCATTTTTTTAACAGTTTAATACTGTTTTGGTAAAATTGAGCGACGAACTGACAACACTTGAATGCTTCAATTTTATTTTCTCCACGAAGCAGTTGAATTGTATTTTGCGCTAATGCTTATTAGAACTTCTGTTTTACAAAAATTAAGGATTACGTCCACGTTTCCGAAATCAGAAATCCCAAATCCACAATAGTTTGATTGCTCTATCGCCTTGTTGACTAACCATTGACAAGGCGATTTTTTATTTTGAAAGAAAAAGTATCCTTTACCTTTTTCACACAATCCATAAGAGAGCATTTTATTATGTTTTAAATTAAAAACTCTGCATTTATAATTGAAAATATTCTATACCTTCGTAATCTCAAATCAAATTAATTTCCTTTCAATTGACACAAACAATTATGAAAACCCAACCTACCTTGAAGCACTTGATGCTTTGTACCTTATTATTATTATCATTCAGTTCATTTTCTTTTTCAGGAATTACTATTTCAAAAGACAGTACCCGTGCTTGGATTGTCCAACTCAGCAGCAGTTTGCCAGCAGGTTCTGATACTACTTTGTCAAAATGGATTCGTGATGGTCTCAGCGAAAGTATTCTAAAAGGTACTTTTGACACGACTTCAAACAAGCAGAAACTTTACACCGACCTAAACAATGCTTTGAGTATTTACCACAGAAAGGTAATTATTCGTAACTTCGATTTTCCTGGCATAGCTAATGGGTCTTATCAACCTAATGGTTTTTCGCAAGGAACGCAGTTTGCTAATTTCAAGGTAAAGTTACCAAGTGGCAGTTTTGACCCAGATTTTGCTGTAAGCTATGCGCCAGATGTAATGTCATTTGTGAATAATACCGCAAGTTTGGAGCAATTACCAGAAGGGACAAAATTGTATAGAGTTTGTAATGATGGATGGGATCAATTTACAGGTGGCTATTGGACTCGTACAAAACCAACATCCATCTCGGAAGTAATTGGTGGAACTGCTGTTCAACCAGAATGGAATAGCTTTAAAAATATCGTGGAATATACCGTTCCTGCGGGAGGTATCTGGGTGTGGAGAGGATTAGCGGCAGCACAAAAACTCTCTAACAATTTAAATATTGGTCAACCATATTTAGCAGGTGGAGGCGAACAAATTTTGATTCCATTGGTGTATCGTAGATTAAAGAAAGCAGATGGGAGCTTTGATTTTAGAGCAATCAATCCTGCTATGCAAAATAGAATAGTAGTATTACCAGCCAACGAATTACCATGGAAACGTTAACTCCCGTATATCTGAGATTGCTCAAAGCCAATTTCGAACATTTAGTTCAGTGCTTCGCTGAGCAAGAATCACTTACAGGTCAAACAGGTTTATTATTAAGACTGAGAGCAGAAGATATTTTATCAAACTCGTTGAGTCAAGCATTGTCAACACCAGAGGTAACCGACGAAAATCTTCAATGGGTTCGTGAGGCGGTGATGACATATTTGAGATTTTACCCTGAAAATATTACCAGTAGTAATCTCGCAACCCTCGATGACGAAATCGATATGATACTTCATAGAATTATGGAGATAGCAGAACACTTAGAATGATGAATTGCGAGTTGTGAATTATCCTTTGTCCTTGCCTAAAATAGGTTGCCTTTGAGGCAAGGACAACTCCTCACTCAAAACTCAACACTCAGCACTCAAAAAAAACTCCTCACTTAAAACTCCAAACTCAACACTAAAAAAAATACCCCCTCGTCCATATAGATGAGGGGGATTTTTATTATCATTCAGTTTTTCACTTATCTACTTCTATTTTACGTCCCAGAAAATCTTCGCGTCACGCGTATCTTTTGCTGAAACTGCGCTATAGTTCGGGTTGAATGTACGCTCACGACCAGGGTAAGTCAATCTGTTTGGTGGCAAAGCAAAACCTGAAGTATTGTCCGCTACAAATGTCAACTGAGGATATTTTGTACGACGAAGTTCAGACCAAGCTTGTACCGATTGCATAAAGCCAAATTGTACCCATTTTTGTGTCCAAATCAAGGCTAATTTTTGAGCCGAAGAACCAGCATATTTAATCGTTGAGTTTGCCAAAAAGTCATTTACAGCTGCGGCAGATGGAGCCGCCAATTTTGGAGCTGTACTATTGCTCAAATTGTTCAAAGCATAGTAATAAGCAATTGATTGAGCGACACCTTTGTTGTAAGCCGTTGCTGCATCAGTTGTAGTTCCCCAACGCTCATACGCTTCTGCTTTCAACAAATGTGTTTCGGCAGAGGTAAAAATTACGCCAGGCAATTTGCTGTTATACACAAACGTAGCTGAGTCAAGTACTGCATATTTACCATTAGTAATGTTGGTAGCTTGGTCAGTTGAGTTCAAGTCTAAAGGCATTGCATAATAATCAGCATTGGCTACCCATTTGCTACCATCTTGACGACCACCTTTGTCATAAATTACCGCAATACGAGGGTCATTCGCAGGTTTTAACACTTTGTCCAATAAGAACGAAGCACCCAAATGGTTGTTTGACTCATAGAAAGCATTACGCAAATTGTCGATATAAGTCGTTACTGGGTTCAACAAAGCATTGTGAGTTGTTTCTTCCAACAAAGGATATTGCGTTGGGTTATTCAACATTTCCAATACCTCTGCTTTTGCTTTAGCTTCATCTACGAATGAAATACGCATTAGAGCACGCAAACGCAAAGAGTTGGCCAAACGACGCCATTTTGTAATATCGCCTTGGAAAAGAATATCTTGTTTTTTGAACGACCCAGCCGTCACACTGCTCAAATTCGCCGTAGCAAAGTAGTTCGAAGCATCTTTCAAACCAGCAATTACGCTATAATATACCTCCTTCGCATCGTCGAACTTTGGCGATGTAATCGAGCCATTTAAGTTCAACATACCTGCTTCAGAAAATGGAATATCACCCCAAAGGTCAACCATTTGAGCAGTTTGCTCCAACATGGCTACTTTCGCTGCATTCACAAATACGTCCGCATTTTGTTTTTCTGCTGCAGAAAGTTTAGCATATTGTTTTTCTATTTCACGATAATGCGCCAAAGGACCGCTACCGTTACCATTAGTTGTATAAAAATCACCCCAACGTTGCTCGGTATATTGCGCTTGTTCGCGGTAAATAAATTTATCGTTGGTATAAGAAATTACTTGAGAAAATACCCCTGCGTGAGTCAACGCAAAAGTACGCATATCCCAATATTTTGGATAGATACGGTCGTTGTTGAGAATTTGGGTAAAAAATTTCTCAACAGATGGAGTCGTAGTCTGTTCTGGGTTGAGGTACAAGTCACCGAGTTGGTCTTTACAGCTACTCAAAGTAGCTACAATCGCTAACATTGCACTTATTTTGATGAATGTCTTTTTCATACTTTTCTAAATAAATGTCTGATTGGTTGATTAAAAACTAGCGTGTAAAGCCACACCGAAGCTACGAGTTGCTGCTGTTGAACCTTCGTCGATACCTTGACGGTTCCAGCTAGTACCAATTGGTGCTTCTGGGTCAAGATTTTTCAAAGTACGGTACAAGTAGAATAGGTTACGACCAATCAAAGACACACGAACATTTTGCAAACGCAATTTTTGAGCTACCGCCGAAGGCAAAGTATATGACAAAATTGCTTCACGAACTTTTAAGTAACTGTTGTTATAAACGGAACCATTTTCATACCAACCTGACGAACCCCAAGTGTAAGTGTTCATGTAATATGAAGCAGCATCAATGATCTTAGTATTTTTCTCGCCACTTGCCGTTACACCATCTAACAATACACCATCATGGTATACTTTACCACCGTTTGGCGCAGTTGCTGTGTGGCTTGACAACAATACGTTGTTTCCACTACCGTCAACATAATATGGTAAACCACCGTTTTCGGCATCACGATATTTCATTGTTGATTCAAACATACCTGCACCTGTTGCATACAACAACGGATTTGACACCAATTGCCCACCAATACGGTAATCCATGTTGATATCTAAACTGAAGTTTTTGTAGCTAAATGAGTTCAAGAAACCACCTACCAATTTCGGCATTACGTTACCTACTTTTTTGTAGTCAGAAGTCAAAGTATATAGACCGTCTCCTGAAATAATGTAGTTACCTTTTGAGTCAGTCGCACGTACGTGAGTGTAAATATTTCCTAAATAATCACCTTCGTCAGCTACAATTTTGATAGCAGATTGATCAGCATCATAAGCCACTAACTGAGGAATACCTTTTGCCAACTTCTCAACTTTTGTACGGTTAATAGCAGCATTGATACGTGTGTTCCAAGTGAAATCACGTGTTTTGATAGGAGTTGCATAAATCGATGCTTCCCAACCAAAAGAGCGAAGTTCACCTACGTTGGCCAATACCGAGCTAGCACCAGTACTTGTTGGAATAGAGGTTTGAAGAATTTGATCTTTGATACGGCTATTGTAATAAGTCAAATCAAATCCTAACTTATTTTTGAAGAATTTTGTTTCTAAACCAAATTCATTTTCAAACTTTTGCTCAGGTTTGATATTGTCATTACCATAGCTAGAACTTGCTCTTAAAGCAGGAACTGCGCCATAAGCTGTTTGCAAAATCGTTTGAGAATAAGTTGTATTAGCTACATACAAAGGGGGTGCATTACCAACAACACCATAAGAAGCACGGATTTTACCGTAGTTCATAAAATTAGGCATTTGAAACGCATCCGAGAATACAAAACCAGAGTTTACCGAAGTATAGAAATAGCTGTTATTTCCTGCTGGCAAAGTCGAAGAATATTCCTGACGAGCAGTACCTTCTACAAACAACATATTTTTGTAAGCTGCATTCAAAGTACCCAAGTAAGCAAACTTAATCATTTCCCTACGTGAAGCACTAGCATTCAATACGTTCGTAGAGTTGTTCATACTAAACCAGTTCTCGATTACCAAGCCACCATTTGTACCAACTGATTGGTCATAGTATTTTTCTTGACGACCTTGCACACCAGCAGAAGCAGACAAATCAAAATCTGTATTCAATTTTTTAGCATAAGTCAACATCGCATCGCCATACACGATTGAGTAACGACCACTTGCTACACGGTATTCACCAGTACTATTTCCTGAGTTAAATAAAGCGGGAAATTCGTTGTATTTCTTTACTTCAGTACCCAAACTAGTAAAGTCATTTCCTACACGACCACGCAAACCAAATTCATTGTTGATTTTGTAGTTCAAGGTAACAGAGCTTAATACACGGTCTTGGTTTTCGTCTTCGCTATTACGCAAAGCATTCCATAACAAATCCATAATATCGCCACCACGAATGTTGTATTTGAAAGCTTCTGAAGGATTACGCTCAGGAACGTTGTATGGTACATATTTGTATCCTTGTGACGTTTGATAATGATTCAAGAAGTTGTTCATATCCTCCGCACGGCTGTAAAAACCTCCATAGTTAGCTGTCACACGGTTGATTTGCTCAGGACGGTTATGCACTTTTGAGTTGATATAACTTACTACTACATCGGCAGTAACTTTATTACTCAATTTTACAGAAGAGTTTAAGTTGAAAGTATTACGTTTCAAATTACTTCCACGCATAATACCAGCGTAATCTGTACCTGTGTAAGAAAAACGGTAAGAACCTTTGTCAGTAGCATTTGAGAAAGCAGCGTTCACCGTTGAGTTATAACCTGTCTGATAAAAATCATTGAAGTTATTTGGTTTAGCGCTATAAGACTGCATAGTTCCATCCCACCAAGGCATCATTCTACCATCCATTTTAGGACCAAATTGTCCATAAGCTCTAAAGTTAACACGCTTAGAACCATCAGGATTTGTGATAAAACCTTCTTCATCAGCACCAACTGCAAGATTTGTAGCACGGTCATAACCTGGGCCGTAAACATTCTGATATTGAGGCGTAAATGCCACACGTTCTTGGTTATACGTGTAGTTTAATTCAACGCCTAACCCTTTGCCTTTTACACCAGATTTTGTTGTAATAACAATTACACCATTTGAAGCTTCAGAACCGTAAAGGGCTGTTGCTGATGCACCTTTCAATACTGACAAACTTGCAATATCAGCTGGGTTGATATCCAAGATACCATTACCACGGATACGTTGATCATCCCAATAACCGCCATTGTTCAAGCCATTTGCACCTGCTTGGTTAAAATCACGGATTACGATACCATCCACAACATAAAGTGGTTGTGTGTTATAATTCAAAGAGTTAACGCCACGTACTTGCACGTTTACAGCTGAAGTTGCACCACCTGGCGCCGTAGAGATTTTAACACCTGCTACTTTACCATACAAGGCCGAAGCAAAGTTGGTATTACCCGAAGCGGTAATTTCCTTGCTAGAAACCGTACCAATTGAATAACCAAGGGCTTTTTGTTCACGCTTGATACCTAAGGCCGTAACAACCACCTCGTCAAGGTCTTGAGAAGTAGATTCCAAAACCACGTCGATGGTTGTACGTCCCGACACTTCAACGGTCTTTGTAGCGAAGCCCAATGATTGGAAAATCAAAGAGGCATTTTTAGCAACTGAAATAGTATAATTACCCGAACCATCTGTTACTGTACCCTTTGTGGTACCTTTCACTAAAATACTTACGCCTGCTAGGGCTGATTGATTGCTATCCACGACCTTTCCTTTGACTACCTGCTGAGCCATTACGAACTGTCCAGTCAAAATCAAGAGTGTAGCAAATAACGTAGTAAAAATTTTTCTACATGCTTTCATTGTTAGGAATTAAAATGATGAAAATTGAAAATTGGAGCTCTGATTGAGCGAATTTGAAATAAATAGTTTTAGAGTGTTACGGAGAAAAAGCTTCCCTCCTTTCATTGTTTTTCATGGTTTAAATATGGTAAGTTGATGCGGTTTTGAAATCTTTTTGGCTATTAGTATTGAAAGGCTTAGTTAGATTTCGCAACCAAATTAATAAAATAAATTATTAAATATTAATTTATTGTAAATTATTTTAATAATAAGTTTCACAGGAAAAATACTCACCAAAAGCAAGATAATTCCAACAAAATATCTTCAAAGTAGAATTTTCAGGATAAAATCAGTTGCAATTTAGGTTAAATGAGGAAGCAAAAGATTAAATGTGTTTTTAAAATATTTTATTAATAATTTTTAAAAACATCTCAAACCCTTATCTTAAAAACTCATTTTCAGATAGTTACACAATACTAAATACTACCTTCATGGGCTTATTGGTGATTTTTTTTAGCTTTTAATGCTTACCTCAAAAAAATTCCTCCAAGAATACAACAGAAGCCGTATACTTGGAGGAATAAGAACTTTGATATATCGCTAATCCTAAGGATTCATTCCATTCTTTTTCACTTTCAACTCATCTGGTGCGTCTTTGGTGTAAGTATTAAAATTAGGATTGTAGGACTTGTCAAAGAGATTTTTCACTACCTGTAAATCTACCGATGTCTGTGGATTAAACGCCGAAGAGGCCATATACTGCTGCAAGCTATAAGCTAATTGGCGAGCTACGGGTCTTGTATCTAAATTCGAACTAAGGTCTGCGCTACAAATCAATAGCTTTCCTTTGCCCACTTTTGCCTCCACAATCAAACCCAAAGGTCTATTCAAAAACCAAGTATCTATGGGTTGAACTACAGGCTTGAATCCTTTTGGAAATTCATCTAACAGCATCACCTGTGTTTTATTGACTAATTCCCACCACTGCACGTTGGCGTGAAAATCTGTAGGAAATGATTGGAAGGCTGGATGTTTAGGATCACAGACAAAACCCAAAGTATGTGGAGGACGCATTTTGAACCATGAGGTATTCCAAAAAACAGGTTGTAGATAATTAACGACTTCTTTCCCCCTTTCAATTTTCCCTGCAGCCTGTAAAAAGACCTTTCCTCCTTTTTCCAAAATCTGCAAAGCTTTGTCATCTAAACTATTACATGAATAAACTTCCTCTGATTTTATAGCTGGCAAAGTTGTTGGATATACCCAAAACGCCCACTCGTTCTGAATTGAAGAACCTTTGATAGACGCTTTAAGTAATAGTTTTTGTGCTTGATTAATTTGCTGAGGATTAAACGTAATTTTTCCAACTGACAGGTTATTCCCAATAGCATAATCTGCGGGCTGAAACTCACCTGCTTCCACAGGTTTCCCTTCTGAATCAACAATTTGCCATGCAATTACTGCTTTTGACAAGGCTTTTTGTCCAAAATGAAAGAGTTCTACTGGTATATGAATATTTTCATTTTGTTGAAAAACAAACTTAGGAAAACGAGTTAAAATAACTGTTGAGTCACAAAATTGACGGAATTCTTTGGCATCGATATATCCTTTTTCCTCCCAAAAACTATCAAGTAAACCGACCAAAGCAGTTCCTTGTCCTGAATAATCGTTGAGACCTAACATCTGAAATCCTGCCGAAAGTGGCGTTCTAAATGCCATTTCCATTTCGTGCTTGTAACTAATGGCTTGTAGTTTTCCAGAAGCCATAAAGAAATCTTTGCCCCTATCTGCCATTCCTCTATCCTTCAAATCTTCTTGGAAAAGTTCATAGTTACGAGCCTCATAAAGTCCTTTGTACTTTTTGATTTCATCAAAATTAGGGAATACACACCATTGACCTAACTCGTGAGTAACGTAAGGGACTGTAAAGTTTTTGACCTTATCTCCAAAATCAGCACTGCTTGATGGAAGTTTGTCCCAAGGCAAACCGCGTGGTCCTGACTTAATCATATATTCGTTAGCAGAAACTAATGGCCAACTCATAGCTACCGAAGCACCTGTATATTTACGACGAGGGTCCTTCGCTTGCCAATATTTGATAAACTTTGTCAAATAATCTACCTGCTTTCCTCCTCTTGGTTCGTTGCCATAAGCCAACATACAGAAGGATGCATAATTCCCGTAAACTTTCGCCATACGGTTGGTTTCGTCCATAATGTATTGGTCAATCGGGTGACCATCGCCCAAAGACGAACCGTGATTTGCCCAACTTGGCCCTTCAGGTTGCAGATAAATACCCACTAAATCGGCAGCAATAAAGGCAGCTTCGGGAGGACAATACGAATGAAAACGGAAGTGATTCAATCCGTAAGATTTGGCTTTTCTGAAAACTTTTTCCCAAGATGCCACATCCATTGGTGCATATCCAGTCAAGGGAAACTGGCAATTTTCAACCGTTCCTCTCAAGAATATTGGTCGTCCATTTATTTCGAAACGAGTTCCATTAATGGCAAAATCTCTCATGCCAAACTGAACATCTCTTACCGATTGCACACCTTCCTTCGTAGAAACTTGCACACTTAACTTATACAAAGCAGGTACATATTCATCCCAAGTTAGGAAATTGTCACCCATTGGTAATGTGTAAGTTAATGTATTGCTTCCCTTATCCGCTCTAAAATCTACCACAAGAGGAGCAACTGAATGTTGTTTGGATGAATTGAAGCTTCTGGCAGAAAGGCTAATTTTCCCTGAAACCGTTGTGGTCAGATTATTTTCCAATTGAATCACTACTTTAGCAAGCTTTTCTTTTACACTCGGATATATCTGCACATCCGAAAGCCAAACCTGTCCTTCGGTACCCAATTCCATTTTGCCAACAATGCCATTCCAGTTTCCTTGCGTGTGATCCGTAATACTGTGAGAATCCTTTCCTACGTTGATTTCTTTTGTCTTATTGTCAACACGAACTGTTATCGTATGCTTGCCAGTACTGAGTTTGCCTGTTAAATCATAAACATGGGCTACACAAAGAGAATTTTGCAGTCCTATTTCCTGATTATCAATCCACACGCGCGTTTCGTAATGTGGACGTTCAAGATTTAGCCAAATACGTTGATTTCTCCAGTCAGACGGAATAGTAATATCTCTTTGGTACCATGCACCGCCTACATAATGTTTTTTAGGAGTAAGCCAAAAGGGGAATTTTGGGCGAGGACCTTGGCGATACTTTGCCATGCGAGGATTAAAATACCATGAGCTATCATAAATACTCCCTGTCCATTGGGTCTGAAGTGTTACGGCATTCCCTTTACCATTTTCAAGCATTGAGCCTGGTAAATTTACCTTATCTTTTAGTTTTTGAGAAAACCATTTTTCTTGAATACCCTTATCCAAGGAGTCAATCGCAAATCGCCATGTACCTTGTAGATTAAGTTTTTTTGATTGCCCTATCGAAGCGAAACTTAGGAGGACAAATAATGCTATGAATAGATTTTTGAGGTTTTTTTTCACGGTTAAAGTAGTAAGTTAAACAATCAAAAATGGCTGATTAAGATAAAAAATCATAGAAAGCCTAAATTGTCAAATATAACTTGTAAAAATCTACACTCCATCATGTATCATCCTGATGATTGTCGATTTCCTGATCCAAGACAAAGTCTTGAATCAGTTATCTCTAGTTCGAGACTTTGTCTCGGACTCACTCTTGCTTCAGTTTTAAAACTGTTAAAAAAATAGGTCCAAGACAAAGTCTTGAACCAGTTATCCCTAGTTCGAGACTTTGTCTCGGACTCACTCTTGCTTCAGTTTTAAAACTGTTAAAAAATAGGTCCAAGAATAAGTCTTGAACCAGTTATCTCTTCTGCATTCTTCAATACTTTTTCATTCAAAAGACTTCAAATCAAGCCTTTTTTAAACGAGGCTTGATATATTGATGATAAAATTCTGGGTAAAATCTAAAAGCATAAATAAACGGATGAAGCACATTTACTTTTAGTTCTTTATACAAAATTACTTGTCCTATGATAAAACCTATGATGCTCGATACTAAAGTTGCCCTCGCTGCTCCCATCACCCCTTGCGAACTGATCAAAAAATAGTTCATCGCAATATTCAAACAAGCTGAAAAAACTACCACAGAAAAGGTCAGTTTTGTTTTTCCGATAGAGTCGATTACAATACCAAATTGACGACCAAAAGGTACAAAAATGCAATACAATAACGTGATTTTCAATAAAGGAATCGAGTCATCGTACTTTCCTCCAGCTATAATATTGACAATTAAATCTGAAAATAAATACAGAAAAATAATCGCTGGAATCACCAATGCTAAGATTGTTCCTACCGATTTTTCATACAAATAGCGAACACCATCGATACCCTCCTGCGCACGCTTGGCACTTTGTGGAAATACAATGGTAGCAATAGAATTAGTAGGTATTTCTATCAGATTGGTAATTCTTACTGCCACATTAAATGCCCCCGAAGCCACAGGAGAAAGCATAGCACCAAGCATCATTTGATCAATCGTTCCAGATAGAATAGAGCTTACCGATGTACCAAAAGTATATTTCCCGAAATGAAATAATTTACTAATCCATTCTTTGTGTAACTGTCGATCCAGTGTCAAATGTTTTCTGGCATAGCTATATCCGATTAAGGTCGCAATTACAACCGCCACAATTTGAATATACACTAGGTACGCTAATGGTATGGTAAACTTAGTAACGAAGCAAACCAGAATAAATAAAAATAGTACAGCCTGACGCACAAAGGTGGTAATGAATACGCCATTAAATGCTAAATGCGCTTGCTCGACGCTATTGAATATGGCTAAAACTCCTGAGAGTAAAAACGTGATATTATGCACATAAAACATCGGCTCCAACTCAGGCGTATGCCACATTACACTGAGAAAATGTGAAAAAATCAAATTTAGCAATACACAAAAAACCGAAAGCGATGCGCTAATTGTTACCGAAGCCGTAATAATTGGGGTTTTCTCTTCGGGTTTCGCACCTGATAAAAATTTCACTAACGCATTCCCTATCAAACCATTACGAATTACCTCTAAAATAGAAGTGGTAGTCATAAAGAGCGTCCAAGCGCCAAACTGATTTTTGTCCAAAACACGTACCAACATATAAAATCCTCCAAAGCCAAAAAGTACGTTTGTCAAACTTTGGAGAATATTCAAGAAACCAGATTTTAACCAATAGTTATTTGCCATACGGTTATGATTTTACGTAATGTTTTAGCACAAAGTCTCTAGCCTCTTCATTAGTTTTGGCGTGATAAATCGTAGCTCCTGAAAGTTTAGGAAAAAGTGTTTTGAAACACCCGAAATGATGCTCTGGTCCTTTTTTAGATAAAATAATATTGGCTCCTTTAAAACAACTTGCCAAGGCTGCTGTGCCTCCATGAATTGAAATAAACTTCTCACAATTGGCATACACAGATAGCTGGAAATGGTTGTAATTTCTCGCTTTAATTTTATTTTCTTTGTACAAATCCTCCATCAAAACTACTTCAGGATGCGTTTCTGCCAACCATTCGTAGTCATTGAGTTCGTAGATGTCGCTGGTATCATTAGTGATATTCTGAGGGCGTGGGCGGTTATAAAGAATGGTATAGTCTTTTTTCAAATGACTAATCATAAAGTCCAAATCTTCGATACTATAAAAACTAATTGGAGGACCTCCCCATTCCATATTGTAACGATTGGCAATCATCAACATTGGTTTGTCATAGACGTAAACATCATTCTTAAAGTGCTCTTTATAAGGCACTTCAAGCCATTTCGTCATATCATAATCCTGACTATAGAGTACACGTGGAAGTTCAAAATTATAATTTCCTTCATTGGTTCTCACATCAAAAACTTCTTCGTGATGCGGAGAAAAGAAATACATTTCTTTCGTAAACAAAGCACCTTTGGTACTTTTTAAGGTACCATTTTTAAAATGCCAATAGGCAAATGGAATTGTGAATTCTAGTTCAGGGGCAAATTCTCCTTGAAACTCTATTTCTTTATATGGCTTTCTGAATACATAGTCCTGCAACACATACTTCCACTGCGTGAGCTGACACCGATATGTGTGACGGTAATAATATCTAACATCTGGCGTCATTCGTCCGTGACGAAGTAAGACAATCAAGCTCAGAAATTTGTTAAGGATTTTTTCAAACATAAGTACATGGGTTGAAACAATATAAAGAATAGTTAGGTCGCTGCTTTCTTGAAATATCAATTTGTCCAGAAAACACCTATCAAGGATTATGCCGAAAGAATAATTTCTTTTTTTAAATATAGAAATTAAATGATAAATAAAAAGCCATAAATGTTACTTTTTTAAGTTTATGCAAAAAATAACAGCCTTTTCAATTCAGTTTTTAGCAAAAAGTATTCCAACATTCAAGTGCACATACGCTAAATTGTTTAAACGTATTCTTCTTCCAACATTTAAGCTATAATACCTTAACTTTACAGTTTTAACTAAGCTATATCTTGTAGCAGATTATATATTAACATTATGATTCGATTCAACAAACACAAACTCTATTCTCTCATTACACTAACCTTAGTAAGTTGGAGTACATGGGGACAAAAATCAAGTTTTGACCTAATTCCGCTAGGCGTAAAAGGTGGTACCGACGAAAGTAATATGTCGTGTTATATGCTCGGACCAAGTGGTTCGGAGCAATTTGTGGCCTTAGACGCTGGAACAGTATACGCTGGTTTACAAAAAGCCGTAGAGAAAAAAACATTTACTTTATCGGCTTCGCAGGTGATGAGAAAATACATTAAAGGTTATTTTATTTCTCACCCACACCTCGACCATGTTTCTGGACTCATTATCAACTCCCCTGGTGATACCGCAAAAAGTATTTATGCGACGCAAAAGTGCATGACCATCATGCAAGAAAACTATTTCAATGATAAAACTTGGGTAAATTTTGGCGATGCAGGTGTGGGTACTCTCTTGAAAAAATACCATTACGCAACTTTACCGCTTGAAACAGAACAAAGTATTTCGGGTACAGATATGTCTGTAAAAGCGTTTTCTTTAAGTCATATCGAACCTTTTGAGAGTACTGCTTTCTTGATAAAACACCAAGATGCTTATGTTTTGTATTTGGGAGATACAGGCCCAGATGAATTAGAAAAAGCAGGTAAGTTGAAAAATCTTTGGAAAAATGTAGCACCATTGATCAAAAACAAGCAATTGAAAGGAATCCTCATAGAGGTTTCCTTTCCCAACGAACAACCTAATCATCTGCTGTTTGGTCACCTAACGCCACAATGGCTTATGAAAGAAATGAATATTTTGGCAGACCTTGCAGGAAAAGAAAATCTCAAAGGCCTAATTGTTGTTATTACGCATTTAAAGCCTCCAGCTGTGAACGAGCAAAAAATTATTGAACAGGTAAAAACTCAGAATCCACTAGGCTTAAATATCATTTTTCCACAACAAGGAGAAAAAATCAAATTATAGGAATGGGTTTCGGATTTTAGGATATATACCATCCATAGACTCACAATCCGATACAAAAAGCCCTACAGCCCCGACAGAGAAAAGCCTGATTATTATACTTTTGTAATAAATTCAAAATCTAACATTCAATTCTTTATGAAAAATGTACTTTTAGGATGTGCTTGCTTAACAATCATGTCCCTTTCTTCTGGATTCTCCTGCAAAACAAATGGAGGATTGGAGCCGACTACTGAAAACGCTACAGCAGATAATCAACCGAAAATCAAAACTAATATCATTGTTAACGACAAGGAAATTATCTGGGGAATGGATTTTCTACCTAATGGCGATTTACTTTTTACAGAAAGACAAGGTAAAATTTTCCGTTATTCTGGCGGGAAAACCACTGAGCTTTCAGGTGCTCCAACAGATGTATTCGCTAAAGGACAAGGTGGATTGTTGGATTTGAGAGTTCATCCAAAATATGCCCAAAACGGTTGGATATATGCGACTTATGTAAGTAAGGGTTCTGATAATGGCTCACAATTAAATTTGATTCGTTTCAAACTCAGCGGTGATGCTATTACTGGTACTGAAACCATTTTTAGCACTCCTGCCACCAACACGATGTACAACCACTATGGTAGTCGCATCGAGTTTGATAACAAAGGATTTTTGTTTTTATCCATTGGTGAAGGTGGTGCAACAAGTTATGGTGGTGCCGAATCACCAAACATGAATGCACAAAATGTAACGATTCCTTGGGGAAAAGTTCACCGCATGACTGATGATGGTAAAGTTCCAAGCGACAACCCAATTTTAGAAGGAAACACTGCGCCTTCTACGGTTTACTCATACGGTCACCGCAACCCACAAGGTTTGATTTTTAATCCAACTACACAAGAAATTTGGGAGTCTGAGCACGGTCCTCGTGGTGGAGACGAAGTGAATGTGATCCAAAAAGGCAAAAACTACGGTTGGCCTGTGGTATCTTATGGTATCAACTACGATGGAAAAACTATTTCTAAAGCTCCATCAAAAGATGGTGTTACTCTACCACAACACCAATACACGCCATCTATCGGAACTTGTGGTATCGCATTTTTAACAAGCGATAAATACAAAGGTTGGAAAGGAAGTTTGTTAGTTGGAGGTTTAGCATATCAATATTTGAGCCGTCTCGAAATTAAAGATGGCAAGGTGGTAAAAGAACAAAAACTATTGGAAAGCATCGGACGTGTACGTAACGTAAAACAAGGTCCGGACGGTTTGATTTATATTTCTGTAGAAGGTCCAGGACGCATTATCCAGTTACTTCCAGAATAATTTCATCTCTAATTTAGTGAGTTGAGATTGAGGGAATGAGTGATTATTTTCCTGAGATATAGTATAAAAAAAATGCGTTCGAAAAGCTCTTTTCGAACGCATTTTTTGATTAACTGTTATGATATTTCTAGCAAGGTATCCCAAAATACAGAATGACTTCTATTTGGGTATTTAACCATTTTCAAATCAACACATCTTCAAATTTTCAAATTATTTCGGTGCTATTTCTCCCAAATAAAAACTTGGATGTGGAGGTTGGTTATAGCCAGAATTTTGCCAAGCGATTGCCACACGATATTGAGCATCGTGCATCAAAGTTGGCATTTTATAAGTTGTTGGAATAGTAGTCGTAAAAATACGAAGAGCTGAGCTATCGCTTTTTTTCAATACTACCTCCTCACGCCAATCGCCAAACAAATCTGCTGAAACGGCAGGCGTCGCCTTTGTACCGTTGTTAGAAGAGCAGCCTTCGGCTGTGAATAGGCGTACCAATTGTCCATTTTGATAATCCCATTTATCTACATGATTTCCGTCCAGTAACTCACGTGTTAAATCGCCATCCCACCAAACCGCGAAGTTCATAGAACGAGGTCTATTCGCACTAATCTGATTACCCTTGCAGTCATAGAGCCCTCCTACTGAGCCCCAAACCTCGTATCCATAATGAGTAGGATCAATATCAGCCGCCATACAACGTCCAATATCCTTGCCTTCACCTGATACACCCCAAAGAGGTTTTCCTGATAAAGCTCCTCTAAATTCCATTCCATATTCTCCATACTTAGCAGGCTCTTCATGGCACTGCCAAAGCTCTAAGCCTTTTATGGTAGGGTCCATATCCGACACGTGCAGGGCATCGCCATGACCAAGGCCATTGGCATAAAAGCTCTTACCATTAGAGGCAATAACCGATGACCCACTAATTACCTCTTGTTTACCATCGCCATCCAAATCTGCAATACTCATTTGGTGATTCCCCATACTTCTATGGGCTTCATTTCCAGCATCGTTAGAGTCAAAATTCCAACGCATTTTGATTTTACCTTTCTCAAAATCCCAAGCAGTTCTAACCAAACGTGTATAGTAGCCACGTCCAGTAATCAGGCTTGGATGTTTGCCATCGAGATACGCCACTGCTGAGATAAACCTATCTACTCGGTTGCCATATTTATCTCCCCAAGCTCCCACCTCTCCACGCTCAGGCGTAAATGGTACAGAATCAAGAATTTTACCAGAAATACCTTCAAAAACTGTCAAAAACTCAGGACCATCCAATACATATCCCGCTTCATTACGATAATCAGCTTTGGCATCTCCTATAATTTTTCCAGAAGCATCTGTCGTTCCATCAGCAGTTTTACAGGCAATTTCGGCTTTACCATCTCCATCAAAATCAAAAACCATAAACTGGGTATAATGGGCGCCAGCTCTGATATTTTTACCTAAATCAATGCGCCACAATTGCTTCCCGTCCATACGATATGCATCCAAATAGACATTTCCTGTATAGCCTTTTTGAGAATTATCCTTCGAGTTAGTTGGATCCCATTTCAGTACGATTTCATATTGCCCGTCACCATCTAAATCCCCCACCGAACAATCCGATGCTGAATAGGTATAGGGCTTACCATCAGGTGTAGTGCCTCCTTCTGGCATTTTAAGGGGTATTTCTATGAAGTTTTGAGATAAGACTTGGGTATAAATAGACTTTTGTTCTTTGCCATTGATAACAGCACAAAGACTGTATTCACTTGACTCGATTCCTGTGCTATCTACCCAATTAGATACCGTTGTAATCGGACTGGTGTTTAATTTGGTTTTTCCTCTGTAAATATTAAAGGCCACATTTTTGGCATCGGTGCCAAGGATTCTCCAACTCAAAAAAACAGATTTTGGATTGGTACGCACAGCGACCAAACCTCTATCCAAATTTTCGAGTTGATACTGAGCCATCACACCCGAAGATAGCAGCAAGCCCAAAGCAAAGGGCAATACTTTACTTACGATTTTTTTCATGAAATAAATCAGGTTTATTGGTAAAGAAATTAGTGAATATTAGTAGTAAAATTTTAGCTCAAACGGAAAACGAAACAACTGGAGGTAGCATATTTCCCTCCTTGCATAGCGGTAAAAAGATGGGTTGGCTTGCCATTTTGCATCAGCAATTGAGGGCGTTCAAACCTGCCATAACGCTTAAGGTGCGCAGGTGCTGGTGGTTCGGTAATATAGGCTTCCGCAGGAAAAAAAGATACGGTAGGTTCGCTCCACTTCTTTCCATTTTTCGACTCCATAAACAAGCCTACTTCATGGTTAAAATAGCCCATATCGCGGGTAAGCATTTTGAATTTGCCATTTTCCCAATACGTAAAAGCATCTTCAACTTGGGCATTATTGCCTTTTTTCGAAAAATCTACAATGGGATTACCTGCATACTTGGTGTAAGGTCCCATTAAATTTTTGGCAATTGCCAAACCGTATTTTCGATTACCTCGAATAGCGCCTTGAGCTTCTTGGTATTCTTTGGTATTCCAAGATTTGTAGTACAACCAATACTCACCATTCGGGTGTTTAATAAAAGAGGGGTTTGTGGTACAATGGTCATCCCAAGCGCCTTCGGTACCAGCTTCTAACAGCGGTTTATCATAGCGAGTCCAAGGGCCATCGAGGCTTGGCGCTGTGGCAATACCAATACGTTTAGTATCTGTTTTACCGTTGGAATTACCCATGTAAAACAAACAATATTGGTTATCAATAAATTGAATATGAGGATTATGACAGGTAGTTGCATCCCAAAATCCTTCGCCTCTTGGAGCAAGAATAGTACCAGTGACTTTAAAGGGAGCCGTAGGAGAATCAGCAATAGCATGAGCAATTTCGGATTTATGAATCCAACCACCCATTTTGTATTTTTCAGGCCATCTTGAAAAGAAAACATGTACTTTCCCATCTGGAGCCATAATCGGTGAAGCACACCAAACGTAATAACCTTCTATTTCCAATCGACGACCAACTGGTTCAAGGTGCTTGACAAAATCGGATAAAGGCAAAACCTTAGTTTTGGGTTTTCCAAAGCTAAATGTAGTCAATGGCAAGACCCCCAAAGAAGCCAAAAAGGTTCTTCTAGAAAGCATATTGTTTAGAGATAAATATCAATTTTTAGATCAGGAAATTGGTAGTTGTGAGTTAGGGTTGTATACTAGGATTATAAAAACTGATTATTTCGGATGAGGGATTTCGGAAGTATAAACTTCTATATTTTGTAAAAAAATAAAAGTATTTTACTCTATTTCCGAAATCAGAAATCCTAAATACGTAATTGTTGGAAACCCTCCGTACAGCTCTAACTCACAATTCTACACTAACGAATAACGCTATGTAATCTAAAAGATTGAATTGATATATTTCTACTAAGTAACGGCTCAAATAGAAGACTTTTTCAGAAAATAAATATCACAAAGGATATCCTAATCGTGTTTCTGTGAACTCAATTTGTCGACAGGATAGCCTTTTGCTTTACATCTCGCAATAATGTCATCTAACTGTTTTTGAGGCATATTCTTTTTACGACTCATGATAAACAAAAATTTATACTCAGGATGTCCCACCACCACATAAGAATAATCTTCGGGAAGTTCGATAATCCAATAGTCCACTCGGTATGGCCATAAAAATTGCGCTTCGAGTTTAGCGTTATTGGTATTAGCCACTGGAAAAACTTTGGATTTTACGGAGTGAACTTCTTCATCATTCCCTTTTTTATAAGTGGTTACTACATCGAAGTAGCCCTTCGTATTGAGTGTATAATACCCAGTGGTTTCTCGGGTATTACGGTCAAACATGGTGGGTAAAGAATACAGTGAATACCAGACACCGCAATAGCGTCGTAAATCAACTTTCTCAACCGTGGCATTCGGCACAAAATTGGTTTTCATTAAAAACAAAGTAAAGGCAAGTATGTATTTCATAAGTTTCTCGTTTTGGAAAAATACGAAAAACTCAGCCTTTTAGATTTTGGTTTTTTCAAAACCGCTTATCATTTATCAATTTTTTGAGACGAATATCACATTACTAATCAAAAAACTCATTATGAAAATTGACTAAAAACACCTCGTGAGTAGCACGCGTAATACCTGTATAAAGCCAACGAACAAAATCCTCATTGATTTGTTCATCAGTCAAATAGCCTTGTTCTACAAACACGGCATTCCACTGCCCACCTTGAGACTTGTGGCAAGTGAGCGCATAGGCAAACTTTACTTGCAGCGCATTGAGATAAGGGTCTTTACGAATTTCGGCAATACGATCTTTTTTGTTTGTAATATGCTCATAATCCAAGGCTACCGAGTCATACAGTGCCTTACTTTCGTCTTTATTCAGAGAGGGGTTATTGGAATATAAGGTACTCAAAAGCACTTTTGCTTCGATTTCGGGATGGTCTTCATAATCGAGCAAACGAAGATATAAGGTTGCAAAACGGAAGCCGTGCATTTCTTCCACACCCCGAATTTTCATAACCTCCACAAAATCACCGTTAGCCAAAAAGCCCGCTGGAGAGTCATCCCCCAACCAATGATAATTATTTCGTACAATCATCAACAAATCTCCAACCGAAAGCTCATCATCCAAAGCAAAGATTTGTTGGCGAATATAGCGGTTATAAAGAACAGCAGTCTTGTTCGAGCGTGTCAGGATAATCGTATTTTCTCTCCCAAATTTTCGGTAAGCATAGTTAAGCCCATCCTCCAGCTTTTCGCCAGTCATTTTATAAAAATCTCGATATCCTTTGGTCACAAAAGAGATTTTGGGCTTATTCGTACTCAGAGTACTTCGGAGTTGGGTGGCATTATACAAAATCCCAGATTCGGCATCCTGACGCATTACCTCGGTAAGTTCTTGCTCCAAAACACCCAAATGAAACTGCCCTTCCATATAAACTTTTTCAAGCGCAGGCGACATGAATTTTCCAACGGGAGGCAACTGTGCGGTATCACCTACAAATATGATTTTGTTCCCATTGTAATCTAACTCAGGATGCGTAAACACATATTCCATCAAATCGGTGAGCAAACCCGCAGTACCAAACTCAGCATCGTCCGAAATCATGGACGATTCATCAATGATAAAAATGGTATTGGTGGCATAGTTATTTTGACGCTGAAACTCGAGGCTCCCTGTATATTGGTTGGCTACTTGTCGATAGATTTTTTTATGAATCGTCAAGGCCGTTTTTTTCGAATAATTCGACATTACTTTTGCCGCACGACCTGTCGGTGCCAGCAACACAGACTTATAACCGAACTTGGGCAATACTTTGATTATGGTGGAAATTACCGTGGTCTTTCCTGTACCAGCATATCCTTTTAACAAAAAACACAATGGGCCAAAATCGTCGGTATTGAGGATAAACTTTTCCATTTTCTGAAAAAGTTCAACCTGTCCAACGGTTGGTTCAAAGGGAAATTTTTGTCTTAATAAAAACGAAGGTGTTTTTTGTTCTTCTGCCACGGCAATTATTGAGTGAATTATGATTGAGTAATTGAATGAATGGTGTTTTTTCAAACCTTAAAGACTGATGGCAACCTCATGCGACAAATCTCTGAAAGTATTGATTAAACAGACTTTCTCAAAATGCTTCAGGTCTTCAATCCTTATCGCTTTTTCTTTTATTTGATGCGTATCCAACAAATATTGTCGTTTTGTACCTTTCAATAGTGGTGTGTTGGGCGTAAACCACTGTTTTCCATCCCAAAATGCCAAATTCGCAATAGTGGCATCTGAAACCCAACCATTTTGAGTAATAATCAACTCATCTGCCTCTGGGTTTTCTTGAAGTAATTGGGTAAAAGCATCTCTTTCCAACCATTTGATAGCATAGTCAATTGGAGGTGCTTCAACCACTTTAATACTTCGAATATTTTTCCATTGGTAGGGAATAAATTGTATTTCCTCGATTTCTTGTTGGTACACTACTCTACAACGCACAATACCATTCTGATGTTCAGCTGGAACAACCAACGTTGAAGCTAAATCTATGACGTTATCACACTGCCAAAGTTGCTTTCGGGCGGCGTTCATACGTGCTTGATGATAAGATATTTGTAATATCTCACCATTTTGTATCTGTATAGTTTCTAAAATTCTCATATTCTTCTGTAAATTTAAACTACTTTTTTTAAATAGATATTCCAGATTTTGCATAAATAATTGATTCAAAAATGAAAACCTTAGATGATTTGCTAGTCTTGGGCGACCCTCGACTCTATGAGATTTGTCAAGAAGTGACCAAAGAAGAACTACCATTAGTGAAAGAATGGGTCGCCGACTTACATAATGTTATGCAGGAAATACGAGAAAAGTACAATTTTGGTAGGGCTATAGCAGCACCTCAGTTGGGCATTATGAAGAGAGTTATTTATATGAATATCGATAAACCTGTGGTATTTATTAATCCAGTTTTAGAAAATCTCAGCGAAGAACAATTTGAGCTATGGGATGATTGTATGAGCTTTCCTCGTCTTTTGGTCAAAGTAAAGCGACATAAAAGCCTAACGATTCGTTATTTGGATGAAAATTGGCAAGAGCAAATTTGGGATATGCAAAATGATTTATCAGAACTTCTCCAACATGAATACGACCATTTGGATGGTATTTTGTGTACTATGCGAGCTATCGATAATAAGTCTTTTAAATGGAGATAGGTAGTAGTGCTGAATTATGAGTGATGAGTTTTGAGTGTATTTTTTGATTACTAATGTTTTATCTCATATTTAATTCAACTTAATTCTGCAAGATTAAGTAATAGTGGTGAGTTGTCCTTGCCTAAAATGCTACATTCACAATCAAATAAATTTGATATTACTTTCGATGAAATATATTCTTTCTTTGCCCATTTTTAATCATACTACTCAAAACTTCAAGGCACTATTGATGCTGGCTTGGGGCTTTTTTCCTTTTATTACAGTCTTACTTTTTGTTGATTCTCCGTGGTTTGCCCAAAACATTTTTGACGGCAGGTATCTCGCTGATGTACTGACGCTTTCATATTTTGGTTTACTATTTCATCACAGCGATGCGCATTTGCGAAAATTGCTTTTCGTGATGATTTTTTTGTCATATTTAGGCGAGTTAATTTTCTGTAATGGTGCAGGAATGTATGATTATCGTACACCTTATGTGCCATTCTATGTCCCATTTGGTCATAGTATCGTATATGCCACGGGTTATATATTCGCACACACCCAATGGGCAGCACGACATGACAAAGCGTTAAGACCTATTTTCATAGTCTTTTATGCAGTCGTATTTTTACTCGTTGGATATTATTGGAACGACCATTTTTCATTGTTATTTGGGCTATTATTTTTTGTATTAGTCAGACGAAAAAGATGGCAAAATGTGTATTTTTTCATTGGGATAGCAGTTTTTACGACCGAACTCATCGGTACCTATTACAACTGCTGGATTTGGCGCCCCATTACCTACGGAGGATTAGCCACTGCCAACCCTCCATTAGGAGCGGTATTTTTTTATGGTGGAGGCGATGTACTTTTGGACAAAATTGTTTGGTATTATGAACGAAAAATACAACCCTCTTTAACCTAAAATCGCTGATTTTCGATGGTTCTGAAGGTAAGATTAATTCTTGGCTTTTTTACTTTTTTAGTAGGTGGCAATCGGTGCAGCCAAAACGTTTGAGTGGTATCTTTCATCACCAGTAAACTTCCATGTTCTAATAACATTTCCACTTTCTGGTCGGTATGCTTATGTTTGAAAGCAAATTTTCTTTCAGCACCAAAGGTAATTGAACCAATAGCACCATTTCTTTTCAAATCGATTTCATCATCGCTATGCCATGCCATACCTTCGTCGCCAGAATGATAGAGGTTGAGCAAACATGAATTAAATGTTTCGCCCGTTGCCGTTTCGATTCTATTTTTGAGCGTCAATAATTCAGGAGTCCAAGGCAGTGCTTCTTTAGTAACTTTTGAGTACGTATATCGAAAAGGACTATCACCATACCATGCCACTTTTCGTTTGGTAATAATCTTTTTACCAAACATCATTGCTTCATCATTTCTCCAATCAATGGTATGCCAGAGCTCTTCGAAAAAGGTATTAGATTCCTCCTCCGAAAAAAGTTTACCATAATAGTTGACCACACCATCTTGAGGAAGCCAATTGTACTGAGAATCATACTCATTATATAAAAAAAGACTCATGTAATTTGTTGGTTTTATAAAGCAAATTTTATGAATAATCTTTGGTCATCCTACCCGAAAATTGCTGAATTATTTTTCCTCCAATACCTAATTATAAGTATTTAAAGAAAATACATGATTTCTTGACTAAGTAACAAAAATCATTTGCTTCTAATTATCTTTAAGTATAAATTTATATCCAATAAGATATTGCTTTCAGGCATCAGTTTGACGAGATTTGTAAAGAATTCAAAAGATAACTGAAGAATTTTCGCCATAAAATTTAAAACCTGTGACATTTTATTATTTTTCAACAGCTACATCATTTGAATTCCAATCAACTTTTCTTGCCACAATTTTAATTAGTCAAATTTCTTCTTCTTGCAAATTGCTAGGATAAAATCTATTGTAGGTATCGCCATTACCTTCTCATAGAATTTATTTCTTGAAAAGAAAACCACAACATCATTTTACCACTGTACATCTCGCCTAGGTACTTATTAAATTGTCCGTTTTTAGAATATTTTAAAACCTTGTTTTTGACATTATTAAACATTCACCTTAGGCAATTAAAATGAATAGAATTGTTTTAAGCTTCTACTCTCAAATTAGTTGCTTTCAAACACTTATGTATTAAATGGTTTATCTAAAAAAAAGTGATAATTATTCGATTTCGCCAGCACTCGAACCTGAGGATAACGATAGGCATGAATATGTCTTTGTTAAACAAAATAATCTATATGTCAAACTGCCGTATAGAAATTTAGTTTTTGCAAACAGCTCTGGCAACTATGTAGAATTAACGACTAGTAATCAAAAAAGATACACACTAAATCAAGTATTCAGCAAATAGAAAATTCGTTAAGATACGATAAAATCATTCGCATTCATCGCTCCTATTTAATTAATATTGAACACCTTATTGAATTTAGTACTCAGGAGGTCACCTTAAGCAATGGGTGTATTTTACCCATTGGAAAACACTTTCAAGAAAACTTTATTAGCCTTGTACTCAAGTGTCCAGTACTTATGTAAACCTTATTTTAAACTATTTTGATTTGATACTTTTTTCAATTTAACACACTATTTATACTTGACAAGTTAGAACACATGAAATCCGAACTATTAAACCTAGCTTTTCTCACTACGATTGTTCTCGTTGTGAGTATAATTATTGGTATGCTTTACTACTTTAAGATGAAAAGTAGAACCACTGTCAAAAATCAATGCCCTTGCTGTCATCAAAACTATGGACAGCGGATTCAAACCCCTTTTGTTTATGATGCCTTTCGCACAAT
Organism: Flectobacillus roseus; assembly: GCF_030056595.1. Classification (NCBI taxonomy): domain Bacteria; kingdom Pseudomonadati; phylum Bacteroidota; class Cytophagia; order Cytophagales; family Flectobacillaceae; genus Flectobacillus; species Flectobacillus roseus. The sequence goes on from NZ_JASHIF010000008.1 coordinate 291,756, forward strand.
ATTAAGCATCCCTATAAAAACCTATAAATGTTTATCTTGTAACTCTATTTTTTTTGTAAAGTAAATATTAACGTATTATCAATAGGGTTAGAGATTGGGCTACAGGGTTATGTCCTGCTGTAGGATGTCAGCTCTTTGGATTCGATTTTTATTGGTCATAACTTGTGGGAATAATCAAACCCAAATTTTATGAAATCAATAACTCAATTTTCTATTTACTGTTTTTTAACATTTATTATCACGCTTTCAACTGTATCTGCCCAATCCCCTAAAAAAACCTCTGGAAACCCCATTTTTGAAGGTTGGTATGCCGATCCCGAAGCGGTCATTTTGAATAAAGAATATTGGGTTTTCCCAACGTTTTCGGCCAAGTACAAAGACCAAATTTTCTTTGATGCCTTTTCATCTAAAGATTTGGTCAATTGGAAAAAATACCCTAGAATCTTAGACACCACTGCTATCAAATGGGCAAAAATGGCAATGTGGGCTCCTTCGATAGTACAAAAAGGTAAGCAATATTTTTTGTTCTTTTCGGCAAATGATATTCAAAGTTCTGAGCGTAAAGGATTTGGCGCAAACAATCCAGACAAAGATGATAAGGTGGGCGGAATCGGTATTGCCGTAGCCTCTAAACCCGAAGGTCCTTACAAAGACTATCTTGGTAAACCTCTTATCAATCAATTTTACAATAAAGCGCAACCCATTGACCAAGCAGTTTTTCAAGATAAAGACGGACAATATTATATTATTTACGGCGGTTGGGGACACTGTAATATTGCCAAACTTAAACCTGACTTTTCAGGCTTGATGCCTCTAGAAAACGGCGAAATGGTTAAGGAAATCACCCCAAAAGGCTATGTAGAAGGCCCTATTATGTTTATCCGTAAAGGCAAATATTATTTGATGTGGTCGGAAGGTGGCTGGACTAATGGCACCTACAAAGTGGCTTACGGCGTAGCAGATTCTGTTTGGGGACCGTTTGAGAAAAAATCTACCATCTTGGTGGCAGATGAGAAAGTGGCAACGGGTGCAGGGCACCATTCGGTGATCAATACTCCCAAATCTGATGATTGGTACATTGTGTATCACCGTCGCCCTATTCCCAATCTCGACCGTGATCATCGTGTAGTATGCGTTGATCACTTGTACTTTAACGAAGACGGTACCATCAAAGATGTAAAAATGACCTTCGAAGGCGTTGAACCTAAGAAATTGAAGTAGGGAATTTTTTTATAAGGGAATTTAGTGATTGAGTAATTGAGCGAATGAGTGATTATTTTAATCTACATTTTCTGGTTTAGACGCAATGCTTTGCTTCTAGAGATTAGTCAACAGGAATTTTAGCAAAAAAAAGGCAGTTGAAATTAGTTTTTCGACCGCCTTTTTTGATTTACAACCATTAAATGCCTACCGTTTAAGCAATTTGTAATTCTTTGGACCTTTTTTCCTAATAGGGTGCGACTTAAGTCGCACCCTATTAGGAAAAACTGAGATAGTCTACTTTATTAATCTCAACAAGAGCAGGTCTTCTTTTCAGATAATCTAAAAACTCGGGAAGGCTTGTGTTTATGTTTTATTACTTACATACAGCCAATATTAATAGAGTGATATTTTCAAACAAATTAGACACTCTTCACTAATGCCTGACCCCTAATACCTCATGACAGCAACCTATCCCTCACCTCCATCAATGCATATCCCAATAGATTTTCGCCCTCCCACTCCATTGGATTTTCGACGTCTGGATGGTCAGAAGCCATGCCAATGCCCCAGATTGCATCTACAGGGCTGGCCTCCACGATAACTCTGTTATTAGTAGTCAATAAAAATTCTTTTAAAGCGCTGTCTTGTGAAAATTTATAAAAATTACCCTCAACAACAATATCAAATTTATGAGTATCCCAAATCTTTGCATCAAAGTTTTTCACCGAGCGACCTAACTTTTTAGCTTCTGCGGGGCTTTTTGCTTTTAAGATTTTTTCGGCTGTATATTCATCTTGAAAAAGTCTGGCTTTATGTACCATCATCCAATGCTCGGCGGTTATAAAAATCTCTCTATTGACCTCAAATGGCGACTGCCACCATTGACTAAAACACGATTTAGAAAGACTTCCATCTTTTGAAGGTTGATGACCCCAGAAAAATAGATATTTGATTGGCTCTCCGTAGTTGTACTTTTCACAGAGCCATTGTTGATTGTATTTCATAGTTATCATTTTGGTTAGAAAATCAAAAATAGTAAAATTTAAGTAAATCTATCAACAAAAAAGAGAGGATAGACTCTCTCGAATCTATCCTCCTAGTATGTTTTTCAAAAATAAAAAGCTTTCCAAAATTATTAATTAACGCATTTCAGCAGCATAAATCCCTGAAGTTGCATCTTGTTTAAAAGATCTTGAAATCCAGCCTCCACCTACAACATCATCTCCTTCGTAAAACACCGCCGCTTGACCAGGCGCAATACCCGATACTGGTTGATGAAAGTCTACTCGGATTTTTTCTCCTTCTTGAATAATTTTCGCTGGTGTACCTTGATCTTTGTAACGAACTTTGGTGATGGTTTCTAATGTATCTGGGATTGACGCATACTTCGACAAATTCAATTGTCCAACCCACATACCATCACGCTCCAAATCTTTATCACGTCCCAAAACTACCTCGTTAGTTTCTTTACGAATTTCTGTCACAAAAGCTGGATAGCCTAATGCAATACCCAAACCTTTTCTTTGTCCGATGGTATAAAACGGATAGCCTTCATGTTTGCCAAGTACCTTACCGCTGGTATCCACAAAGTTTCCACCACGAACTTGATCTTCTAAACCTTCCACACGACGTTTTAAGAAGCCACGATAATCGTTATCTGGCACAAAGCAAATTTCATAACTTTCAGATTTGTTGACCAAATCCATAAACCCACGTTCTTTTGCCATTTCTCGAATGGTATTTTTGGTCAAATGACCCAAAGGCAACTTGGTACGAGAAAGACTTTCTTGCGAAACACCCCACAACACATAACTTTGATCTTTCCAAGTATCAACACCCTTAGAAATCACAAAACGTGAATTTTCTTCACGAATATTAGCATAATGTCCTGTTGCAATAAACTCACAATCAAGCTTATCTGCACGACGCAGAAGCGCATCCCACTTGATATGCGTATTACACATCACACAAGGGTTTGGCGTGCGTCCTTCTAAGTATTCACCCGTAAAGTGATTAATCACATAATCACCAAATTCTTCTCTAATATCAAGGATATAATGTGGGAAACCCAACTCTACAGCAATGTTACGGGCGTCGTTGATGGAGTCCAACGAGCAGCAACCTGTTTCTTTCTTGGTACCACCTGATGAAGCATAATCCCATGTTTTCATGGTCATACCTACTACTTCATAGCCTTGTTCGTGAAGCATTACCGCTGCTACCGAACTGTCGATACCGCCACTCATGGCGACTAAAATTCTTCCGTGTTTACTCATGTTTTCGGCGAGGATTCAAAGTCCTCCGTTGTTTTTAAATATGATTTTCGAATAGTGATTTGATCAGTGTTGTAAACCCAATAATGGTACTTATCAAAGATGAGTAACCTCTCCTAACCAAATATTCTTTTGCAAAAATACAATATTTTTCTAACACCACGGCTAGCTTTTTGGTTCTGAGTTGGTCAAATTGTACTTTTGCAAAAATTCAAGGGTAAACGTTTTGCTCTACAAGAAGAAAACAATTATGTTAAAAACTATCGTTAAGGTTTCGGAGGTAAATAATTTATCAGATGCTCGCTACTGTGCAGGAATGGGCGTTGAATATATTGGTTTTTCAATGGACAATGTTCCTTTTGAGAAATACAAAGAAATGAGAGGTTGGCTTGCAGGTGTTCAAATCGTGGGTGAGACCAGCTCGAATAATGCGTTGCATATTCAAGAAATGGTAAGTACTTTTTTACCAGATGCGATTCAAATTTCAGCTAATTCGGGCAGTGATTTGCCAGATTTGGATGCTTTGAAAGAGTTGAATTTACCCATTATTCTTAAAACTGATTTTGCAGAAGCTAATCTTCCAGCTTTGTTTCAATCGACAGCGGGATATGTTACCTATTTTTTGTTAGAAAATTCTGATGAATTTACGACAATAGATGCTATCACCAATCAAATCGAAACTTGGGCAGCGCAATATCCTATTCTTTTGGGTTTTGGCATTACAGAGGACAACGCCAATCAATTATTGGAAGAAGTAGGGTTTAAAGGCTTGGCATTGAAGGGCGGAGAAGAAATTCGCCCGGGTTTTGCTAACATGGACGAGTTAATCAATATTTTGGAGGCACTAGATGATGATTTCTAGGCAAACAATAAAGGTTTTGAAATTTGAAAACACCGTACACATTTTCAAATTTCAAAACCTAACATTTAATTGTATTTAACAAAGCAGGAACACTTATGGGTTAGTAAGTAATATTTTCCGTGCATATATTGCCTTACTACGAATCAAGCATATCAAAATTTTCTTACTTAGAAAACTTTTTTTCTTTGTGAGTACTACTCACTGAATAGGAAAGGTAGAAACCAATTCCTAATAATACAAGGGCAAAAATAACTACTGACATTTTAGATAGGAGTGAAAAAGAGTGTGAAAAAATCTCTAATTTGATACAATGACAATTTTGAACAGGCTAACCCTAATCGAATTGTAATATTTATACGATTTTTCTATAACAAAGTAACAAAACACTCTTAAAAAAGCCTATATAAATTGTTGAATTTGAGTAAACGGCTCCTCACCTAACCAATTGATAATCAAACCATCTTTCTCCATTTTTCGAAAGTATGTCATTTGCCTTTTGGCAAATTGATGAATTGCTACATTCAATCGATCAAACATCGTCTGGTAGTCTATTGCACCTTGCAGATATTCCGTAATCCATTTATATTCCAAGCCATAAAATATCAATTTGTCAGGACTTACGCCTAGGTCGAGTAGTGCTTTTACTTCTTCCACCATCCCTTGTTCAAAACGCTGTCGCAAGCGTCTAGTAATTTTTTCTCGACGTAATTCTACAGGTGGATTTAGTCCAAAGATGATGGAATTAATTGCTTGCTGCTGCGGTAATTCAAACTCAGGATGTGCCTGAAGATACGTTCCTATTTCAATGGCTCGGATGGTACGTTTGTGCGTAGAGGTATCTGCTTTGGGCACCAAAGCAGACAATGATTCAAACCGTTTTAAGAGTTCTTCATGACTCAAAGGAAGTAAGGTAGCACGAAATGCTTCATCAATTGGCACAGCAGTATATTGAAAACCTTTTAAAACTGCTTCCAAATACAAGCCACTTCCTCCGCAAAGAATGGCAATTTTACCACGACTTCGGATATTGTCAAATGCTTTTTGAAAATCCTGTTGAAACTGAAAAATATGATAGCTTTCACCAGCATCCACGATATCGATCAAATGATAAGGGATATTTTTGTTGTCTGTAGTATACTCATCCAAATCTTTTCCTGTTCCGAGATTCATTCCTCGATAAACTTGTCTTGAATCTGCACTAATAATTTCGGCATTGAGCAGGGAAGCTAATTGTACCGCCAGATGGGTTTTGCCAGAGGCAGTTGGTCCTAATATGGTGATTAGTTCATATTGCATAAAATAAAATCTTTCTATTCTTTACAAAGTGTTTTTATATACTTCAAACTACCAGAGTTGATTATCCTAATCCAACCTTGGGATTTCAATTCTTCTAGTGAATATTGTTGCAAAATACGGTTTTCAGGATAGCGTTCATACGTTTTTGAATTCACCCAATAATAGGTAGCTATTTCAAAATCAACCACTTGTTTGAATCCTAGAACATGATAACTCCGTCCGTTAGACCAATCTTTGTCAGCATAACTCATAATATCATCTGGTTGGTTCTCATGCATAAAAGCCTTCATAAGTTTGTCCATTCCTCCTACCACAACATATCCTTGCAATGAGGCAAATCGCAGTAATTCATACGAACGAAAATCTTGTCTATCACCCCACTTCATGGTTCGAGCACCACTAAAACTCGCTACGGCAATCAGTGCATTTTCGTGAGTAGGAAAATTTTCGCCCAAGTATTTCTGGATATATTGTTTTTTGAGAAAAAGTCCATATTTAAGCTTAGCTTGCGTACTTCCTTGTAAATGATGTGTATTGAAGAACGATTCCATCAAAGGTTTATCAATTCTGGACACCACACAATGACGCGCATGTAATCTGGTAAAAAAGCCTAACACACTACGAATTCTTGCCTTGAGAAGTGCTTGCTTGGTGTACCATAAATCTTGCCAAAGACAAATGTATTTGTTACCCGTAGTAGCTGCCAACTGGCTCAATTTGGTACCATAAGATTCCGAAAGTGGTTTTTGCTCCCAATCGTAAATATCAAAAAGAAGAAGTTTTATATTTTTGGTCGGAAAATATATCAAAGGCAAAATCTGTCCTTCCAACTCCTCTACGGTTTTTTCAAAAGGAATTCCCTGCAATTCGAGCCATTGAGAAAGCTCATCTATCCATTCACTATCTGCCATTTTCATTTTATTTTGCCACAAAGATAGTCAATCCTATTATCGTAAGTTGATAGATGTTACTAGTTAATCGTATATCTGTTATTTGTAAGTGCTTACAAACATAAAGAATGTAGAATTATGATTATAAGCTCCTATCATTTCGCCATGGTTGGAGGTTGTTGCAACGAGCCTTGCGTTAGCAACAAACCCAAGATTACCTGTATAATTGAGCCAGCTTGTTGCTGGCGCATATTTATTAAAAATAACTCCAACAAAGGCTAAAATACAGTTTTACGATTTGTTTAATCATTCCTCGTGCTCGTATTATTTTGTAATAAAAATAGAGAAGGCTTTTTGTAAATACATTTTAGAGCAAAAAGATACATAAATGCAAAAAATTCATAATTTTGTTAACAGCACCTATTACTAAGCTTAATGTTTTGATTAATTATCCGCCAATTATTAATTTATTCATCTTAGTGTACAGAATTATGCGCATAATCATAAAAATAATATCTTTTTGGAGTCTTCTTGTCTGTTATTCTTCCTATTCACAGAACTGTAATTGCGATATTACCATAAGCAAAGCAAATTATTTTGACCCTTCTAATTTACCAGTAAAGCCCGGACAAACTGTATGTTTTAGCGCAGGTAATTATTCCGAAATTCGATTTAATAATATCAAAGGAACCGCCACTCAACCTATCAAAATCATCAACTGTAGTGGAAAAGTAAACATCACCGGGTATAATGTGGGGGTTTTATTTTCGGACTGTAATTATGTTCAATTTTTAGGCTCAGGCGATGCTACTGTGAAAGAAGGTTTTGGGATTAGTGCCACTGCCAATGCATCCATGGGGATCAAAATAGAAGGAACCAGTAGCGATATCGAGGTAGCTAATACAGAAGTGTCACATGTGGGCTTTGCGGGAATCATGGTCAAATCTGACCCTTTTTGTGACCAAAGCAACTGGGAAGGGAATTTTGCGATGTTTAATATTTTGATACATCACAACTATATTCATGATACAGGCAGCGAAGGCATGTACATTGGTAGTTCGTTTTGGAATGAAGGTCAGGAAATCACTTGTGATGGTAGCAAAACTTTAGCTTGGCCCCACCTGATTTATGGTTTAGATATACATCATAATAAAATATTGAGAACCGCTGCCGAAGGAATTCAGTATGCGTGTGCACCCGATGCTAAAGTCCACCACAATGAACTTCAACACACAGGCTATAATCCATTTTCAGTATATCAAGTAAATGGCATTCAAATCGGAGGCGGTGCAGGAGGAGATTGTTATAACAATATTATTCATGATGTCAACGGCACCGGTATTATTATGCTAGGTGGTTTGGGAAATCAGCAGGTATATAATAACCTAATTTATAATGTGGGTGGAAATGGTATTTTTTCAGATACCCGACCGCGTTCTTCTGAAAATACCTACGTTCGAATTATGAATAATAGTATCATCAGTACCAAGGGAGAAAGTATTAAACTATACAGTAATATTCAACAATATGAAGTATACAATAATTTGCTGCTCAAAACTCCAACCAATCAATATATCAAAACCAATACAACCGTAAAATCTATAGTCTCGAATAACTTTACTGATAAGTCCATCGACAACGCAAAGCTACAATATTCCAACGATGACAACTATAAGCCAAGACTTTCCTCTCCATTAGTAAATGCAGGAAAAGATCTATCTCATCTTCGAATCAGAACGGATTTAACTGATACGCTTAGACCTATTGGCGGCGCTTACGATATTGGTTGTTATGAATATACGGGCAACTGGACAGTTGATGATTTCATCCCTGTTCAAGAATTACCAACCTATCCTAATCCTTGTAGTTCAATTCTTTTTGTACGCTTGGAGGCAGAGAGCCAATTTTTTAATGTGAAGATTTATGATGGTGCAGGAAGACTAGTGCAGGAACACGAAAATATGATTGCAGAAAACAACCTTCTTCCCCTAGACATGGCAGAGCTATCCCCTAATCTTTACCTGATTTCGGTTACTCCTGCTACAGGTAATGTTAAAATTGCTCCAGTCTATCGCGGAAAAGTGTTGAAGGTACCTTGATTTCTCATTTATTGAATGGAGATTGAGTGATTTCATTATTTTTAATATCGCTATTCCAGCGGTAGAAATGTATGGCTGAAATACAAATAAAAATCACTCATTCTCTATATCCCCAGTCAATTTGAATACCTACCAAAGGTATGTTCATACAAGCAGGTAGCACATCTAAACCTCCTGAGTATTTTCCTTTTTATACAATGCAATTTTGCGATATAAATCGTCAGGATTAAAAGGCTTGGAAATGTAATCATTCATACCCACCGAAAATGCTTTATCCTTAATATCGAGCATGGCTGAGGCTGTTAAGGCAATGATTGGAATCTGCGCGAATCTATCATTACTTAACGCTCTGATACTTTTGGTTGCCTCATAACCGTCCATTTCAGGCATTTGTAAATCCATCAAGACCATATCATAGTCTGATTGTTGTACCATTTGAACAGCGAGTATGCCGTTTTCGGCAACATCGCTTTCAATATCCCATCGCTTAAAGAATTGTTGTGCTACTATAATATTTATTCGATTGTCATCAGCAATTAATAATTTAAGTCCTTTCAAACTTGGGTGTTTTTGGTTTGTCATGTCAGGTTCAGTACGTTTTTTAAATTGGAATGAACTATTCTTCAGACGAAGGTCAAAATAAAATGTTGATCCTTCTCCTGGAGCACTTTCTAGTTGGATTTTACTGCCTTGTAACTCCAACAATCGCTTCGTAATGGTCAACCCTAGTCCAGTGCCTCCGTATTTACGGGTAGTTTCTGAACTGGCTTGCGTAAAACTGTCAAAAATAGAATCCCATTTGTCTTGAGGTATACCGATTCCTGTATCTTTCACCTCAAACGTTATAGTGGTCGAATCTGCATCTTTTTTCAGAATTGATGCCGAAATCGTAACACGTCCATAATCTGTAAACTTCACCGCATTGGAAACTAGGTTAGTCAGGATCTGACCTATTCTCACCGAATCTCCTTTTACCGCCTCAGGAAGATCATCCTCCATCAACAGTTTCAACTGAATCCCTTTGTCAATAGCCTTTTGCAATAACGCAGCTCGGATATTGAGCAATAAATCTTTCAGGTTAAAATCAACTTCTTCAAAAGTAATTTTACCTGCCTCTATTTTGTTAAAATCAAGAATATCATTGATTAACACTAATAAATTCTCTGCTGAAAACTTCAAAATTTTCAAGTATTCAGCTTGATCCTCTCGCGCATTTTGCATCAACAAATGTGTAATTCCAATCACAGCATTCATTGGTGTACGTATTTCATGGCTCATCGTTGACAAAAACTGTGTTTTGGCAACTGCCGCTTGTTCTGCCTCCTCTTTGGCGAGAATAAGTGTATTTTGGGCCTCAACTTGATCAGTAATTACATCAATACAAATGATAATTCCACCTATTTCACCTGCCTCTATATACCACGGACGAACATCCCAGCGTATCCATTCTTGCTTGCCATCTGTACGAGTAAAGGAATCACTTTCAGAATGATGAATTTCTCCCTTCAAACACAAATCATTAATCGCTTTCCATTTTTGGGGAATATATGGCAAAACCTCGTAATGATTTTTTCCTACCAAATCTTGTTCTTTAATGAGCAAAGAATCTATCCAATGCTGACTGTAAGCGATATAATTCAATTTGGTATCAAAGATTGCTATAGCAGCAGGCGTATTTGTAATAAAGCTGGCAAACTGCTCTTGCTTAATTAATATTGCTTCTTGGTCTTTTCTTTCTTGCGTTATATCCAAGATAGCACCAATAATTTTATCTACTTTCCCGCTTTCAGAAATGGTTGGTTTTCCGATTTTTCGTATTACCTTCTTTTTGCCATTTTGCAAATTAATCAGAAGCTCAATTTCAAACTCTTCTTCAGTTTGAATAGCCTGCTCTAATACCTGTTGGTAATGTGCCTTTGCACTTTCATCTATCCAATCAAGCGGATTGATTTTGGGGAAACTAGAAACATTTTCTATTTCAAATATCTCACAAGCCGCCGATGAATATGTATTGATATGAGTTGATAAATCTAGCACCCAACTTGCCGAATGTGTCAGTAATTGCGTCTCTGCGAGTAAAAGTTGCGTATTGGCAAGTTTTGCCTCCGCTTTTTTTCTTTCAGTGATATCATGCCATACCACCAAAAGTGCATCTTTCTGATTTAATCGAATGGGATTGAGTGTTACCTCAGCCAAAAAAGTTGTGCCATCAAGGCGCTTGTGTAGCCACTCAAAACGATGATACCCATTTTGACGCGCCAAAGCATCCATCTTTTTAGACTTTTCAAATGAGGTAATACCATCAGGTTGAAAATCAGGTGAAAAATGAGCTGGATGATATCTCAAAAGCGTCGCCTTGTCGTCGCATCCTAGCATTTGGACTGCCGCAGCATTACAATCAATAATACCATTCTCGTCAAATACCAAATGTGCGTCAGTCGAGCGCTCAAATATCACATTGAGGCGTTCGTCAAATAACTTAAAATCAGTAATATCTTGTATGATGCCAAATACTTTTGTCGAGGATATGGTAGCGCTTTTTAACTCTGCAATAATTCTAAACCAACGCCCAGTTCCAAGGCTTTTATTTGCCTCAAACTCTAGGGTAAAAGTACTGTAAGAGGGAGATAAAGCTTTGACATTGCGTTCGAATGAAAGAAAATCATCGGTTTGAGCAAAAATACCCTTCAACCCTTCCCAATCCACCCGAGCTGATGGTTGATGCAAAATCTTGAGAGCGGGATGATTGAAATAAAACCAATTTTTGCTAAGATCGAATTCCCAGGCACCACTCTTGCCTAATTGCGACGTTTGTTGATAGAGTTTTTCTTCCCTTTGAGCACCCAGCAGTTGTAAGGTTTCTTCAGTAATGTCGATAAAACTACCGACTACAGCTTCAACTGAAAAGTCGTTGAGGAGGTTTCTAAATCCCGCACGAACATATCTAACTTCCTGATTGGGTAGTTTCAAGCGCCACTTGAATGAAATATTTCGAGGCTCAATCGTTTGAGATAATTCTTCGAATGCGTTTTGAAAAGCATATAAATCCGAAGCGGACAGGTAGTCATACCAAAAAACCTCCGAAGCGTTTAATGTTGCCTCGGGATATGCCAGAAGATTGAGAAGAATAGGATTACATGAGTTCAGATTGGAGCTTGCATCCCAAAGCCAATATCCAACAAATGTATCCTCAAATATATGATTTACCAGATTTTGCATAAGCAACTGTCCACAAATAATCTTAACGGTTGGAAGTTACTATTTGAAGCTGCTTGTATGTGTCTATATAAATGACGGCAAAGAGAATCACAATAGTAAGGCTAGGCTATAACTATCTCATTTTCAACACAATAGTTTTAGTTAAGTCAAATATGAGAGTTACAAAAAAAGCTGCAAAAATCATACCAAATAAAAGTTAACATTTGGTAACAAAAAATCATTTTTGACGATTAACCCTACAATACAACAATCATCCTCTGTTTAATGACAATTGATTTGAATATTCTCCTAAAAAGATTCTGGATGAACTTTATTTTTTACGCTTGTAACAAGAAAGGTATACCGCGTTACTACGATGCCCTTTTTCTGTAATCGTATAATATTCTGCAAGGTCCTGAGAAAAACTTACCGCCTCTCCTTGAGACTCTACTTCATAGGGCAGTACGGTTGAAGGATGCTGAAGTGCTTGAGCAATGGTTTCGTTAGGAGATTTTTTCCAGTAGAAAATATTTTTATAGTTTTTGACCAAAATTTCATCCCCTCTATTCGAAACAGTACCTGAAGTGATAAACAAATCTTGTCGTGAAGCCTTATCGTCTGTAGGTTTTTCTTTTGAAGCATTCAAAATTCCAACAAATTCGGCCGTATTCACCTGTTGAGTAGACTGCGGATATTTGAGACGGTAAATATGCTTTTCAGCTTCTCGGTTTGAAATAATAAAAATATCTTTTGTAATAGGATCTATTAGTAAACATTCGGCATCTTTTCTACCATCAGGGTATTCAAATTCAATGGTCTCAATCTGGCTTACCGTCAATTCGGGCTTTTCGGCCATGATTGGTTCTTTAAAACGATAAATAAATTTTGTAGAATGCCATTTAAAATTATCCCCAGTATCCGAAATATAAATTTCTGAAGAGGTGCCGTTTTTAACCACAGCAATATCTTCCCAATCGCGATTTTTGATACCCTCTAAATGAAGTTTCTGAAACCCATTCCCTTTGGCATTTATCAAAAACAATACATTGTCGCCTCCGCTATCATTGTGTACCCAAAACTTATGTGGATTTTGGTAAGAGGCAGCCAAGCCAGAGGCTTCATCAATCTCTTGATTTTCAATCCAATATTTAATCGGAGTATTTACAAATAAGGTTGAATCACTGATGGGTAATTTTACCTCACGATGCACTTTTTTCTCACAGGCGATACAGGCAATGACAAACAGTATTGGTAAATAAAAACGACTTTTCATGAGTATGGTTAACAGTTTACTATAGACTAAGCAACCCAATTTTGGCAGCGTGGGTAAAAATATCCTTAAAGATAATTAGAATTCTTGAGTTGTAACGAGTAGGCTGATTAAGCGGGAGGATATCAAATAAAAGAAGTTCGTTTAAAGCACTAAGAATAAAATATAAAGTTCTATTTATCAAAAACTTAAGTTAGTAAGTAATCGAGCAGAATTAGATTTAAGTTATGTGTTTAGGGACAAGGCAACAGGCACAAGGCACAGAGTGTTAAAATGTTTTTATTAACCACAGCTATGCTTTTTTCTAAAGCCCACCACCGAAAGCTGATACATGAATGCCTTAGGCACAAAAATTAAATTCTATTTTGCCCACTAACTTACTCAAAATAAAATTTAAGATTGAGCTTTGGGTGGTGGGCTTGGGAAAGAAGAACGCTATAGGTGCGAAAACCAACAAAATAAATTGCAGTCTTTCGCATCTATAGCATTCTACATAATAACTTAGAAAAATACCTAACTTCTATCAAATTATCCCCTCATAGAGCCGATAAAAATGATTGATTTCTAAAGCACTTTTCTGGACACTGATAAATTACTGTTTTGTTTTGGTCTTTGTATTGGTAGTTGACGCAGGCTTGGTGGTTGCTGCTTTTTTAATGATAATTGGCTTAGCATTGATAGCACCCAAACTTCCCACTTTAGGAGTAGGTTCTTCTTTGGGCTTAGGTAAATTTACCCTTGTCAACGTAGCCCTTGGGTCAAGTTTTTCACTTTCTGCAGCATTGGTTGATTTAGATGGCGCAGCCACAGCGTTGTTTTCTACTGGTTTGGCAGGAGTTGCTGCCTTTGTAGTTGTTGGTACTTTTTCTTCAGAAATCCCCTTTGCTGAACGTATACCATCTTTTTCTGGAAATGTCCCAGGCTTTGGCTTTACAAATGGACGTGCACTTTCTGTTTTTTGTGCAGTTGGGGTTGCAATTACCGTAGGTTTGGTGCTGGTTACTGCTTTTTCGGACACTACTCCCGTACTTACTGAGGCTTTACGTTTATACAAAACGTTTTCCCCTTGCAATGACTCAAAAATTAGATCTGTAGCCAAATTCATATACATGATTTTTTCTCTAGCTACAATCTGGTTTGTTTTGAGATCAATAACACGTAAGACAATACTACTGTTAGGTTCTATCAGAAGCTCAGAACTCTCCTTGATTGCGGTGCGAATACCCTTCACAATCGTATAAATTTCATGATCAGGAATCTTATAAACCCCATGAAAAGTCACTTTAGTTGGCTTATCATTTGTCGCTTGAACGACCGTATTGAAGGCAAATATAGGTTGGGTGATAGACAATACTGCCAAATGGGCTGCTAGGAAAAGTTTTTTCATTATAAATACGTCTGTTAAGTGGTCGAAAAGAATCCACCAGTTTTAAAAGTTATAACTAAGTATGGCATTTTACGGGTTCATGCCTTTTACTCAAAAGTTCTTATTAATAATTATGGTTTGCCTTAAAAAAGTACTTATTACCAACGCAAATTGTATATTTTTGTTGATAATCAAAAATATATTGCTTTCGTCATTAAAGTTCGCTTACCACTCCTTTGGAGCAATAAACCAGTCTTTGTTTTATTTCAACCGTCAATCTATACGATATACTTTAAAAAACTACTATGAAACTCCCCGCTCTCTTTACCCTAAAGGGATACCTACGTCCTGATTCACTCGACAATACACCTGTTTGGAAAAGCCTTGGATGTATTGCTGTAGTTCAAACGATCTTGGTTGCTACTTTAGTAACGTTATTCAGTCGTTTAGATTGGATAGTTTTTGAAAAAATTACATTACTAGGCTTCAAATTACCATCATTTTGGCTGATTGCAATCATCATTATTTTTACCACATCACCATTACTATTCGTTTTTCGTAAAGCAAGTTCTTGGTTTTCATGGAGTATTATTTTCTTTGGTTACTTCGTTGCCGAACTCTATCAGTACGAGCTTAATGCTACGGCGTCACATCCCGCATGGATATTTCATTTTGACAAATTTGCTTTCTGGCTTCCTGACCATTTTACCAAAATCGTATTTACCGTTCTCTCTTTATCCAAAATCACTAGTATTCTTACGCTATTTTTAGCTCGTTTGGTGGCTGGTATCTTGTGGGGTACACCTATCGTAAAAGGTGCTTCAAAAGAGCAATTTGAGCAATTATTCGGAAAGTCTTGGGCTACAGAAACGATAGCAAAACCTAAGCGAGATATCGGCTTTTGGCTATTGCGATTGGCAGGATTTGGGTATTTAGGCTTTTGGGGCATTTTAGCCTTAGGACAGCTCGGGGCAAGTCCTTGGCCAGATTCCCTTCAATACATGATTAATATGGGAAATGCCAATTTAGCTTTGTCAATGAACACGTACATCAAAGAATGGCTTATGATTATGCTTGCCTTCTTGGGTGCTTATAACATTGCATTACGCTACTATGTTTGTGTCATATTGGTAGCTGGCCATTTATTTTCGACCCTGTATACGCTTATTTTTTACCTAAATCCATCAAGCACTATTAGTTACCGAGACTACCTGCTTACTTCTACTTTTGTGGAGGGAAGCTTGCTCTCAATTTTCATATTTGTCATGGTCAAGTACCGTGCCAACCGAGGCGATTTTAAAGCAATAAAAGAGATTCCGATAAACTTTTCGATTCCGCTTACTCTGCAGAAAATAGTCTTCACTGGACTCACTATTATTTGTATTTTAATTGGAATCAGCATGTTAGCTTTTCGTATTTGGGGAAATCCCACAGAGGGTTGGGGACTTATTTTTTCAGCTCCAGATCCTATGTTGGGCAATACCATAACGTTGTTTGTGTCATGGGCAGCAATTAGTATTTTGTTAGTCAACAGAATTTCTCTCAGACAGCATTTTACCAATCTCATCATATTCCCGATGGTACTTGGAGCTATTTTAGGCTTGGTTTGGATTATTTTTGCTGAGGTAAAAGTCATAAATCAATATGGCATATTCGAGCATATCGACTGGTATTTAGGACTTTATGCTTGTGTGTTTTTGCTCATTGCAGGATTGTTAGCCTTTCTTCGTAAGCTTTATTATAAAATTGATTGTGGAATCAATACCTTGAGTCCATCGGCGACTGACAACATTCGCGCACTTGTACAAGCTTTAGGAGCAGAACAAAATCAGTTGTTGGGTGACGAGAAAAATCTTTCCTTGATTACCAGCTCAATTGATCAATATATTTCTGGTATCAAAGGTAGAAAACGTGGTATTCTGAATGTGCCTTTTAGTTTGTTGGAACATATTTTCAATACACTTTTTGGCATGAAACCACCATTTTCGTCCATGAATCGTGATGAACAAAGGTACTTCTTGAATCATTATATTTTCAGAAATGAATGGCAACGAAAATCTTCAAGTGTACCTTTAATTTCGGAATTTGCGTATCAAATCGGACTTTCGTTGAATGCTTTGACACAGTTTGCTTTTTATACCAACGCCAATGTCAGACATTCGATTGGCTATGTACCTGCCGACGCACGAGACCGCTTGCAAAGCAATGGCGCTTTATTTAACCCTCCATTTCATGAAGTTGCTCCATTGCCAAAATCGCCTAACGACACCAACAATTACGAACAAATTCAGGATCTCAAAATTCCTGCGCCAAGGGTTTCTACGCCCACGCATGAAGCAGATTTGCCAGAAGAAGTTGATTATCTCATCATAGGTTCGGGAGCAGGTGGTGCAAGTGCTGCCTATCGCTTGGTTGAATGTATCCAAAAGGAATTTACCGATGCTTCAGGGAAAATAGATGAGCAAAAAGTGAGGGAAGCTGCTAGTAAAATAGTAGTAGTTGAAAGAGGTAGCCGCTTACAACCACGTCAAGATTTTCAAGATAATGAGTTTGATATGATGAAGAAAGTCTACAAAGAAGGTGGTCTTCAACAAACAAACCAGTTTACCATGACGATGCTTCAAGGCGAATGCGTGGGAGGTACGACAGTGAGTAACAATGCGGTGTGCTTTGAGATGCCTGAATCAGTGGCTAAAATTTGGAAAGAAACCTACGGTATTCCTGTCGAGGAGATTTTCAATGAATACCCTACCATAAAAAGTGAATTAAACGTAAAACCATTGAATCCACTCGGTATAAATGAAATTGTAGCCGAAAAATTCAGAATTGGTGTCGAACATTACAATCAAAATCCACCTTTGGGGGCTTCTAAACTTACAGAACCAAAAGTTTTGGAAGTAAACCACTTAGAAAATATTGGTGATGGCAACTGGAATTTGGGCAACAAAAAACTACGCAAGCGTTCAATGTTGGAAACCTATATTCCATGGTCAGAAGCTTGGGGGGTGAAAGTAATTGCTAATTGGACTGCCTTACGTTTACAAAAGAATGACACGGGCACCAAGGCGAGTTCTGTACTCCTACGTGCCGACAACGGTGCTATCCGTGTTGTGAAAGTCAATAAAGCCGTTATTGTAGCTGGTGGGGTTATTGCCTCGAGTCATTTTTTGATGCGTAGCGAGCTAGACAATCCACAAATCGGACAGCAAATCAGTTGTAATTTTGGGATGCCACTAGCTTTTGAGTTTGATGAACCTATCAAAGCTTTTGACGGAGAACAAATTACCTTATACAGTCATAGCGAACAACCTGATAGTAGAGTTGTGTTTGAGACCTATTTCAACCCTCCTGCGGCTTTTGCGTTGGCTTGTATGCCTTTTGTTTTTGAGCGTAGAGATGATTTTATGAAAAATTATGACAAGCTTCTGAACTTTGGAGGGCTTATTGGTTCGGATGCTATGGGGAGTATTCAACCTAAAGCCAATATTCTGAACGGACAGGCTTTTGATTGGACTTTGAGTGAAAGTGATGTCGAAAACATCAAATATGCGATTGTTACGCTGGTAAAACTTGGTCAAGCTGCTGGAGCAAAAAAGGTCATTATTCCTACCAAACCTGGCATTTTACTTAATCTTCAAAATAGTAATGAGGTCAATGATTTTATCCAGCATTTTGAAACCTATCCTTTACAATTGACAGACTTGTTTATGGGCACTGCTCATCCACAAGGAGGAAATAAAATGGCGAGTCAACAACATTCTTATGAGAGGGTAGTTGATGAAAATTTTGCGGTAGTTGGATTGGACAATGTATATGTTGCCGATGCTTCCGTATTTCCTACCAGTATCAATGTCAACCCTCAACTGACTATTATGGCGATGGCTTCGTTGGCTGCAAAGAAGATTTTTGCCAAACACCGTTAGCGTATTTCGGATATCGGATATTTGATTTCGGATTTGAGAGAAGCTTAGGTTTTTCTCAAATCCGATTTTTTGTTTTTAAGCATTAATCTTACGTCTGCACTCAATAATCTACTTAACATCCTTATTTTAAACTAAGCGTATTTCACTCCTCTTCACGATATTACCCAGCATCTCCTAACATTTCCTTAACAAAAGGCGCACAATCCTAATATAG
Source organism: Flectobacillus roseus (assembly GCF_030056595.1). Classification (NCBI taxonomy): domain Bacteria; kingdom Pseudomonadati; phylum Bacteroidota; class Cytophagia; order Cytophagales; family Flectobacillaceae; genus Flectobacillus; species Flectobacillus roseus. The sequence continues at coordinate 310,350 of NZ_JASHIF010000008.1, forward strand.
CCTTAATTCTTAAGTACAATTCTCCTAAAACTGCGATAATAATTTTGTACCCAAGTTTCTTTAACGGACATACAAATAAATTATTCAAGATGAAAAAGATTTTTACTTCTATTCTTATCGCTGCAACCTTAGCGAGTTGTACCACCACCGAAAACGAGTTTTTTGTTAATGAAGATGCTGCTACTTTTGCAGAAGTAGGCTCAATCGATATTGGCGAAACTGGCGCAGCAGAAATCTCAGCTTACGACCCTCAAACAAAGCGTTTGTTCGTTGTAAACAATAGTGCTGTCAATAAAATTGATGTTTTGGACTTTGCTGATCCAAGCAATATCAAAGTCATTTCTTCTATTCTTGTTGCTCCTTATGGTGGTTATGTAAATAGCGTTAGCGTAAGCAATGGTAAATTAGCTGCAGCTATTGAGTCTACAGACAAACAAGCGCCAGGTAAAATTGTGGTATTTAATACAACAGATTACAAGGAGATCAAATCAATTACCGTGGGTGCATTGCCAGATATGGTGACTTTCTCGCCAGACGGCAAATTTATTTTGTCAGCTAACGAAGGTGAACCAAATGCTAGCTACAGCAATGACCCTGTGGGTAGTATTTCCATTATTTCAGTTGACGAGAACTATGCAGTTACAACGCTTGACTTTGCAGGATACGAAGGGCAACTTACCGCTTTGAAAGCAAAAGGCTTCAGAGTATTTGGTCCTAATGCAAGTTTGGCAAAAGATGTTGAGCCAGAATACATTACTGTTTCGAGTGACTCTAAAACAGCATGGGTAACTTTACAAGAAAACAATGCGATTGCTAAAATCAGTATTGCCTCAAAAACTATCACGAATGTATTTCCATTAGGTTTCAAGAGCTACAATGTGGATGGCAACGAAATCGATCCAAGCGATAAAGATAATACCATTGCTTTTGGAAAATGGCCAGTAAAAGGCATGTACCAACCCGATGCAATTGCCGTTTATGAGGCTGGTGGTGTGCCATACTTGTTTACAGCTAACGAAGGTGACGCCAGAGAATATGATACGTTTGTAGAAACACTCCGTATTGGAAAAGCAAAATTAGATGCGACTGTTTTCCCTAATGCTACAACACTTAAAACTGATGCTGTATTAGGTCGCTTGAACATTACATCAACACTTGGAGATACCGATGGCGATGGCGACTATGATGAATTATATTCTTTCGGTGCTCGCTCCTTTAGCGTTTGGAATGGTAACGATGGCTCATTGATTTTTGACAGTAAGAAAGAATTAGATACACAATGTGCTACAGCTGGGCTTTATGATGACACAAGAAGCGACGACAAAGGCGTTGAACCTGAAGGAATTGCAACAGGAATGGTCGGTAACAAAAAAGTAGTATTTGTAGGCATGGAACGTTCGGATGCTGTGGCAGTTTATGATATTACTAATCCAAAAGCTCCTGTTTTCTTACAATTACTCAAAACTGGTGATGCGCCAGAAGGTGTTATGTTTATTCCTGCAAAAGATAGCCCTACCAAAAAGAGTTTATTGGTGGTAAGTAGCGAAAATGATGGTGTAATCAAAGTTTTCCAACCGAAGACAATTATGTAGTTTTAAGATAATGGATTGCGGGGATTAACTCCCCGCAATCCATACTTTAAAAGAGTTTTTTATATGCCAAAATAGCCAATAATCCAAAAAGCAAACAACCTACTCCTATAATCGCATATTGCCAGATTTTTGAAAATAATACCACCTTCCCCGAATCTCCGATTAAGACTATACCACTCCAATAAAATGGCACATTAGGGTTTAATGGTTTCCTGAGATAATCCATCTGAGCTTTTTGTAAAGCAATATCTTTTTCATAACCATCAGAAAGATACTTATAGAACAATTCCGTGATTTGATAGGTAGCATTGTTATCTACACTCCATAGGGTTGACACGGTACTTGGAACGTCCAAGTTAGCAAATCCTCTGGCAAAACTCATAATTCCTTCTCCTGTAGCATTTTTCCCAATATTGGTTTGACACGCAGACAACACAACCAAATTAGCCTGTAATTGTGGTAATCGTTGGAGTTCATTTAGGCTAAAAACAGAATCTTGAAAATAAATGGTTGACTCTGTTGAATCGGCCTTCCCATGCGTAAACAACTGAATTATATCATAGTCGGCTATATCCTTCTTAAAATTTGCTTTTGAGGCTTTATGATAGGTCAGCAGCGTTCCTGTAAAATAGTTTTTCTCGATATTCTCAAGTGTATGGTCGGAGTTATATAGCTTAGCAACCCCCAATTTTTCATCAAAATTGACGGGTGCAACTCCCAATAATTTCGTTCGACCGATATTTACTCGATTAGTATTTTTGAAAAAAACATTAGCAGAATACGCATAGCTAAAACTATAATCTTTTATCAAAAATTCAGAAACGCGCCAATCAGGCAATAGCGACGCCATCGAAACAAAGTAGTTATCGTGCGATACAATTACGCGTCCTTTAGGTAGCTGAAAAGGCTCAAAAATATGCTTGTATAGCGCATATGAAATCTTTTTGAGGTAGTTAAACTCCTTTTTGGTTGCGGTATTTCTACAAGTCAATAACTGTTTTTGATAGATATTGACCGCATCAAGATATGATTTGAGCGCAATCTTTTTTAGTCTTACCTGTGCTGATGTTACCGAAATAGCATACACTGCTTCGTTGCCAACAAAGTATTCTAAAAAGGATTGATCATTAGCTTTAAGTTTTTCTTGAAGCTCTATGAGCGAAATATAATGATGGTTATACTTGAGTTTCTGGTAAGCTGGATTTACTTTTTCTGTCGAGTCAATGAGGTTGTTTAATTGGTCTTTGGAGGTAAGTAATTTGAGATTTATTTGCTGATAAGTTCGACTTTTGGCATTCAACTTAGTCAGTTGCTCCTTCATGGATTCTATCTCAAACTGGAGTTTTTGCTTCCTTACTTTTACTTCATAGGGCAACTGATCATTGGCCTCTAAATCCTTTAAGGCATCGAGCAGAAGAATGGCTCGACTCTTTTCAATAAAATAGAAAGCCTTTTCTACATCTTTTAATTTGAAGCTTACTTCAATCGCTTTTTCATAGAAATGATGGGTATTTTCTCTCCAGAATAATTTAGAGTTAATTTCCGTGTGCTCTTTACGCATACGATCAATCAGCGTATCTACTTGCAATTGAAAATATTGTACTTTTTTTAGATTCCCATATTCTAAGGATAACCGAATACGGTAGTCAAACCAGTACAAGAGATCTGATTTTTTGCCTTCATAAGTATCTACTACCGACTGATACCCAAGTGCGTTTGCTGCTTTTTGAATATAAACCTCAGATTTTTTTAGTTCTTTTTGTTGTCTAAAGTTATCCGCTTGATGCAGATAATACTTACTTTTTTCATAGGCGACAAACGAGTTTTTCTCAAACAACTTGATAAGTTCATCATACTGATTTGTAGACGCTTGATAGTTACCCTGCTTTTGAAAACAAGAAGCAAGCATATTATCTGCTTCTAAATTTTCCAGATTATGCTTCAATCGTACCGCAACTCCTTGTGAATAATATTCCCTTGCTTTAGCAAAATTCTGATTTCGATAATAGTATTCACCCAAATTGGTAAACACATAGAAATAGAACATTTTCTCTTTATAGTTGATACTCGCTTTGCGTAGCTTCTCTCCCACTTCTGTGATTTCTTTAATGGGAGCATTTAGCTTCACTTTGGCATTCATCAAATTGGTTAATAATCCTAAGTATACTTCGACATCGCCTTTTTGATTGACCTTATCAATACCCTTTGTACACCATTCGATAGCCTCTTGATAGGAACCATCCTCCACTAAAATGCGCGAGTATAAAATCCAACTTTTATCAACAAATTGAAAATCTCTAATCTTATTTTTTTGGAAAATTAGTTTGCGAGTAGCCTGAATATCATGAAAAAAATACCACTGATAAAAAGCATGGATATACCAAACATAAGCCCATTCCTTATCAGGCAAAGACCCTAGTTTTTCCCAGCGCTTTGCTCTAAATACACATAGTTTGTAGGCCTCTTCATACTTTTTCTGTTTTTCTAATTGTAAAAAATATTTTTCTGATTTTTTATAATATAAAAATTCTTGGTCAATACTTTGAAGCGGCGTCTTTTTCAAATTTTGCTCAAATGATTGAACCTCTTGAATCAAATGTGTATTTACAGAAAAGGTAAAGTAAGGCCAAAGAAAACTGATAAAAGCTATTAAAAAACGTACTATTTTGCTCATATAATCCTTTTTCAATTGATAACTCATTGAGTTATCTCGAAAGATAACAAAGATTAAAGAGATATACGACAGCTACAAACAAAAAAGGTTATACCAACAATAGTGTCAGTATAACCAAATACTCAAATTACACATTAAATTATAGTTACCACAAATTTATGACTAACGAGGAGGAGGTGCCAGCGAGCCCGAACCCGTGCTTCCGCCAGTAACACCAGTACCGTCTTCGTCATCAACAAGTAGGTGAAGGAAGTTCAAATTTTTGACAGATGCACCCGCTGTAAGCTTCACAAAATGCGGGTGTGTTCGGAGATATTCTTTCTTTTCTGTAGAAGTTTTTGGCACATAATTATAACGATAATTAAGTGGTGTTTCCAAGAGCTTTGCCAGCGTCATGTTAGGGTCTATTTTCTGAAAAGCCGCTAATATATTTTTATAATTAATATGGTATTCTATACAAATCTCTTCGCCCATAAACATCAAACTCAAATCCATAAACTTCGTTGTCCAAGTTTGACCACCGTCTGCACTAAATTCTACAAAAGTGTTATATCGACTGTCGAAGCCCCAAGTTTTTACTTGCTGAAACTTCATAAAAAACTGTGAATTAGGTGATTTAGGAATCAAGAAAGTGTTTTTTTGAACAATCTGAACCTCATTTTTGGGGTCTGGTTTTACGTATACATAAGATTGATTAAGAATACTATAAAACTTTTTGGCGTTTGCCTCTGCAGCCGCTCCCATGTTGGATGGAATTTTGTCACCAGAGGGAATCAAAAATGACTGTACATTGTCTACACCAAATCCATCGTATGGCAGGTAAGCAGTTTCGACATAGTCTTGGATATAACTCGGGCAACAACTTTGCCCTGTTGCTTGGAAACTCATCCAAGCGAATAGCAAAACGAAGGTTAATTTAAAGGTTTGAGATTTCATGTATAGTAGGGTAAGTTAGTTACAAAAAAGTATTCTAGATAAAAGCTGGGAGAACTAAAACAATACTTTATCATCTGGTATTCAAATACTTACTCAGAAATCCTGTCTATCATGTAATGGTAGTAAATGTAATCTTTCGGGATATTGGATTGTAGAAATTTGAGTTACTTTTTTGAACCCTGTTTTATAAAAATGAAGGCTTTTTTAAATATTTCCGAAATCAGAACTCTCAAATGATTTTAAAACTTAGGTACACTTCTAACTTACCAATCAGCACTTGTACTTAAGGTTTTCAGATATCGGCTTTCGGCGGTGGGCTTCGAAAAAAGCATGTTTTTGATTATTTTAAAACTCTTTGCCTACTTCTTCTTGACTCGAGCCGAGGCATATAATTTAAACCTTATTTTGCACTATTACCTAATGCCAAAAGCGTATCAATATTCAAAATAACACATAATGTATTGATATTCAAATTTTTACATTCAAAATTCACAATTCACCACTAATACTTAAATAGACACCCCCCAATTATTAATTGAGGGATGTACACGATTACCTAACCACTAATTTAATTGTTGTATTTTCAATGATTTTCTTCAGAATTCCAGAAATCTGAAACCTGTTTTTCAAATAATGTTTTTTTGCGTCTCGCCACTCCGAAACGGTGTCCATTGGTCATTTCAACTTCTTGGTCAGAGCGTTTATAATTACGGATATGGTTGAGATTGATGCAATATGAGCGGTGAATACGGCAGAATTCACCGGATTGAATATGATTCGTGATGTCTTTGAGTGTGCGTGCACACAAAACTTTCTTACCATTGGAGAGATAGATAATTGTATAATTTTCATCTCCTTCGAGGTAAACAATGTCTGAATAATCAATAGCAACTTTCTTTCTATCAATATATAATTTTGAATGTGTCGAGGTATTAGTATTCATAAGCTTATAAAGTTTTTTGGAACTGGGATGATTCGTACTGATTATTTGTGTTTGTGTTGGTTTTCATAAGCATTAGTCGTAGGATATGAAAAGAGGTAAACATGAAGAGTAAAAAAAAGTAAACATTTCTAGAGAAAAATTTCGAACACACTGATAATCAGGATATAAAATTTTAAAAAAAGTTTTTAACACAGAATAATTTAACACTCCTACTCTAGTGTAAATCCCTTCTTATTGATACGCCAATTACCGTTCACTTAATCGAATGAAAATACTTAGACCATGTACTGAAATTTGATTAAATTTCAAAGTTCAAAACACTAACCTTTGGGTTATTGAGCCATACCCGAATAAGCTATGATTTCTTTTTCATTCAAGAAGTTGTCCGACCAAGACCTTGTGGCAGGATTACAAAACAATCCCTCACAGAATCGTCGGTACGAAAACATCCTCTACGAACGATTTATGTATCTTGTTGATGTAGGCATTAAAAGGCATCATCTAGCACAAGATGAGGCCATAAGCGTGTACTCTGATACCGTTTTGGCGGCCATCAAACAAATCAAAGAGCAGCGATTTGAGCAGCGCTCGGAGTTAAAGACATTTATTTTTCAAATTTTTTCAAATAAATGTGTTGACCATTTTCGAAAAACCACGACTAATAAAGCATCTGTGCATCAAGCCGTAGATTTAAGTGATTTTTCGGCAATTATCCCTGATAATCAAACGATTCTTCAAAAGTTAATCCAACAGTCTGAAATCCAGTTGATTTATCAAAAATTGGCCTTAATAGGTCAAAAATGTCAAGATCTACTAAAGCTCTGGAATGAAGGATTTACTGATGACGAGATCATGAATACCTTGGATTATAATAGCACAGATGTTGTAAAATCATCTCGTCAAAGATGTCTGTCAAAACTTAAAGATTTAGTACACAATTCCACCCAAGTATGAGCAATCATTTAGCATACATTGAAGATTTTTGTGAAAACCGACTTTCTACAGAAGAAAATGCTCACGCAAACCAGCGAATAAAGCGTGATCCTTCTTTTGCCAAGGATGTGGCTTTCTATTTGCAAATGCGACACCTATCTGATTTAGAACGAAAAGAACGCCTTAAAGCTTTGTATTTTACGATTAAACAAAAGCAAAGAGGTAAGATTATCAAGTTCGTCAGTGTTGCCGCCGCAGCCGTTGTTATGATTATTGCAGGTATTTTCTTCGTCAACCAATCACCTACTTCCGAAGAATTTGCCCAGCTTTATGTAAAGGAAAACTTGAGCACTTTACCCACGTCTATGTCTAGCCAAAACGATGTGCTTTCACAAGGGGTAAATTGTTATAATGAAGGTGCTTATGAAAAGGCACTCGAATTGTTCAAACGTATCAATACAGACCCTCAAGCGCTTGAATATCAAGGCTTATGTCATTTGCAACTCAAACAATATCCAAGTGCATTGAGTATTTTTGAGCAAATTGCGAAGAATAACGAGCTATTGGTTAATAAAGGAAAATTCTATGAAGCCATTACTTTATTGCAGATGGGTCAGAAGGAAAAAGCTAAAAGTATCTTAGTAGAAATTACAGAAAGTAACGAAGATATTTTTGGAAAACAAGAAGCGGAAGAGTTATTGAAAAACTGGTAAAAGGCTATTTACTATCTTCGATCACAAGGATTACAACTATCTTTTTCAGCGAGCCGTTGCGTAATGCAATGGCTTTTTTTTTGAATAGTTGAAGTGTAAAATATTTGGATTTCGGCATTTAGCAATGAGCTTTGGGCAAGAATATGTGCTTGCCTAAAGCCTAATGCTTATTGCCTAGAGCAAATAAATGCAATTGTATTTTGCATTTATACTTAAATAATCGTGCAGAATAAGATTTAAGATTGTGCTTTAGGCTTTCAGGTAACAGCTTTCGGCGGTGGGCTTTGGAAAAAAGCATGGCTGTGGTTAATGAAAATATTTTAACACTCTTTGCCTTGTGCCTGTTGCCTAATGAATAGTTTTCACATAAAATTTCAGGAAAAATAGAGACGTTGCTCACAACGTCTCTAAAACAGATTTTTATTTAAACTTCACCCCTTCTGTTACCCCTTTCCATTGATCTGTACGGAATGGGCAAGCAGGAAAACCCTCTTGATTGAACAAATTGGCATCTTCTGGTGCATCCGCCCAAGCATAACGAACTGAGGCAGGTTTTAAGCCTTTTGGATGGTAAACAATCACTTTATCACCTTGAATTTCAGCTTTGGCATAATAAAACACTTTGTCCTCACCCGCTATTTCAAAACCTTTCAAATAGCCAAATTTATCCTTTAACATTAATCCAGTCCCTACATTTTTGAAGGAAATGGTTGCTTTTCCTTTCTCAAAATTTACAGAAGCATACATTGGGCCAGCCGATATGATATTAAATCCATAGGTATTTTTTAGCGCCTCAGCCGCTAATCTTTTACCAACATCTTGCTTATTGGTTGGGTGAATATCCTTGGGATTACCCACATCCGTTGTAACCGCCATACCTGTTTTAGGCAAACTCAAAGTCATCGTTTGGGCTTCTCTCAATTCTGCCCAACCGCTACCTTGATTACTATTTTGGTAAGGTCCATAACTTGATAATTGTACGAAATAGAAAGGAAACTCATCGTTCCAAAGTCTGCGCCAGTCATTAATCAATAGTGGAAAGGACTTGCGATATTGGTACGAGCGACCAGCATTTGTTTCGCCCTGATACCACAAAGCACCCTTGATGGCGAAAGGCAAAAGTGGCGCTATCATACCATTGTAGATGTAAGTTCCAATATTATTGCTTGAATGTGCAAAAGTATGCTCCTCAGCAAAAGATGGCATTAATTTCCAATTGCTAGCACCGAGTGCAACTTTCTGCTTTTCCGAACTCACATACAAATCATCTGCATTTCCCATCATGCCTACACCGTACCACGAAGGCTCAATGGTTTTGTTCATTTTAATCATAAGACTATTACTTCCTGACTTCCAAGTATTTGCAGGAACTACTATTTTACGAATCCCTTTCAAAATACCAGAAAAAACGAGCTTTCCATTGATATACACTTGATTTTCTGAAAAACTCTCCGCCAATCCTAAAGTAGTTACTTCACCAATCATTTCGGCTGGAATTTCTACCGTTTTAGCGATAAATCCATTCCCACGCCAAGCCCAGATACCTTGCCAATCCCATTGACCAATAGCATTACCAGTAAGCCATTTCGAAAAATCATAACCCGCCTTTACATATTGCTGTTCGTCGGCAAGGGAAATGGAGATTTTTGCATTCCCTAATAGTTTTTCTTTGATTTTTTCTTCCAATAGCAAATCGGCATCCTTCCAATTGCTCGGCAGATTTTGAGCATAAGGCTTGAGTTCGTCGAAAGTTTCCATACCTTCTTTACTAATCCAACCTTCTACCTGTGAACCGCCCCACGAGCTATGCAATAGTCCAATCGGAACTCCAGTTTTTTGAAAAACCTCCCGTGCAAAGAAATAACCCACTGCCGTAAAATCGCCAACATTTTGACTATTACAAACTTTCCATTCACCTGATTTTAGATCGATTTGAGGTTGGGTAGTCACTTCATGTTCCACAAAAAAATGACGAATTTTCGGGTAATCAGCATTCTTTTTTTCGTTAGAAAAATTATCCGCTTGCTTTACTGTCCACTCCATATTTGACTGACCAGAACAAAGCCAAACATCACCAATGAGTACATCTTGTAAAGCGATTTTCTCAGAAACTCCTTGGACTTCTAAGGTAAAAGGCCCTCCTGCCTCCAAAGGAGAAAATTTCACCATCCACTTTCCTTCTTGGTTGGCTTGAGTGGTTTGCTTTTGCCCTGCCAAAGTCAAAATGACTGATTCGTTAGGTTTTGCCCATCCCCAAACAGGAATTGGTTTTTGACGTTGTAAAACCACATGATTAGTAAAAACCTTGGCTATTTTGAGCTGTGCCAAAATGGATTGAGAAGTCAATAGCAAACAAAAAAGAAATAGTTTTTTCATAGAAAGTTATATCAGGTAAGATTGTTTGGAGAAAGTTATCAGTGAATTGTAAATTAGCAATTTACGAAGAATTATAAAAACTGTTTATATCAGATGCTGGAAGTCAAATCTAAGGCTTGACTTGGTATTCAAGTAATCTTAAAGGAGAAGTCATTCCTGCTTTTGTAGGAGGAGCTTGCTGGATTAGGGATATAATTCCAGTTTGTTGAAATAGGGCAACATCAGGCTTTGGCTCTAGAATACTGATATTTTGAGTATCTATGCCAACAATTTTCCATTTTTTCCAAAGGCTTTCACTGGTCGCTTTCAGGATCACCAACTCCCCTTTTTCAAAATAGATAGGATGTGTCGTTTTCTCGCTTGCCGATTGTCGGTAATAAAGAAGATACAACTCGTCGCTGGCATCAAAAAGTATCTGCGGACGAGTACCTGCTTGGGCAATGATAAGTTTTTCATACCATTTGCCATTGGTATCTCGCCATAAATGGTAGTAACCACTAGCTTTTCTATCCCAAAACACCCCTTCCTTAAATGGTTTGTTGGGTAATTTACTCCAATAAACCACATGAATTCGACCTTTTGAGTCAATTGCCTGTGCTTGTTGGTTCATCAATGATTGTTTGCGGTTGATAGGTCGGATAATCGAATGTTTAGACTGCACATTCATCAATATATTAGAATCAGCATGAGCAATGGTTTCACCACGATTATTTTTCCATGACTTTCCTTGGTCTTTACTGAAAGCGTAGCCCCAATCATGGTTTGCGCCATCAGCCTTTTCTCGCCAAGTAAAGGTGGTATAAAGCACACCATTTTTGTCATAATCCCAACCATTATAATAGGCATTTCGAGAACGACTATTATCCAAAGCGTCTTCAAAATATCCTTCTGAGCTATCTATTGCATGGCGTTCTTGCCATTGAGATTTTTGAGCTTTATAGGTTGTCATCCAAGTTTGACCATCACCACTCTTGCCCTTTCGGTAAAATAATTGAAGGTTTCCATCGGGCATAGACACAAAACTTGGGTAACTAACCTCCTCAATTTCTTCATCTAATTGATGCGAAAGCGGTAAAAACTGGCTTAGTTTCCAAGATGTTTTTTCAGGAAAATCTAATAAATATTTTTTCGAACGGATATAGTTAAGCGTATTATTATGATGGTCGAATGCGATATGAAGCGTACCGTCATTGGCACAAAAACCCAATGAAATAGTATTATGAGCATCGTCCTTACTTAAGATGTACGGGAAATTAAGAATATCTATTTTGTTGGTTTGAAGGTTTCTCCGAAAAATACTGAGCTGACGATTGGCGTTATAAAACCCTCCATATTGAAATCCCTTAAAAGTAGCCAAAGCCTCCTTTTGAAAAGCCTGTCCATTGATATTCATTCCATAGTCACCTTGAACGGTTAGTGCTTTGGATTCCAATAAAATAGATCGAATTGGATTGAGCTTTGGTTGAGCTATACTTTTTCCAAAAAAATTCAGAAAGAGAAACAGAAAAAGACCTTTGATAAAATATTGGTGGTTAATCATCGGAATATGAGGCTTAAGATGTAGCTACAAAGTAGGTATTTTTTAGGGGAAATCGTATAGGTAAAAGGAAATACTCTTTAAAAATTCAATGGTATGCTACTTTGTTTTAGGTAGGAAAACGTTATTAGTTAATAGTATATTGGTTATTTGAAGTTATTCATAATCAAAATGTTAAAGTTAATTTTCACCTCAGATATACTATTAATTTAATCTTTCCTACTAATTATCCACAAGTTAATCTATTTTTTGTCTATATATCCAAAAAGGCGTGCGAAAAGCAAATTTCGAACGCTTTTTTGGATACTATATTTCAGAATGACACGTCTTCAGACACACAGTATTGCGTCTCTACTACAAAATTGATTTTGAAAATAATTGCTAAACTAGAAATTATTGATGATTATGTTTTCTACTCCATTAAAACGACCCGCCACCTCTTGAGAATCCGCCACCTGGAGGGCCATCAAATCCTCCTCCACGAGACTGCTGATTTTGTTGAGATGATTTGCGCATATCTTCACGGCGCTTTAGGTATTTTTCATATTGTGCGGCAGTTAACACTTCACTCATTTCACGATCTTTATCTTTCATGAGTTTGTCCATAATCTCCCTATTTTTCTGCATATCCTTTTCCGATGGTCGCCCATCCTCAGAGGTATTTCTTGCTCTAGAACGCATTTGTTTTTGCATGAAATCCGTTTGAGCCAAGGCATATTTCGTCGAAATATCTGTTACTCGGTCAACCTGATCAGGATTGAGTTTGAGCTTTTTCTTCATCCACTTTACTTCCTGTTCTACCATTTTTTCTGGGTCTGGCGGTTCAGGAGTACGTCCTTCAAAATCTGGACGCATACCACCTCCCCCGCCTTGCGGAGGACCTCCGCCAAATTGCGCAGAGGTTGTTAACGAAAAGCAGAAAGCCGCTATAAAAGCAAAAGCACCAAGTGTTTTCTTCATCATTTTCATGGTTATTGATTTTTAGCCTACCGAGTTTTGGAGTTTATCAACCTCGACTTGCACGCTTTGCCGAGGTTTGTTTTTGAGACTCAGTAGATTGTTTTTATGCTAAATCAACGCCATAATTGGTACGCTATGATGAGGTCTGATACACTTGGTACTTTTTTGTAGAAAAGCCTTAAAAATCTGTCTATCTATTGACTCCACTCCGTTGGAGTGCGATCCCAACGATGTCCTTTTAGTTCCTGTAAAAGTTGTCCAGAAAGTCCTTTTCCATCACTACAACCCATATTAGACTCCACATTACGGATTTTTCTCATCCCCGGAATCGTTGTAGAAATATCTGGATTACTCAAAATAAAACGAATCGCCATTTCGGCCATACTCATCCCCGCAGGAATCAAAGGGCGCAGAGCATCGGCGTGGTCTACGCTTGAATGAAGATTTTCTGGAACAAAATAGGTAGAACGCCAATCTTCTGCTGGAAAAACGGTTTCTTTCGTCAAATTGCCTGTCAAGGTTCCTTCATCAAACGGAACACGAGCGATTACAGCAATATTTTTTTCACGACATAGAGGTAATAAGGCATCTTCTGGATTTTGGTCAAAAATATTATAAATCACCTGAACGGCATCAATCAAATCTGTCCTTAAAGTCTCCAAGCAGTTGTTAGGTTCCCAGCGGTTGACACTCAAGCCCCAAGACAATACTTTTCCGTCTTTCGTCAATTTGGTAATAGCTTCTTTCCACTCGTCATGCTGTGCCCAAGCATCTTCCCACACATGGAATTGCTGTAAGTCGATAGCCTCTACCCCAAGGTTTTTCAAACTCTTTTCGGTGTATTCAACGATATAATCCGCAGGAAAAACGTCAGCGATATTGAAATGTGCTTTCGAAGGCCAAATTCTGTTTTTAGGTGGGATTTTTGTAGCGACATATAACTTTTTCTCAGCATGTCTCTTGAGTGTTTTATTCAAAATCTCTTCACTCAAACCATCGCCATAAGCCCATGCTGTATCAAAAAAGTTACAGCCCAATTCAATAGACTTATCCAAAGCATTATTTACCTCTTGTTCTTCCGAACCTGTCCAGCCAGCCATACCCCACATACCATAACCTACCTCGCTCACTTGCCAGCCTGTACGACCAAATTTTCTGTATTCCATTTTCAAAGTGTTTTGATTGTATATCAATACCTCAAATTTCTTGGATTTTTTACAGAGTTTATAAAAAAGTAGAAAGGTTTATTTACGAAATCGTTTTCGAAAGAAATTGAGTAGATTCTCTAGGAATAATTTCCGAATGAAGCATTATGGATTGAAAACTCGGGGTTTTCTTTGGTTTTTCAATTTGTGTAATGAGCAATTCTGTGGCTTTTTCGCCTATTTCTGTAGCAGGATGCTTAACTGTAGTTAGGGTGGGGCTCAACACTGTAGCTAACGGAAAATCGCAAAAGGATAATACCTTCAACTCTAGAGAGATTGTAAGACTGCCCAACTTACATGCCGACCACAAAGGTGTCACCAATTCCTCGGCTGAGGCAATAACTCCATCAAAATACTTTTCTCGTAGTAATTGAAAAAAAGTAGCATCCGAAATTTCTTTGGGTATTTCTACAATATGGGTTTCGGGATCAACGATATTTTTTTCTGAAAGTGCTTTTAAAAAGCCTTGTTGTCGAAGATTTAAAGTAGAATTAGATATCCCATTCAACAAATAACCAATTTGTCGACAACCACTTTCCCATAAATGTTGCACCGCCTTATATCCCAACTCAAACTCATTAGTTACGACTTTATTAGCAGGAATTAACGCTGGAACTCGGTCAAAAAAGACCATAGGAATATCTTTAGAAAGGAGATTTTGAATATGCGAAAACTCTTGTGTTTCGAATGCCAACGACATCAAAAGCCCGTCTATTCGTCCCAATTGCAAGTTTTCAAGAATTATTCGCTCCTTTTCAAAACTCTCATTGGACAAATAAATCAGGACATGATAACCTTGCACACGAGCCACTGACTCGATACCCTTGATGACTGAGGCAAAAAAGCTATTTCCCACCTCAGGAATAACGACAGCAATAGTTTTGCTTTTGTTATTGCGCAAGCCACTCGCATGAGGGTTGGGAGAATATTGATATTTTGTAGCCAACTCCAACACCCTCCGCTTAGTTTCTTCACTAATTTCATAGCTATCATTCAAAGCCTTCGAAACAGTACTTGTCGAAACATTAAGCTCTTTGGCAAGGGTTTGGATGTTGATTTTGGTTTTCAAGGGGTGAGTGGTAAAAATTTGTTCTTTCTAAAAATGCCCTCAAAAATATCTGAGGGCATTTTTACTCAAAATTTCATAAAAGTCAGCCTACTTTCCAATACAGAATTTAGAGAAGATATTAGCCAATAAATCATCCGTAGTGATTTGCCCTGTGATTTCACCTAGGTGATGGAGGGCAAAACGAATGTCTTGTGCTAGGAAATCGCCTGTAATACTGTTTGATAAACCTTCTAATACGTGGTTCAAAGATTCGCTAGTTTGGAGCAAGTGCTGATAATGACGGAGGTTCGTCACAACGGTATCTCCTGCTTTTATTTCCTTGGTTTTGACTTTTTGAACCAATGTTTTCTGTAAGCTTTCGATATTCTGATTTTCAGAAGCAGATATCCAAATGATGGCAGGATAGGCTTTTTCAAATGCCTGTTTCTGAGTGATGCTGAGCTTATCTTGCTTGTTACCCACCAATACATAAGGTGCATTGAATGAGGCTATTTGGTCTTCAATTTCTTTCAAACTGATTTCTGAAGCATCAAACAAATAAACAATCATGCTGGCTTTTTCCATTTGTTGCAAGGTACGCTCCACTCCTATTGCCTCGATGGTATCGTTGGTTTTGCGTAATCCTGCGGTATCTATCAAACGGAAACGAATACCTTCGATAAATAACTCATCTTCAATAACATCGCGGGTAGTCCCTGCGATGTCCGAAACGATGGCTTTTTCTTCATTCAATAGTCGGTTGAGCAAGGTAGACTTACCAGCGTTAGGTTTACCAACAATTACTGTTGGAACGCCATTTTTGATCACATTCCCCATCTCAAAACTATCAATCAAAGGTACTAATACACTTTGAATTCGATGAATTAACTGACGCAAATCGTCACGATCGGCAAATTCTACGTCTTCTTCACCAAAATCTAGTTCAAGCTCGATAAGCGATGCAAAATGAATCAATGATTCACGCAATTGCGCGATTTGCTTTGAAAATCCTCCTCTAATTTGATTAATGGCCGTTTGGTGCGACGCCTCCGAATCTGATGCAATCAAATCTGCTACCGCTTCGGCTTGTGCCAGATCGAGTTGTCCATTCAAAAATGCACGTTGCGTAAACTCCCCTGGATTGGCCAGGCGAGCACCATTTTTCAATAAAAGCTTAAGAATTTTCTGAATGATATAATCAGACCCATGACATGAAATTTCGATGGTATCTTCCTTAGTGTACGAAGTGGGTGCTTTAAAAAGCGATATGAGTACTTCATCTACAATCAAATTTTGATCGTCACGAATGGTACCAAAATGAATGGTATGTGAAGGTTGTTGATGAAGATTTTTACCTTTAAATATTTTTTGAACTACGTCGATGGTCTGAGGACCCGATACCCGAATCACTCCGATGGCTCCTACTCCTTGCGCTGTGGCTAATGCACAAATGGTATCTTGATTCATGAATGCGTTTTTAATCGTTTGGTATGATTGCTTTTGCTAACCATAACGCAAAGTTAAGCATAAAGGGTTTCTTATCATACCAAACGATTCCGCCAAAATCTTAGAACAAAGATTGTAGCTTCATGGCAATAGACATATCTCCTGCAATTTTGATTTTCCCAAACATCACTGCCGTCATCGGATTGAGCTTGCCTGTCATCAATTCTGCCAAATCACTTGCTTTTACCGAAATAGTACACTCAGCAGGCGCATCGGTATTAGTCACCACGCCATCCGCTGAAATATGGATATTTCCTTGGTCTGTTGCAAATTTAATAGAGTTTCCTAATCCACCTTTTTGAGATGCTAGGCTAGAGATTTTGTCAAAAATTTCTGAAAAGTTCATTTGTATATATGATAAAAGGTATTATTGCTTGAGAAATAAAATTATTATGCAAGCATACGGATTTTTATTGTAAAATCAAAATGGAGGGAGGCAGAAAGAAGGCACAAGTGGCAGAGGGACAAAGGCACAAAGTGGTTTTCTTTAGAGACGCAATGCTTGCGTCTAATGGCAGAGGCATAGTGAAGGCATAAGTGAAAGAGGCACAAAGGCACAAAGTGATTTTCAGTAGAGACGCAATGCTTACGTCTAATGGCAGAGGCATAGTGAAGGCAGAAGTCCCGTCATGCCTTTGCCACTTTAAAAAACACTTTGCTCCTTTGCGCTTTTGCCACTAGACGCAAGCATTGCGTCTCTACCGTCCCTCTGTTCCTTTGCCAGTCCCCTAAGAACACTTTGCCACTTTGTGCCTCTGTGCCTTTGCCACTCTCCCTCAAACCCCAAACACTGCCTTAACTGGAATAAAAGGCACCAATCGCTCTTCCAGAGGATTATTGGGAATTTGGAGTAAATCTGCTACTTCTTTTCCTAATAAGTGACGCATAAAAGCACTTGGGATAGGCTTAAGTAATGGATTGTCAATAAATCTTTCTAAAACCTTCAATAGTGCTTTGGTTAAGTTGATACCCTCTTCGGAGGTACGAAATTGGCGTTTTGCAATGGCTTTAGCCAATACAAATGCTTCCCGAAGGTTTTGGGGTAAAAGCTCTATCTCTACGCCCATTAGCGCGTTAATGGTGTTCCAAGTGTGAAGATAGTTCTCTGCATTTTCATCCGAAATGGATAGGTTATTTTTGCGCATTCCTACTATCACAATATAACTAAATGCCAGATTTGTGCCTGCCATATCTTCCTGGTTTACAGGAAATCCCAAGGCCTTTGTATCCCAAGCTTGATGATATAAGGTAAAAAATCGAATGGATGCGTGCATCAATCGAACTTTCAAAATACGTAGCATCGCTATTGGAATGCCTGCTTCTGAGCTTTTCCATTGCTTGGGATTTAATACCCCAAAAACAAAATTTCCCGTTTCTTCTAATCTCTTCTGGGTATCTTTGCCTATTCGCTCCGACATCCATAAAACTTTCGCTCCATCTGCGCCTGCGTAACAGTACGGCAATGACAAACAACCCAACATTAAGGCAATATCAGCTTGGTGTTTTTGGGCAAAATCTAGACCTCTTTGAAATTGTTTTTCTTGGTAAAAAGAAGGAAAAACAGCATTATCCTGAAAATACTTTTGCACAAAATCTAACTGACTTTTCCAATCAAAATCTTCCTTGACTAGCCATTGGAAAAAGGTTCTCAAGCCAGTAATCCCAACTTGTTCAAATACCGATTGAATACAAACATCTGCCAGTTGGTCGCCTCGTTGGCGAGCGTCGGCTAGTGTTTGATTAGAGAAATATCTGGCAGGTTTGATGGCTTGTTTTTTCATGAAATTCTAATCTATTGGACTATTTTGAACCAAGCTATCATCGCTTTGGTTATCTCAATAATTTAACGGACTGTAATCCTTTTTTGTTTAAAGGTATTCATAAAAGGAAAGTTTGTAATTTTGTATCGCCTTCGGGCAATTGAATCTGAAGCATTTTTCATTTAATAAATTTTTATCACATGAACATTTTTGAGCGTCAGCGTGCACAACTTCGTGAAGTATTAGAAAACGAAATCGCTAGAGGTAAGGCTTTTTTGGAAGAAAATAAAAAAAGACCAGAGGTTATCGAAACCGCTAGTGGTTTACAATATGAAGTATTGGTAGAAGGTACTGGTCCAAAACCATCAGGTCCAACTGCAAAAGTTTTGACACATTATCACGGTACAACTATCGACGGTGTTGTTTTTGATAGTAGCGTTTTGCGCAATGACCCTATTTCTTTCGGATTGCACCAAGTAATTTCTGGTTGGACTGAAGGTTTGCAATTAATGCCTACAGGAAGTAAATACAAATTCTATTTGCCACACAACTTAGCTTATGGCGAACGTGGTGCAGGTCCAGATATCCCTGGTGGTGCAGTATTGATTTTTGAAGTTGAGTTGTTGAAAACCAACTAGAGCTTTTTGTAATGGTGAATTAGTGAATTGTGAATTAGTGAATGAGAAAATAATTATTCAAGCATTCACAATTAGGGTTATAAAAAACGTTTATTTCGGATATCAGATGTTGGATTTCGGAAAAATAAGCTTCTATATTTTGTAAGACATAAAGGTATTTTACTTTATTTCCGAAATCAAAAATCCCAAATCTGAAATAGCTAAAAATCCTTCGTACAGCCCTAATTCACAATTCACAATTCATCATTCAAAACTTCTTCCCTCCCTATCTTCCGCAAATGCGTTTGAAATCGCAGAAGGTACAAATATCTCTATCTTCTGTACGAGAAAATGGGATTTCAGGATTAAGCAGTTTTTCTAAAAATTTAGCCAAATATTGTTCTGACGAAATCATAAATTCCTCTATGGTCTCATCATCCGAAAACTTAAAATCTTGCTCTAACAAACCTGCCTCTATATTTCGGAAAGAATAAATTCCTGACACTACCTTATTTTCATCTGCCTTCAACCTTGTTCCTCGAATACTCAAGCCATATTGTGTCATCATTCTTTTCAGAATCATGTATTTGTACAACCATAATTGACGGAGTTTACCTTTCTCTGATTCCTCTAGCAAGACTTCCTCTATCAACTCAGTTTTGACTTTCAAATCTTCGGGTTTTACCAAACCTGTTTTGTAGTCAATCACTCGCACTGTTCGCCCATGAATTCTATCAATTCTGTCGATGCGTCCAGCCAACTTAAAAGGAATTGTTTTGCCGTTTACTTCTACTTCTAGGCCAACTTTCAGGGTTTTCTCAGCATCTAATAATTCAATAGGAAAGGACTCATTGGCGATTTGAAACTTTAAAAATTTCTTCACCAAAGTTTCGCCAACTTGATAGAGTATGTAGTTTTCGCCCTCAGTCATTCGAAGTCCGGGATTGGTTTGTTCAAATGCTTTTTTCAAATAGGTATCTATATTTTTCAGAACAAACTCCAAATCTGATTGCTGAATAATACCATCCGTCTTTTCAATTAAATCATCACCTTTTAAAAAAGCTGTGTCTATATTTTCAAAAGTCTTGTGAATCCAGTTACCAAATGAATCAGAGGCCAATTTTTCGGCGACTTCCTCCTCTGGTGCAATACCTGCCACTTTGTTGAAATAATACTGCATCGAACAATCCACAAACTGATTAATATGCGAAGGATATACCCCTCGCTCGTTGATTTCCTGTTCAATCATCGCGAGCATATCGGGAGTTTTTTCGATTTTTAGTCCGCTTTCCTCCTCCTCTGCCGTAATTTCTGTTTCGAAATTGACTTGATTTTGGGTAATATTCAAGTTTGGATTAAGGTGACGAAGTTCGTGTTCTATTTGTAAAATAAATCGACTTTTTTCGGCTGCGCCATACGTATCCGATGGCAATACATGCACCAATACCACTTCTTTAGCTCTTTGTAAAAGTCTAAAAAAGTGATATGCCATAACAGCATCCGCGTGATTATGGGTTGGTAAATTAAACTGTGGGTCAGACAAAGCTTCGTAAGGAATCAGAGTATTTTGTCTTTTTCCTTGTGGTAAAACGCCTTCATTGACCGATAAAATAATCAAGCGTTCAAAATCTAAGGTACGTGTTTCGAGCATACCCATAATTTGCAAACGTTGGTCTGTTTCGGACTCGAATGGTATTTTGGTTTGTTTGATTAGCTCATACAAAAAGGTCTTAAAGCTTTTGATAGAAACGGACTCTCCTCGTTCTGCCAAAATCATTTCCATACGTTGTAACAGCAAATAAAACTGATACAAATATTCATTTTCGACCGCATCCTGACGCTCACGATATACCTCACGCAACAAATCAATGAGGGCATAAAACTGTTCGACAGCTTTTTTAGGTTTTTGTTCCCAGTGATTAAAGACGATATTAAAAAGTCGGTCATCTTGCCCCATTTCCTTCAATTCTTTCGAACTTAGGAAAACTTTATTATGAACAGTAATGTCGCGTAAAGTTTGACGAATCGGATTTTGTAATGATTCATTTTCGATAAGTTCCTCAACCAAAGGGTAATGCATTGCCTCATATCTTCGCACAAATGGGTGATTGAGAATACGTACCACTTGTCGATACGAAAACTTAGGAATACGTTTGGTTTCTCCTTCTGCGTTTTTGAACTCCACCAAATTGCGTTGCATCTCGAACATCGCGTCGATGAGGGTAAATAGCATCGAGTTTTTGAGCGAAAGCCCCATCGTAATATTCAGATTGGCAACATCTTTTCCCAATGAGTTCATCACTGGTACCAAGAGATTTTCGTCGCCCAATACAATGGCCGTTTGAGTTTGTCCTTCTATCTGTTGATTCCAGTCGGCGTAAATTTTCCCTGCGACTTTAGCTTGCATGGAGGCATTGGCAACACCTATGATTTGGACATTTTTTTGACCTTTTAGCAACTCATTTGATACCCAATTCCACTCATTGTTGAACAAAGGCAATTGGTCGGGCATATTGTTACCTGTACGGTAATCTCGAAGCCAGTTTCCTGCCTTTTGGTCCTTATTTGTTAAATAATAGGCGTCAGAATCCCAAAGGGTTTCAGCAAAAAAATCATTCCCTTCTTTTCTTTTTAGTAAAGAACGAATAATCTTTTCTTCGGCATTAGAGAGCGCATTGAAACCCACAAAATAGTATTTTTTATGTTGTGGATTATCCAACAAATAAGTATCCACGTGTTCGGCTAATTCACGATATGCCATCCCACGATATACTAAACCCTTTTCACGCAAGCGAGCTTGTAGTAGATTATATACCTCATGAATATTTTCAAAAAGTTTGAAATAACGGTCGGTACGTTCGGTGCTTTTAAGACGGTCACGTTGAGATTCGCCCAATTGCATTTGCCAGCGTTCCAAAGCTTTTGCCTCGGACATAAAACTAAAAAGCTTTTTGGGTTCGACCAGATATTGGTCTATTTTATCGAAGTCATTCAGTAAAGTGGGAGCCCAAGTCATAAAGCGTTCAAAAACAACGAGTGGATCAATTGTTTTGAAAACGTCATATAGTTCAAAAAGCAAAGCAACGGGGTCTATTTGCTTAAGTCCCGTTACGTTCATCACAAAGTCGTCGATTGCCATCACATCAGGCGCCAAAAATGGAGCATCTGCCTGATTAGCAAGAGCTTGCTTGAAATACAAAACCCCACGTCGAGACGGAATAACGATACAAATATTACTGAGTTGATGAATATTGTGCTTTTGGAAAATATGAGAGGCAGCTTTTTCGAGAAAGGTTTCCATGTAATAGCCTTTAAGGTTTTTTAGGTGAAATCGGAGAGTTTTGAATGATGAGTTGTGAATTGTGAATGATGAGTTGTGAATCAATACTGTACAAAGAATTAAGTTTTATGTTTAAAATAAAATTGCAGTAGCGGCAACCCTTGCGGTTGCCATGTTGAGTTGGGCAACCGCAAGCGTTGCCGCTACTACAAAAATGTTCATGAAATAAACTCTTCCGAAAAATATAAAATCCTTTGTACAATCCTAATTCATCATTCACAATTCATCATCCACAACTTAAAACTCCACTAATGAACTCTATCACCACGAAGTTCTAAATTCGTAATAATATTGGCTTCTATTTCGAGCCACTCATTCCAACGTTGTTTTACATATTCTGCTGGAAGATATTCTTTGGCGAGGTCTATAAAATTGACATAATGACCTGCCTCAGAAATCATTAACTCATGATAGAACTTTTTCAAAGATTCATCCTGAATTTCTTGAGACAATATTCTAAAACGCTCACAGCTACGGGCTTCGATGAGCGCATTGATAAAAAGTCGCTCTCCCAACTGTTGATCTTGAGTTCCTCCATGACGGATATTAGCATTCAACTGGATTACGTATTCATCTTTACGTGGCTTACCAAGAGGCAGGCCTCTTTTATCGAGCTCCCGAATCACCATGCGAAAATGTGCCCATTCCTCCGAAACTACGGGCATTAATACTTCTCTTAGCTTTTCTCTTTCGGGATATTGAATAATCAGTGAAATACAGGAGGAGGCTGCTTTTTGCTCGCAATAAGCATGGTCAACGAGAATTTCTGCGATATTTTTTTCAGCAATATTTACCCAACGCGGGTCAGTCGGAAGCTTAAGTCCAAGCATGGAAGTTTAAAATTAAGATTCTTTAGCAATAGACGCTATCTGTTAATTGTATATCGATTATTAGATGTCAGGTAGGAACGAAAATCTAAAATCAACTATTTGACATTTGGCTTTCTGCAAAATACTTTTCAAAAATTCATATATGCCTTTGCCTAATACCTACAGCTGATAGCCTGAAGCCTATAAAATTTAATTTTGGAATTCTATCGTTAAATTAATCAAACAACAACCATCTAACACCAAAGCCAAAGGTTCTGCCTACACCTGCGTATCCTGGCGCGATGTAATAGCCCCTAGAGCCCAACAGTCGATGGTTAGCATGTGATAATTTGAAAAATACCCGCACACGATTGATACGCATATCCGCAAAAATATCTGCCTGGAAGTTGCTGTTCAAATACTGATTGTCTTGCAAATAAAATTGTTGAGTAGCTGGCATATAGGCATCGCCATAATAGCCCGACTTGTAATATAATTCCAAACCTGCTTGAATATAGAGCACTTTGGCATACAAAATATCGAGTGCCAAACGAGAATTTATCGTAACGGCTGGCATACGGATTAAATCAGAACTTTTGGTGTATGCCCAATAAATATTGTTGGTATTCGTAAATTTCCCAGACTGAAACCCTACGGTTCCTCCTGCTTTAAAAATCGCAATCGGACTACCCGTAGATTGCTGAATAAGAGCTTTTTGGTCAAAGTAAATATAATTATCTATGGTCTGAAAACTTGCAAAAGGACTAAATACGAAGTTTTTGATTTTCAAAGTACCATTAGCATAAAAACTTAATACCTGTAAGTTATTCAATTGGTTGGCTTGCTTAATGGTATCGTTTGGCCAACGATAAGAGCTATTGTACATATACTGTTGTGCCAAAGTAGGGACATTTCTAAAAAATGTTCCTCCAAAATTTAGCCACTTCCCTCTCAATTCTGCATTCAAACGGTAACCACTTCCTACATGGTATTCACCCTCGGCGAAGAATCTAGTACTATCTTTTAAATATTGATTGAGCCAAATCCCCAAGAAGTTTTCACTGCGGCTCAACTTTTCGTTATTCAATAAATTGGTATAATTTAAGATTCTTTGTCGAAAATGGAGTCGATAGTTAAACCCTCTATAAAATCCTTTTATCCCTGATTTATGTTGAAAAGTTGTGGCACTAAAACCATTGTAAAGGGTGTCGGTCGTCGTAGGGCTTTTCAAATAGCTCATATTGTAAAACTTATTTGTCAAACTGGTAGAATATCCTTTGTCGACAAACTGAGTTTTTCTACTTTCAAAATCTAAGGTTTGAAAAATTTGAAATGCTTTATACCCTGCATATTCATGATATATATGTACGTTATTCCAGGTATCACGACTATTAGCTGCGGTCAAAATAGCATTATTGTCATCATACAATAGTAATGAATCATATGGAACTTTATTTCGAGCGACACCACCTTCATCAATAATATTATGGTCAAATCGGTTTAGATAGCCCATAATACTATATTTCTTATTTTTACTTTGATAATTAGAATGAAGCATAAACTCCCAGTGTCCTATAGCATTGGGAATAGTACTAGTGGTAGTACCACCTACGAGAGGTTTAGTAGAAGTAATTCTATGTAAAGTCAGACCAACGTTCCAAAGCGAGTCAACATTTCGATTAAAGTCAAAATTTAAAATATCTTGTCCCTGACCACCAGTCACATAGTAAATATCCGAATAAGGTGATCGAGTATTGTAATACTTTACATCCTTGGGTTCGATGGCATAAAAAGTGTATGCATCATAGCCAATCCTCGTTCCCAATTGGTCAGGTGCTTGGTAAAATAATGGACGTGAAGCCGATCCTAAAATACCTAAATCAACCTGTGTGTTGTTCCGTTGTAAAATAGGACTATAATTATGAAAGCCCTTCAGAAGGGTATCAATGGTATAGAGTTTTTTTCTATTATTAAAAACGTCTTCTTCTAGAAAATATCTACTTGAAGTTGGCCCATAGATTACTTTTGTGGAATCGTCTAATCCGCCTTTTTGATTGGTCTTTTTTTGTTGAGTTTGGGCTGGTGGAAAGCCATTATTGTTCCCTAAACCACCTGTAGAAAAGGTATTACTGGTGGTAGTTTGGGAAAAAATACTGCTTGAAATCAGCAGTGTAAATACGAGTATAAGATATTGCGATGTTTTCACCCTGTAAAATTAATCCATTATCCGAATCCTTCGGCATAATATCTGTGAGAATTAAGACACGTGCATTTGACAATGATTCAAAATCAATTCGTCAAATTGCTTTTTCTGATTGACGTCAAAGCCAATTTGAATAGGTAAATAATAGAAAAGATGCTGTTTATCAGGAAAATCAACCAATAATGGCTTTATTTTCACCATGTCTTTTTCTGTCATCAAAACGCCTTTTGCGCCTAATTCAGCCTTTTCTAAGATAAGCAAAATTTTTTCAACATCAGCTCTGGTATAAGAGTAATGGTCGGGAAAGGTTACGTTCTCAATGATTTCAAAGGTATCTCTAGCATATTTTTCAAACAGTTGAGGTTGGGCTATCCCTGATACCAATACTACTTTTTGAGGTATTTGAAGCACCCAATCGTCTATGCAAGAAGTAACTTCACCATATTGTATTGTTGAAAAAAACACGGGACTTGTTGGGTTTAGATAGGGCTTCAATTTTTGGATAAAACCTTGTTGTTGGGCTTTACCAAAGTTGTCAGGGCATTTGGATACAATCACAATATCTGCACGCTCGAGCCCACCTCGATTTTCTCTCAATCTTCCTGCAGGAAAGGGGAAATCATGAAAAATGGGTCTTTGAAAATCAATTAAAACGATATTCAACGAGGGTTTAATAGCTCTATGTTGAAAGGCATCATCCAATACAATGACTTCGGGATGAACACCTGTTATGAGCTCAGATACGCCTAAAACTCTTTTTTCGGAAACTGCTACAGAAATCTGGTGTCCAAATTTTTGATAAAACTGCATAGGTTCATCGCCCAAATCTTCCGCTGTTGAATGCGGATTGGCTAGCAAATAGCCCTTGGTTTTACGACCATAACCTCTGCTCAAAGTGGCAAGCGAATAATGTGGTTGTAGCAACCGAATCAAATATTCTACATGAGGGCTTTTGCCTGTTCCGCCAACGGTGATATTGCCGACATTGATGATTGGTAAATCAAATGATTTTGACGATTTTATTCTCCAATCAAAAAGTAGATTTCTGAAAGTCGTAATCCAACCGTATAATATCGAAAAAGGTCGCAATAGACCTACTAGTATAATATTCATAAGTTAATTGAACATCGATTTTTAAATAAATTCAATTATTTGACTGATTTTACAAGACAAAATTCTGAAAGAGTAACGACTTTTTACTAATTTCACCTCCCTTTTAAGAAAGTTTAACGAGTATAGGGCAAAACAATTTTAGACAATATTCTAAAAGTCAATTCATTACAAAGTAAAAAAATCGTAAATTGTTTTTTAATTTTTACTTTGTTGCCACGCCAAGTAGATTTTCTCAGGGCTTCTAAAAGAGCTTTATGATAATTGAAGAATTTATTATGTAACCTCTAAGGTCTTCACATTATCTGCCTTAGCGTAAAGTCTAATGCCCAGAGCGGGTAAAATAAATTTTATTTTGCCTACTAATTTAACAGTCATCAACCAAACGGAGCATCCTCCTATTTGCGTCCTTATTAATACATAAAAATGAGTCTCAAAGCGGTCTTTTCAAAACATACACTCAACTTCAAGTTTGAAGCAGGAACGTCGAGGGGTGTTCTCACAGAAAAAGATAGTTACTTTATTAAAATTTTTGATACCGAAAACCCTAGTGTCTTCGGTTTAGGAGAATGTGCGCCCTTGAAAGGATTAAGCATCGATGACCGTCCAGATTTTGAGCTTCAGTTATTGAGTATCTGCGAATATTTTAATACACTCGACCTTGAGGTTTTTTCTTGGAATCTAAGCATTATTTTAGATCAAGTTCTTGACAAATCCTTCCCTTCTATCGTTTTTGGTTTCGAAACGGCCATGTTGGATTTGCTCAATGGCGGAAAAAGGGTCATTTATGACAATGGTTTCCATCAAAACCAACGCAATTTGCCTATCAATGGGCTAATCTGGATGGGAGATAAAGAGTTTATGCTTCGTCAAATTGATGAAAAACTAGCGGCGGGTTATACAACCATCAAAATGAAAGTAGGTGCTATTGATTTTGAGAAAGAATGTGAGTTGTTAGGATATATTCGCAAGCATTTTTCCAAAAATGAAATTACACTACGTGTAGATGCCAATGGTGCATTTGGTTTTGATACAGCCCTAGAAAAACTAAAGCGCTTATCGGAGTACGATCTTCATTCTATTGAGCAGCCGATCAAACAAGGCAATGCCGAGATCATGGCTGAACTATGCCAAACAACCCCTCTCCCTATCGCACTCGACGAGGAATTAATCGGTATGATGGAATATCCTGAGAAATATAAATTACTCAAAAAAATCATGCCTCAGTATATTATCCTAAAACCTTCATTGGTGGGAGGATTCCAACAATGTAGAGAATGGATAGAAAATGCCAACCGACTCAAAATTGGTTGGTGGATGACTTCAGCGCTTGAATCAAACGTTGGACTCAACGCTATTACCCAGTTTGCTGCCGAATTTGCCAACCCTCTTCCGCAGGGATTAGGTACAGGACAACTTTATCATAACAATATTCCTTCGCCCTTAGTTATAGAAAAAGGATTCATGACTTATCAAGCCGATAAACCTTGGGATTTGTCTATTCTCAACTTTTTGGTGTAGACGATTCTGCGAAATTTTTCATTTTATGCTATTAGGTTAAAGGGCATTTGTTATTTTTGTGAAATTTCTTTTATCTCAAGTATATAAAAAAACTTGAAATAATCCCCCGAACCTAGTTTCGGAAAAAGTCAAAACACGAAACATTCCCAACAATGGATTTGCAAAAATTAGACGAAGCTTTACTAGCCCTATTCGAGAAAAGAGTAGAATTGAGCCAAATGGGCTACGACCACGCTAGCTATGATGACATTGAAGAAGAACTTCACGATTTGGAAGATGACTTCAACGACGAATATGGAGACTTTTTAGAAGGAATCTTGAAAGAAGTACACGATGAATATTGTCCAGAGTCCGACGTATTATTACCAACAGCTTATCTTGCAAAGAAATTTGTAGTAACGGCCGATGGTGCTATCGAAATCGGTAGAGACGCAGGCGTTGAAGTTGAGTTCGTTGACGATCCTGCGGCAAACGCTCGTCTGGTATTATTGCCAAGCCCTACTCGTATCGTATTTATCGTAGGAAAACAAAAGAAAATCGTTTGGAAAGCAGAATAGAATATTGGGTTACAATGATGAGAAGAATTAAAATTTATTTTTTAAACAAAACAGATTCCCATTGCGTAACTTTAAATTAACCAGCACTTTAGTTGCTTCTATTTTCTTTACAACAGCATTTATGGTAGAGGATTTCAAGGCATTGCAGTTGAAATATGACCGAGTACAAACCGCTTATGACCAAAAATTAGAAGCGGTTTTTGCTTTATTGGCGTCTAAACATTTACAACCCAATCAACTAGAGTTGTATTTCAGAGCAATTAAGAACGAAAAAACATTAGAGATTTGGGGTAAAAACCGCACTGATGCATCATTTCAGCATATCATGAACTATGCTTTTGCGGGCTACTGCGGATCATTGGGTCCCAAAAGAAAAGAGGGAGATATGCAAATTCCCGAAGGGCTTTACCATATCAATCGGTTTAATCCTATGAGTAGTTTCTACCTCTCTTTAGGGCTAAACTATCCGAATGAATCAGACCGAATTTTAGGAAATAAGTCAAAACCAGGCTCTGATATCTTCATACATGGCACCAATGTCACGTCAGGTTGTATTCCTATTACCGACGACAAAATAAAAGAGGTATATATCTTGGCCATTGAAGCTAGAAATGCTGGTCAAGAAAAAATCCCAGTTGATATTTTCCCAGCAAGATTAGATGAGAAATCTTTTGAGGAATTAAAAACGTACAGTAAAAGTCCAGAATACATCGAATACTGGCGTCCTTGGCTTGGCAACAAAGTCATCAATAGCGATGCCATGCAACAATTTTGGGCACAACTCCAACCTCGCTATCAATATTTTGAATCTCACCGACAACTAAAATCATTTAAGGTAACAGGAAATGGGAAATATGTATATCAATGATTTGAAGATTTGGTGATTTGATGATTTGAAGATTTAAAGATTTGATAATTTGAACTAATTGCTAATATTAATTAAAAAAGGCTGTTGATTTCTAAGAAATCAACAGCCTTTTTTAGTATCATCGAAAGTTAGTTGTCATTTTTAACAGGCTATCTTTCAAATTTTATAATTCAATTATAAATCATTTTCAAATCATCAAATTTTCAAATCACCCTACACCCATTTAATACCTTTTTTCAACAACGAAAGTGTGCGTTCTTCTTCAGAACCTTCTTCGGCTTGGTAGTTATAAACCCATTGAGCCATTGGAGGCATACTCATCAAAATAGATTCTGTACGGCCATTGGTTTCCAACCCAAACTTCGTTCCACGGTCATGCACCAAATTGAACTCGACATAGCGACCACGACGAAGTGCCTGAAATTCCTTCTCACGCTCGGTATATGGAATATCTTTATTCTTGTTCATGTAATGGGTGTAAATCGGCGCAAAAGCCTCTCCTATTGATTTTACAAACTCAAATAGCTGATTTTTATCTCTTGTTTCATCAACTTTTTGGTAATCAAAGAAAATACCGCCGATACCACGAGTCTCGTTTCGGTGAACATTAAAAAAGTAGTCATCAGCCCAAGTCCTAAACTTAGGATAATACTCTGCATTGTGCTTATCACAAGCATCTTTTAATTGCTGATGAAACCACTGCGCATCTTCGTCGACAATATAATGCGGAGTCAGGTCAATACCACCACCAAACCAGAATACCCCGTTACTCATTTCGAAATAACGCACATTCATGTGAATAATTGGCACCATTGGACTTTGCGGGTGAATAACAATAGAAACGCCAGTAGCAAAAAAATCTACTTTTTCTTTCAGACCCATCGAAGCCAACATTTTTTCATGTAGATCGCCCCAAACTGCCGAGAACATAACGCCACCTTTCTCGATAACATTCCCTTTTTGAATTACTCGACTACGACCTCCGCCACCAGCTTCACGAATCCATAAATCTTCATGAAATTTGGCAGCACCATCCGCTTGTTCCAAAGCAGCACAAATTTGGTCTTGTAAACCTTCGAAGTATAGTTTTATTTCCTCTTTAGTAACCATTTTATTGTTGTTTTTACAAAGGTAATAGGCACAGGGTATTTTTTAGCCAGAAACTAAAAATTACCCTGTGCCTATTTATACTTTGTTTCATAAACTTGCATTTCAACTTGTAATGTAAGTTTATTTAAGTGTTTTAGAATATAAAATCTTTGATTTTAGTTCGTCGAGTCAGGTTTTACTTCGACACCACCACCAGAACCTCCACCCAAAGAGTCTGTAGAAACGGTAGTACTATCATTGCTAGAACGACTTTCTCCCCACCAGTTTCCAGTACAGTTAAACTGTTTGGTAAATTTCTTCTGATCCAATTTTTCAAAAGGCACAGGATGATATTGTTTTAAATCAGGATCACCTTTCACTTTAAGCATAAATCTTCGATACAGCGGCATTGCAGTTTTGGAGCCTTCTCCGTACGCACCTGTTCGGAAGTGAATAGATCGGTCGTCACCACCAACCCAAACGCCCGTTACTAGGTTTGTAGTCATCCCCATAAACCAACCATCAGAGTGATTCGAGGTAGTACCCGTTTTACCTGCAAATGCTGGCGCATAGCGATTTTTTTCGGGTAATAACGTAGCCCCATCTCCCCACAACAAGCTACTACCAGTACCACCTTCATAAATTGTTCCTTGTAGCATATTGAGTAATAGCTGAGCTGATTCCTTTTTAATTACACGCTTGATTTGAGGATCAAACTGTTGGATTACATTACCGTTTTGATCTTGAATTTCGGAAACCAATAAAGGTTCAGCATGAATACCTTCATTTACGAAGGCTGAATATGCACCCACCATTTCATATAATGATACATCAAAAGAACCCAAACCAATCGAGGCAACTGGGCGCAATGGACTTTCAATACCCATTTGTTTGGCATAATACATTACGGTATCCGCACCAACCTCATCTGTTAGTCTTGCAGTAATAGAGTTAATAGATTTTGCCAAAGCACGTTTGATTGGCATAGTCTGATAACTAAAATGTCCGTCAGCGTTGTTTGGACGCCATAGCTTCATTTCTCCCTTCTCCTCTACTTCAATCTCAAATGGCTCATCTTTCATTGTATAACACGGAGAAAGATCTTTTGGACCATCGATAGCAGCAGTATATACAAAAGGTTTGAAAGTTGAACCGGGCTGACGCTTCCCTTGTTTGACGTGGTCGTATTTGAAATATTTGAAATCTAGTCCACCCACCCAAGCTTTGATATGTCCAGTGAATGGATCCATGGTCATCATCCCAGCTTGTAAGAATTTTTTATAATACTGAATAGAATCGTATGGTGTCATTTCTAGTTGCTCTTCGCCACCAGTATTACGAGAATATACCCACATTTTGCGTTTTACCTTCTTCATGTAGTACCAAACAGAATCTTGATTGGTCGGAAAACGCTTTACTAAAGACTTATAATATTCTGTACGTTTGGCAACGGTATCTATAAACCCAGGAATTTCCGTTCCTTTTTCGTCCACCCATGGATTTTTACCAGACCAGTGCCCATCAAATGTTTTTTGAATATTACGCATCCCCTCCGATACAGCATCCTCAGCATAAGTTTGTAGTCGAGAGTCAATGGTAGTGATAATTTTCAAGCCATCACGATACAAGTCTAATTCAATTTCATTTTTTGCAGCCCATTCATTTAAGTATTTCGCAACGGCCACTTTAAAATAGTTACCAGTACCATCATAAGGTGACTCTTCATGCTCTTTCAACACAATTGGCAAAGTTGATAGTGAGTCATATTGAGCTTGTTTCAGAAAGCCATATTTTACCATTTGAGACAACACTACATTTCTTCTTTTCCAAGATTTGTTTTCGTCCAAAGGTTTATTTCTGTATTTGATTGGATTGTAGGTAGTTGTAGCTTTTTGCATACCAACCAACACAGCTGCTTCTTGAACATTTAGACTATCGGGTGAAGTATTGAAATAACGTTTGGCAGCAACTTTAATTCCGTAAGAATTACTACCAAAATCAACCGTATTCAAATACCACAAAATGATTTCATCCTTAGTATAATAACGCTCTAATTTGATGGCAGTAAGCCATTCTTTAGTTTTGATAATCAACGTTTTTACCCCTGGAATAACCCCAAGTAAACCTTTTTTGGCGATACCTTCTTTTTTACGAGTTTTAAAAAGGTTTTTGGCCAACTGCTGCGTGATTGTACTACCACCTCCACGTTCGCCACCTTTCAAAATACCAACAGCCACACCAAACATAGCACGGTAATCAATCCCCGAATGCTCATAAAAACGAGCATCTTCGGTGGCAATCAAAGCCTTCACTAAATAAGGAGAAAGCTCTTTATAATTTTTGATAGGAGTTCTGTTTTCCTGAAAAAACTTTCCTAACAAAACACCATCAGCAGAATAAATCTCTGAAGACTGTGAAAGTTTAGGGTTTTGCAATTCACCTACTGAAGGCATCTCTCCTGTAAGCCATAAAAAGTTATTTTCAATCGTGAAAATAAAGAAAACTCCTGCAAAGACTGTCCAAGCAAAAGCCTTCCAAAGTTTACGTACTACAAGATAGTA
The DNA here is from genome assembly GCF_030056595.1 of Flectobacillus roseus. Taxonomy (NCBI): domain Bacteria; kingdom Pseudomonadati; phylum Bacteroidota; class Cytophagia; order Cytophagales; family Flectobacillaceae; genus Flectobacillus; species Flectobacillus roseus. The sequence continues at coordinate 343,208 of NZ_JASHIF010000008.1, forward strand.
TTGAGCATCTTTATCTACTCCAAGTGAATCGAGCAGTTGATTTTTCTTTTCTTCGTATTGTTCTTGAGCCGAGTTAAATTGTTGATAGAAAGCAGCGAGTTTCTGTTTTCCGAGTACTTTCTCCAACAAAAGGTTTGGCAGGAACCAAATCAGTCGAAAAAGTTTAACTCCAAGATTTTTAAGGAATTGACCTATTTTATTTATCATATACTTTTCTGTCTGGGAAAAACGAATGACAAGTTACAATAAAAGTGGTAATACTTCCAAGTCCAAACGTGGCATTGAGGGTATAATTTAAGCTCCTTTTAAGCTCATTTAATAAGATTATATTCTTTGCGCAAAAATCCTCTTTACAACTATCAGAAACATTCCTGAATAATTCTACTTAGCACTGGAGCTAATTCAGTCAATTTTTGTGCAGAATCGCTACAAATAGGATTATGTTGTGGAAAAATCATGGTTTAAACTAGTGCTGAAAACATTTTTTTCACTTTTTTTTCGGCCCTTATCTTCCTGAAAATCAAAGGCAGGAGGATTTTCTTCTTATTTTATTTTACTTTTTTTGCAAAACGAATTTGGAGGCAAAGTAAAAAAGTACTAATTTTGCATCATCAAAACACAGAGAGCTGGCAGAGTGGTCGATTGCGGCAGTCTTGAAAACTGTTGACTGTAACAGGTCCGGGGGTTCGAATCCCTCGCTCTCTACTGAGAATCACAAAATGACGATTCTACCACACTAAAGCCCATCCAAAAGATGGGCTTTTTGCATTTCTAGCCCCTTTTTCCCCATTTTTGTTCAGTTTCTTAATTTTTCGGTGGCGTCCGAGGTTCAACCTCCATGTCAAGGTGGCAGTACATTTTTCGAACCTTGTGTATAACCCTTGATATTTTGTTGATAACATGGATTTTCAACGATGGTGGCTAAAATTTTGAAAGTTCTCCCGAAACTTTTAAAAATTAAGTCTACATGAAAAAAAACAATCAAAAAGAATGGAGATTCTTTTCTGGAAACACAAATGTTCAAACCCTGCTTATGCGAAAATCTACCTCCGGGTAACTGTCGATGGCCAACGTGTCGAACTTGGTTCTACTAACATCGAAATACTCGTTGACCATTGGGATTCAGCCACTAAAACAGTAAAGTCACAAGACCCACATCACTCATTTAAAAACGAACAACTTCTTGCTAAACGAACAGAGCTACTCGCTATTTACAACGAATTTCTACGAAAGAAAAAGCCCTTCACAGCCCAACAAATCAAGCAAGCTTACGACAATCAAGACGACCTGACAATTATGCAGGTTTTCGATCGCTACATGATCGACATCAAACGTGATCCGAATCTATCTGAAGGAACGATTAAAACCTATCGAAACCACCGAGAGAAGTTTTTAGAGTTCTTGATTTCGAAAAAACAACACATGATGTACTTGGAAAGCTTCGAGCTTGCGGATTTTATAGAATATCGTAGGTATTTGGCGAATGAGGCAAAATTTGAAGAAGCAACTATTAGGAAGTACTCCCAGTCTATCAAAAGGCTTTTGAACTGGGCAGTTTTACATAAAATGTTACCAACAAATCCGCTACATTATTATCGAATACCTATGGATAAACAAAAGCCTCACGTGTATTTGACCGACGAGCAATTTGAAAAGCTCAAGGCTCACAAGTTCAAAAACAAGTCTGCTCAGGAAGTGGCCGACGTCTTTATTGTGTATTGTCGTACGGGTTTTCACTATCAGGATTTGAGGAATATCAAGGCAGATTACAAAAAGGCCATCGTAGAAGGATTAGACGGGAAAGACTGGATTTTTTGGGAAAGAGTAAAGACCAATGTGAAAGCGAAAGTTCCCTTTTTTAAAGAAGTTAATGATGTAATAGAAAAATACGGCGGTTGGGAAAATCTCCCAATCAAATCGAATCAGAAAATGAATACCTGGTTAAAAATCATTGCCGCCGAGCTTGATTTTCATGAGGAGCTGTCGGTAAAAGCTGGTAGAAAAACCTTAACAGACTGGTTACTCAACGTAAAAGGCTGGAGTAAAGAGGCTGTCAAGGTTTTACTAGGTCTCAAATCCGACCGATCACTGGAGGCTTACGGTAAAGCCGACGAGCGCCGAGTGATTTTGGAGTTGGAGAGGTAGTAAAATAGTAAAGTCCAAAGGTATAGCCCTTGGACTTTACTATTATGATTTAAACAAATATGTATATCTACTACTCCTTCTTGTCTCAATGTGTACACCTTTATACGAAAAAGTATCGATAAAATCAATCATATTTAGAGGTGTTCTAAAGATTAAGTTACTTTCTAAAAAAAGATTACCGAATGTATCTGAAATAATACTTCTACCATAAAAATATAATAATAAAAGTTCGTGCAAAGTCAACTGAGACTCCAATATGGTAATACTGTTTCCAAAATTATTTATTTCTTTTCCATCAACGGATTCTTCTGTATGGGAACATATAAACTTAAGAAATATGTCTAAATTTTTGAAATAATTTTCTAAGTCCCTTTCATATCCTTTAAAAGACTTATTAGTTATTTTAAGTGTATGTTCTTTTGACAAGGGTTGATATTGACATTTGTAGGTAACTGATTCTACTGAAAAATCATGATATTTTGATGATATTAGGTCGTTTAGCCTTACTAAACCTCTTAAATAAGAGGTATCAAATTCTGGACTGCTAGTTCTAACTTTTAGAGTTTTATTTACTTTATCATACGCTGACTCTAACCCAAAAATTAATACAGCAAAGGAAATGGTAACGATGTCATCATTATTAATTTCCAAATCAAATTCTTCATGTTGACTTATACTAAATAATCTACTCTCAAGAATATCATCATTTACTTTCTCAAGTATTACCAAATAAATGAATTTAAACTCATCAAAAATATCTTGAAAACTCCCTTTAGATTCAACCTTTTGTACATTATCTCTGTAAATGGATAGGAACAGGTCAAATCTTTCATTATACTTTGTCCTATTAATTTCAGCAAATTGCAAATTATTTGCTTTTACTTGTTCCATAAAAGCCCAATAAGTTAAAAGTGCTGCTATTATTGCAACAAGTGGTCCTAGGGTTCCTCCCAGAGTATCACCAATCGGTCCCGTAACTGTTACTAATTCTTTTAAGCAGTTTGCAAAGCTATCTTTATTTTTAAATGAAGAATAAAGAGCTAAAGTTGTAAGCAAAACTGGGACTAATAAATAGGTAATAATCAATACAATTATTATTGTTATTCCTCTTTTAAAGTACTTGTTTTCAGAAAGATTATTTGGATTCATAGGCTGGAATTGATTGTTAATTACTCCCTAAATTACCTTTATTTCATGACATTTAAAAAATTGCACCATTTCTAACTTAATTTAATACTCAATCAATTATAAATAAACTGTTTAAAAGATTTTCACTTTGTTTTTAATCCAAAGATCTGCCATAAAAGCCCGCCCTTTGCCGTGGTGGAAATTTCCACTTTTGGTTGTGGCGAATATCTGAAAGCTACATGAAGTCAATCTCAAAGCCCATAGGCAGGTGTCCCATACCTTGGTTGCGCTTGTACGTTATGTAGTAGTCAACGGTATCCGATAGGTGCGTAGCCTGCTCCTGTGGCACGCTGGGCTTGGTCTCACTGTCCTTGTTCTTGCTGTAGTCCTCATTGATAGGAGTCATCTCTATAGATCGTATCGTAGACTTAGCACCACGTGGATTAATTCTAAGCTTATATTCATCAGGCTTTTTCTCAGAAAGAATTTCATGTATCAGAAAATGTTTTTCTTTACCCTCTAAATTAAAAGTTAGGGGATGCAAATACACTTCCCAACCAGCCTCTGAAAACACTTCAGAAAAGAGCTCAAATAAAGTAAGCCATTTCCCATCACGCATTTTGGTACCGGCTGATTTACTACCCCCATTTCTATCCCCTGTAATATACACTACCTTTTTAGGGTGCTTCTCGTACAGCTCCACTACCTTAAGTGCCAAGGTCTCGGCCATGGTCATGTTGTTCTTTGGTGTCTTAACGAAGGCATCTGCTATTTCTCGTAGCTCCCACCCTTCTGGCTGCCATATAGTGCAGCTCGTAAAGTGGGCATTGAAATCGACCGACAATTCCAAGGGTTTATTTGATTGATAATACTCCAGCTCCTCCGGGCAATGAGTGTGTAAATTGAAGGCAGGGTAAAACGTCTTTGGGGTTTTTCCCAGTCGGTTTCCTTCTACCTCTACATCAAACTCGATATCCGTTAGGGTCTCTTTTAGATTGTCTATAAAATCGGGTGGTAAAAACGCCTGATTATCCTTGGTCTTGATATGGCAGAAATAATATTTCTCAGGAAATTTTTTCGCCAATTCCTCATAGTCAAACATCCAATCCCCACTTGTACCATAAGGTGGTGACGAAAAGAAATAAAATCCCCAATGCAAATTGGAATGGTATTTTCCTTTATTGGCCCTGATTCTACCCTGAAGGATTTTAAGCCATTCACGTTTGAATAATAGACCCTCATCCAACAATACAAAATCGTCATTTCGACCCCGGTGTATATCAGGTGTCAATTTGTAGGCACAAAGCTCCACTACAAAGCCATTCGGAAAACTTATGCAGTTACTCCAGTCGTCGGGTTCCTGGTAAGGTCTATCAAATGATTTAGGAGGTTCACGCCAAAGCACGTATTCGCCGTGACCTGTTTCCCAGTTGTAAGCCTTACAGTTCCATCTATTCTCGTCACCCCACGTTGCCTTTAAGCCTGGCATCAAAGAACGTTTTGCTTGAGTAATAGTAATACAAGCAAACTGCCCTTTTGCTCTGGGCAATTCTTCTTTCATAACCATTAACAAATCCGCCAAAGTAACAGACTTTCCAGATCCAATCCCTCCTACTATACCAGCGACTTTTATACCATCACTGGATAGGTTAAACATGACTGTTTCCAAAAAGTCGGCTTGCTTATCATTCACTTGGATGTTCTGTATTTGTTCCAATGAGTTCATAATTGGTGTCTTCAACTTTTGGTGTAGTACTGTAATTATTATTTACCTCAACTCTTTTGATTACGATTTTGGTTGGTCGCTTTTTCTCGTCCATGTTGGATTTGATTTCGTCATAAGCTCCGTCAATTTTAGCGGCTTCCTTCATGAGCTTCATATATGCGTCCCAATCAAGTTCTTGTTTAGCTTTGTACGCCGCTTCACGAAAAAGCTCAGCATACATAAACTTTATACCTTCCTTATTTCGTAATTGACGGAGTTCTGCAAAAGTCTCGTAGGTCATCGCCAAAATTTCCCTTGCTCTACGGTCTTGGACTTTTACAATTGGGTCATTTTTCAAGCACTGGATCACTTCAGTATCGGAGTATCCATCTTTGAGCCACCCACGGGCTACACTAATCTTTTCAAAGGTTTCTTGCTGTGTCGGGGTCAGCTCTCGACCAGTGAGCAAATGTTCCCGGAACACGCTCATTTCTTCATAGACTTTGTCCAAGTATTTATTATGCTGTCTCATATTTAAGGCGTAGGAGTTCTTCTGTGATTTCTTTCTTTCTCAAGTTGCTTTTTGCTAGTTTTTCAGTCCATTCATTAAATCGGCTACTTTCTGGCTTTTCTTTCATTTTCTGCTCAAACTTCCAAATAGCAGTATTTAACAAACTCAATTCATAACGTAGCTCTGCTTCCTTTTGAGGGTTGAGCTTTTGTTGTTCTTTACGTTCTTCACTTGGTAGTTTACCAAAGCGTTCGAAGTAGGCAATTTGTAATCTGCATTCTTTCCAGGCTGCACGCTTTTCTCGGATCTGATCAATGATAGGCTTTACACCTTCTACGTCGTTATCCTCGAAGGTGTGAAGCTTATTAGACAAAAAAGCGGCTTCACGATGCAAACTTTCCGCCTGCATCATGAGCCGCTCTAGCTTTTCACTGCTATGATCAGTCTCGTTTGACTCTACTCCGTTTTTTTTTCTTCTTCTGTTTCGCTTTTAGCTTCTTGACTTTCCTTTTCTTCAGTCGCTGGAGCTGGTGGCGTCACCACAGGTGCTTCAGTTTTGGGAGTATTGTTCGCTGGAGCTGCTGTCTTGGTATTGGAAGGAGCTGGCTTTTCTGTCTGCTTTTTAGGCGCTGGCTCTTTCGATTTTTCAACAGCTCGTTCATAAGCAAATTTGGCTGTTTCGTATTTCTCAAGCGACACTTCCGATTTTTGAGCGTTATGCTCCATTTCTGCCAATTGAAAATCAGCAAATAGTCTTTCTATGTTCATTTTAGTGTTTCGGGGTTAAAAGTTCTAATAAAGACGGAGTAACTTTTACTTCAGGCTCAACGTAGTTTTCATTGAGTGCGATAAAAGGGTTTCCGTTTTCAAACAAAACAGCTGCTTCCTCATCGCTGAGGTTGTCGTTGATGTATTTGGTTTGACCCAGTACAAAAACGTGATTGGTGGCAGCGCTTTGTTTATCGGTAATTTTATATTTGTGGAGTGCCATAGATAGGTAACGAAAAGAGTGACAATTAGAGTTTGTCACTCCAGATTATGAAATTAGGATAGCGCTTGTACAGCGAAAGTAACCGTATTGGCCAATGGTACAATCGGGTGAGAGTATCCATCATTTTTGGCCGTAAAGGTTACACGCTTACGCTCCGTTCCTTTTGGTGGGTTCGTAATTTTGGCATCAAACATAAATGGAATGTACTTGTCACCAAAATAGTACAAACTATTGTCGTTACCCTGAACAATCAAGTTTACAGGTGTTTCATACAAAAGCGCCATTGCTTTGGCAATGTCTTTATCGAAGCCTAACACGTCAAACTCGACACCTTGCGTAAAGCCACCACCTGTTTTCATTTCACCGTCCCACTTTAATGTATCGTACCATGCTTCAATCTCGACCGCCATTTTCCCTGGTGCCAATGGAATAGCTCCAGCAAACTGTCCAGTTGATAAAATGAGGTTATAATCCACAAACTCATTGAGTAAATCTTCTGTCAGAATTACATACAATCGCTTTGAGCCACCAAGCTGTGGATTTTGAGTTTTACGCTTGAGACCCACCAAAGGCACTGTAAATGCACCAGTGGGAAACTCCAAATATTGACCCGTTAGCATCTGTAAACCTGCACTGGTCGACATCATACTCAAACCTGATACAATGGGATTGCCTGTGTAGGCGTAAATGGACACTCCAGCAAAAAAGCTGAGAAATACCATTGCCATTTTTAGAAACTTATTCATAAAAAGATATTAGGGCCGAAGCCCAATTAAAGGTGTATATTTTTTGACTCTATCTATCTTAGTGAAAAGTAAAGACTACAATCGGTTGTTACCGAACCACTCTGAACCCAAACCATACTCAACACAAGCCGAGTACAAAATGTTAAGCTCCCAGTGTTTAGTGTATTCTTTCATTTTCACACGGTATTTACTTACGTCCTCATTTGTCAAGAAAAACAAATCAGGAGAAATAAACATCAAATTGCTACCTGCCAAAGCTGGATCAACATCAAACGTGATATTGTCGTAATCGTCCACTGTTTTTGCCGTTTCGTTTGGCCCAACGTGATTCGGAAACTTAGCACGTCGGTTGGTGTCGTATTTACGCTTGTTTGATGGCGAAATTTTAAACTTGAGTGGTTTGGCTGCCAAAGCTGGATTTGAGTCGGTCAAAGCACAGATAGCTTTTACCTCATCATAAATGTTTTGGTCAGTTAATGGTGTTGCCGCTGAAGTCACCACATTAGCACTAGGAATGTCACCTCCAGTTCCACGACCAGCAGTGAACTTTTTAATCAAACCATCAATTGAACTCATAGAGCCAAATCCAGACTGATTAAATACCCCTCTGTAAGTACCATAAAGCGCCAAACCTTCGCCTGACTTTTGGAGTACAGTATTGACAAAAAATAATTCCCAAGGCATGGCTAAAACCTGCTCTTTGGTCATGTTACCTGTAGTGATCAGACGCTCGTAGCTTCTAAAAATCTTTAAAACGTCGGAACGCTTCAAAGCCAAGTCAATATCAATATCAAAGAAGTTGGGTAGTTTGGCATTGATTTTAACGGCATCAGTCGTAGGATTAAAATCGTCTGAAGCTGGTTTGTTGGCGTCCTTAGCGACAACTGAAAAGATTGGCGTTTTGGCGTCGGTGACTTCAACATTGAAATCCTTACGAATCTTTCCAAAGCCATCCATTACCGATTCATTAACAATGATAGGATTGCCAGAAATGAGGTTTTCCAATTCGTCTGGTAGAGAGTCGAAATTGGGATTGATTGAACTTGTAATAGGCATAGTTACCTTAATTTAATGGTGAACTTTGATTTTAAACGGGTTTGTCCCTGTGTAGATTTTTACTAGACTTTGCTCAATTACTATTGTGCTCTGCTCAAAAGAATGCTCATTGGGTGATCTGCCGCGAGCTTTGTTTCAGTCTCTTTATTAGACGCATCACTTTTAGGAAGCTTTTGACCATTTTGAGACTTTTGATCATAAAACTCTTTGTAGGTATCACGATCTTTTTCGGCTTCAGTAAGCTTGGTATTTAGCGACGTTTTATCCCCTTCCAAAGCAGTTACTTTTTGCTGGAGCTCCTGAGCCTTGACCTTTTCGGCTTCAAAGTCCTCTTTTAGCTTGGTGTTTCCTTCTTGTTGGGCATCGAGTCGCTGCTTCAGCTCGGTCATTTCGTTTGAAAACTCTGCTAAATGCTCAGCAGAAACCACCTCCGAAATATTTTTAAATGATTTTGGCAAGACTTGCAATAGCCAATCTTTTGCCGGTAAGGTACTCTTTGACATTATCGTATAGTATTAAAAGTGTGCAAAACTAAAAACCAACCTAAGCATGGGCCAACTGTTGGCAGCGCTTAATGGCTGAGTTAAAATCTCCTATTCTATCAGCTAAACCCAAGGTGATGGCGTCTTTCGCTCCATAAACGTTGCCTGAAAAAACGTCCTCATTTTTGATTTTACCAACTCTACCACGTTTTACATAGCCTACAAACTCCTTGCGTGCCGCGTTGGTCTGTGCCTGTAAATATCCTCTGGTTTCTTCTGTCAATGGCTCATAAGGGTTAATTTTTGCCTTATTTTCTCCACCTTGAGCTCGAATCATTTCGACATCAACCCCTTGCATCTGTAGTTGTCTGGAGTAATTTTCGTAAATAAACAGTGAACTAATAGACCCAATACTACTCATGGCGCTATCCTCAACAACGATTTCATCACCTTGAGAGGCAATAAAGTAGCCCGCTGACAAACAACGATTAGTAGATGTTACCACAGGTTTAGATTTGCGAAAGTTGGCCACTGCATCAGCCAACAACGAACAGCCGTCGGCAGTCCCACCCGGTGTAGAAATTTTAAGAACAGCCCCTTTGTACTTTTCGTCGGCTCTGGCCACGTCTAACAACTTGGCCATTTCTTCCATACCCAAAGACCAATAAGAATAACGAGACATTTCGCCAACGATGGGTAAAACCAAAATATCACTACTCAAAGAGTAGAGGTTGGTATAGTAGTTATTGATATACCGAGCGCTTTCGGTACTAATCAACTTTGTTTTAAAAGCTTCGAGTAGTTTTGGATCGGGTAATGTTTCGAAGAACGAAGGTGCTGACATTGTCTGCAATTTATGCCAGGCAATGCCAATATGAGACTCAGCGACGTTCCAGATATGCTCGTGAAAAATTTCAGCCATGATATTCGTAGAAAATTTTTACGAATATCATGGCTGAGAAAGATATTTTGTAGGACGATAAAAGGTTATCAAACAACCTTTGACACCGATTTAATTATAATTTTGGTGACGTTTTTATATGTGGGCACTAAATTTCTTGATTTTATCGACTCATCCCATTCGAAGAAACAACAAAAGTTGTTAAAAGGATTTATATCAAAAAATGATTCTCCTAATACCACACCCAACATTTCAAGAATAGGCATTTCTTTGGGCTTGGAAAGAGTGTACACAATAGAAATACCTTGAATTAGCTCCCCAGTTGACAGGCTCAAATCAATATCAAATTTATATTTAGTAAGCTTTTCAGATATTAACGTTTCAGGATTTTGTAAATATGTTAAGTCAATAAACTTTTCAATCATTATTAATAAAGTCTTGGTTTATGGCAATATAATCTATTTGGACTTTCTCCAAGCATAAAGACCAAAGATTCTGATTGCCAAATACATAATAAGGTGACGAAAATTATCATTTGGTAAAATCTTGTTAGCTAAAAACAAAAACTGATCGTCCGCAAACTTTCTGGCGCTCTTCTCTCCTAGTTCTTTTTGTCGGTATTGCAAATCATATAAATAGTCATGTACCAAAGCCGCCCGGTTGTATTTGCCTATAGGTGGAAAGAATGACCAAAGCAACATTGGTACACTCGCAAAATCCGTTACATAACCAGCCGGTATCAAAATGGTTGAGCCGTCTGAAAGTGTTTCTTCAAACGGCTCATAGAGCTCCCACCAATCAGATTTGTCGGTGGGAGCTTCACGGTACATCACTACAATCTTATTGTACATTCGTAACAGCAAGCTTGAAGTTGACAAGACTACCCTCAAAAGTAAATCCTTGTAAGGCTTGATTAATCAGCGTCAAACTTTCTTCAGATTTACTCGCACGGTACGACTCTATCAACAAATACAATTCAAAAGGAATCACTTTGCTATCGGTATGATATAACACTGGTGAGGTAAAGTCAAATTGTTGTTCCTCCAAAACAGGTTTATTCGATTTTAAAACAGGTTGACCATTTTCATCAAGCTTTGGAACCATTTGAGTGTATTTCTCAGCCAAAATCTCGTATTGGATTTCGCAAAGTTTTTCACCCTCATACTCAAACAAGTCACGTTTGAGAGAAAAGCGCATTTGGGTAGGAATAACAGTGACCTTGTAGGGTGTCGAAATGTTAATGTTTGCAATTTTCATAAAAGAAATGTGTTTAGAGCGCAAAGTGTGCTTTGCGCTCAGGTGTAAATATTAATATTCAAATACTGGAGTAATAGCGTAAGTCAATGTTTTACCCAAGGGAGCTGTAAAGGTCAACGCATTATCCGTTCCAGCAGTACAGCTTGAGGCAGGTTGAGCCGTAATGGTAACACCTGAACTATCTACGATTTCGAAAGTAAAATCATATCCTCTACGGATATTTCTCGTAACTGCTGCACCTGTGCCATCGACTGAAAACTCTTGTCTACATGTTTTTCTTAAAATTGCTTCAACTGATAAAAAAGCAGCTCCGTTAAAATCCGAATAATGTGGTGCTTTTGACTCTGAATTGGTTTGAATTAATAACAATTCAGTACTCAGTTTTATGTCAAACACTTGTAAAGATTTAATCCTTACCACATGCTCAGTTAATAACAATAGTCTGGTTGGGTTGGGTATATTAATCACTGACGATTGTGTTCCTGCCAGTACACCATTTATTACGAGATTAGCTTCACTAGAAGATAAGCTAACTCCAATTTTATGGTTTGTATTTTGAGCCAAAATACCAGAGCTTTTAGAGAATTGATTAACTCCATCATTAATCGTGTTTAGTGTAATCGTTTTTTCCCTTACAATTACTCTGCTCACATTCCAACCTCCAGACGTATCTGGAGCACGTAACTCTAAAACATTACTTTCACCTGAGTTAGCAAAAGCTAAGCTTGTTTCAATCAACAAACTTAAATCCTTCAATGTGCCAACCTGTTTTTGAAATAGAGTTTCATCAATTCTAAAATAGTCTGCTGCTCTTGTTACTGGAGTAGAATAGGTGGGGATGAAAGATGTATCAACTTCACCATCTTCAAGTTGTGGCATAGAAGAGGTTACAACAGCAACTAAGTTAGCAGGGATTACGCTAAAATACCCTATTGTTTCCTCCGAAGTAGTTGTAAAAACTACTTTGTGTTTATATACTCCTGTAGCGACAAGCGTAGAAACAAAATTATTCACACTTCTAGTTGGAATATCTCCAGCTTTGCGCAAAAAGATTGGTCCAGCAGTTGGATGACTAGAGAAATAACTAAAGATGTAAACTTTGTTAGGTGTAAGAGGAGCATATTGGGTAACCCATGAATCTACCACACTGGTACTTGTGAAAGTATGGGCTTCAAATCCTAGTAAAGTTGTTTTACCTGAATAAACAACATTTGCCCCTTTTGAAAAGAGATTTAATTGAACACTATTTGTTAAATAGTTAGTTCTCGCTCCTTCAAGCAATAACCCTAGTGGTTCTAAACTACCTGAGTCGTAAGTGAAACGTGGGACATTAGCTTTAGCAATTCGAACTTTTCCATCCTTACCAATATAAGTGGCTTGAGAGTTTCGCTGAAAACTGTGCCCAGCATCCAATGAGTTAGCATAAGCAAAAGCTAAATTAAGTACTGGAAAAGCTTGTGGTCTGGTGTATTTTCTTTCGAGAAGTCCAGTTCTTGAAATTATCTCATTCAACTGCTTCCCAACACTATTAGCAGGATAATCCGTTTTGGCAGGATTATGACTAACTTCCCCAGAATCATAAGCATGAAATAAGTTTGGATCAATCTCAAAGTTTTCTGGAAAGCTGTCAGCGACATTGGTATAAGTGATGTCAATAAATGAACGAAACTCCGCTCTTTGCCAAATAGCTAATAACTGCTCTTGAGTTAGGTTATTATTGAGTAAAACTGATTTCCCATCAATAAACACTTGAGCAGTATTTACATATTGGGGTTTAACGGTGAGTGTCTGTGCCATGTCAAAATGTTTGGTATTGATATTGGGTCAAAATGGAAGAAATAAATGTAGGGTTTAGTGGAAGGCTTGGAATAGTAAATCGTCCTGTTAGGGTCAACTCTATAACTTTGCGGTCGGAGGCTAGTCGGTTGTACTGGTAGCGAAAACCGTTTTCTTGGTTTCCATTATAAAACGTATCCGAATCTACCCCACGCCATAAGACTACAAAGCGTCTTTGTTGGTTGGCATAAAGCCAAGTCAATAATGACTCCGATACATTTCTGATTTGACAAGAAATGGTAATCGTGTAGTAGTCACCAGAGCTGTCGTCTATTTGCTGAGCTTCCTGCCAAACTGCATTTTTTTGTAAAAACTCGAATACGGTGATTGGGGAACCATCAAGCAATTGCACACCTGAAACATCGATTGTTTTTACTCTACTTGACTCGATTAATACCAGGTGTGAAATGTATCCGATTGAAGACTTACCATGTCCAAATTTTTCCACTGTGTTCATGGTCAAAACTACCAGAGAAAAAGCGCAATCCATCGGACGAAAATTTGAGCTTTGCAAAAAGTATAGAAACTAAAAAACCGCCTAGAATAGCGATTCTAAGCGGTTTTTTAGTTCTCTATGGTCGGACAAAATTCTTTTGTGTAGGACAAAAAGCCGAAAATTCGGACAATGGGTATATTTTTCGGACAAATCAGCGAAAAGTTTTTTGAAAATCTTTTGAAATTTTGGCCAAATAATCCCTGTAAATTTTCCTTGCTGTTTCCATTTCTATGTCAACGTCTGGAATGATTCCGTACCGATCTAAAAAGCGTCGAATAAATGGAGTGTAGTCAATGGCTCGACTGTATTCGTGTACGCTCCTGACTTCACAAACCAACTCACGTCGAAACTCAGCGTCGATCAGATCACAAAGCTCTTTGGCTTTTTCGACTGGGAAATACGTAGAGTAGCTTTCGTCATAATACTGAAGCTTTAAAACCGTGGAGTTTTCAGGGACTTTGTATTTTTTGGGATATGGATCTACTTTCTGGACAAACTGAATCAATCTACCGAGGTGTGAACGTTTCCCGATTTTTATAAATCCTTTTTCTTGTGTTAAATAGGTACCTTCAATGAATTTTTTAAGATGTGGCGGCACTGCAAATTCGACTTTCTTGATCATAAAAGTTGTGGAGTTGTTAGTGCAATAAAACTGCTTCAAATATAAAGACCTTTATTCAAATAGACCAATCACTTTTTATTTAGTACGTGCATTTAGGTTAGAAATCATTCCAATCAGGGTATCCATTTTATTCGAAACGTTGGTTTGACGAATGGCTGTTTCAACTCCACGGGTTGCTCCGACGTTTTGGTTTACAGCCATTCTAATTTCATTACTCAAGTAAACCCCGTTTTCGCTCAGCTGTACAATCTTCTTGAGTGCTTCGTTTTGCTCACGTAACAATTTGATTTGTTCGTCACCCAACTGTTTGGCTTTTTCCACGTCCGCTTCCGACTCATTGACTTTTTGCGAGTCGGCTGTAAACGAACCATCCGAACCGTCGTCGTAGCGTTTTAGAATAGTCCCGTATTGGTACATTCGCCCGGCGGTATTGAGTGAAGTTATCCCGTTTCTAAATGCCAAAGGTTTGGCACCTTCGCCCATGATATTCATAGTTTGCCAAACAGGCTTTTTAATTCCACGCTTGGCGTTTTCGTGCATCTGCTTAATAATTGGCTGGTTAATTTCTGTTTGGTCAGCATTGACAATGGCCTCCCCTCCTTCCATTTCGCCCAACTCTTTACCTGTTTTGTTATCCACTAAGGCAATACCACCTTTTCCGTAGGTCTTTTCATGCTTGCTCCCTTGAGGCGTAAAACCATAATGAAATTGTGGTTGAGGTTGCGAATTGATTTTGGCTACCTGAATACCCGTCATTACGGCCGACATAGCAGCGAACACCAAGTTTACTGGCCAAAAGCCCGACGCTAGCGCTTTGATGGTCGCCAATGCACCAGTGATAATCGCACTAGCGGTGTCGGCTTTTTTCTGAGCTTGCCAGGCTTTGAGTTTTTCGGCTTTTTCAATTTGTCGAGCACGTTCGTTTTCGGCTTTGATAGCCGCTTCCAAGTCCATTTTGATTTTGATTTGGCGATTTTTCTCATCAGTAGCGGCTTTTACTTTTTCGGCTTTCTCCTTTTCCGCTGCTTTGATTTTATCGTCCATTTCCTGCTTGGCCTGTTCGATACGCTCCTTAGATAGCGCTTTATCCTGCTTAGTTTCGTCATCCAATTCCTCCAAACGTTCCTTGAGCTGTTGTTGACCCGCTTTTATTTTGGCGTCTCTTTCGTCCTCTGCCGCTTTGATAGCCGCTTTCATCGTCTTTTCGGCGGCATCCATTTTCTCCTCTTTCTCCTTCTTAGCTTTTCGGATTTTTTCCTCCAAAGCTTCCTTTTCAGCTTTATCAGTGGCCACTCTCATTTGTGACTCCAAATCCCAAATTTGCTCGTTGAGGGTTTGTTCTAGGTTTTGAAGTCGCTCCGTTTCCTCTTCCTTCAGTTGCTTTACCTTTTCGGTTTCGGCATCTTTCATGGCCAAAAACGATTCAGAATAGTTTTCTTTAAAAGCCTTGATTTTGTCGGCTTTCTCCATGGTATCGTCTTGGAGAATTTTTTCTAAATCCTTTATTCGGCTCGTTTCCGAATCCTTTAGCTGTTTAATTGCGTCGGTATGCTGTTGTTTAACGGAGCGCTCATTATCAATGGCAGCATTCAAATCAGCACTGTTCTGATTGAGCTGTTGTTGCAAAATGGCAACCTTTTCGTCACGTTCTCTCATTGCTTCAGCTATGGCCTTGTCTGCTTTGGCTTTTTCCAGATCTGCCAAAAAGTTGGCGGCTTGCATCGCCATTTGTCCCACCATTTGAAACTTCTCCTGGTTGTTCTGGAGTCGCTTTTGCCAGGCACTTGCTTCTCCCTGTACAATTTGCCCAGCCGCTTCAACGGCTTTGTTTACGTCTCCTTTCAGAAAAGCACTAAAGACATCACTCCAAGCCTTTTGTTTACTTACCTTCCCGTCGATTAGGTCTTTATCAAGCTTACTAATTTCTTGCGTGTATTTGGCTGTTTGTGCTTTCTTTTCGTTTTGATAACGCTCCTCAATCGCTTTTAAAGCCGCTTCTTTCTGTTGGGTATCGCTGATTTCTCGTTCGGCTTTTTTCTTCTCGATCTGGAGCTCTGTATCCAACTTTTCTTGTGTGTACTTCAGCTCAAGCGATAGGCGCTCTTTTCGGATTTCGACCAGCTTTCTGGCATTGGTACCCGCTTGTACTTCTTTCCAGTCGAGCAAAGCGCTTTCGGCTTTTTTCTCCTGTTCCTGTACTAGCTTTTCTGTTTCAAGCCGCTTTTGAGCCGCTTCTTCCTGCTTCTTAGCTTCCTTGGCTTTATACTCATCCCTGACCTTTTGACGCTCCGCTTCAGCTTCTTTTTCAAGAATAGTTTCAAGCTTTTCTTTCAAAGCTTTGTCGGCCAACGAAGCATCATTTTCTGTTTTTCGTTTTCTAGCTTTCTCGTTGATTTTAGCTATTTCACGTTCCAACTCATCCCTTATCGAGTTGATGTTGGTTTCGGCTTCATACTCTGCAATACGCTTGAGTGCTTCTTCATTGGCTTTGGCTATTTGATCAAGGTGTTTCTTTTCTTCATTCTCATCTTTCTTTCGGTTTTTCTCAGCTTCTTTAGCTCGCTTTTCAGCCGCTTTTTTCTGCTCCTCCGTGACTACATTTTGCTTTTTATTTTCGGTAGTAGCTGCTGCCAAAACAGCTTCGGGTTCTAGTTTTTTGGGAGTATCTACCAAGGCATCTTTAAACCCTTTCTTGATTTGGGTAAAGTTATCGTTGGCATGTTTGGTCATGTTGCTAAACTGCTTTTTGACGTCGTCCCAGGTTTTGGAAGCACCCACAAAATCACCTTGTAAAAACTTGACCAAAGCTTTACCACCCGACATCAAAGCACCCAATGACTCAATCATGGCTTGGATGGCCAAAAAGGAAGCCCTAACAGGTAAAAGTAAAGATTGAAACACAACCGCTAAACCCTTCATAACGGTAGTGGCCGAAACGGTTTGTTTACTAAGGTTAGGGAATATCTGTTGTACCAAACCCATCATACTGTTGTATAGGTTGGTCACTTGCTGGAAAAGTGATTTAAAGACAGTAACAACAGGCTCGGAGTTCTGGGCCAGCTCCAACAAGAAATTAGCGACATTGATCACAATGGCCAAAAAGGCATAAAACACGGGTTTGAGCTGCTCACCTACAGCTCCAGCCAATTGCATAAAAGCGTCTCCAAGGTTAGAAGTTTGCCCCTCAAGTTTATTCATCATTTGAGCATTCATACCCGCCACACCGTCGATTTTACCAAAGGCTGCCACCATTTTCATCGCACCTTCTTCGGTGGCCTCCATCGTCACAGTTTGCCCCTTAAAAGTTCCAATAATTTTGTCACCTGACTTTTGTACCTTAATCCCCAACTCATTCCAGCGCTCGGTATTGCTTACGTCCAAAATAGCTTCGTTGACGGCCTCCAATGGCTTACCCAAGGCACTGGCGACGTCGCTCATGGCTAGCATCTGCTCCCTGGTAGGCCTTAACCCACGGTTAACCATTTTGACATAAGACTCTGTGAGTTCCTCCAGTGAAAACGGCGTTTTAGCGGCAATGTCCTTGAGTGCTGCCATGCTTTCCTTGGCTAGCTTCTGAGACTTTAATGATGTAGTTAAAACCGTTTCGTATTTCTCTAGTTTTTGAGTTGTTCCAAAAATTGATTTACCTAGATCAACAGCCCATTGGATAATCTGTAAGGCAATCATAGCCTTAAAGGCTAAATTGACTTTATTTACACCACCCGAAATCTTGTCCCAAAGATTTGGTTTACCTAAATCCTCCCCACCCTTTTTGATGTCGGCAACTTCTTTCCTGACTGCTCCTAATCTCTTTTCTACATCGCCAAGTCGTTTACTAGTTTCAATAAAAGCCTTAGTTCCGGGTTCTAGCTGCTTGAGTTCTTTGTTTAGGGCTTTGGTGTGTTGCTCTAATTGCTGCAGCGTCATTTTGTTGACATCCATGCTCTTCATAGACTTACTCAACTTTTCGGCTTCCTGTTGGGTATCTTTTAATTCCTGTTTATACTTCTTCCAGTTTTCAGAACCTTTGCCGCCGTTTTCTTCAATTTCCTTAATGGTCTTTCTGAGCGCCTTAGCATTATCATTCAAATCCTTGAGCTTCTTGTCCAAATCCCCTGTTTGGCCTTTGAGCTCAAGGGTACCGGTATCTTTAAATTCCATTGGTGTAGATCGTTTTTAGTAGATACTATTTTGAAAAATTCATGGTCAAATCCTGTATTGCTCCTGCTCCAGCATGGCGACGAAGCTCAAAGAAAAATTTGGGTAGAATATCGTTTTTGAGTGGGTCATTATACACCCCTCGGTAACCCCGTTTTACGTTGGGTTCTTTTTTGATAGCATGGCGCATTCCTTCAGCTATTCGAATAACTGTAGCAGTATAACTCCGTGGTGTCAAACCTTTGGGATAACCAGGAATGTAAGGAAACGCACTAACACCTACTTTTTCGACATACTTAATAAAGGGAGACAAAGGAGGCATTCGCTCAAAATTGAGCTGTTTAAGGTCTTTTAGCCTTAGTAACATATCATAGTGAACAAAGGCTTTGATATAGTCTTTCCCTCGTTCGACAGCACCCGACTTGATACTGTTTAGCATGGCGCCCGTCAAGACAATGCCTTGTGCGTTTACCTCTCGACGAAACACCTTTTCGGCCTCATCGACATACTTTTTTAGGATTTCGACAAAGATTGGATTTTCAAGAATGGAGTCTTTCATTTCAGTGTAGTTCTATTCAAGATCTAATTTCTGAAAGACTTTTAGGGAGCTGAAGGACAAAAGAAAAGCGCACCAGTGGTGATGCGCTTTTACCTAATCAAATAGTTCGACACCCGTCTATTAGACGAGGTCATATACAAATATGAAAACTTTACATTAGAAAACCAAAACAATCCACCATTTTTTTAGTAGTTCCAAGTCAGACACTCAGTTTTTGTCTTACCTTGGTTTTTCTTCCCATCAACTGAAAGATTTTTTACAAACTGCTCATGTTTCCAACCAAAACGCTCAATATAGTCTTTCAATATTTCTTCCGGATATGATGAAAGTAAAAATTTACCTTTAAGCTTGCTACAGGCTAGTAAAAGAGCTTCAAAGTCCTCCGTTTTATAACCGGCATAGTGTCCTTGTACCGACGAAACATAAGGAGGGTCAATATAAAAGAATGCGTCGGGGCTATCATAAGCTTTAATCACTTTCAAAGCATCATAACACTCAATTGTCACTTTCCTCATGCGCTGTTGATACTCTCCTGTGAAGTTTTGTTTTTTATTATGTATTCGAAGTGGGCAACTACCATACTTATCATAACCAAAACCACTACCAATCTGACAACCAAAGCTCATCGTTGTTTGAACCCAAAATGCCCACGCTGTCACTAATGGGTCCTTAATCTCTTTTAGGCCTTGTCGGTATTCCTCTCGCGCTATGGTGTGTTGCTTTCTACTGTGGAAAGTCTCATCAATTTTTTGTTGTAGTGCATCAAAGTCATACTTGAGAACTCTGTAAAAGGTGACAACATTGTGATTGATGTCATTAATAATTTCAACTTCACTTTGAGGTTTACTGAAAAAGACGGCTCCACCTCCAAAAAAAGGTTCAACATAGACTTTGTGTTCTGGAATTCTTGGTAAGATTTCCTTGAGCATAGATTGCTTACCACCATAGTAAGCGACAGGAGTTTTCATTTAGAATTAAAAAGTTAGTGTAAAACAGGCTATTCATGTATTGTGGTAACAAAAGTAATTACCCGATAAAAAGCAATTAAGGACATTTTTTTGTCCTTAATTCATTAAGTTTGTACTAATCAATCGGAGACTCACCGATTCAAAAACGAGATACATCATGGAAAAAATAACACTCAGCAACGGCATTGCAATTGCTCAAGCTCACTATGATACCATAGTAAGTCGTGGGAAGAAATTTATGGATCGACAAGTACCTGTCTATATCCGTAGAAACCTGTGGATACCCTGCTATATGACATTCGGTAGTCATGGCGAAAAGTATTTACACATCATACAATTACCAAACGAGTATGACCCTAAAGTACACTTTCAAGCGTACCTTTTGATAGAGAATGAATCAACCTAAATACGTTCTAATTAGGAACGACAAAGCCGCTTCTGAGAATTCAGAAGCGGCTTTTATTTTATGTACCAGAAACCCCAAGTTCCTTGCGGAAATCAAAACTTTCCGAACACTCAAGGAGCTAGATTCTTATATACCTACTAATCCAAATATCCAAGTAAGAGACAATTTACCAATCATTCTTGAAGTGGTAGAAATTGAAGAACATTACACTGAAAAATCTTTATCTGGTGCTTTGAAGTATATGGCTAAATGGTTTTTTTATAATATATTAGTAGAAAAATAATATTCAAACACAAAATGAAAAGATTTTATTTATTTACAAACAATTATAAATAGATAAATCATACTGAATAATAGTTATTTTTAGATATTATTTCTATAAATGACTCTTTTTTCAAATACTTCTTGTGTAGCATCTGAGAAAAAAATACTTTTGTATCAATCGTACTCGCCACGCTACCCACTTGAACAGCGCACCAGGGCGAGTCTTTTATTTTATACCCCTATGCAATACAGTAAACCCGCCCTAACCATCAATGATCAATTAGATCAACTAGAAAACAGAGGTTTATTAATTAATGATAGAAATTTTGCTTATAATTTCTTGGAAAATGTTAGCTATTATCGTTTAGCAGGATATTGGTGGTCCCTTCAATCTGACAAAATTAATCATATTTTCAAACCCAAAAGTGATTTCCAGACGGTAGCAAATCTTTACAATTTTGATAAAGACTTAAGAGCGTTGGTATTTAACTATATCGAGAAAATTGAAATTTCGCTTAGAACTCGTATGATTTATCAACTATCAACTCAACACAATCCTAATTGGTTTGAGGACAGTAGTTTATTTCAAAACCAAGCAGATTTTAAATCGAATTTAGATATAATTGATGACGAGCTCAAAAGGTGTAAAGAGGTTTTTATCAAAGAGCACTTCAAGAAATATGATAGTTTTAGTACAAAAACTCCTCAATTCAACCGACCCCCTGCATGGAAAACTATTGAAATTATTTCAATGGGTCATCTTTCAAGGTTATATGGTAATCTAAAAAATAACTTAAAAGTTAAAAATGATATACCAGATGCCTTTCTTGTACCAAACCATACTTTTTTTAGTAGTTGGTTACAGTCAATTAGTTTGATACGAAATTTTTGTGCTCATCACTCCAGACTTTGGAACAAAACTCTAGTAACAACACCAAGACTTCCAACCAGACCTAAAGGCCGTTGGATTAAAAATTTACCGAATTCATACTCAGTCCAAAAATTATATCCAGTACTTTGTTGCATGAGATATTTACTTAATAGTATAGATCCAAGTAACAATTTTACAGATGAACTTCAGGCTTTATGTGCTAAATACCCAAACATAGATATAAAAGCTATGGGATTTGATATTAGTTGGACAAATGAACCCCTTTGGAACTAAGTACCCACCAACAACATACTAAACGGCTTAGTTATCGGCATCTCACCCGATAACTGAGCTATTAAGTATTCGACACCATTCAAATAAACCTTTTTTGAAAAGTCTAGTTTTGCCAAATCCACTTCGTTTAATATCAACTCTTTCTTGAGGTAAAATTGGTTAGCACGCATCTGCTCAAGCTTTGACCAGTGATTTGCTTTTAGTCCTGATGGGCCATTCCAATACAAGGTATAATTACCCCAACTTGGTAAAGCTTTGGGGTATCCGTCTTGTAGTCCATGCCAAAACAATAGTTTGGGAGCTACCTTTTTGGTGAGCTGGGCAAATTGCTCGGTTACACCTTCTTGACGTACTTCAGCTAAACCCGTTTCTGCATTAACCAGGGTTGTCGAAAACTCTGATATTACTTTGGCAACTCCACTGTACATTTGTCCAGTGTACTCTGGGGTAATGTAATCACTCAGCTCTACGGGTTTATCTTTGGTTAGTGCATCGGCTGGATCTAGTTTGTAACCCAGTTGGATTCTGGTATTAGACTCAGGTACTTTGATTTCACCAATTAATCCTTTATCACTCCAGTCCACTACGGCTGGTTGTTGTAAATCATTTTCCCAAAAATTGATTTCTAAAGACTTTTGTACTGGGTTAAAGTTAAACTTGAGGTTAGATAACTTTCGAAGCTCAAGAAAGAACTGCTCTACAGTCAGTTCTGGTAAATGCTGGCTTACTGTGACCGTACCAGCTCCGTCCATAGCTCGAAGGTTAAACAGAATCAATTGGCTGTAGGCTGGGTGATCTAAAAAGTCACCAGTTATAGTGGTATTGGTTATTCCAGCAATCTTTTGAATGACCCATTTTACAAAAAACATCGGTACCAATGGTGAGCCAATGTACTGACCTCCAACAAAATCGTTTACTTTACCTCCATAACCAATCGAGCTACCTTTATCGGCGTAAAAGGTAGTATTGACAATCGTTGGCAAACAATAGGCATCATTAAAGACAATTGAAGCAGTGGAGAAAGGAAGGCTTCCCAACTCCGTGATTTCGGTTAAAAGTTTATCCTGATAATCACCAAAAAACTTGGTAAATTCTTCCTTAGTATCACCTACATAACCGTTCTTTTGTGAAGCCTCTTTTAAGGCCAAAATGCCTTCTTTGATTAGTTCACCGCCAAAGATATACTCAAAAAGATATTCGGGAACAGCTCCTCCAGACGTCGGCTCATCCCAGTAACCAAATACTTTTTGATTACGCGGCGAATATGGCATATTGGGCAACTTGATTGTACTTTCCGGAATCAAGTCATACAACAAGTGAGGATTGATTAAATCTATGGTGGTGGGCAATTTGGCATTTATGTCTACCAATTGCCCATTGATTTTGATGGCTAAACTCATACTTTCACTAGATATACCCTAGCACCTGAAGGGATTTGATTATGTGGAATTTCGATACTGGCACAATTATCAACCGTTGGAACTTGAGCAACGTTGTAAATCAATTGACCGTTGACATATACTTTAAATCCAAAGTTTGTACCATAGATTATAAACCTCCAGTTGAATCCTGTCAGGTAATTAGTCGGCAAATTGATGTCCCAAACACCTACCGGGTAAAGATCTGTTTGTCCTGATTGTCCTTGTAAAAACCAGGCATTCCCCTTCCCTACCCCATTAGCATTATCTTTGGAAACGGCATCAGCTCCACTCATCCCACTTTGTCTGAAGTGTGCATAATTAGCAGGCACGTTAAAAGCATAATCATAAGGGTTCAAAATACATTCTCCATAAGCGTTGGCGTATTCTTGCGTATTCAGCGTGGTATATTCCAGCTCGGCCAATTGTTGGGCTTCTCCTGGTGTTTCCGAACCATAACGACCAGCGGGAATATTGATTGTAGCATAACCACCCGTTTTGCCATTGCCACAATTTGAACGTACAAAAGTCCCTTGGCGAACTATGGCAGTGTTTGGATAGGGACTTGAGCCTGGTACTATACTTGGATTTACTAAAAAGGCTATATAGTCGGGATCACTCTCTACGTTGGGCTTTATGGTTAGGGGTTTAAATAGGCTTTTGTCGTCGGCATACACTTTGCGGATGCGAGCTGGTCGCATTCGTCCCGTTCGTCGCCCAAAGGAATCTAGTATATGAGTAAAGTCTAAACCTTCCCACGTGGTGGCTCTGGCAGGTACAGCGCCAATCGACGGAGCATCACTGTAATTTTGGATAGTTCGGTCATAAGTAAAACTAAAGCTTCGTGCTATCAACTCAGTGTTGTCCTCGACATCAACCAAGGCATTGGTATTTTTACGTAAAGGAATATGACCTTTGTCCGTCACCAAATAGACCTGCTCCGACAACATCAACTCATCAAGGTACTTTAAATAGTCCTTGGCGCTTCGTTCAAACCAACCCGTCGAAATAACCAATTCTCGTTGTCCTTCAGTATTGATCACCACCATTTCCATCCAGTCGATACCCTGAACGGATTTATCGCGCTGAGCGTAGGTTTGTGATACTTTTAAGGTTTCTGTGGCTTTGCCAACTAATCGTATTGTATCAAACCCGCCCAAAGAGTTGGAAAACAAAATGGAGCGCTCGTTTGCTCGGTAACGACTGTCTATTTGAAAAGTACGAACCTCTGTAAACCTTCTGTTTTGTTCGTCCGACAACCAAACATCATATTGATAAACGTCGTTGTCTAAACCCAAAGCTTTGCATCCTACTGGACACAACACGACTGAATTTTGGGTTACCACCTCCAATTCTTTGGCAGTAAAAGTATTTGTACCCGTTGGTTTATAGCTCTGAACTCGAAGACATACTTTTGAAGGTTTTGGCGAAAAGTTCATCAAAAAAGATAGATACTCCTCCTGATCACGACCAATCAATTTGTTATTTGGCTGCCATGTCAAAAACCGACGTTGTTCAAACTGATACTTAGTCCAGAAAGTGTCGGCCCACATAGCAAAATCCTCATCGTTCAATCCGGCTTTAATACAGAATCTAGTGGCCAGCGTCGTATCAGTATTTACATTTGGAGTACCTCCAGTAACCAGCTCTCTGAGTTTGAAAGGTGTTGTTTGGGTAAATACTGAAGTAATTTTTTCTTGTTGCCAGTTAGGTTTTTGATAGTTCAGCAAGCCGTCAAGTTTACCGTTTCGGCGGTTGTATTCAAACGTTGCTCCAGCAAAGGAGTTAATATTTCCAAACACGGTTACGGGTGGCTCTTTACCTATGCTTCGGTGTAGTGGTTCAAATACCAGGGATTGAGGAAAAGTCGGAACCTGTATTTCTAAACTGTATGAAAGGTTGGCTCGTGAAGTCAAATCAGGATTAGCCGCATCAATGGTATGAAACAACCTATTTCGGCTAAACTCCATCGGAATAAAGGCAATTGGTCGTCCTCCAATTTCTGTTAATAATGAATCTACCATTTGTAAAGTTGTTTACGCTCCATTCGTTTCTGAAGCTTTATAAATTCTTTGCGGATGGTCTCAGCGTTGGTTTCGGGTTTAGCCACGGGAAATGCTTTTTTCTGTGCATCCTCATAGACTATTTGTAGTTTAAGCCATGTCGTGGAAGTTTTGAAGCGTAGGTTTATCAAATCCATGAAAAGGAAATAGACCAATACAATTGGCATCGAAAAGCCCGTGATGGCATAAAACAAAAGTTTTTTCATATCAGTAGAATAATTGATTAGATTCTAAACCCAAACGGATCGTAAGTTCATAGCCCCAGGCTGAGTCGAGTGTCACGTACATTACTGGGTCCATGCCAGAGTCGTTTAAATCAAACCAGCATGTTTTTTCTTCCAAATACTTGCGGTTGAGTTCTTGCAGAATATTGGTGGCAACACCTTCACAAAAGTCAAAAGCTGAATCCTGACTTTCAAAATCGTTTAAATCCCCCTTAGCCAAAATGTATATTTTCAACTCGTAATTGAGCATGATCAAGCCGTTGGTAGTATCTCTTACACGATAGCGTGGCCGCATCACAAAAACACTAGGGTAAACCGTTTGACTTACACTGGCAGCACTAAATCTATCCATACGATCACCATCGCTCATGGCCACGTATTCTATCCCGTCTTGTTGACAAATTGGTTTTAGGAAGTTCCAGAGTAGTTGGGTTGGTGTCATTCTGCTTTTTGTATTTCTGCCTGTGCTTTCATGTCTTTGCGGTGTTCTTCCAGAAACAAAAACACATCGTGTATATTGGCTTGCTTTGTTTGATCAAGGTTTCCAAAGATTCCTTTTTCGGCTAATAGATGTTGATTTTTGATAAGTCCCTGACCAGGATAGTCGTCCTCGCCTACACTTTCCACGCCTGTTTCCATCAAATCATATTGCTCGAATAGTTGCTTTACAGATCCAGCAAAATAAACCATAATAGCCACTTTAGTCCCTTCAGGCAGTAAAGCGACTTTTTTGGACATTTCTTTTACAGCGTGGGCATTGTACGGAATTCTATGATCGCCGTTCCAATTGGTGTCCTGAGTATAATCCCCTTCCTTCCGTGGTCGGCAAATAGTAGCAATCAAATGGTGGAGTCGTTCGTCTCCTTCGATTAACTGTTTTGTAAAAGCTAGTAAATGGATGTAGGCATCCGACAGCTCACCAAAACTCATACTGGTCAAATTTTCTTCAAACAAAACCCATTCTTCAGTACCAACTTTCACAGTATCAAACGGCCTTGTAGTCATTTCTTCCGTCCACATCCAGCTCACCATCATGAGTAAATTGTGTAGTATTTCGGCGTTTTGTTTCCTGGTATTTTCGGGTAAATCTTTTCTAAAATAATGATAGCAAAAGCGTCCCCATGTTGTATCGCTGATACCTAGTGTGAGTCGTAAAATTTGATGGTAGGTTTCGGGTGTAGCTTGAGCAACAAAAACAGACTCCAGTAGTTTGGGTAAACGTTTTACGGGTACTTCGCTCCAGTTTTCAGGAATGTAAAACTTTTCTTTCGACAACTCAATTTCTAACATAACAATGTAGGAGCACCCGAAGGCGCTCCTTTTCAAGGTTTACTTTTCTTGTAATTTAGAATAGTCCACCGTCAACTGAGCGATAAGCCCAGCAATAGCACCACTCACTACGACAATTTTACTTGCTAAAAAGTCAACAATACTTGGCAGCTCTACCCCTTGTTGTTTGGATTGAACTAAAGCCAAAGCAACGGCCGAAGTAACAATGGCTACGTTACGGATCGACTTAAATAGTTTTGGTGTAGGTGCTTGGATACGGTCTATTAATCCAAGTTCATCTTGTTTGTTCATTGGTATTTATTTTTGAGTTGTAAATACGCTGGAGTAACCTGATTAGTCATTAGCTGCACATCGCCCCAGCGCCTCCAAATAGGATGGTGAACGCCGTGCTTGCGAGTGCCAGCAGTGGTATTAAATCCGATGGTCAAAATCTCATCGTCGTCGTCAATATCAGGATCTATATTGGGTTGGGCCAATGCTTCCAGATGTGAACCATAAATCCAAATGTAATCCATTAGTTGAGCGTTGCCAGTCCACTTGCCACGGTTGTAGATAATGGTTCGTTTGTCGGTAAACCATCCACGAACCGCGGCAGGACTTTTGAGATTGTATTGTAAACCTAGCTCTTTGGCCATTGCATACTGACCCGCTGCACAATAGGCTGCATGAGCTGACGAACGTGCTATTTTGTTATAATAACTAATTCGTGGGTGGTCGTTTTTATTCGTCTTTTCAACCACATAGACCTCTTTCCGTGCCATGTCTAGCAATGCTTTTCTGACCTCACTTTCAGACATCAACAGTAAAAGATTTTCCTTTTGGGGTTGAGTGTATTCGGCCCAGTGTGTGTAATAGCTACGGTTTTCGGTTTCGGTTCTGATTACATTCTGACCGAATGAGACAAGCCCAAGTAAAGTAATACCGCCGATAAGATAATAGATGTAAGTAAGCCTCTTTGCCATGCCGTTAAATCGTTATTGAACTCGTTTAGAAAATCTCTTTTGGACTTAATGATTGGTACTATGTAGATAAAAATCACTGGAGATATTACGCCAATGATTCCAAGCATAATCAACAAATCCGTCCCGATGGTCATTTTCTCAAAAAAGAGTTTTTGAACAGAATCCAAGTCATGAGCGCGTACCTGAGCAAATGGTTCGACCACGGCGTTGTGTGCAGCTATCTTCTTTTGAGTATCAAAAAAGCCTTGAACGCAAACCCAAAGGAGCAAAAACAAACCGCCAATTTGTGCAAATGGTGTCCACCAAGGGTGACGGCTTTGAGTATCAGGTTCGTTAGTTTCGACAGGCTCGGTCGCCATGCTTTGAATACCTAACTCCAATTGTAATTTTCGGGCTTCAGCTTTGCGTTCTCTCGCTATTTCCATATAGGCCTCAGCCTGTCCGTTGTCTCGTTCGTGTGGCTTTTTGGCCAGCTCCTCTTTTGCCCAATTCTCGTACATTTCGGCATTCTGAAAAAGCGAATCAATTTTGGTAAGCTGTTCTTGTTTGGCTTTTTCTTGGGCCTTTTGCTCGGCTTCAATCAATGCTTGCTCCTCTGCCTCAAGCAAAGCTTTCTGTTCTTCCAGTGCTTTCTTTTTAGCCTCGATGGTCGAATGGTGATCCTGTGAATTGTTGACTACCTTGAGTGGTGTAACGGGTGTAGTATCCTTGGTCATTTTACTAAGTGTCATGGTGTAGAATGTTAAAGAATAACATGAGGTTTGTCGGTAAAGTCCAAATCCTCACTAAGTGTATTGGTTTGATTTTTTAGATAATACGTTGCAAATACTGTTGGCGATGACTCAGCATCCAAAAACTCACGAATATCCCCCAAAAACTTCTGACCATCATTCCACAGCGCCTGACGTTGTACATTTTTCAGTTTAGCGTCGGCGGTTTCTTCTTCCCTAGTGCCGTCTTTGTAACGAGCCTCTCGCATCCCATTCATGTCTACGATCATGGGCAAATACGGGTACGCCTCATACATGGCCAGATACGCCAAAGCCCACTGAATACCCTGTATTAACTCACTTTCTTGAGCTGTCAAAGTTGCTGCCTCCTGCCACTTTTGCTTCAAATCTCTAAAGACCTCTTTAGTTAGTAAGGGTTTTATATAGTTGTTTTCGGATCGCTCTATATAGGTGGTTAGTACATCAAAGAAGCGACTGTTTCGCCCTACCAAGGTTAGCTTTTTGCCCAGCTCAGACGCTGACCTAACAAACAATCTGTTTCGGGTTTTATAGGCCTCAGAGCTTTTCCAAACTTCTGGAGATTCCATTTCCAACAACTCAAAAAAGTCCTCCAGCAATTTGTCCACCACTTGTAAATTGGCTTCCCTTGAGTCGACGTACTCCCATTTGGTAATGGCCACCGTATTTTGTGGTGAGCTTTTCATCAAACCCAAATCCCCTACTTTCATCTTGAGGTGTGGAAAAGCTAAATCGTAACTTTGCCAGGCTACAACCCCTACGGCTATTTCCTTCAGCTCAGTTAGGTTTGTATTGGGCTTTATCAACTCATTGTACAGCTCTACTCCTATTTGTTTGCGAAAATTACGATTGGCCATTTTAGCAAAAGGTTCGAGCGTTTTCCAATTCAAACTTGCTTGAATCCCTCCAAGCTCAGCTTTTAAAACTGCTTCATTGATCAACATTAGGACGCTTGATTAACGACGGCTTGAGCACCGGTCGGGTTGGTATCGAGAGTAGTAATTTGTACTTCCTTAAAAGCTGGAATAATATCACGGTAACCCATGGCTCGTAAAGCATACTGAATATCCTTTAAGACCAACATGCGTGGTACAGGTGTACGGAAATGTTGTTGATAATCGGCCATGACTCTAATTTGTGAACCTGAGTCGTTTCCTTTGCCAGGGCTCACCCCTGCCAAGGTTGGCAAAATACCCATAGCGTTGGCAATAGACTGGTTTGACATTTCCCAAACCTTCGAATAGGCATCGTCCGACATTTCGTTTTTGAGTGGCTGCACGTCTACATTATCCAACATTTTGCCGTCAGCTCCACGTAGGTATTTTACAATCATAGATTTGTTGACGTTCTTTTGTCCAGCCATCCAACCCGACAAGCGATCTGAAAAGTCAGCCCACTTTTTCGAACGGTCTTTTTCATCCAAAGATTTACCACCTTGAGCGTCGAAGTAGTCCACAGGCATACGAATCAAGTATTTGATATTGTAGCCATTTTGGATACCAGATTTGTGAAACATAGGAATCAAATTGGCCAGCTCAATCCACTCTTTGGCACACCACCACGTAGGATACGCATAAAATGGATTACCAGGGATTTGCTCCTTTGCGTGGAGCATGGTGACTACCTGCTTTTTGTTATAACTATCGTCACGAAAATCAAAAGCCGGAATAATATCACTATTGGATTTACTCGAAACAATCCGTTTACCTCCAAACTCATCGTTTACATGAAAATCAATGATTCGGCCATTGGTGGGTGAACCTATCCGAGTCATAAAACAATCACTAATTTCTGGTCGATACCATTTGTTAGAGGCACTCCAGATCATGCGAGTAAACTTGTTGCCGCACTCTACAAATTGATTCAAACCAGAGGCTACAAACGATGGTAGATCAGTATCAAACTCCCAATCCTCCAACCTTGAGTCTGTATAAGGTTGTAAGCTTTGTTTGGTTGTTTCGGGATCTATCACTCTTTTGAAGAACCCCACCCCACTACCATATATCATATCTCGAATACTGACCAACTGAGCAGGTACCTGGTTGTTGCCAACAATCATGCTTTTCATCATGTTGGGCATGTTGTCGGTGTGTCCCCATCGGATATGATCCGTTACTGCTGATCCGAAAAGACTATCATGGTAACCAAACGCGGCATCCCTTGACGTCAATTGCAATACCGCCGAATTGAGCACAAATAGCGAATCCGATAGTTGTTGTACTTTCATAAAATTGTTAGGTGTAGAACTTCAGCTCAATTACACTGTATGGTCTATGAGCAGTCCGTTGTATTCAATCATGAGATCAATAAGTATTTCAAAAGTCCTATCAGTATCGTGATCATAGAGGAGCAGAACGTGATTGATTTTAACATTGCCGTTGTATTTCCCTTTTCCGGGTAAATTTCGAATGCTCTTGGAGACGTTCGCTTTGTATCCTATTTCTCCGTCTACTTTACGATACTTGATAGAAAATTTGTGTACCTCATCGCCCCGTGTGTCTTGGTGAATTTCGGCAAACATCACTCGCCGTTTGATGGTACGTTTAACACTCATGGTCTTTAGGGTTGCCCCTCGTGCTTTGTTTACCCAAAATTGCTACATCATGCGCACCCACAAAAGGACTCATTTTAAAGCGAAATAGAGACCAACTGCTACGGCTATTCGCCAGCACCAATTTTCAGTTTTGCTACTCTTTAATTTCGCTTTACTGTCGCTAAGTTTTAATGAAATGTCAGTAGCAGTTTTGGACAATGTGAGTTTATCCAAAACACAAGTTTGGGCATCTTGTGTGGCCAAATAATAATCCAGTTTCCAGCGGTTGACCTCCAATGATAGAACTTTGTTGTTGGCTTTTACAAAAGTGAAACGTGTGAGGCTATCCAAAATAGCCGGAGCATTGTCATAAAACAGTTTGACCACAGCGCTACTGTCTGGAAATAAAACCTCATTGGTTTCTACCTTCTGTTTTGGAGGAGTTCGTAATGTACTTGTTGATTGCCCGAATAGCATCGAGCTTGGATAGGCGAGCATTACTGCGCAAAGAATCGTTTTCATGATGTAGAATAATTACACGATTCAATGAGTCAATTTGAGCCTGTTGTTTGTGGAGCTTCTCCTGAAAGTTGAGGGAATCTAACTTTCGTTGAGTTGTCAGCGCAATACTCAACAAGCGAGAATTGGTATCGTCCTCGATTTTGAATGGTTTAAGAATAGCCCAAACCAATACAGAAACAAGAATTGATACCAATACCTCTTGTAAAATACGCTTGTAGTCAAATAATGCTGTAGAGTCCTTTACCCCCTTCAACACGCTGAGAATCGATTGAATCCAGTTCATTGTTTTTTTGGGGTAAACATAGAAGTCTTATTATTCTATTTAGAGGACAGGTACCTCATCACATCCGTGTAAATTATGTACAGGTAAAATAATATTATCTGAGTAGATTAATACCTCCTTGCCCTTAGTTGCATTTCCTGCACTATAATTTAACGAATACGTTAGTTGTCTATAATTTTGGTAGAGATTTGTGATTTCTTCTACATTATCATAAGTTACTATCCACTTTAGATTCTCTGACTTTGCAATTTCATTATATATTAGTGAGTGATCTTCATGCGTAAAAAAATTCATATATAACTCTTTCCCTTTAACATAATATGGAGGGTCAAAATACATTAAAGAATTTTCAGGCAATGTATTTCTTAGTGTTTTCAACAATTTCACCGCATCCAAATTATAAAGCTTTATCCTATCTTTGTATAATGCGATCTTTTGGATGCGGTTGATTAAATCATTTTTATTAAATCTTACATCCATCTTCCAGTCACCTGACTGTTCAATACCACCAATTACTCCTGCACGAATTATTCCTGAACGATTTGTTCGATTTAAAAAAAATGTAGAATATCCCAATTCAAGTAAACTACTATTCTCTTTATTTCTTTGAATGTCCTTTTGAACTTTCCATTGAGGAATATCTACATTATTATCAAAAATTAATTTACATAAGTTATCTGTCTCATTTAATACAGAATACCAAAAAGCATAAATTGATTTATCTAAATCATTTATTATTATTCTCGATGCATATTCATTAAACAATAAGTTTAATCCTACGGAGGCTCCTCCTGCATACGGTTCTATGTACACACCATCACACAAAGAATTCTCTTCAAATACAGACATAAAGAAATCTGCAATTTTTGCTTTACCTCCAGGGTATCTCAAAGGCGAAAAAAAGGCCATATAGTTTATATTTTACTGCCAAACACGAAACATAAAATCTTGAATGTTATTCCATGTTATAATTAAGTTTTCTGTTGTAGATGCAAAACGGTGATTATGTAAATATGCGTGTAAAGTATCAATACCAATCAAGTTATTAGGGTCTTTGCAACTAATTTTAATTCCTTTACAAATTGCTGGATCAGCTTTTTTAGTATTTTCCAGATGACTAGCCACGTCCATCACTTTTTTCTGTAAAGTTAATCCACTTTTAGCAGCAGAACCATTATTTGGAATTAAGTTATTTTTTTCCAAATAGCAATCAAGGCTTAGTTCAATAAATACTCTTAAAGATATGGAGGCAACATTTTGGAATTTAGTTATATCTAAATCCTTGAGTTCTAAAAAGATATCGTTAACCTTCGGTTCGTTAATAGTAACCTTGAAACTTTTAGGAATTACAAACTTACGTGATGTTGATTTTGGATGTTGAACTACAGTTTCGACTTTATTAGAGTTAGCCACAAGATTAGAATCAATTCCCACAGTGGAGTTTAATGACTCTGAAGAGGGAGACTCTAGTGAATCTAAAGACAAACTTTGCCCAATTCCCTGTTGTGTATCGAATTCATCAGTCTTAGTTTTTTCTAACTTAAGATACTCATCTGGAGTATCAAGATACCACTTTGAAGTATCTTGAAAAGTTGAAAAATTTGGTATATTTATCGGGTTGAAATTATCAAGATAATCAGCTCTTAGCTCTTTTGTATAAACTTTCTTAACTGTAAAATCGGGAGAAAGTAAATCACTAATGACTCCGACTAATCCTTTTTGAACTTCAGTTAAGGAGTATTTTGAGTACAATCTTCCTGATTCCAGCTCCAAGCCTAAAAATATCCTTACATCTGGATCTGCTAATAATCTATCGAGTGTAGTAACCTTTAAAA
The DNA here is from genome assembly GCF_030056595.1 of Flectobacillus roseus. Classification (NCBI taxonomy): domain Bacteria; kingdom Pseudomonadati; phylum Bacteroidota; class Cytophagia; order Cytophagales; family Flectobacillaceae; genus Flectobacillus; species Flectobacillus roseus. The sequence continues at coordinate 376,483 of NZ_JASHIF010000008.1, forward strand.
GATTTAGTTTTAACTTAAACTCAGGACTTACGGAATCTAAATTTCTTAGAAATGAAACTACCTGCAAAGATTTTGATGCTCGTCCTCCTGTCATTTCTTCAAAACGATCTATCTGACTCGCAGTCCATGAAACAGTACCAACACCATCATATTGTCCTATATGCTTTGTCTTAATCCATTTAAGAGCATCATTAGGATTTTCATAGTAGAGGCATTCTACAGAAGACTCAATATCAAAGGTGTACTTAGAGCGATTTTTAAAATAATCATCATGTAAATCCTGAAATTTCTTTTGTAACATAGGATTCTTGGAATCCTTTAATAAAGTAGGATTTACAAAAAGCTTTAGTGAAGTAATCCTTCTATTACCCTCTATAACGATGTATTTCTTTGATGACAGTAATGTATTTTTTTCATTCTGATCTATCAAGACTTCACTATTACTAGAAGGAATACGTTTCGAAACAATAATACCTTCATGGGGATTGAAACCTTCCTCCAGAATACTCTTCGCTAAATTAAAGAGCTTCTCTTTTTGGTCTTCAACCATCTGTTTAATTGCATCTTTTTGATTATCTACCGTTTCGAAACGGAAATTCTCTAAATTAATCAATAGACTTGTTAATTTGACTTTAATCTTTTTTGGGTTCATTGGACTTGGCGTTTTTAGCAACTATTAATTAATGCAAATATTACAAATTTTCTTTATAATTTTTTAACAAAATTATTATAGTGATAAAAGTAGTTTCAACAGAAAAGCCTCATACAATTTTCTCAAAAGAGAGGCAATTGTATAAGGCTTTTTACAAAATCAAAGAGAATCAAATCTACATATCACCTCAAACACCCTCCAAACCACCTGAGGCACTATTGCATTGCCGTAGGCTTTTATAGATTCTTCTCGCCAGTAATTGAATGTTGATTTTCGGGTTTTTCTTCCTTGTAGAAGGGTCTCTCTGTCCAGTCTGCTGGAAAACCCATCATCTCGGCCACAAACCGGGGATTCAACTGGGAAGGTTGCCCAGTGACTTGATAAGCCCTTTTTTGTAGTGAGTCTTGGTTCATTTTGCCCGTGTTCTTGGCAGGGTTGTCCGATGCCGTTGGCGTGGGGAGAAATGATACTACTATTTGGGCTAGTGCTTCCTCCAAGTTCCCTTTGTTGCGATTGGCCAACTTCACACTGTTTAAATTGATATTGGTGGCTTTGTTGGTTCGGGGTGTCGGGAGCATTCCGTAAAACATTACTGCATCCAAAATGCTGTTGGGTCTGGCTTCGCCATTCACTCGACTGTTGAGTGAAGTTGCTCCAGCTTTCACCAGCTCCAGTACTCGTTCGGGGTGATCTCGTTGTACAGCAGTCGGCGTGGGTAATAATCCGTTTTCTATCGCGTCCCTGAGCTTCAGTCCCCACCTGATTCCGTCCTTGTTCTGCCTGAAAAACGTTCCATTCTCGAATTGTGGATTCTCTACCTTTGCTCCTATCGTTTCGCTGGCCCTTGGCGTGGGCAACAAACCAGACTCGATCGCGGCGGTGCGGTGCGTCGACACCTGCAGCTGGAAGTACGAACGCTTGTACTTCGTAGCCTTCAGCTTCCAACTGAGCATGCACCTCTTCGAATACCAGTCCGTTGTCCCAACTAATGATGCCGCGAACGTTTTCGCCCACGACCCATGTTGGTCTGATTTCATGAATTGCTCTAAGCATGTGTGGCCACAGGTGGCGCTCATCGGCTTTACCCATTCGTTTTCCTGCCACGCTGTAGGGCTGGCAAGGGAATCCACCAGTGAGGACATCGATTTGTCCTCGGTGTTTACTAAAATCTGTTGTTGTGATGTCGTCATAAAGAATTGCATTGGGCCAGTAATATTGTAGAACTTGCTGGCAAAACGGGTTTATCTCACAGTGGAATACATTTTCCCAACCCATCTGGTGGGCCACAAGGTCAAACCCTCCGATTCCACTGAATAAAGAGGCGTGTTTCATCTTTTTTGTAGGTGTAAAATCTAGTATTTTCCTGCAAGTTGGATTTGACACACCTCAATCAGTAGGACAATTTTTTGTACCAGCTAAACCATTTGTAACTCCAGCTCCTTGTTTTTACAATAAAGCGTAGTCATTCTTTGCACTAAACTTTTACGTTCTGATCGTTTGTGAGCTCTCAGACGCTGGAGTCTTTTCAAGGTTGTACGATAGTCCTCATTGGGCAGCTCTAAACAAACTGAAGCTTTGCGCCAAACATAGCCCCAAGAACCTTTTACTCTATACTCTAGGTACACGACTCCTTGCAATGCGTATCTGATACGCATCCGACTTTTAACTAAGATTTTCATGATTTGATTGTAGCCGTATGGCTGGAAAATGATTGAAGGAAATGAGTTAAAACTAAATATTCTCGTGACGAATCATACTCTGAACTTCAAGTAAATGGTACCAAGTTTCAGGATCATCTTTTTGAATTGATTCCATTACCTCATCAGAAAGTGGAATTAATGAACCGTTTGAAAATTCGGCTAAAGCACCGCAGTATAAGCAGATACTAAAATCACCATTGGCTGGGAATTTGACCTCTTCTGAATCCAAATGCGTATGTGAATCCACAGGAGCTGAGCAGTTATGACATTCCATAATATGAAGGTTTATAAAATTACGGTTGTAATGTTTTGGGCTTGAGCCCGACTATATCCATGATGTCCATTTGAATATTGCCAGCCGAGCGGGTCATTCCAAGATGATCACGAATTAACTTGATTGCTGAGGCAGGTACGTAACGATCACCTCGGAGCATTTTTCGAATATTGGAGTTATCAGAATTTGGCCCATAGTCTAACTCTGTTCGGAGTATTTGGTATAGGGCTTTGCGTTGCCGAAGTGGTAATTTTTTGTAGACTCTTATCACTTCAATTGGCATTAGTAAGCGTTGAGTTCTCATTGTTTATTGACCCGTTTTATAAAGTGTTGACCCGTTTTTACCTCAAAATAAACCGTCTCAAATCCTTATCGTATTTCGCTATCATTTGCCCATTTTGACCAACCTCATAAATATAAGCATCGTCGAAAGGGTCTTTAAAACCTCCTACCAGCTTGGCGGCCGACATGAGGCGCTGAGAGGAATTTTTACCAAAAACTATAATATCATTCGATGTCTTGAGCGGTAACCAAACACCGTTTGGAAGAATGTATTTAAGTTTCCATTTTACGAGTGGAGCGGTTGTTGTTGCCATGGATTTGTAAAGTTTGTAGTTGTTAAAAAGGTATTAAATTTCTGTACATATTCGCTAGTGGTGCGTACTGTGAGCTTACGGCTAAAGTACTGAGCCAACTGGGTAATATCTTTAATTCTGTTCTTTTGCCCCTTAGGTACAGTACCAGTGACAGGAAATTGAAGCATTGAAAGCTTAGCACGTTCCAACTCACGCTCAAACTCTAGTTCCTTGAGAGATTTCTGAGCCTTTTTGTCCCATTCCAATACTACCAAAAAGCCTTGTTTCTGAGAATTTCCGTAGCTTTTTTGGAAATAAGCCGTTGGGTGGTACGCTTGGCGGTCTTTACGGGCATCAAAAGCTTGCTTTTTGTCAGCCCAGTATTGCATTCTCAAATTATAGATTTCCCAAAACTCAAAAGTGTTTTCTGACGGTTTTTCGGGCACAAATGACTTAAATACATCCTTGTGAATCACCTTTTTAATGTCTGCTTCGATTGGCGTAAAATTGCGATTTGGATAGAAAACGTCCTTGACATAGCTCCAGAAGCGGCTCACAATTTGAGCTTTCTCAATTTCGGTGATCGCCTTCACTGGAGTTGGCTTGTTTTGGTAGCGCAGTTTGTGCAGTTTTCCTTGTTTGTATGCCTCAAAACGCTCATCTGACGAAATTTCGGTGCCACCTTGAGGGTTTTCGTCTGCCACCTCGGAGGTGTCCACGGGACCCGCACCTGTTTTTTTCTTGGTAAAATTTTCTTGGTTAGGTTCTTGGCCAGCTTCCAAGGGTTTTGCAATTTCCTGTTTTTCTTGGCAGTTTTCTTGGTGTCTTTCCTGGGGTAGCTTTTCCACATCTTCCGCTCTATATGAATTATATAAATTTTCACTAAGAGGGACTAATAAGTCAGGCGAACTTTGCCACACTGGTAGGGGTTCAAAGCTTTTGTAAGCGGATTTTAAAATCGTGGTAGCTTTTTCGCTCCAGCTCTGAATTTTGGGTTTGCTTTCCTCTACACCTAGCAAAAACCACTGATTAATGGCCACGTGGTAGCCGTTTATTTTGCCCTCAGCAAACTCCTCAAGCATAATCACACCATAATTACTCAAGCGTGCCAAATGATCCTGCACAGCTCGACGACTACAGCCACACAAATTCGCCAAATCAGCCCTTGTAATGGTAATCAGAGGCATATTGGTAGCTTCAGCCCACAATGGGCTGTTCATGCGATTCCAGAACTCTTTTAGATAAAAATTAGCAATAGTCTTGAATTTAGACAAATGAGGCTCACGCAACATGGTAGACCTTGTTACCATTTGAGCATCATTATGCTCTCTTACGAACGCCAAATAGCGCTCGACAACCTTACCAAATTGATGTTTGAAAGTTTTTTCTATTCTCATAACTCTGAGTGGGTGGCCTCTACATATCGAAGCAGTATATTGCCTTGTCAGAGGTATATACCAAAATGCAGGAGGCCGTCCCGTGCTATTTCCCGTTGCGCCATTTTGTGGACTCGAACCACCAACAGCCGTACTCCAGCCATTGCCCAATTAAAGGCAAATTTTATAACCTTATCTATTATACGTTAAGACAAAACAGAGCCACCCCACAGGGATGGCCTGTCGAATTTGTAACTTTTTAATTCTAGTGGGCACAGCTAGACTCGAACTAACACCACTCTCCTACATAAGACCGCCAAGTTTAGGAAGGAGATTGTACTACCTTGTACGACATGCCCGAAAATGAAAGCAGGTAAAACCCACTACATTCGCACAACACCTAATTAACAATCGCTATTTAACTTAGTCTTACACCTGTGTGGGCCGTGGCCAGTCAAGGCCGCCAGACTTTTAAAAGTCTTTTTACACACAGGGCATTCAAACCTCGAAATTTCGTTCTGTGGTGGTATTTGATCTGTTTCGACACTGGTTAGCTCATGTACTTGAGCGAGCTCAGTTTTCAGAAAATCAAAGACATTGATACCTTTTAGCCTGCAATTTCGCACCAGACGCTCCATTTGCAAGGACACTTTCGTGTGATCAGAAACCTGTTTGATTTCCATTTCTAAACCTTTTTGAAGGATTTCCTTCAAGTCCTGTAGCGGGTGACCGCTTTGAGGATGACTGGGATAAAATACGTTCTTTGTCATAGCCTAGGTCTACGAGGTGGTTTGGTTCTGCTCCACGAAAGCATCGTTCCGCAAAGGAGAAAAGCGAATGCCAGAAAATACAAGTACATATTAAGCCTCCTTACAGGTTTGCGCCAAACTAGTGGCTTTCCGTAAAGGATCAGGGATTTGATTATTATCAAAGTTTTCGTGATCAAAACCTAAGTGAGAAACCAAGCAAGTACGAACCCATGAAGGTACTTCATACAAGTTTAGAGCGGTTATCTCATTACGTTTTATTCGTTCTCTTTCTTTTCGGAGGATATTTTGAAACGTGACTATCATTCCCTCCTTTGCTAAATCAGCTTCGAACAAATGATATTTTTTAGCCTCGAATTTCTTCCAAAAATTGCAATAATCGTTTAGAGTGGTCAAAGGGGTAAAAGCGTCCATTCATCTACTATTTTAAACCTTTTACTAAAATATAATTGATAATTGTAAAATATTCTGTAATATTTACATCATGTTTTGCTGTATTTATTTCTAATATTTATACACAATATTAAAATATATAAACATTTTATGCAAATTTTTAAACACAAATAAACAAAATAATAAATAAAAAATATACAAACACCTTAAAATCAAACAATTAACAAAATATACAGAAAAATGAAAAAACTAAAATGGTACCACTACATCGCACTAGTCTTTACACTACTTTTTATAATAAACATTCTATCTCCTTCAAAAGATGAATCGATTGAACCTATAATTCAATATGATAAAATTGCACAAAAAACTCAAAAGGAAGTAGAGAACTTACTTGGGAAAGGAGTTTTTACCGAAAACATTCAGGATAAAAAAGCAAATTGCTCAAGTAGTGATTGTCCTCATTATAAATACGGCAATTTAGAAATCACCTATATTAACGGTAAAGCAGATTGGATTACTGTAAACGATTTAAGTAAGTTTGATTACAACGAAAATGCTATCGAATTAGTAGGAATCAAACAGAAAAAACAACCCGATTTTTCTAATAGTACTGTTATTCGTTACTACAATTTCGATGAATTTAATGAGCTAGCAATTTTTGCAAACGGGAATGGGAAAGTTAGTTATATCTATATCAAGGCAAAAACTAAGTAGTGCTTTTGCTTTAAAATCAAGAGCCCTTATTACGTGTTTTGCAATTCCACCAAATAGAAAAGCAATATCCAAACACTCCTGATATAATTAGCCAAAAAGAATCTATCATCTTTAAAAGATTTGAATAATAACAATAATACAAATAAACAATAGCTGTCAATGGTTTATAGAATTGAGAAAAGAGTTTTCACAAATTCAATTACAGCTTGTAAATAATTAACTATAAAACCAAAAACGTTTATTCCAACTACAAACCCTTGAAAAAAATATCGATAGCGTGGTATATTCCACCAAGAAAAGAAAACGGAATACATAGAAAATTAGGTTTTAATTTTAGTAATGGGACTATTCAGTAAATTATTCTGAATTATAACAAAGGTTTAATTAAAGGTCGACACTGGTTGTATAAACTACGGTTTTCATCACATGCAAGTAAAATAGAATCAAACCTTTTACTATTTGCATCTGATAAACTTGAAATTAATTTATAACAATCTAACATTTTGTCACTGAATAGGAAGCTATCTATAAATTGTTCAAAATCAATATTAGACTCGGCTATGATACCAATTAAAGGCTTTTTAATTGTTAGTAACCAGACATTAGTAACCACTTTTCCAGAGGAGTCTTGGTAAGGAAAAGCAAAGAAAATTGTTGACTGAACAATTTTGCGAATCTCAAAATGTGTGGCTGAAATACGAATCTTTTCACCATTTAATATTTTGCCAATTTTTGAAAAATAATCGATGTAATCTGTTGTAAATTCAATCATAATGGCAATTCATTATAATATTAAATTAGGTGCTGAACACCTAAATGCTAAAGCTAGAAGTAAAATTTGAGTTTTTTTGATTTGAATTCAAATGTATAGGAATATCATACTTACAACTAGGACAAATTATGACGAATACTGTAGCACAAAGATTTGAGCATCTTATCAGTAGCTTAGAACTTGATTGCATCTCCTTTGCAAAAACTATATATGCAAACCCTATGGATATTAAAAAGATTATCAATAATAAAGGGAAACCTAGTTTTGATATGCTTGCCAATATACTGTTAAAATATCCAAATATCAGTGCAGAATGGTTGATCATAGGTAAAGGTAGCGTATGGGCTAACGAAGAAGTTAAAAAAAGAGATTCAAAAATAGAAGAACTAAGATATATCATTGAACTACAAAAGGAACTTTTATCAGGTTATGATTACCCCACACCAGTAGCATAACTTATAAAACTTTAAATAGCTTTTGAGATTATATTAATCTTTACTGTAAATATTATGGAAACAACAATAAGTCAAAGATTTGAGGCATTAATAAAAGCCTTGAAAATGAATAATAATTCATTCGCAAACTCCATAGGTAAGTCGCCCTCAAACATCAAGTTTGTTGTGGATGGTTCAAGTAAACCAGGCTTTGATCTACTTGAACAAGTATTAAAAACCTACCCAAATGTAAACTCAGATTGGTTACTGAGAGGTGAAGGTGAAATGTTCAAACAAACAGAAAAAGTAGTAGCTGAGCCTACTTTGTGGCAAACACTGAAGGAAAATTATGAGAATCGAATTGAGGAATTACAATATACCATTTCGATTCAAAAACAGCTTCTGGGAAAGTTTAAACCTGTCCCTAGAAGACCAGGTGCTGGGAAAGTCATTTACTTCTTTCCTGACCTATTAGAAGAAAAAATTATGGCTGCTGAAGCCTAATTTTTTTGACGAAAAAAGGTGGCACTTTAGGTGGCAGGCCATTAACTAAGGGTTAATGAGGTCATTTTAAGCATTTTTTGTAGACGGTTCGAATCCCTCGCTCTCTACCAAGAAAAAGCCCACCATTACGGTGGGCTTTTTTGTTTTTAACTCAAGATGAAACTAAATTACCTATTTTGTGACCTAAATATCTGAATCTTAACATTTATACTAACTTATTTTACCATGAAAAAGTATCTATACTTCATTGCTTCTATCACATTTTTGAGTTCTTGCAAACTGGCGGAAGACCCCAATAGTTTAGTTACCCCATCCATTAAAAATGTATCACAAACTAATCTGCATTTCGGCGATCAAATCACGATAACAGGTGAAAATTTTGACGAAATTAAATCCAACAATCAAGTTCATTTGAGTGGTGTCGAGGCGACCATAGTAAATGCTTCAAAAACCACACTTACTGTGTTAGTTCCTGAGGTAAAAGTCAAAAGAACCACCATTACAGTTAAAAATAAAAATGGAGAAGCAAACTCTGACACTATCCGTTATACTCCTGATGTGTTTCTAGCAGAATTAGAGCGACTTCCAAATTCAATTTTCAGATTATGGAAAAATGGGGTTCCTTCTGTTATTCTTCAAGGTGACAGCTTTACTTTTCCGGGACTATATATTAATGGAAATGACATTTATATTATGACAGGAGAAGGAACATTCATCCCTCCTTCCACCTATAGGAAATCTGCCAAATTACTCAAAAATGGAAAGGAAATTTACTCCTTTAATCCGCCTTATTCTGTAAGTATCAGAGAGGTATTGGTAAGTAACGGCGATTTATACTTTACTACTTTCACTTCAGCTCAAGAATTACCTAAAAATAATCTCAATGTTTATAAAAATGGGACAATCATTCACTCCATTACCTTACCCGATGGTTATCCCACTGATTTGCTAGTTGTCAATAACGATGTATATGTCAGCGCTACTAGATATTATAACGACGATTATTTATGGAAAAATGGTATTCCAATGCGATTAGAAGGAACAACCAATGTTCTTTCAACTGGTATCTCATCGATGAAATATCAGAATGGGAATTTATATATGTTGGGAGGAGTAACAACCGATCCAAATAATCGTGTCAGGAATTTAGTGTTATGGAAAAATGGACTACCTACGGAGATTGAAAAAACTGTTGTTGCAAGTTCAGTGGTTCAACTCGATGTTAATGATGTTTATGTCTCAGCGACGATTGATAGTATATCTGGATTTCGTACAAAATTTTGGAAGAATGGTATAGCTAAAGGTAGTTACAGAGACTCACCAGAATCAACAACTTTTACAGTATTTGATGGTGATGTGTATAGTACAAATCAAGATACTTATTCCCCATTTGCCAATTACATGTTTAACTTCAAGCAAATAGTGGTAAGAGAACCATCAGCTAACTCATTTTCACTTATATCTCAAATAATTGTTAGATAAAATCATCAATCACTTTTATCAATGTAAAACAGCCTAATCTCCTCGAAGAGATTAGGCTGTTTTAGGTTTCTACCTCTTCGCCTTTCTTTGAGATAGATAAACTTTTGAATCCAAGTCTTTACTATATAATAACATCACTTGATTCATGGTTCGATTGCCATTGGATGTCCAAAAAGTAACACTTCTATCCGCCATATACTTTATAGTACTATCTGAATATGGCGTAACTACCCGTATAAACCTATCTCCATAATTTCGATACACTTTATCACCTTGTGAATAACCCCAAAGTCCTTCCTTCGATATTTCTTTACGACTTCCATCTCGCATCACCAATGTGATATTTTTATTAAAGATGATCCCATTTTTGATTGTCTTCAAAGACGCTAAAGTATCTCCTTGTTGCGTTTTGAATTGCGCACTGCTATAATATAAGACATACGGCTGAACCTCACGCTGACAGGCGCTAAATACAAGTCCTACGAGCACAATAGATAAGTAAGCAAGTATTTTCATTTGTTTCTATATTTAGGTTGACACGCTAATTTTTTGAAGGACGAAACAGCGCTCGTCTTCATCACTAATTTATCACATTTTAAATAAAATACAATTAAAACTTTCAATTATTACAATTTACACTCTTCAGTTAAAGGAGATATGTATTTTTCTTTCTAAAAAACAAAAAATAGTTGCAAAATAATACCGAACGGTATATTTTTACTTCATGAAATTTATTAAGTATTTGCTTAGTCATGGGGAAAGCCGAACGAACCAAACAGTTTATCATAGAGAAAACCGCAACTCTTTTCAATACCAAAGGTATTGCGGCTACTTCTTTACTGGATATGACGGAGGCTACTGGGCTGACTAAAGGAAGTATTTATGGCAACTTCAAAAATAAAGATGAAGTTGCGCTTGAAGTATTTCGCTATAATTTCAAAAAGGTTACCAACCTTGTTGCAGAAGAAATGGCAAGAGAATCAACCTTTAGAGGTAAGATTCTTTGTTACCCACGAATCTATACTTTATTTAATGACCCTAGGTTTCCTGTGGGCGGTTGTGTGATTCTTAATACCGCTATCGAGGTAGACGACACACTTCCATTTATGTGTGAAGAGGTTAGCAAAGCGATTAATTCTTGGAAAAATACCCTAATATTTTTAATCAATGAAGGTATAAAAGCAGGAGAATTTCGTTCAGAAAGCAAAGCAGAAGATTTAGCGCTGCAAATTATAGCCATCATTGAAGGAGCTGTTATGCTTACCAAAGTCAGTGGTAAATTAGACTATATGCAAAGTCTGATGAAGACTGTTGAAAATTTAATAAACTCGTTATAATTTTTTTTACACAAAAATATACCGAACGGTACATTTTTGTAAAGTATTCAAATGAAGCACAATATGAAGTAGATGTTGGATTAACCAATTCTTTATTTCAACTTTATCTTCAATCACCAGAACAGGCATTTAATGCCTTAAATTCAGCATTATGAAACGCGTAGTAATCACAGGACTCGGTGTTATTTCTCCTTTGGGAAATGATGTTGCTAGTTTTTGGGAAAATAGTCTCAAAGGTACTTCGGGCATTGGCCCCATTACCAAATTTGATGCAAGCAAATTTAAAACTCAGATAGCAGGTGAAGTTAAAAACTTTAATCCGCTCGATTATTTTGAGAAAAAAGAAATTCGTAAATACGATTTGTTTACTCAATATGCCGTGGCAGCGAGTGAACAGGCGATTCAACAATCGCAATTGCAATTTGCCACAATGACTGAAGCCCAAAGAGCCGAAATAGGTGTAATTTGGGCAACTGGTCAAGGTGGTATGCAAACTTTTGAGGATCAATTACAAGAATTCTTTACAGGCGATGGCACGCCAAGATTCAATCCATATTTTGTTCCAAAAATGATTGTAGATATTGCTGCTGGCGTTATTTCAATCAGAAATGGTTTGTTAGGACCTAATTATTGTACTGTTTCTGCTTGCGCCTCCTCGAATACTGCCATAATCAATGCCCTTGATAATATTAGGTTGGGGCGCGCCAAAGTAATGATTGTTGGTGGCTCAGAAGCGGCTATTACGCCTGGTACGATCGGTGGCTTTGGAGCAGCTCAAGCCCTATCTAAAAACAATGTAAGTTCAGCCTCACAACCATTTGATGTTAATCGGACAGGGTTTGTAGCAGGTGAAGGCGCAGGCGCTTTAATCTTGGAAGATTATGAATATGCTGTGCAAAGAGGAGCAACAATCTTGGCGGAAATTGCTGGAGGTGGTATGGCAGCAGATGCCTATCATCTTACAGGTACATCTCCCGACGGCTTGGGCGCAAAATTGGGAATGCTCAATGCCTTAAAAGATGCAGGATTAAACCCCGAAGATATTGACTATATCAATGCACACGCCACCTCAACAGGTGTAGGCGATTTGAGTGAAATAAAAGCGATTTCTGCCATTTTTGGCAACAGCAACACGGCTATTTCAGCTACAAAATCTATGACTGGGCACTTATTGGGTGCTGCGGGAGCTATTGAAAGTATTTACTGCGTAATGGCTGTTCAGCATGATACTATCCCTCCTACGATGAATGTTACGGACTTAGACCCAGAGATTCCTCAGAATCTTCAAATAGTTTTAGGAGAAAAATTAGAGAAGCCAATTCGATATGCTTTAAACAATTCATTTGGTTTTGGAGGACATACAGCCTCCTCTATTTTCAAAAAATTTGAGGCATAATAAGCATTACTAGCGAGTTTTTAAGTACTCGCTAGTGACTATTTCAAAAATATTTTCATTTTTTTTCAAGATTTACCCCTCCTCGTAATATTCTGATTACGAAAATACTACTAAAACTTTAAGTGATTCCTTAGGAAATATTTCAATTGAAGTTTCAAAAAAAGTTTGCTTCGTATTGTCCAAAAGACTAATTTTGCATCATCAAAACACAGAGAGCTGGCAGAGTGGTCGATTGCGGCAGTCTTGAAAACTGTTGACTGTAACAGGTTCGGGGGTTCGAATCCCTCGCTCTCTACCAAGAAAAGCCCACCATTACGGTGGGCTTTTTTGTTTTAAGCCTTATCCATTATTCTAGTTTTGAATAGATAAAAACTGAGAGTTTTATTAGAATTTACCTCTACTATTTTATATTTTCAAATTTCCAAAAGAGAGTTGATTTCTATGCTCATCTCCTACATGGCAATATCTTCCAGTAAAATTTCAGCTTCGATTCTAGTGCGATTTCTATTTAATTATCTCTAAAAAAAACTCAAGATGAAAAACCAAAATGTAAATTTTCCGATGCTCCTTGTTGTCATTATTATTGGCACTGGTCTTTACAAGGATTTCGACTTTGCGACCTTAACCTTTAAAAGACCCTATCTCGACATTGTTTATGGTATTTCCTTGACAGCGGGATTATACTTTCTGTTTAAGGGCAAAAAGGAAAATGAATAATAAGGAGCTCCATTTCAATACATTTTTAAACCGTCCTTTATGAATACTTTAAACCTTAAACCTTCAAAATCTCAACCGCTGGCATTTTATCTATAACAATGTCTACTCGGCTTTACGACAGATTTGTTTTGAAGCAAAATCTAATTTTCCTCCTCCATTATTAAAACCTGTGTAACCTATTACTCAGGAAAATACTCATTTTCCAAAACTCAAATTGAAACATTATGCTTGAAGAAAATTGTAGAAACTGCAAAGAAGCCATCACAGGAAACTTCTGCCCTAACTGTGGTCAAAGAAGATACAAAAGAATTAATCGAGCTTATGTCTTGGAAGAGATTCAAGACATCTTTGTCGATGTCAACAAAGGCTTTTTCTATTCAGTGTTAAAAATTCTTCGTAATCCCGGCAAAACCGCTCGTGAGTATGTAGATGGCAACCGAGTTGATCATTATAAACCTATCGCACTTACTTTTGTGCTGGCTGGTATTTCAATATTTGTATCAGTTAGTTTATTGAATTTTAACGATATCATGAGAAAATATACCGAGCAGCAGCACATTAATTCAAAATTCATGTCGGATATTTTTACGGTAATTTCAAGTTATTATGCAATACTCATGATTTTCCTATTGCCCGTTTTTGCTTTTATTACCAGAATTCCATTTAAAAAACTGGGGCATAATTACTATGAACATATTGTGATGAACTCTTATGTGGTGTCTTATTACACCATTGTAAGTCTCATAGTCATGTACCCAATACTCTTTCTTTTTAGGCAAAATCCAGAAAAAATGATGCTTGTTTCACAAAGTACATTTTTGATCCTTCCATTTATTTTAATGTGGTTTTTCAAAGGTTTTTACAATCAGATCCCACTAAAGAAGATAATTGTTAAAATTCTAGCAGTTTTAGCGCTCACGCTACTAACCTATATACTTGTGGTTGTTGTTTCTACTATCGCATTTATACTTTATGGAGTATTTGTGGATAAAGCAGTATTGGAATACGCCAAACCAAAATAATCATTAGTACTGAAAGATGAGTTGTAAATTTTGAATGTTTTTTAAATTATCAACACTTTGCATGGTTTGCATGCCATAAGTTAAAATCAAAAAACAAAAAACCTGATCCGAGAAACTTGAATCAGGTTTTTTGTTAAAAATTAACTGATGCGCCACCATCTACGGGTAATACAACACCTGTAATATATCGTGCTGCATCTGAAGCTAAAAACACCGCAGTATGCCCTATGTCGGCAGGTGTACCATAACTTGGCATGGCTATGCGGTTGGTGATTTTTTCTTTTCTTGCTAAATCTGCGTTGATGGCATTCAAAAACATGGGGGATTCTATCCAACCTGGAGCAATGGTATTTACTCGAATTAAATCCTTAGAATACTCCGTTACTAGATTTTGCATCAAACCTGTCAGCGCTGCCTTGGAGGTTCCATAGGCAGAGACACGGTCTATGCCAAATATCCCTGCCATTGAACCAATAAATAAGATGACTCCGCCTTTGCGTTGCGCCATGTATTTGGCACATTCTCGAGTAAGGGAAAAGACTGACAGTAAATTGGTCTGGATGATACTTTCAAATTCTTCATCGGTTGTTTCATTTGAAAACTTTTTCAAGTGTATTCCTGCATTGTTAACCAAAATATCTATACCACCAAATTGAGTTTCTAAATCTTGAATAAATGCTGGAATTTCCTTTTTGTGAGTTACGTCGAAAATACGATATCGAGCATTTTCTCCAAGTTGCTTAAAAGCATCTTGTAAAACTTCTTCTCTTCGTCCTGTAATAATTACCTCGGCTCCAGCTTCGATGAGCGCTTTACTGATTCCTAATCCAATACCAGTACCTCCGCCTGTCACCAAAGCTCTTTTGCCTTTTAATGAAAAAATATTCATACCTAAAAAATCAGTTCTAAAGTATCATCGACAAAATTGAATCCCCAGCCTGCTCCTTGATGTGGATAAGCAAAGCCATCTTTTACTGTCATCGGATTATCGATTAATGGGTCAATCCAATCAAAGGACTCTACGCCTACTCCATTGGGAATTGAACAAACCAAAGGCACATCGTAGTCTTTGTAATAATGTGGTAAAACAGGAATATGATGACTATTAGCCAATAAGGCAGACTCTCGCCAAGCTTCTACTCCACCAATTCTGAGAATATCGGGTTGCCAAATATCCAATGCATTTCGCTTCAATAATTCCACCAATGGTAAGGTATCATATTCACGCTCGCCCATCGCTAAAGATATGCCCGCTTGTTGTTTGAGTGCCTTATATCCTTCAAAATCCTGATGGTGAAGCGGTTCTTCAAACCAAAAGATATTCAAATCTTGCGCTGCTTTTGCCAATTGTAATGCCGAAGGCAACTTCATACCCTGATTTGCATCCATCATGATATTTGCCTGACTACCCACTGCTTCTCTAACTATTCTCAATCGCTCCAAATCTGTACGCCAATCAGGATTGCCCACTTTGATTTTTACAGCCTGAAAACCACGAGATACATAATCTGTCACTTCGGCAACTAGCTCGTCAATCGTATAAGAAATCCAGCCACCACTTCCATAGATCGCACATTTATCACGATAGGTTCCCAAAAGTTTGCCTACAGGCTGATTCAAACATTTTCCCCAAGCATCCCACATGGCAATATTGACGGCGGCCTGCACCCAACGGTTGATACCTTGATTGCCAAAATATTCGTTGGCTTCGTCTAATTTTTGGTAAACTTTTCCCGTTTCATACGCTGCATAGCCTTTTACTAGTGGTAATAAATCTCTAAAAGCCCCTTGAATGGCATAAGGTGAATATTGAAATGAAAGCAGATAAGATTCGCCAATAACACCATTTTCGAGCTGTAGACGCAATACCAAAAACGAAATTTCGTGTAGCGTATGTGTCGCATCAGCAATTGGCTTTTTCAAGGGCGCAACCGCCTTGTACAATTTAAAATCTCTAATATTAACAGAAGAACTCATGGTTTTTACTTTTTGATTTTTCACAAAAGTAAAAAGCTAAAGTTGACAATAGAACACCATTTTTGGTTATTCTATCGCCAATTATTTCCTAATAATGTATTTTTGGAAAAGTATTCTTCAAAACAAAAAGCCATGTCTCACAAAGTATTTATCCATCTTGAATCCAATCGGGGTTATAGTCGTGATTTGTTGCGTGGCATTTATGATTACAACAATCAGATAAGTCATTGGGATATTATTTTTGAACCCGCTTATTTTCTAAAAAACCATCGTGCAAACAATAGAATCAATCTGATTCAGTCGGTACAACCAGATGCCTGTATTTTAGAAAATAGTGAAGATATTGCCCCAATGGCGCCATTGGGCATTCCCATTATTCAGGTTACTTCAGTCAATCATGTGGAGGGTATTCCGTATGTAAAAGGAAATTATTTATCAGATGCTCAGTTAGCCATCCAATATTTTACCAGAAAGGGATTCAAAAGTTTGGCTTTTTTAGGAATAGAAAACCTAGAATGGTCTTTACAAAGAAAGGCGTTTTTTCAGGAAATGGCTATTTCTTCGAAGGCACAGTTTAGCTCATTTTTACTCAAAGGGAATGAAGAAGATGTACTTTCTTACAATTTTGAAAGTTTGATTACTTGGATAAAATCTCTTCCTAAACCCACGGGTGTTTTATGTTGTAACGATGATTTTGGGCAAATTTTAATCAATGCTTGTTCGATAGCACAAGTAAAAGTACCGCATGAAATAGCAGTATTAGGGATAGATAACGATGAATTAATTTGTAATATTACATATCCTAATCTTTCGAGCATTGCTCGCAATCATCAGAGTACAGCTTTCAACATTTGCTCCACGCTAAGCCATATGTTGCAAGGTAAAGCGCCAGAGAAACCCATTATTTTAACCGAAGCCCTAGAAGTTATCGAACGAAGCTCCACAGATACAATGGCTATTACTGATAAGGAAGTAAACAAGGTAATACAATTTATTTCTGCTAATATTCATAAAGCTATTGAAGTACAAGACGTTGTACAGGCAAGCAATAGCTCTTTGAAAGTATTAAATCAGAAATTTCAAAAAGCGATTGGGCATTCTATTTTCCAAGAAATACAAGTACGCAAACTCTCCCGATTCAAACAATTACTTTCCACCAATAAGAGTATAAAAGAAATTGCCTTTGAGTTGGGTTTCAACGACCATAGTCATATTAGTCGATGGTTTTCACAATCAGAAGGCATAACGCCTCTGGAATGGCGAAAGAAAATGGGGGGATAAAAAAGAGGGAACAGGCAACAGGCACAGAGTGATTGAAAGTAAAATTTACTTTGTTTAAAAAGCTCGTAAAAGATTCTGAAAACACTATGTCACTTTATGCCTTGGTGCCTGTTCCCTATTTTTACCCTATTTTTCCCTCGACATCATCATTTTCCCTCAAAAATCAAGTATCTTCGGGCTTGATTAAGCATCCCTTTTGCATTTAGCCCTCTTCATCGACTATGTGGATAGAAAAAGACCAAAAATTACAACGTACTTTTCAGTTTAAGGATTTTTCAGAAGCTTTTGGCTTTATGACCCGTGTGGCACTTTTAGCCGAACAACATAATCATCATCCGTGGTGGTCGAATGTTTGGAATACAGTTACCATCGAGCTTACTACTCACGATGCTGGTAATACCGTTACGGAGAAAGATCATGCCTTGGCTAAGGCAATAGATGCACTTTTATAAAGATTATTATTGGACATTGAACTAATGAGTAAATTGTATTTAGTGCCAACTCCCATTGGCAATCTTGATGATATTACCCTTCGTGCTGTTAAAATACTACAACAAGTAGATGGTATTTTGGCAGAGGATACTCGCAATTCTGGTATGCTTTTAAAGCATTTGGGCATTTCTAAGCCTCTTTTTGCACACCATGCCCACAACGAGCACCACAGTACCGCGGGTATTATCAAAATGTTGAAAGAAGGGAAAAATCTTGCCCTTGTATCTGATGCGGGCACACCTGCGATTTCAGACCCTGGGTTTTTATTGGTTCGTGAGTGTTTGAAACAAGGATTAGAAATTGAATGTCTCCCAGGAGCCACGGCTTTTGTTCCAGCACTCGTCAATTCGGGACTACCGTCTGACCGCTTCACTTTTGAAGGATTTTTACCACATAAAAAAGGACGCCAAACGCGCTTACAAAATCTTCAAAACGAAGAGCGTACGATGATTTTTTACGAATCTCCGCATCGTTTAATTAAGACCCTTGAACAACTAGGAGAATACTTGGGTGCTGATCGCCAAGCTTGTGTGTCACGAGAATTGACCAAAATGTTTGAAGAAAATATTAGAGGCACCTTGGCAGAAGTTTTGAAACACTATCAAGAAAATCCAAATACGATTAAAGGTGAAATCGTTTTGGTAATTGCAGGGAAAGAATAATTTTTCGGTAATTACCTGTCATTTGGTTTCTATTTTTCAGTAAATATTAATAATTTACAGAAACCAAAGCCAAAATTAAATAGAGTCTATTCCTTTTGAGTTGTATTGTTAGAATTGAACCATCTGGTTTTTATACAACTCTTACGGGTGTATTTATCGCCATTGCAAAACCTCAACTACATGAAAAACCTCAACATTCTATCTAAAATTATTTTATTATTTTGTTTTCTGGGTAGTTGTTTCCTGTCAGCCAATGCTCAGAAACTTTCAGAAAGTGCTAAAGTAAGTGTCATTACAATCGACCCGGGTAAAGAGTTGAATGATGTTTTTGGGCACTCTCTCCTATGGATTTATGACCCAGCTAATGGCATTGACCGTGCCTATAATTGGGGTGTATACGATTTTAGCACCCCTAATTTTTACTGGAAATTTATCCAAGGAACGTTGCCCTACAAAATGGAGTATCGTCCTATTGGTGATTACATCGCCTACTACCAGTATATGAAGCGTGGCATGAGCGAGCAAGTATTAGATATGGCTCTAGCTCAAAAACAGCGAATTCTTGATGAGCTGGACAAAACCTATAACGACCCAGCAAAACGCATCTATCAATATAAATTCTTTACAGACAACTGTGCCACTCGTGTACGTGAAGCAATTGTAGTAGCATGTACTGACAGCGTACACTTTGCAAATTTGCAAACTATGAGTGATACGACATTCAGACAATGGATGAATAAGTCACTTTATGCTGGAGATATGCGTTGGCCAGCAGTCGCGATGAATATAGCATTGGGTTCTGAGGCGGATGAACGCACGACTCAATTTGAAGCAAATTATATTCCTGCCAACTTGCACAGAAGTTTAGGCGCAGCTAAAAGAATGACCCACAGAGTTCTTCGCTATTTAGTTGATACAGAGGCACCTTTATTTCCATTAGTAAAAGAGGAAGTAAAACCAATGCCGTTTTTCTTACAACCTGCATTCTTTTTCTTAATGGTTTTATTGTTTACCTGTTGGAAAACTTACGACCATTGGAAAAGACGACAAAAAGGTTATAAATTAGATAAAATACTATTCAGCATTGCTGGTTTTATTGGTTGGATTTTAGTATTTTTATGGTTCGGGACTAATCATGGAGTAACAGAGAATAATAAGAATATTTTATGGGCATTGCCTTTTCATTTGCCTCTAATTTTTAGATTAAGAGAAAAAAATGGTGAGGATTGGTATGTGTATTATTTTGTAGTAACGGGTGTGGCCTCAGCACTAGCTTTGGTTTTCGTAGCTCCTTACATGATTGAATTAGTACTTATTGTTCTTACACTTTTAGTAAGATCCATGTATCATGTAGGCTTCGAACGTGAACACCGCTTGACAATGAACAAATTCCGTAAGGTTATCAAAGGTCGCAAGATGCAGGTAATCAATTACGACAATGAAGAATAATTCAGTCTAGGTCAAGGACACATTTCCCAAAAACTATCAAAGTTTTAAGGGATTAAGGACAAAATCCTTAATCCCTTTTTTTATTGAGTGAATTGTGAGTTAAACTTTTCGTTTAGCTAGATTTAATTGCTAGGCTATAGGCTGTAGGTATTATGCAAAAAGGCTCTTTAATTTAATAAAAATCTCTTTGTTTTCTTTAGCTTTCGGCTTTCAGCTATGGGCATTCGGCAAATACATATCTATCGTTACTAAAAACAATTTAACAATCTTTGCCTTGCGCCTGCTGCCTTTTGCCTAAGCACATAACTTAAATCTTGTTCTGCATGATTACTTAATTGTATTTTCGAGATACACTTTTACCATAACTCTCTGATATACAACTAACCAATAACCGATAAAAACAACTAACCGATAACTTCTTTTACCAACTATGAAAAAAATCCTCTTCCTACTCTTGTGTGGGCTTGCTAATTGGGCTACAGCTCAACAAAAATTTTATCATCTTGGCGATTTCAAACTCGAAAATGGTCAAGTTATTAAAGATTGTAATATTGGCTATCGAACTTTTGGTAAACTGAATGCAAGCAAATCCAACGCCGTATTAGTTCCTACTTGGTTTACAGGAAATAGCCAACAGAAATCTTTCGTAGCCGATCCCAAAAGCTTCGTGGATAGTACCAAATATTTTGTCATTATAGTAGATGCCCTTGGCAACGGTGTATCGTCTTCACCTTCTAATAGCACTTCACAAAAAAATCAACTTTTCCCAACTTTCAATATTCGAGATATGGTGGTAGCAAGTTATAAATTGAGTAGCGAACACCTCAAACTATCTCATTTATACGCAGTCACAGGTATTTCTATGGGTGGTATGCAAACTTTCCAATGGATGCTCAGTTATCCTGATTACATGGATAAGATAGTTCCAATTATTGGTTCACCCCAGCAAAGTAGCTATGATAAACTGTTCTGGAATCTTCAATTGAATCTGATTGAGCGGGGCAATTATAGCCCTGAAGCGATGGCATCGGTGAACGCGCTACATCAAATGCATCTTTGGACACCTTCGTATCGAGCCCAGAATACGCCAACCACCACCTATCCAGAATTGATTGGTAAATTAGAAAAAGAAGCCCAAACACTCAATGCTTATGACTGGGCATCGCAGTTACGTGCCATGCTCCAGCAGGATATTTATCAAGGAAAAACACCACAAGAAATAGCTCCTTTGGTAAAGGCTAAGGTCATGATTTTGGTGGCTCCAGAAGACCAAATGGTCAACCCGTTAGCTGCTATTCAGCTTTCAAAAATACTCAAGTGCCCATTGGTTTTGTTAGAGGGCAACTGTGGACACATGGCAACCTCCTGTCAATCAGATCAAATGATTGCCCACATAAAAGGTTTTCTGGATAAATAATCCCTCTATTTACCTTATAGCCCCACAACATTTTATTGAAGGAATAGCTTAAATTCAGGAATGAAAAGCTATTCCTTTTTTATTTAAGTCAACTTTTTTCCTCTACCCCATTTTATAAAACTAGAAAATAAACTCCCAATTTTCAAAAAGATGAATTTGAATATTACTTCCAACAAATCAAGAACCTATGATGCCATCGTTGTTGGCTCTGGGATTAGTGGTGGCTGGGCAGCAAAAGAACTTTGTGAAGCTGGTCTCAAAACGCTTGTCCTTGAGCGTGGTCGAGAGGTTAAGCACATTGAAGACTACCCAACTGCCATGTACAACCCTTGGGATATGCCCCATCATGGTAGAATTCCATTAGCAGAACAAGAAAAAGACCCTATAGTGAAGCGTTGCTATGCCTATGACGAAGCTACATCACACTTTTTTGTCAAAGACCACGAACATCCGTATGTTCAAGAAAAACCATTCGATTGGATTCGTGGCTATCAAGTTGGCGGAAAGTCTCTGATTTGGGCTCGTCAGACACAACGTTGGAGTGATTTTGAGTTTGAAGGACCAGCTCGAGATGGTTTTGCGGTGGATTGGCCAATACGATACAAAGATTTAGCTCCTTGGTATAGCAAAGTTGAAAAATTTGTAGGAATTAGTGGTAATAAAGATGGCATTGATAGCCTTCCTGATGGTGAGTTTTTACCTCCTTGGGAACTCAATTGTCTCGAAAAACATATTCAACAAAGAGTCAAACAAAGCTACCTCGACCGTCAGGTAATTATTGGTAGGTGTGCACATTTGACTCAGCCTAAAGAGATTCACCTCAAGCAAGGTAGAGGGCAATGTCAAGCTCGACACTTATGTTATAGGGGATGTCCGTATGGTGGGTATTTTAGCAGTAACTCTTCTACCCTACCTTGGGCTGCCAAAACAGGTAATCTCACCTTACGACCTCACTCGGTAGTTCATTCAATTATTTATGATGAAAAAAAACAAAAAGCTTCGGGCGTGAGAGTCATCGATACTCAAACCAAAGAAATGACAGAGTTTTACGCCAAAATAATCTTTGTCAATGCTGCTTGTTTAAATACCAATTTGATTCTATTAAATTCGACCTCGAATCGCTTCACAAATGGCTTGGGCAACGATAATGGTATTCTTGGGAAATACGTAGCGTTTCACAACTACCGAGGTGCTGGAGGCGGCACCTATGAAGGTTTTGACAAAGAGTATTATCTAGGCAGACGCCCGACTACAGCTTTTATGCCTTCTTTCAGAAACTTGCGTAAACAAGAAACGGATTTCTTAAGAGGCTATATGGTCGCTTTTTCGGCTTATCGAACTGGATGGAATCGTAACATTCATAGCGATGCATTTGGGTCTGACTTTAAAAGAGAATCTACGGAAGTAGGTCCTTGGGGTGTATTTATAATGATGCAAGGCGAAACCGTTCCGCAGGAGCAAAATCATGTGCGTCTATCAACTGAGCATAAAGATGCATGGGGAATCCCTCAATTAATCACCTCTGTGGGGTACAACGAGCCTAACGACACTAAGATGGTGCAAGATTTTCATCATCAAGCTAGTGAAATATTGGAAAAATCAGGCATAAAAGATATTTTCATGTACGATACCAAACAGTCTCCTGGGCTAGACATTCACGAAATGGGTGGCGTACGTATGGGAAAAGACCCAAAAACATCTATGCTCAATGCTCATAATCAATTACATCACTGCAAAAATGTATTTGTAACGGATGGTGCAGCAATGACGTCGGTAGGCAATCAAAACCCTTCGTTGACCTTTATGGCACTAACTGCCAGAGCTGTGAATTTTGCTGTCAGTGAACTTAAAAAGAAAAATTTGTAACGCTCTTTATAAAAATATCCAAATAAAAAACTAAGATAAAACCTCCAAAAACATGTTAGATTTAGGAATTGTAAGTGCCATTTTAGCGGATAATACCTTCGAACAAGCCATAGATTTTGTGGCAGCAAACGGATTCAAATGTGTTGAAATTATGTGTTGGCCAGCAGGCAATGCCGATGCTCGACGTTATGCAGGAGTTACGCACATCGACGTTGAATCTTTGACTCCAGAAAAAATTGACTATATCAAACAATATGTAGCGGCCAAAGGAATCTATATTTCTGGTTTGGGTTATTATCCCAATCCATTAGATGCTAATGAAACGCAGGCTAAGTTTTTTCAAGACCACATCAAGAAAATCATCTTGGCGGCAGCGCAATTGGGAGTTCCTATAGTGAATACATTCATAGGAAGAGATATTTCGAAAAATGTTGCTTACAACCTTGATAAATACAAGGAAGTTTGGCCAGAGATTGTCAAACTAGCAGAAGATAACGGCGTAAAAATAGGGATTGAAAACTGTCCAATGTTTTTTACTGACGACGAATGGCCAGGGGGCAAAAACCTAGCTACCACTCCAGCTATTTGGGACAAAATGTTTACCATTATTCCTTCAGCAACGCTAGGGCTAAACTATGACCCTTCGCACTTGTTATGGCAACAAATGGACTACTGCCGCCCGATTTATGATTACACTGAGCGCTTACATCATATTCACTTGAAAGACGCCAAAGTATATAAAGAAAAACTGGACAGAGTTGGCATTATGGCAAATCCTTTGGAATACCATTCGCCAAAACTCCCTGGACTTGGAGACATCAATTGGGGAAAATTCATTTCAGCACTCAATGATGTTAGATACCGTGGACCGATTGTTATTGAAGTAGAGGATAAAGCCTACGAAGGTTCAAGTGCAGATATTGAAAAAGCTATTCTAACTGCAAGAAACTATCTAAAACAGTTTTTACCATATTAGCAGAAGATATACGATAGCCCTTCTTATAATTAAAAATCCCCACAAGACAAATAAATTTTGTTCTGTGGGGATTTTTAATTTGGGATAATGAAATTGTGATAAAATAATCACTCAATCATAAACCCTAACTCACTAAATATTAGTTTGCTGGAATCATTTTCACCGTTGCATCAGTTGAAGGAATACCCAACTGAGGAATTGATGCTGTTCCTTTAAAGTCGAAGTTAGCATCCTCTAAGCGAGTTACTGCAATCGTACCAAAGTTGATTCCTGCGAAGTTGATTCCTGAAATTTCGATTTGCGTCTCGTTATTCACAAATTTCCAAGTACCACTTGTCGAGGTATTTCCATTGTTATCTACACCGCGAATTGTTCCGTTTGTAAGAAACTCCAAACGCACTTTTGATAAATCATATCCATTACTGGCCAAATCTCTTTTGTACACTACTACCAAGCCTCCTGTTGAAGAAACTTCGGAAACCATCCATACTTTGGCAGTCAATTTTTCAGTGTTAGTTTTTGTAGAAACGTTATTCTTTTTACAACTAGATGAGATAACTAATAACAATCCTACGAGGACAAGGGCTAAATGCTTCATAAAAAATTATTTGATTTGATATTTTCTTGTAAACGGTAATAAGAAACTTTTAGTACAAATATAAGTAAATTAAGACAACTTCCCGCCTCTCAATTCTTACAAGTTTTCACAATACTCAAATTTAACAATTTGATAAACAATACAATATCTTTAAAATACCCTTTCACTAACTTCTCAAATTATTTATTCAATAATAGGATTTTGTTAGGATATAGTCTCTTTTCCTGAAGTATTTATAACTGAGTAAGGTTGGCTTTTTTGCTGACCGTTCTCATACCTCCTATCTCAAAATAGATACAACTTTGCTTCAGAAGAT
The DNA here is from genome assembly GCF_030056595.1 of Flectobacillus roseus. Taxonomy (NCBI): domain Bacteria; kingdom Pseudomonadati; phylum Bacteroidota; class Cytophagia; order Cytophagales; family Flectobacillaceae; genus Flectobacillus; species Flectobacillus roseus. Next base: position 401,635 of record NZ_JASHIF010000008.1, read on the forward strand.
TCGCTTATTGATCATCAAAAACATCTCAAATCTTCATCCAACTGAATAGTAACTGACTTTTATTCAGGCGTAACATTAGCATCATTGTACCCAAAACCATTATAAACCATGAGTACCAAAAAGCATATCACCGAATTGCACACAGAAATCAATGAGTGGAAGAGCAAAGTAAATTTTGTAAAAGATGAGTTAAAAACATTTCAAGATCAGCTTGCTTCTGTTTCAGCACAAAATACCGCTCAGGAAATCAAAATGAAGGTAGGCCACTTTGAAAGTATTTTTATCAGACAAGACGAAGTAAACGACGAATTATCGCACGAGTTACAAATTACAGACAACACTTTGGGGGATAAAGTAAAAGGTAATCCTGCTGGCGACCGAGTATTGTTTGATGATTTGGTTGAGCTCAGAGATAAGATAGCAGTCTTTGAAAAAATTTGGTCTGAAAATAAAACAGATTTCAGAAGGTTCTTATCAGAGAGTTTGTAGTAAATACAAAAAGAAAGTCACTCCTAAGCTAGGAGTGACTTTGCTGTATAAACCTCTTTAAACTTCTCAATCAAAAAGTCTTTTGCCGTGACCTAGTCTTTACGCTTTTTGAGATATATCTCATATTGCTCTGGAGTCAAAACGGCTTTAAAATCATTATCTTTATCAGCCTTCATTTTTTGCATTTGCTCACGAAGTTTAATTCGTGTTTCTTCTGAAGGAGGAGTTGTTCCATTGTTAGTAGCCTTTTTTATCGCTTCATACATGTCCAATCGTTGGAAAGCATATTTGATGTTGATATCCTCGACTTTCATTTGTTGTTCCTCGTTCAAACTCAATTTCTTGGTCATCCAACGAGTTTCCTCTTCTGCAATCTTTTCTGGATCTGGCGTATTGTCTCTTTTACGTTCCTCACCCTGACCAGCCTGCGGTATACCGCTACCAAATCGACGACCGCCAAAGCCACCGCCGTATCCACCACCATAGCCTCCGCCATATTGGGCGTCAGCATCATTTGTTGAGCATATAAACAAGCCTGCTCCCATCAAGAGCGCAGCGAGTATTTTTTTTGTAACGGACATTGTTTTGTTCTTGTGATTATTGCAATAGAATCAGTAGCAAAAATATGTATATACAGTGAACTTTCATATAGTATGCGACAAAATCGCATAAAAAAAAGACTAAAAGCCCCTTTTTGCAGTTTCTTCTTTTGTTTTCTATTTCTAAAACAAAAAAGCCATCTGCTTTCACAGATGGCTACCAAATTATCTTTGTCTAGAACTTCACATTCAAACTAGCTTGGAAAGTAGTTCCTAGCTGGCTAAACTGCGAACCATCATAAGTAACATTTGAATAACGACCGTTAAAAGTAATCAAATTGTATTGATCGAAGTACTTTTGAGAAGGTACGTTATTGTTTACATCATAGCGAGTTCTAACACCTGTTTTCAAGTCGATGAAATCCCATTTTGGCATCACATTCAAGATATTGTTAACATTGAAGTTGAAGGTAATATCTTTTGAAAGTGGTAACGAAATTGCCAAATCTGTCAAAACAGCAGGCACAAATTCTGTATCGGTATTTGCATCCAAACCATTTTGGTGGAAATGAGTAGTACCAAACAATGTATTGTTCAAGTTGATATTGATGCCTTTTACCGTATAATCCAAACCTAAGATTGTTTTGTATTTTGGTCTTGATTGGAACAACAATGCATCTTGAGTTCTATCAAATACAGACTTACCTGCATCTGCAATTAATTTAGTATTTGTGATAGAAGTGTACTTATTTTCAAATGTATAGTTACCAGCCAAGTTTACAGCTAATTTACCAGAACCCAATTCGATATTGCGTAAAGACACTACATAATCTAAACCAGAAGTTACTGTATTCAAGGCATTAGAGAAGAAACTTACTGCTACAATACCATTTTTCACCAAGATTTGATCTAAGGCTGTTTTTCCACTTGCTGTACCAGAGATTTCAGAACCTAACACAATACGGTCTTTCACAACGATGTTGTAATAGTCGAGGGTAACACTCAAGTTCTTGTTTGGCTTATAACCCAAACCTAATGTAAAGTTTGTTGATTTCTCAGGCGTCAACTTTGGTACACCTAATGCAAATGCTTGAGGAGATACGTTGTTTACAATACCTTTTGTTTGAATACCTTGTCCAGGCACAAAACTCGCTTGAGCTTGTTGCTGGTAGATTTGGTGCAATAATGGTGCACGGAAACCTGTTGAGAATGAGCCACGAAGCGTAATTTTATCATCATTGAATTTATAACGTGAGCTTATTTTGTATACGGTTGCATCTCCAAAATCGCTATAACGTTCTTGACGTACAGTACCATTAACCAAGAAATCTTTGGTGAAATCATAACTCAAATCCACATACCCACCAAAGTTGAAACGTGAGAATATACCAGCATTTCCTGGCCTAGTTCCTGGAAATGAATCAGCTCCAGAACCAAAGTACGAGGCTGTATCTCCTGCATAAACTGTAAATTCTTCCATTCTAAACTCAGAACCAAAAGCAAAGCTCAATTTATCTGATAACTGTTTTGAAACATCAATGTTGCCAATGTTGTTTGTAAATTGATAGCCTCCAGGCTTAAAGTAAGTTGGTGAATTTTTACCCAAATCTCTATTTCTTGAATTAGAAACAGTATACAATTGTTTGTTTCCACCTGTTGTAAAACTCAAATCTGTACTCCAACCATTATGTGTACTTTTCAAGCCGATAGTTGCATTGTAATCATTCAAATCACCTTGGAATGTTGGTACATAACCCATATAAGGCTGTCCTGCTGGTGTCAATAAACCATCATCAGTAGTTCTCCAATATGGCGTACGATAGTTAGCAAACGAATTTACTTTCTTGTATACGTAGGCTCCATTAAAATACAATTCTGCCTTATCCGTTAAAGGAAAACCTCCATTAATCAAAAATTTAGCTGCAGTGTTTTCAGGCTGTCCGTTGATATTACCTGCATCTGGTTTTTGAGCCAAAAAGCTTTTAACAGTTGCTAAAGGTGCATCAAAACCTAAGTTTGCATCTGCCTCAGCTTCAGCGCTTACCATTCCGGGACGGTTGGCTAAAGTAGTTCTATTAAATTCGATGGTGTAGTTAAGATATCCTTTTTCACCAAAAGAAGCGCCATTATTAACCGCAAAACTTAAACTGTTTCCATCTCCTTTATGTGTAGTCCCCAAACTTAATGTAGCAGAACCATATTCAAATTTATCTTTCAAAATAATGTTCATTACCCCTGCAATCGCGTCAGAACCATATTGTGCCGAAGCTCCATCACGCAAGATTTCCACACGTTTGATTGCCTGCTGAGGAATAGCAGCGATATCTGCACCACTTTCTCCACGGCCTGGTGATGTTTGGATATACATCAAGGCTGAGGTGTTTTTACGCTTACCATTAATCAAAATCAAGGTACGGCTTGGTCCCATGTTACGAATTTCGTAAGGGTCAAGCAATGAAGTTGCATCGTTTACTGGAGTACTTACGGTATTAAATGAAGGCACACGATATTGCAATGCTTTATCAAATGATGTTTGTCCAGTAGTTTTCAACTCTTGTGCCGACAAAATATCAATCGGTAATGGCGTATCAGTAGAAGTACGTTGAGATGCACGGCTACCTACAACAACTACCTCTGCCAGTTGATCTGTCGAAGGATCCAAGCTCACGTCTTCCGTAACATCCGAAGCCGAAATTGTAATAGACTTAGTTACAGAGCCATATCCTACAAATGAGTATCTAACCTGTGCTGTTCCTTTGCTGAGTTTAAGCACATATTCACCACCCGAACTTGTAGTTGTTCCAATAGCTTTGCCCACTACCGATACTGTAACACCCTGCATTGGAGCATTAGTTTTGGCATCCTTTACGATACCTTTCACGCTGAACTGAGCCATTACAGCATTTGTTAACAGCATTACAAACAAAAGAGTAAAGAGTCTTTTAGTCATGTTAATAATTAATTTAGTTAAGATTATAGTATGAATGATAAATGATTCCAGATTACTAGGTAGCGTTGGGTAACAACATGACAGATTGGTGTATTCAATGATGAAAAATTAAAAATAGAGACCTCATAGCTTCAAAATTTGAAGCTCGATTATCCAATTTTTTCAACAAGAAAATCACCTAGCCCAAAGCTAGAGTCGAAAAATAGCACTTAAAGTCATTGATGAAAATCAATGAATAGAAACCGAAAAACGGAATTCGATTATATTAGAGATAAGAATTGAGAAAGATAAAAGTTAACTTGCCAAAAGTTTAATGACCGAATATATACACCACTGTACAGTTGAGTAGAAACAAAGCTCCCAATCTGGAATACAACGTGAATTTGTACTCATTTGGGGTTAATTGAGTAGTTAGTAAAGTGTTTATCATATAATTTAGAAAAGGTTATATTAAAGCAAATATTAAGCATCCATTAATATTCTTTCGCAATTACGTAAAATTTCAGAATATTAATCAAGTAAATCAGTAAAAAATTACTGCAAAAATTTCGTGAAATGTTTCAAACAACCAAATAATCTAAATTATTATCTAGTATGTCCAAATTAAAATTTATTTATTCGGCATTTCACAGTTTTTTATTTTACAAACATTGGTTTTTTGCAAAAATAACTTAATTTTATTTGGGTGATTCAAGAACTCATAAAATAATTAAGCATTTATACTTAAAGGTTCCATGAGCTTTTAATCAAAAACAATTTTCCAACTTAATCCTAGAAACTTATGCTAAGTCGAGTTGCTAATTCTATCTATTGGATGAATCGCTACATTGAGCGTGCCGACAATTATGCTCGTTTTATTTCTGTAAACTTCAACTTGGCGCTTGACTTGCCTCCCAATGTACCTGAACAATGGGAACCTTTAATCATTGCTACTGCTGACCACTTTATTTTTAGGGAGCATTACGACGAACCTACGCGTGAAAATATCCTTTATTTCATGACCTTTGATGTTCGCAACCCGAACTCTATTCTTTCATGCTTGCTAAATGCCCGCGAAAATGCTCGTACTATTCGCGAGAGTATTTCAAAGGAAATGTGGGAATATGTCAACCAGATTTATTGGACTGTCAAAAATGCTACTCACGAAAGTAAATCTTGGGAACTATCACAGTATCAAGGCTTTTTGGAAAATATCAAAACTGGTAGTCAATTGTTTTACGGTATCGTAGACTCTACCATTACACGTGGCGAAGGCTGGCATTTTGGTCGCTTAGGTAGATTGATTGAACGTACTGATAAAACTACTCGCTTTTTGGACGTAAAATATTTTACCTTATTGCCAAGTATCGAGTCGATCGGTTCGCCTCTTGACTTGATGTTATGGTCAGCGGTACTACGTTCGGTGAGCGCCTATAATATGTTCCGTCAGCAATACCCAGTGATGAACCCTACCAAAATTGTTGAATTCTTGTTGTTGGATAAACGCTTTCCTCGCTCTGTGATGCATTGTTTGCGTCAGGCAGAATTATCTCTGTACGAAATATCTGGCACATCCGTAACAAATGGTTATTCTAACGAAGCCGAAAAAGCTATTAGTCGTTTGCGCTCTGAAGTAGAATTTACAGAAATTGAAGATATTTTTGAAAAGGGCTTGCACCAATATCTTGATGAATTCCAAACCAAAAACAATGGTGTTGGTCGCGCGATTTTCGAAACCTACTTCGACTTAAAACCCGTTGTAAGCGAATAATACATCCGAGTATTAGTGCTTAGTCTCAAGTTTTTTTATCTTTGTCATGCTTTTAAGGGAATGGCTTCTCATTATGCATCTGTAAATCAACCAAATATCTTCTTGTCTACTAAAAAGCAACAGAAAGATATAGGAGATACATTTTGTAATTTGCACTCATAAATAAAATCATAGAATTATTAATACCAGAATCTTTTGACGTAGTTATCTGACTCATTATCAAAACTTAATCTCTTCATTCTGTATCCACAATTCATTGTTTTTAAGATACCCATTCAAAGGCTTTTGAGGAAAACTTGAGACATATTTAACCACAAAACATTCGTTACAGAAAGTTGTAACAATGTTTATCACTACAAATCAAATGACATACTGTTTAGGAATTAAGGTCCGAGGCGGACTAGTGGCAATTGCTGATACAAGAATCACTGCGGGAACAGAAATGTACTCAAACAAAAAGGTATCAGTACATGAGGTTGGGAAACACTCTTTGTTCATCATGACAGCGGGTCTGCGTTCGGTACGTGACAAATCTATTACCTATTTTAATAGAATGACCGAAGAACAGGGTGTAACTTTCGACTATATGTTCGAAGCTGTTAATGCTTTCGGAGATATGTTGCGAAAAGTAGCCAAAGAAGATAAAGAAATGTTGAAATCGGAAGGTTATAACTTCAATCTTCACTCAATCATCGGTGGACAAATGTCCAAAGATGATGAGCATAAATTGTTTTTGGTCTTTCCTGAAGGAAACTGGATTGAAATCAATGAAGGACTTCGCTTTCAAATCATCGGTAACTCCAATTATGGTAAACCATTATTGAACCGTGGACTTACCTACGAAACGTCTTTGGAAGATGCTATCAAATTAGGCTTCCTGTCGTTTGATGCCACTCAGGTGAGTGCAACAGATGTAGATTATCCGATTGATGTAATTGTATATCAAAAAAATAGTTTCCATTTAATCGAACATCGTCTTGAAAAAGAGGAAATGGAAAGTATCAGTAAGCAATGGACAGGCTTGTTGAAAGAATCGATGAATAGCCTAAACGATAGTTGGGTTCAAAATATCATGGATAAATCCTTGATTTCGCAAGAACAGTAAGAGTATATTTAAAAATTTTATTTAGCATTTGTTGAAAAAACAAAATTTCTCTTCTCAACTCCTTACTTTTCTTGTCTTGACACAAGAAAAGTAACAAAAGAAAGTCAAGAAATCCTAAACTCGCCTTCGGCTCAAACAGTAGGATTTCATAGAGATAAATACAAAATTTTTCATTTTAATGACTGACTTATAAAATTTAAACATGCTCTAAAACCATTTCATAGAACAAATGTTGAAAAAGAGTAAAATACTTGAATCTGTACTTTCTTGTATTTTACTCTTTTCTTGCTAAATAAGCCCACTAAATTATTATTGATTCATTTCATCAAACAATCTTATGAAACTAGCGATTACCCACACTTTGCTGTACGATTATAGTAATGATGTTCGACTCGAACCACATTATTTATATCTGCATCCCAAGCAAGGGCCCTATCTCAAGGTTGACCAATATTCCTTACAAATTTCACCAACACCCGACTTTATTTCAAAGAATGTCGATTCGGCTGATAATATTCAACATATTGTATTCTTCAATAATAACACCCGACATCTGAGCATCAAGGCCGAGTCTATCATTGAAGTTACCGAGTTTAATCCGTATTCATTTATATATCATCCATTTGAATCTAGCAGACTACCCATAAAATATGCCAACGATTTGAATGATTCCTTACAATCATACCTAAATCGAAAAGGGGTAACTACCTATGTAGACCAAACTGCCCGACAAATTGCGGCAAGTGTTAACTGGGATACTAGCAGTTTTCTTTCTGAACTCAATAAGTTTATACACTCTTTTGCCTACGAAATTCGTGAAGAAGGTGATGCCTATTCACCCGAAAAAACCTTATTGGAGCGTAGAGGTTCTTGTCGCGACTATTCGGTGTTGTTTATGGCGATGTGTAGAGCACTAGGTATTGCTTCTAAATTTGTGAGTGGCTATTACTTTAGTGACCCCAATCAACCTCAATACCTTCATGCTTGGGTCAATGTATATTTGCCTGGTGGTGGCTGGAGAGGCTACGACCCTACACAAAACTGTTTGGTTTCGGGACGTCATATTCCTTTAGCTACTTCTGCAATGCCCAATCTGATTTCGCCAATTCATGGTACATTTAGAGGCAGCGCCCAATCTGTATTTAAGGCAGAGGTCTCAGTAAGAAAAATAGAAGAGTAATAATAATCACCCAATTCATGCAAGAGTTTATTTATTTGAATAATGCCTTCGTAAAGGCTGAAGATGCCAAAATTCATGTTTCTGACTTAGGATTGGTACGTGGATATGGAATTTTTGATTTTTTTAGAGCTATTGACGGTAAAGCTATTTTCCTAGAAGATCACCTAGATCGTTTTGAAAACTCGGCTCGTTTGATGGGGCTTCCCATTCCTGCCACTCGTGACCAACTTCGAGCTATTATTTTAGAAAGTATTCAACGCCACCCACTTCCTTTATTGGGTATCAAAATGATACTAACTGGTGGTTTTTCTTCGGATGGCTATCTTCCTGCCGAAACCTCCAATCTTATCGTTACAGCCAAGCCTTTTGAGTTCAAGAATCCTGATAAGGGCATGAAGCTCTTGAGTTTGGAATACAAGCGAGAAATACCTGAGATTAAAACCCTCAACTATATCGTTCCTATCAGAATTCAACCTCAGCTCCGCGCCCAACAAGCCGATGATGTACTTTATCATCGTGATGGGATTATTTCGGAGTCTTCGAGAAGTAATATATTTGTTGTCAAAAATAACACCATTGCCACGCCAAAAGATGGAGCATTGTTTGGCGTTACGAGAAAGCATGTCATCAAGTTAGCCTCTCAATATTATAAGGTAGAAGAAAGAGATATAAGTTTTGAAGAATATCTACAAGCAGACGAGGTATTTACCACAGGAAGTACCAAACGTATTGTTCCTATTGCTCAAACTGATGAAGTGGTTTTTAATAATGGACAAACGGGGTCAGTCACAAAGCACTTGCAAGAGCTTTTTTTAGCTTACGAAAAGCAAAATGGATAGCAAATTCAACGCACTCGAAAATCAATTTTCGGGTGCGTTTTGTTTTTAAGCGTATCTATATCTAATTGTTTACATCCGTAGTAATATGTCTCTACAATCAGCCCATTGGGCGAATAGTTACTCAATTATTTATATTTTAGGCTAAATATTACTTATTTAGATACAAAATTCAACAAACCTTTTGTGTAATTTATGAAAAAGACCTTCCTATTACTTTTTTCATTATTAGGAGCATCGGCGACACAAGCGCAACAACCACTGCTTTTGCGTCATCCGAGTATCAACAATGATGGCTCTGTGGTAGCATTCTCCTACCAAGGCGATATTTGGACAGTACCAAGCACTGGTGGTCAAGCTACTCGCTTGACAATTCATGAGGCTTATGAGAGTAATCCAACCTTTAGTCCAGATGGAAAACAAATTGCTTTCTCTGGTGCAAGATTTGGCAATAACGATATTTTTATCATGCCTACTACTGGCGGAATGCCAAAACGTTTGACGTTCCACTCAAGCCAAGATAATATCGCTAGTTGGACGCAAGCAGACAAAATTCTATTTTCAACTTCTCGCGAATTCCGTCAAATCGAACGTCCTTCTGAAGTGTATTCTATTTCTCCAAAAGGAGGAACCGAATCAAGAATGTTAGATGTTCTTGGATTTGAGCCAACAGCTTCGCCAGATGGACGTTTTGTAGCTTTGGTTCGTGGCGATATAAACCCTGTAGCTCGTCAAGCATACACTGGTAGTTCTAATCGTGAAATTTGGATTTTTGACACAAAATCAAAGAACTATAATAAACTTCCTTTATTCGCTACCAACGACGTTATGCCTCAATGGGGTAAGAACAATACGCTTTATTTCTTGAGCAGTAATGATGGAGCATATAACCTTTACCAATTGAAAATTTCAAATGATGGTAAAGCAGAAGGAACTCCTAAAAAGTTGACCAACTTCAAGGATGAATCTATTCGTCATATCAATATCTCTACAGATGGCAATACCATTGTTTTTGAACAAGATATGAATCTTTACACTTACAAAGTGGCAAATGGTTCTATCCAAAAAATCAATGTTACTATCAATGCAGACGATAGATTTGATGCTTCAGAAAGCAAAACATTTACTTCTGGTATCGAAGATTTTAAGGTATCTCCCAATGGTAAATTATTAGCTTACGGCATCCGTGGTGAAATTTTCGTCAAAGAAGCTGATAAAGAAAAAGCTCGTAGTATCAACGTTTCTTCACACGCTTTCCGTGATGTGGAACCAGCTTGGTTAAATGACTCTACTCTACTTTTCACAAGTGACCGTACTGGCGGCAACTTCGAAATGTTCATGGTACAGTCAGCAGATGCTTCAGAAAAGAATATCTTCAAAACATTGAAGCATAAAATTACTCAGTTGACTACTACCCCAGACGACGAGTCAAATTTGGTAGTTTCAAATGACGGTAAAAAAATTGCCTATGTGCGTGGTAGAGGCAAATTTGTCGTGGCTGATATTAGCGCAGATGGAAAACTGACTAATGAAAAGGTTATCAATGATAGCTGGGCATCGCCAAACGATATCGCTTGGAGTCCAGACAATAAGTATTTGGCATATAGCTTAACCGACTTGTATTATAACCAAGAGATTTTCATCAAAGCTTCTGATAATACAGGCAAAGCGGTAAATGTAACCATGCACCCACGCCGTGATTCACGTCCTTTCTGGAGTGGTGATGGTTCAAAATTGGGTTTTGTTTCAGAACGTAGTTCTGGTCGTAGTGCAGACGTATGGTTTGTTTGGTTGAAAAAAGAAGATTGGGAAAAAGAAGCGCAAGACTGGCAAGAAAAAGACTCAGCTCCTGCTGAAGGTGCTGCTGGCAAGTCAGATAAGAAAGAAAAAGGTGTTAAGCCAATCGTCATTGACTTCGATGGTATTCACAACCGTGTAGTTCAGGTGACCAACTTCCCAGGCTCAGAATCTGATTTTGTTATCTCAAAAGACGGAGAAACATTCTATTATGTAACCAATAGTAGCTCGGCAAAAGGTCGAGATCTATATAGCATCAAATGGGATGGTAAAGATTTGAAAGAAATTACCAAAGGCGGTAGTAACCCTGGAGGTTTGTATTTGGATAAAGATGGAAAATACATTTACTACAGCCGTATGGGCGGTTTTGGTGGCGGAGGCTTAGCTCGTATCGATACCAAAGCTGGTCTGCCTGAATCGTTGCCAGTAAGTGCCAAAATGAAAGTAGACTATACTGGCGAGCGCACACAAGTATTTGAAGAGGCTTGGCGTACAATCCGTGATGGTTTTTACGACCCACAATTCCACGGAAATAACTGGGCGAAATTGCACGATAAATACAAAGAGCGTTGTATTAATGCTAGTACCTCAAGTGATTTTAGAGATATGTTCAACCTACTTTTAGGCGAACTAAACTCTAGTCACATGGGCTTAACAGCGCCTGAACGTGCCGAAACTCAAAGAGAAATAACAGGTTTATTAGGAACCGAATTGACTCCTACCGCAAATGGAATGAAAGTGTCACACGTTGTGCCAGAAACTCCTGTGACCAAATCAAAAAGTATCATTAATGAAGGCGAAACGATTGTAGCTATCAACGGACAAGCTGTTGGGCAATCTGACAACTTCTATGAACTATTGAATGGTTTAGCCAATGAAAAAGTTATCGTCTCTGTAAATGATGCTACTGGCAAAACCCGTGAAGTTGTGGTGCGTCTCACCAATAGCATTAGCAATAATCTATATGATGAATGGGTAGAAAATCGTAAGAAGTTAGTAGAAAAATTCTCTAACGGTCGTTTGGGATATATCCACATCAAGAGTATGGACTTCCCTAGCTTTGAAGTAGTTGAGCGTGAGTTTACAGCAGCAGGATATGGCAAAGATGGTATCGTGATAGATGTACGCTACAATGGTGGTGGTTCTACAACCGATTACTTAATGACTATTTTAAACTATAAGCAACATGCCTACACTATTCCAAGAGGAGCAAGTGAAAATTTGGAAAAAGACAAGTTGAAGTTCCGTGACTATTATCCAATTGGAGAACGTTTAGTTTATGCAGCTTGGACAAAACCATCAATCGCATTATGTAATGAAGGAAGTTACTCAAATGCTGAAATTTTCTCACATGCTTATAAATCATTAGGCATCGGTAAGTTAGTAGGTTTACCAACAAATGGTTCTGTAATTTCAACAGGTGGTAAATCATTGATGGATGGCTCATTTGTTCGTCTTCCTGGTCGTGGATGGTACACTAAAACTACAGACAAAAATCAAGAACTCGGACCAGCAGTTCCAGATGTTATTGTAGAAAACGAACCAGAGTGGATTTCAAAAGGTACAGACAACCAATTAAAAGTAGCTGTGGAAACATTACTAAAAGATATTGATTCAGCGAAAAAATAATTAAAATTTATTACATAATTAAAGGGCTTCTGATTTGTTTCGGAAGCCCTTTTTTGTATTTTTAGGCGCCCTAAAGACGTTGAATTATTTTATTTCACAAAATTGTGACTTCTTGCCCTGTTCAACGTTTAGAGGTAGATTAATTTAAACTTAAATCAAACTTATACCGCTATGGGACTTATGTCTTTCTTTAAGGGTGTTGGTGAAAAAATTTTCGGAAACCACACTCAAGTAGAGCCAGCAAAAGCTGCCGAAGTAGAACCTCTAAGAGCTAGTGCTCTTTTAGCACACGTAAAGCAATTAGGTCTAGCCTACAATTCATTAACTATCCGCACCAATGGCGACACTGTTTCAATCATTGGAGAAGTTGCTAAACAAGAAGATGCAGAGAAAATCGCATTAGCAGTAGGTAACGTTGAAGGAGTAAAAGTGGTGGACAACCAACTTACAGTAGACGAACCAGAAGAAGAAGCACAGTATCACGAAGTAGTAAAAGGTGATTCATTATCAAAAATTGCTCAACACTATTACGGTGACATGATGAAATATCCTGTGATTTTCGAAGCAAACAAACCGATGTTGAAAGATCCTAATTTGATTTATCCGGGTCAATTGCTTAGAATTCCACCATTGAAATAAAAGTATTAAGGCTAGTCAAAACTGACTAGCCTTATTTTTTATATCGCAAACCGACGAGCTTCTATTCCCTTCACATCTACTTTGCACCTAAATACATGCCCACTCATTGGATAGGCCAATAATTCGTGCTCATCCAAACCTTCTCTCGCAGTTGTAATCACCAATTCACTAAAATCTGGTCCTATCCAATTGCACGATGTTACATTAGGAACAGGAAGCTTTATTTCGGCCAGCTCCTCCCCTGTTTTGGTATTAATACAAGCTACCCTAAAACCACCCCAAAAGGCTACCCACAAATTCCCCTCAGCGTCCATACACATTCCATCAGGTAGTTCACCACGATTTTTAGATTGATAGATTATTTTTTCTTTGGTTAGAACCAAAGCTCCCACTTCATTTATGACAAATCTTCGAATATTTCTTTTAAGTGAATCTATAAAGAAAAAATATGCTCCATCCGAGCTCCAAGCCATTCCGTTAGAGATACCTAATTTCGACAACAAATGTATTTGCTCTCCAGCTGTGGAAATACAATATAGATTTCCTTCATTCCGCTGATTTTCTATCTGCATAGTTCCTACCCAGAGTCGCCCTTTTAGATCTATTTGTCCATCATTACATCTATTATAGGTCAAATGCGCCTCCATAGGCTTCCATAGCTCTAATGCTCCAGTTTTGACATCATACCAGCATAAGCTACCTTGCAAGCCCAAAAGCAACTTATAGGGTGATTCGGTCAATGCAACCATGCCAATACGTTTGGAAATAGCACTAAAATGATGTACCTGAGAATCCAATAAATACCAATTAATCGTTCGACCCTCAATATCAACCCAATAAATCGCATTGGTTGACGAACACCATACTGGTCCCTCTCCCAATCTACAGCTCGATTCTAATAGCACCTCAGCTTGATATACTTTTTTCATAGTAAGTTGGATTCTTTTAAAGATTTTTGATGAGAGAATAGAGAGATACAATAATAGTTTTTTTCACAGGCTATTTTGCGAAAAACCGCAGATATTTTTCATAATGAATATACTCATTAATTACCAGATGTTAATATAAGTAAAACTACTTGTAGCACTCTTACAACGCACTTGATTTTATACAATCGTTAATCTTGTAAAAATACAATTAGTTGAATAGAGAGTAAAAACATCGAAAATTCATGCTATTTTCCATAATATATTCTTTAAATAGAGTCGCTGCTAAATAAAAATAGCTGTAAATACATCAATTTTTCCAAACACTTTGCTACAATTAGTAGTTACTTAATACACTGGATATCAATACATTTTTAGAAATACAGGTGGTAAATAAAATCTTTAAAAAATCATATTTTATTTTTTTGAGTAAATATGCACCGTTTATGTCCTTTTTATGTTAAATAATTGAAAAGCCTTTAAAATTGAAATTTGAGGCACAATTTAATATACTATTATAAAGAAAAAATATAAAGAGAACAAGAAAGTAATTATTATTTGAAAGGAATTGTGCAATTTTAAGATTATTTTTTTGTTACCTATTCGAATAAGTATAATATAACTAACGAGATAATTTTTTTTGTGAGAAATGCGTAAAAAATTAAAGAGTGCTGCCAACTATTCAGATGTTGTTTTGATTGGGGCAGGCGTTATGAGTGCGACGCTCGGGGTGTTGTTAAAAGAGCTTCAACCTGATTTAAAAATTACTATTTTCGAACGTCTTGATTTGATTGCAGGAGAAAGTTCGGAAGCTTGGAACAACGCAGGTACAGGTCATGCTGCATTATGTGAGCTGAACTATACTCCTGAAAAACCAGATGGTAGTGTTGATGGGTCTAAGGCTTTAAAAATTTATGATTCATTCCAGCTTTCACGCCAATTCTGGGCATATCTAGTCGAAAAAAATATCCTTTCACCTGAGGACTTTATTCAATCTGTACCTCACATGAGTTTTGTTCATGGTGAAAAAAACGTAAGCTATCTTCGTAAGCGTTTTGATTTATTGACTCAATATCACGTTTTCAAAGATATGTTGTACACTGAGAATCCAGAAGAAATTAAAAACTGGATTCCCTTGGTGATGGAAGGTCGTGATGCAAATCAACCTGTAGCAGCTACTTACACCGATGCAGGAACTGATGTTAACTTCGGCAACTTAACACGTATGTTGTTTGATCACCTCAAAAACATGGATGGTGTTAAAATCCGTTTGAAGCATGAAGTAACCGATTTGGAACAACTAGAAGACGGAAACTGGTGTATTACCTTAGATAACCTTGCTACCAAAAAGCGTAATAAAAAGAAAATCTACACAAGTTTTGTATTTGTTGGTGCTGGAGGCGGTGCATTGCCATTATTGGAGAAATCTAAAATTGAAGAAGGTAAAGGTTTTGGAGGTTTCCCTGTAAGTGGACAATGGTTAAAATGTAACAATCCTGAAGTTGTAGAACGTCACAACGCAAAAGTATACGGTAAGGCTGCAGTAGGTGCTCCACCGATGTCAGTTCCACACTTAGACTCTCGTATGATTGATGGTCAGAAGGAACTTCTTTTTGGTCCGTATGCAGGGTTCACGACTCGTTTCTTAAAAGAAGGTTCTTTATTAGACTTACCTTCTTCTATCAAATTGAGCAACATCGTACCAATGATGCAAGCAGGTTTGCAGAACATCGACCTTACGAAATATTTGATTGAACAAGTAAGACAATCACCAGAAGATCGTTTGGAGGCATTGAAAGAATACTTCCCGAATGCACGCATGGAAGATTGGGAATTGCTTGTAGCCGGACAACGCGTACAGGTAATTAAGAAAGACCCAGTAAAAGGTGGTGTGCTTGAATTTGGTACCGAAATTGTTGCAGCTTCTGACGGTTCAATTGCAGCCTTACTAGGAGCTTCTCCTGGAGCTTCTACGGCGGTTGACATTATGTTGAAATTATTAGAGCGCTGCTTTAAAGATGAATACAATACAGAAGAATGGCAAAGTAAATTAAAAGCAATGATTCCTTCATTTGGACAATCTTTGATTAGCAATGATGAGTTGTTTAATCAAATTAATCATTGGACAAATGATGTACTTGGTCTTAAATCAGCTGAATTAGCTTAATTTTAGATACTATTTCTCACAAAAAAGCCTTTCCTTGATACAAGGAAAGGCTTTTTTGTTTTAATTTCTTCTGCTTTAGTAAGGTTGACTCTATTATAAAACAAAAAAAGCCTAACTCATTGAGTTAGGCTTTGTCGGGATGGCAGGATTCGAACCTACGACCTCCTGCTCCCAAAGCAGGCGCGATACCGGACTACGCTACATCCCGAATTTCCTATATTAATTAACATTAACTAGAAAAGTATTTTGTAAAAGATTCACTCTACTGTGTATCTTATTCTCAGGTGTGATTCCGTCAGGATTCGAACCTGAGACCTACTGCTTAGAAGGCAGTTGCTCTATCCAGCTGAGCTACGGAACCGGAATAAAAAAGGATTCTGATTCCAGACGGAACTGAAAATTCACATATGTCAATCTTCAAAATCCTAAATTATGGTCGGGATGGCAGGATTCGAACCTACGACCTCCTGCTCCCAAAGCAGGCGCGATACCGGACTACGCTACATCCCGAACTTTTGGCCATTCCACTTTAAAAGTGGCGGAGAGAGAGGGATTCGAACCCTCGGTACCGTTACCAGTACGACAGTTTAGCAAACTGTTCCTTTCGGCCTCTCAGGCATCTCTCCTTAACACTTAAAGTATCTCGTTAGATACCTCCCTTGTGTTTAGGTGTTGCAAAGGTACGGCTTTTTTTGATTAAGATGCAAGTCGGAAATGAAAAAAAAATGCATTTTCTTGAAAGTTTTTCACAACATATACCATACAATTCTGATTAACAATTACTTAAAACAACCATTACAAAGGCACTTTTTTTGAAAGTTTTTTTATCCAAAAACCACTTCTACTTGATTTTAGACGCATTTTCAAATTTATCTAAGATTTAATATTTCAATCTAAAAGTTCATCATCTACGTATATCTGAAAATATAATCCACAAAAACTTTGAATTGCCTACAATATGAAAAAATCATTTCTACTATTCACACTTTGTAGCTTCTGGGGTATCCTGTTTTTGAGCGCCTGTTTTAAAAATTCTGATGCCGAGCCGTTAGAAATTTTTAAAGTTTCGACCCTTTTTGTTTCTAATGCTGAAACGACGATTAATGCCAAAAACTTGCAAATTTTCAAACCAGCAGACTCTACTATATTAGTTCCTAAGGTTGAACTAAACAATGGCGCGCAAGATGGTAATGGAGTTTTATTTGTTGCAAGTAAAAACTTTTTGTTTCAAATAAGTAGAGCACAAAAAAGTATTAGGCTTTACAACAATGCCTCTTCTGTATTTGAGGCGTCTTTACCTAATAATATCATTATCGACTCTACCCTATCTAGTGGAAGAGAAATCGCCTATGATGAGACAAATGACGCATTATTCGTAGCAAATAATACCGATAGTACAATTAGAGTCTATGAAAAAGTTTCGACCTTAAATGGAAAGTATGTGGGGAAAAAACTTAAACTAGGTGGCGAGCCATGGGGAATTACCTACGACAAAAAGAACAATCGACTATTTGTTGTGATGGATAAAAATGCGCTTCGGGTAGAAATTTATAACAATCCTTCTGGCATAGAGGCAGGAAAAGTTGCTGCCAGTCTTAGATTTTTTATAAATGGATATAAAATCAATGGAGCAACAGCGCGATTACATGGCATTGCTTATTCATCACAAAGAGATATGCTGTTTGTAACAGAAATTGGAAATGCTTCTGGGACAAATTTTGATAAAGATGGAGGAATTTATATTATAGATAAAGTCTCAAAGATTACCAATAACAGCTCAATCCTCGCTAATAGAGCCATTTTTGGCTCAAATACTGGCTTAGGAAATCCTGTAGATATTGCCATTGATGATCGTAGTATAAAAGGGTTTATCTATGTAGCAGAAAAGGCTAATAAGAAAATTCTTGTTTTTGGTTTTGGAGATAATGGAAATGTCGCTCCTATTAGAGGGTATACTTCCACATTTTCTCCCGAGGCTATTGATATTGATTACTGAGATTTCAATGATAAAACACACGTTTGAGGCCAATTATCAAGCGTGAGTCAGCATTAATTGAGTGAATGAGTGATTATTTTTAAAATTTACCTTTCACAAGTAAAGATGTAAAGTATTGAGTCTAACGATAAGTTATCCAGCATGATAATATCAAAAAAGCGGTCGAAAAACAATTTTCGACCGCTTTTTTGATAAAAATTTGGAGAGTAATCCCTCAGGATAACTCCTGTATGGTAACTATATGCTGAGTGACTCATCTTTAAAAGATAATCACTCATTCACAATTCTCTCAATCAGAGATGAATCACTACACTACAGAGAATGTAGACACCGCTTTAGCTTCAAGAATTGAAGAACCTTGAAGATAAATATCTGCTTGACGAGCAGCTTCACGACCTTCCGAGATAGCCCAAACTACCAATGATTGTCCACGACGCATATCCCCTGCTGCAAATACTTTATCTACAGATGTCTTGTAATTGTTAGCTTTTACATTTCCTCTTTCGTCAAACTCAAGTCCTTTTTCTTCTAATTGAGACAAAAGGCCTTCACGTTGTGGATGTAAGAAACCAGCAGCGATAAGGGCTAATTCGCAAGGAATTTCACGCTCATTTGTATGAACTTGTTGAGCTTTGCCGTCAACAACCTCCATAGCAATATCCGCGATTTTAATACCTTTCAAATTACCATTTTCATCACCTACATATTCTTTCACGGCAATAGACCAGTGACGATCAGCTCCTTCTTCATGAGATGTAGAAGTACGCAACATCATCGGCCAGTTAGGCCATGGAGTTTGAGAAGCACGTTCTGCAGGAGGCATTGGCATTACCTCTACTTGAGTAACAGATTTTGCTTTATGACGATTTGAAGTACCAACACAGTCAGAACCTGTGTCACCACCACCAATCACCACAACATTTTTGTCTGTAGCCAACAATTCACCATTTGCATAAGTAGCACCACGGTGATCAAATTGACGATCAATACCAGCTACGCGCTTATTTTGTTGTGACAAAAATTCCATCGCTGGGTAAATTCCTTTCAAGTCAGAACCCGGGATAGGCAACATTCTTGGAACTGTTGAACCACCTGCCAACATAATCAAGTCGAAGTCTTCCAACAACTCTTCACCTTTGATGTCAACACCAATATTTGTTGAAGTTTTGAAAACGATACCTTCTTCTTTCATTACCTCAACACGACGCTGAACTACCCATTTCTCTAATTTGAAATCTGGAATACCGTAGCGCAACAAACCGCCTGCTTCGTCAGCACGTTCAAATACTGTAACTGAGTGACCAGCTTTGTTTAATTGTGCAGCAGAAGCCAAACCAGCAGGGCCAGAACCAATTACTGCTACTTTCTTGCCAGTTCTTTTGGTTGGTACATTTGGTTTTACTAAGCCATTTCCAAAAGCGTATTCGATAATCGATTTCTCGATATACTCGATCGTTACTGGAGGCTTGTTGATACCTAATACACAAGCAGCTTCACATGGCGCAGGACAAATACGACCTGTAAACTCAGGGAAGTTGTTGGTTGAAGATAAAATTTCGTATGCATAAGCCCAGTTTTGGTCAAATACTGCATCGTTAAACTCTGGGATAATGTTGCCTAGTGGACAACCATTATGACAGAAAGGAACGCCACAGTCCATACAACGACTCGCTTGTGCTGTTACTTTATCTGTTGTAAAATCAATATCTATTTCTTTGTAATCGCCAACACGTTCAGCGACTGGTCTTTTCTTTGGAGTTTCTCTTGTTACCTCTAAAAATCCGGTTGGTTTTCCCATTGTCTTAATTTGAAAATTTTAGGATTTAAAAGTCTGAAAATATTGCACGAATAGATTCAGACTTTCAAAATGGATTAGTGAGCAATTTCAACTTGGATGTCTTTGTAAACCACATCTTTATTTTCAAGAACCTCTGCAACTGTAACGTTACGAGAAGCAAGTGCTTTTTTGAAGTCTTGTGGCATTACTTTAACAAATTGCGCAAGTGATTCAGACCAGTTGTCTAAGATTCCCTTAGCTACATCTGAGTTAGTATATTGCAAATGTTGCTCAACATATAGTTTCAAGATTGACTCATCTTCTTGGGTCAACTCCTCGATAGCTACCATTTCAGGGTTTACTTTAGAAGCAAAATCACCTTTAGCATTTAACACATACGCTACACCACCCGACATACCTGCTCCGAAGTTACGACCAGTATCGCCCAAAATCACGACCAATCCACCAGTCATATATTCGCAACCGTGGTCACCAATACCTTCTACTACTACTTTAGCACCAGAGTTACGTACGCAGAAACGCTCACCAGCCATACCACGTAAATAAGCTTCACCTGAAGTAGCACCATAGAATGATACGTTACCTACTACTGAGTTTTCAGAAGGATTAAATGGCGCTTTTTTGTTTGGATAAACAATCAATTTAGCACCACAGAGACCTTTTCCGATGTAATCGTTAGCATCACCTTCTAGTTCGAATGTAATACCATTTACAGAGAATGCTCCGAACGATTGTCCAGCTGTACCTGTAAACTTGATATGGATTGTATCATTTGGTAAACCTTTTGCACCGTATACTTTCGTAATTTCGTTTGAAAGCATTGTACCAATCGTACGGTTTACGTTGATTACTTCAAATTCACCATAAACTTTCTCTTGATTTTCGATTGCTGGTTTTGCAACTTTCAATAAATCCCAGTCTACTTGTACATCCAAACCATGATCTTGTTCTTCTTGTTTGTATAAAGCAACATCTAATGACATTGGTTGCTTGAACAAGATTGGAGAAAGATCTAAATGTTTGTATTTCCAGTGTTGGATATTTTCTTTCATTTCTAGGCGATCCACTTGACCTACCATTTCATTCACGGTACGGAAACCAAGTTCAGCCATTAATTCACGGAACTCTTGTGCCAAGAAATAGAACAAGTTTACTACGTGATCTGGGTTACCAGTGTACATTGCACGCAAGCGTGGGTCTTGAGTTGCAACCCCAACTGGGCAAGTATTCAAGTGACACTTACGCATCATGATACAACCTGCTGTAACCAATGCAGCTGTTGCTACACCAAACTCTTCAGCACCTAATAGGGCTGCGATGGCAAGGTCACGACCTGTTTTGATTTGACCATCCGTTTGTACAGTCACACGACCACGCAATTTATTACGAACCAATGTTTGGTGTGTTTCAGCCAAACCAAGTTCCCAAGGTAAACCTGCGTGACGGATCGAAGAAAGTGGCGAAGCACCTGTACCTCCATCGTGACCTGCAATCAAGATATGATCAGCATGTGCCTTAGCAACACCCGCCGCGATTGTACCTACACCTGCTTCTGATACCAATTTAACTGAGATACGAGCAGCACGGTTTGCATTTTTAAGGTCAAAAATCAACTGTGCTAAGTCCTCGATTGAATAAATATCGTGGTGAGGAGGAGGCGAAATCAAACCTACACCTGGCGTTGAGTGACGAGTTTTACCAATCCAATCATCTACTTTATGACCTGGCAACTGACCACCTTCACCTGGCTTAGCGCCTTGAGCCATTTTGATTTGTAGCTCTTGTGCATTTGTCAAATAGTGAGCAGTTACACCAAAACGACCCGAAGCAACCTGCTTGATAGCAGAGTTCATAGAGTCACCGTTAGCCATTGGCTCAAAACGGATTGGGTCTTCACCACCTTCACCTGTATTTGATTTACCACCAATACGGTTCATGGCAATAGCCAAAGTAGTGTGAGCTTCGTAAGAAATAGAACCGAATGACATAGCTCCCGTAGCAAAACGCTTGAAGATATTTTCGATTGGCTCAACCTCTTCGATTGGTACTGGAGTACCTTTCTTGAATTTCAACAATCCACGAAGCGTCATCGCTTTCTCGGTTTGATCATCTACGATCTTCGAGTATTTCTTAAACAACTGATAGTTGTTTGTTTTAGTAGATTGTTGTAATAAGTGGATTGTTTCTGGATTAAACAAGTGAGCTTCACCACGGTGTTTCCATTGGTACACACCACCTACTTCTAGTTTTGGATTAGCTACTGGTTGTTCAGGATATCCATTTGTATGTTTGATTAGGGCTTCTTTTTGGATACCTTCCAAATCGATACCACCAATGCGAGATACAGCTCCAGAGAAATATTTATCAACTACTTCTTTTGCCAAACCAACGATTTCGAAGATTTGAGCACCTTGGTAAGATTGAAGTGTTGAAATACCCATTTTAGAGAAGATTTTCAACAACTCACCATTTACGGCTTTGATGTAGTTTTGTTGTAATTTTTCGTAAGGGTAATCTACTTGCAAAATACCTTTGTCTTTCATACCACGAATTGTTTCGAAAGCCATATATGGGTTTACTGCCGAAGCACCAAAACCAATCAAGGTAGCAAAGTGATGTGTTTCCCAAACGTCACCAGCCTCAACGATAAGACCTACTTGTGCACGTTTTCCTTTACGAATCAAATGATGATGGACCGCAGCTGTAGCCAATAAAGAAGGAATTGGCGCGTGTGAACTATCTACACCACGATCGGTCAACAACAAAATTGCGTAACCATCATCTACTGCATCTTCAGCGTATTGACAAATTCTATCCAAAGCACGCTTCAATTGTCCTTTCTCGCCATTCGCTCTGAAAGTTGTATGAATCGATTTTGTATGGAAGTTTTTGTGATCAATCCAACGAATTTTCTCAATCTCAGCATTGGTTAATACTGGTTGACGAATTTCGATTTGACGACAGTGTTCAGGCGTTTCTTTCAACAAGTTTTTCAAACCACCAATATCCGACAACAATGACATTACCGTACGTTCGCGGATAGGGTCAATTGGAGGGTTGGTTACTTGAGCAAACAATTGTTTGAAATAGTATGATAAATGTTGCGCTTGGTCAGACAAAATCGCCAATGGAGTATCTACACCCATTGAGCCTAATGCCTCTTTACCAGTCTCAACCATCTGTGACAACACTACGCGAAGGTCTTCGGTAGTGAAGCCAAATACTTGTTGACGCAACAACAATTCTCTTTCGAATGGAGCACGGTACTCAGCACCAGCAGCAGGAAGGTCTTCAACTTTAATTTTGTTAGCCTTCAACCACTCTCCGTAAGGTTGTTGTTTACAGATTTTTTCTTTCAATTCATCGTCAGGAATGATACGGCCTTGTTCCATATCAACAATGAACATTTTACCTGGCTGTAAACGACCTTTTTTGACAACTGTAGATTGGTCAATATCCAATACCCCAGCCTCAGAAGCCATGATTACGAAATCGTCGCTAGTTACCCAGAAACGAGATGGGCGCAAACCATTACGGTCAAGCGTAGCACCAATGATTTTACCATCTGTGAAAGAGATAGAAGCTGGACCATCCCAAGGCTCCATCAAAGCAGCGTGGTATTCGTAGAAATCACGTTTGTAATCCTCAATATGCTCGTTACCATCCCATGCTTCAGGAATCAGCATCATCATTACATGAGGCAATGAACGACCTGATAAAGTCAATAATTCTACCGCATTGTCAAGTACAGCCGAGTCAGACTGGCCTAATTGACAAACTGGCAAAATCATTTCCATTTCTTCTTTGCTGAACAAGTCAGACTGGAACAATGCAGACTGCGCTTGCATCCAAGAAGAGTTACCTTTTACGGTGTTAATTTCACCATTGTGACCCATATAGCGGAATGGTTGAGCCAAACGCCATTCTGGGAATGTATTTGTTGAGAAACGAGAGTGAACAATTGCCAAAGCAGATGTAAACTCATCACGGCGCAAATCATCAAAATAACCAGGTACTTGCATTGTAGTCAACATACCTTTGTAAATAATCGTGCGAGCCGAAAGCGAAGCATAGTAGAATTTACCTTCTACAGCTTTCACCGTTTCGTTAATTACTCTTGCAGAGTACTGACGGAAAACGTACAATTTGCGCTCAAACGTTAATTCATCTTGGTCTTCAGGACGCTTGATGAACAATTGCTCCATTTGAGGCTCAGTGTTTCCAGACTCAGCACCTTGAATTTCTGAATTGTCACAAGGGACAACACGATAACCCAAAATTTCCAGACCTAACTTTTTAGCCTTTCGTGCAATGATTTCCTTACACTCGTTACGAGTAGTTTCATCTTTCGGAAAGAAAACCATACCGACGCCATAATCTAAGGCGGCCGGCAAATCGATGCCAAGTTTTGTACACTCTTCAAGGAAGAACTCGTGAGGAATTTGTACTAAAATACCAGCACCGTCACCAGAATTAGGGTCGCAGCCACAAGCTCCACGGTGGTCCATGCGAATAAGCATTTGAATTGCATCAGCCACTACTTTGTGTGACTTTCTACCTTTCATGTTCGCTACGAAACCGATACCACAAGCATCATGTTCGAATTCCTTGCGATACAACCCTTGATTATCAAAGTTAGTCATGGTAATGGGGTTTGTTTTTTTAAGTTTAAAATTTAACCTGTTCTAGGTAGCCTTTATTTATTATAGTGGTATTATTATCCTTCTTCTTTTGAAAAGTTGTAAATATTTTAGACGGTTTATTGACAAAATCAAAATTATTTCATAAAATATCTAACGACCTTTCTTTGTGATTATGGCTATATATACTTCACTCTATTTCGCTTTTACAAAGATATACAAAAAATTATTTGGATAAAATAGCATTTCGCCGAATAATCATCGGTATTGAACAAAATCAAGTTTTTGCAAAAAATATTCTTAGTTAGATACAATTCCTGCACGTATAAGTATTTTTACAAAAAACCGATTTTATAACACCTATTTGTGTCAATTTAGCAGTATTTACCTGAATTACGCTGAAAATCAAAACCTATTTTAAATATTTTTACAAAAAAATAACACAAAATGGCTTTTTTTAAAACATTGCTCTTTTTATAAAAAAAACCTTCTTTTTTTTTCAAAGAATACCGTTAAATCCACATTTTACCACTGTTTTTAAACCATTTTGGAGGCAAAAAAATAGCCTATAAAACATATAGATTAAATCATCTTTTATCTTCAAAATAGACTAATCACTATTTTTTCAAACTGTAATAAAATCTACTGTTATTCAATATAAAAGGTTAGGATTTTGTAACTTACTGTGTGTGATGAAGTGGGAAAAATGAATCGCTAAAAAATAGGAAAACAAGTAGTTACCAGAAAAAAAACTTTAGTAATGGCAACCTTTCGTTTCCACAACCTGTCGTATAGTTGAAATGTTCTGGTGTTAAATAAATTACTTGTAATTTACACAAACTCTTAAACTATTACAATTGCTCGTCCTAGTTTATCTTACTAAACTCGAAACTACAACAACTTATGAAGAAAGCTTTACTATGTGTTTTTTTACTGTTGGGATGCTTAACGTCAAGAGCTACACATATTGTGGGAGGCGATATTGATTTGCAACGTATAAGTGACCAAGGTTTCACTCACAGACTCTCTCTAAATTTATACTTTGATGCGATTAATGGTCAACCCGGAGCCTTAGATCAGACTGTTACTTTGGGCTTTTTCAGAAAAAAGGATAATGTAATGATGGGTTACGTAGTGGTTCCGCTGATTTCAAATTTGCAAATCCCCTATACCAATCCTGATTGCTCAGAATATGGAAACGTTAGAACAAGACTAATCAAATATTCTTCTTTAGTGACGCTTGCATCTGTCAATTTCAACGATCCTGAGGGGTATTACATAGCATGGGATAGATGTTGTAGAAATGATGTAATCTCAAATATTCAAAATCCGGGCCGTACTTCTTCGCTTTTCTACACAGAATTCCCTGCCATTCTTGTCGACAATAAAGAATTTATCAATTCAACTCCCAAATTTAAAGACTTGTCGGGTGACTATATTTGTATCAACAGACCATTTAACTTTGATTTTAGTGCTACTGATGCAGACGGAGACAGTCTAGTGTATAGTGTGGTAAGTCCTCTTGCGGGATTTAGCTCTGTACAATCTCCTAACCCCCAATTTCCTACTGGTAGCTCAAATTATCCAAGAGTCACTTGGGCAACGGGATACTCTAACACGAATGCTATTCCAGGTAATCCAGCTTTGAGCGTAAACTCCCGAACTGGAAGACTCTCTGTGACAGCTAATCAATTGGGCTTATTTGTTTTTTCGGTGCGAGTTGAAGAATATAGGGAGGGAAAAAGAATAGGCTATGCGCTGAGAGATTTTCAGTTGAAGGTGGTAGACTGTCCTATCAACAACGCTCCCATAAGTTTTGCCAAACTAAAAGGAAGTTTGAACCAGATTGGAAAGGATGAGATTATTACCATTCCAAATACACAAAAAAACGCTTGTTTTGAGCTATACTTTACCGATCCTAATCCATATACTCAAATACGATTAAAAGTAGTTGGACAAAATTTTTCTGATAAAGGTTTTGCTAATATTCCGATTGCTTACAATATCTTATCGAAGGCCGATACGCTTAAAGCCGAAATATGTTTGGATGAATGTTCCCAAAGTTTTGATGGAAAACCCTTAGTTTTTCAAGTATTCACAAGTGACAATGGCTGTCCACAGTCCTTGAGTGATACGCTCACGGTGAAAGTATATCGTCAACCAAGAGATAATGCTAAACCTATTATTAGCACCGACGCCATTAGTCGAACGTTATCAGCACCAATTAACTCTACTTTGTCTTACAATATTTTTGGGAAAGACGTGGATGTAGATTCTTTGAGCCTCCGCGCCGTAGGACGAGGTTTTACGTTATCGCAGGCTGGCATTACATTTAATGGAAGTTCGGGTATTGGCAATGTCCAGTCACCTTTTACATGGAAACCACTTTGTGACCAAATTAGAACGACTGATTATTTGGTCGATTTTATCGTCTCTGATAGGTATTGTAGTCGAAGCAAAAGTGATACTTTAACGATTGCATTCAAGCCTACTCCTATTCTATCGAACAAACCTCATGTGAGCACCACCCTAAAAGATCAGAATATAACCGTTGTTTTGGACGGAGAAAATGCCATCCCATTAACTTTTGATGTAAATGCAAAAGATCCTGATAGCGATCCTATTCAGCTATATGGCATTGGACAAGGCTTTAATTTAGGAAGTGTGGGCATTAGTTGGAGCAATAAAAATGGAATCGCATCACTAACCTCTCCGTTTCAGTGGAATCTTACTTGCGAGCTATTAGGTCAGGAGAAAGAAAAAACCTTTGTAATCAATTTTGTCACAGAAGATAACTCGTGTAGCCCCATGCGTTTTGACACAACCAAAGTTACCGTTTTAGTCAAGAACAAAGAAACTGCTTATACATTTACCCCACCGAATGTTATTACGCCCAATGGCGATGGTAAAAACGATTCGTTTACGATTACGAATCTTCCCGAAAACTCATGTTTTGACAGATTTGAATATATCCAAGTATTTAACCGTTGGGGACAACAAGTATATCAGTCCTATGACCGAAAATTTGAGTGGTTTGCTGATGAAATAGTGAGTGGAGATTATTATTACCTCTTAAAGTTTACAAGGCAAAATTTTAAAGGTTGGATAAGTGTACTGAAATAAACAAAAAAGTAATGGCTTTCGAAAAATGATTTCGAAAGCCATTACTTTTTTGTTTATGCTAAATCTCTAAAGTCAATCGTCATTCCATCTTCTCCCAGAATAGTTTTGTCAAAAACCTGTCTAGCTTCGTCAATAAATGGAGTCAAATCTTTATATCTGGATGAAAAATGCCCTATTAACAAGTTTTTCACATTGGCCTCTTTTGCTATTTGCCCAGCTTGATAGGCGGTAGAATGGCAGGTTTCTTTAGCTCTTTCTACCAATTCATGTAAAAAGGTAGTTTCATGATATAGTAATTTTACTCCCTTTATAATTGGCAATATGGGAGGATGATAAGCTGTATCAGTACAAAAAGCATAACTATCTGGCTCAGGCCCTTTGATAGTGTAATAGTCGCATGAATACAACACTTCACCATTGTCATCTAATACATCTTGTCCTTCTTTGAGGAGTTTAATCTGCTCGATACTAATATTCTCCGGCAATAGCTCTTTTAGAATTTTATGCGGTTTTTCTTTTTCCTCAATCAAAAAACCACAGCATGCTACCCGATGCACCAATGGAATTGTTGTGACCTTTACATGGTCATTTTCCATCAAGAGGTAGGACTCTTCAGCACGGGTTTCCTCAAAATGTACCTTAAAATTAAGACGTGTATCCGAATACTTCATTTGAAGAGTCAATACCTCCGCAAGCCCTTTGGGACCATAGATATACAAATCGTCGACTCTGTGATGCATATTAAGTGTTGACAATAAACCAATTAGCCCAAAGAAATGATCTCCATGAAGATGCGTAATGAAAATATATTTGATACGAGTGGCCTTGAGTTTGAAACGAAGTAATTGCGTCTGGGTAGCCTCTCCACAATCAAACAGATACCCTTCTTGCTCCACCATCAAAAAGTGGGAAGTTGCATTACGTGTTACTACTGGGTTGGCAGAACCCGTACCTAGGATAGTAAGATGGAAACTCAAATTGTTATAATTTTAAATTACTGGTAAACAAAATAATTAAGTAATAAAGCACTTAAGTATTAGTGCCGAATTATGAGTTGTGAATTGTGAATGTAAAGTTATAATTATCAATATCTTACATCTCCAATTGATTAAATCTAATTCTGCACGATTACTTAAGTAATCGTGCAGAATTAGATTTAAGTTATGTGTTTAGGCACAAGGCACAGAGTGTTAAAATGTTTTTATTAACCACAGCCATGCTTTTTTACAAAGCCCACCGCCGAAAGCTGATACCTGAATGCCTTGGGCACAAAAATTAAATTCTATTTTGCCCACTAACTTATTACGCTCTAGGCTATAAGCCGTAGGCGTCAGGCATAAAGAATAATACCTATTGCGGGTAAAATTAAATTTAGGGCTTTCGACTTTCAGCAATGGGCTTTCTGCAAAAAATATTCGCTATGAAATTTTTGCTCAATACCTATGGCTTATTGCCTATAGCATATTAATTCAATTTTATTTTGCCCACTAACTTTAGTAGAAGTGTTGAATTTGAAGTGTAATTTTATGATTACCAGTATTTTATCTCATTAGGTTAAACAAATTGAAAGAATAAGATATTGACAATAAAAATTTTACCTTTAAAATTCACAACTCATATATTCAGCACTAATACATAACGGGGATTCAATATAAAAAAAAACCTTATCAGACTAACGTCTAATAAGGTTTTTTTGTTCGAAAAACAGAAAAATACCCTTTGATGAATACTTTTAAGTCTTTGTATTATACAATTTGATTAATAGTCTTCTTCGCTCTCGCTGTATTCGCCACCGCCAAACTCATCTTCATCTTCTGATTGAAAATCGTTTTCGAGTTCGTTCAAGAATACTGCATCAATTGCCTCTTGAACAGTTGGCATGATGGTTAAATCTTCGATTTTGGCACGATCTAATTGGTCAATGATTTCATCATTTTTAGTTACGATGATGAACAAGCCTAGCTCGTTTAAACAGATTTTATTGCCTTTACGAATTACTGAAACGCCATGACCATCCAATTCAACAATTTCATCAAATTTTACGATAACATTACCGTAACCAGCACGGAAAAGTTGACGGATAATATTCTCGAAATCAGCGTGATTTTCTTGAGTTAAAGCTGTTTCGTTAAGTTCGATAAGAGCGTATTGCTCGTTTTTTTCAATCTTAAAATTCATCTTTTTACTACTTTATATAATCGCAGTAGATTTTTTTGGAATTAAAAATGCTTTAGGGACTCGCCCCTAGTTTGTATGCTCGAAGGTACAAATTTCATGGAAATGAGTATTTAATAAAAATACGTTCACTTCACATGACTTACCTACAAATGCTGTGCAATTTAGCAATTTTCACGAAAAAAATTTGTACTTATAACTACAAATAAGCTCCTGCAAAACAAGAGCTTATTCAAGTACAATTTATTACTAAAATGTTTAAAATTTCTAGCGACTATTATCTGTTCGCCAAGAAAGTTAACACGTTTTTCTCAACTCGTTCTAAGACATTATCTGAGACAGATTTTTCGAAAGCTTTACCTGTAACTTTTTCAAAAAGCTCGATATAACGTTCTGAAATTTGATTTACCCACTCTGGAGTCATTACAGGAACTGTTTGTCCTTCTTTTCCCTGAAAATTATTAGCGATTAACCACTCACGAACAAATTCTTTTGAAAGTTGTTTTTGAGATTCACCACTTGCTTGTCTTTCGGCATAGCCGTCCGCATAAAAATAGCGAGAAGAGTCTGGTGTGTGAATTTCGTCAATCAATACAATTTTACCGTCGATTTTACCGAACTCATATTTTGTGTCAACCAAAATCAAACCTTGTTCAGCAGCCATTTGCGTACCTTTTTCAAACAATGCCAAAGTATATTGCTCTAACTGAACATAATCCTCCTCGCTTACTAATCCTTTGGCAAGAATATCTTCACGAGAAATATCTTCGTCGTGACCTTCGTGTGCTTTGGTAGTTGGTGTAATAATTGGCTGAGGCAATTTATCATTTTCTTTCAATCCTTCAGGCAATGTTACTCCACAAAGTGTACGAAGTCCTGACTTGTATGTACGAGCCGCATGACCTGCCAAGTACCCGCGAACGACCATTTCAACAGGAAAAGCTTCGCATTTGAGACCAGCACTTACATTAGGATCTGGCACTGCTAATAACCAGTTTGGAACAATCAATTGTGTAGCTTTCAAGAAATGTTCAGCGATTTGGTTCAATACCTGTCCTTTAAAAGGAATCGCTTCTGGAAGCACTACATCAAAAGCTGAAATACGGTCAGAAGCCACCATTACGAGGAGGTCTTCAAACGAATATACATCTCTTACCTTACCTTTGTAAAAGCCCGTTTGGTTGGGAAAATTGAAATTGGTACTTTTTATTACGTTCATTTTATGTTGGGTAGTATTAAAAATAGCTAAGTATGAGTGTATTATTGGGCTTTCGGTAATCAGCTATGGGCACTCGGCAAAACGTTTTTTGGGTTTCTTAAGAAGCAGAAAAAATTTTGCCTATTGCATAGAGCTTACTGCGGATAAAATTAATGAAAATCAAAACCTTACACTAGCAACATATAATTCAGCACTAATACTTGTACTATTTAAAATCTCTACCGATTGAAGTTACATTTTTTCGATCACAATCGCCGAAGCACCGCCACCTCCATTGCAAATACCAGCAGCACCAATACGGCCACCTTTATGCGTAAGAGCGCTTATCAAAGTTGTAACAATGCGTGCACCTGAAGCTCCCAGTGGATGACCCAATGAAACGGCTCCACCCAAAACATTGATTTTATGTTGGGGAATATCCAACAATTTTTCAAATGCCAAAGGGACAACAGCAAACGCCTCGTTCACTTCAAACAAGTCTACCTCCTCTTTAATCAGTCCTGCCATACGAATAGCTTTAGGCACTGCTACAGTTGGGGTGGTTGTAAACCATGCAGGTTCTTGTTCGGCATCGGCAAAGCCAATAATTTTTGCTAATGGAGTCAATTTGAGTTTTTCAGCCTTCTTTTTTGACATCAAAACCAGCGCAGCGGCACCATCATTCAAGGTAGACGCATTAGCTGCGGTTACTGTCCCTTTTTTCTCAAAAGCTGGTTTTAAGTTAGGGATTTTTTCAAAATTGACATTTTTATATTCTTCATCCTCCGAAATCGTTACAACCCCTTTACGAGTTTGTACTTCGACAGGAATAATCTCGTCTGCAAAATAACCTTTTTGTGTTGCCTCAGCACTACGACGGTAAGATTCAATCGCAAAATCATCTTGATCTTCACGCGTGATACCGTATTTACGAGCAGTTTTGTCTGCAAAGATACCCATTGCACAATCATCATAGGCATCAGAAAGACCATCTTTTTCGAGTCCGTCGACCAAAGTACTTGAGCCATATTTGTAGCCAAAGCGAGCACGAGGCACATAATACGGAGCATTAGACATACTCTCCATACCGCCCGCCACGATAACATCGGCCATTCCGAGCATGATACTTTGCGCTGCAAAGATAATGGCTTTTGCGCCAGATGCACATACTTTGTTGATAGTTGTACAGCGTGTTTCGTGAGGAAGACCAGCTTTGAGGGCTGCTATACGTGCAGGAGCTTGACCCAAATTGGCAGAAATAACATTACCCATGAGTACTTCTTCTACTAATTCTGGTTTGATTCCAGCCTTTTCAATTGCGCCCTTTATGGCAATACTGCCCAGATCTGTTGCTGATAAACTCGATAAAGCTCCGCCAAAACTTCCGATAGGAGTTCTAACGGCTGAGACGATATACACTTCTTGCATAATAAAGTTAAAGTTTGGTATTGTAATGGTGGTTAAATAGTAATCTTAAGATTTACCAAGATTGTTTCATATTAGACTTATTCTTCTTGAGTAATCCCTTTTTTTGCTGAATATACTGTACTTCGTTATTTTTCATAGCTTCTAGGATACTCCTAGCCTTTTCGGGAGAAAGTCCGTAATTCTTAAGCGTTTTCAGCATTTCATCCTGCGCATCTGTATGCTCCACTTCAGCGTGATTGGCACTTGGTGGTGGCATGGATTTAGACTGTTGTTCGGGCTTGGGATCCTCGGAGGCTCCTCGAAATCTAAGTTTTAATAATTCAAAGTTGAAACGGGCAATTTGGTTCTGTGGATTTAGCTTAAGTGCTTCTTTGAAATAGACTAATGCTTGAGCACTGTCTTTGAAGGCACTACTAATTACGCCCAGTTGACAGTAGGTTGTTGAGGACATTTTGTAATCTTCGAGGTGAATCAGCCTTTTGTATAGGCCTTGTGCACGCAAGGTATCTTCGGATAGCAAATACACATGCGCTTGGTTTAGCACAACCTCGGGTGGAGTAAAATAAGAATTGTCCGATATTGTCTGGTAATATTTTACAGCGTCTTTATATCTTTTTTCTCGAAATGCCCTTTCTGACTCTATTTTAGCCAGATTTCGAGCACTTACTTTCGTAAAAGACGCGTTTTCTAAAATCCAGAGGAATATGTAAAAAATAAAATAATTCAACTTATTATACCCTAAGTAATATTTTATGCAAAATTCGTATAAAACTGCGCTATAAAAAACTTTTAACCTAAATTTTCTACAATTGGAAAGCCCTTACTGTAAAAAATACGTCTATGCCTAGCAAAAATAAAGCAACCACCAAAAAGTAAAAATACTTGTTTGCCGTTACCGTGACCGTTCTTTGGTCAATCAAATTGGCAGAAATATTTTCGATTTGTTTGATCAAATCTACAAAGCTATCTGACACACTATGCACTTCAAAATAGCCTCCTCTTGTTTCAGCAGCCATTTTTCTCATCAAATCAGGCTCTAATCTTGTCACCACCACATTTCCATCTTCATCTTTTTTGAGCGACTTACCGTCTTTGATAGTACTACCTTCGGCAGTGCCTACCCCAACTGTAAATAGATTGACTCCATTTCTTCGAATTCTGTTGAGTAAACTATAATCAAGATTGCCAAAGTTTTCACCATCACTCATCAGTACGATAACTTTGGACTTATTGCTTGTTTTGATTTTGGTAAGTTTATCCAACGCTAATTCTAAGGCTGGCGTAAAATTAGTACCTCCAGCAGGTAACAGTTCAGAATTAATTCTCGGAATAAATAAATTGATGGCATTATGGTCAAAGGTAAGTGGAGAAAGCATAAAAGCATCTTCCGAAAATACAATGACTCCTATCCTATCACTCGTAAAATGATTGACAATACGACTAATTTCAAATTTAGTTTTTTCAATTCTGCTGGGCTGAACATCTGTAGCATCCATCGACTTAGAGACATCCACTAACAAAAATATATCTCGACCTTCAGCTCGAATAGTACCATTTATTTCACCAAAAGATGGGTCTAGCAGTGCTAAAATGAGTAAAGTAAAATAGCAACTTCTCAGCACAAACTTTAAGATACTAGACCTAGCCACGGTTTTTAATTTTCTGGCAATTAAAAAAACCCTGACAAGGTAAAAAACATATATGAGAATAAACAGGACAATGAACATTCTCTCGGTTTGTCCCAAATCAGCATTCCAGTTCATATCCTAAAATTGTACAGAACTTGTAAGAAAAGCAAATTTTAACATAGCCAAAGCTAAAATCTCGTTTGCTCACCAATCAAACTCTAACGATTAACTTTGAACGTATGATTACTTCTTCACGCACATAATCATCTGGTTTTTTCATAGCGTCCACTAATAAATTAGCGGCTTTGGCGCCCATTTCATAAGGAAATTGCTCGATACTGGCAAATGGAGGTTTTTCGAGATACTTACAAAAACTTAAATTTGAAAAACTTACAAAAAATATATCTTGGTTGATTATCAATCCTCGCTCTTTGGCAATCTGCATGGCGTCGAGGGACATATAATCGTGGAAAGCAAAAATCGCTTGTGGAGGCACTGCCAAATCCAGCAGTTCATGTGTTTTCTTAACGGTATCTTCAACACTCAAATCTGTAGTTTTTATATAAATCGGATTGAGTTCTATTTGATGTAACTTAAGGGCATTGACGTATCCCATCAATCGCTCATTGGACGACTGCATGGTATTTGGGCCGTTTAATAACGCAATTTTTGTCAACCCTTTGTTGAGCAATAACTCTACCGCCTCAAATGACGCCTGCGTAATGTCGGTATAAACACAACTATTAGGAAGGCTTTTAACGACTCTATCAAAAAACACCAAGGGAATCCCTTTGCGATTTACCTCCAAAAAATGACGATGATTGTAAGTTCCCGAACCCATCGACACGATAATACCGTCGACACCATGTTTCATTAGTGCTTGAATGGCTTGTTCTTCTCGCTCAAAATCATCTCTTGATTGTTGCAAAACAACCCTATATCCTTTCTCAAAAAGTATATCCTCAATACCAGTGATAGCCATTGAGAAAAACTGCTCAGTGAGCCAAGGCACTACAACACCCACGTTTTTGGTAGACTGTTTTTTTAGGTTTATAGCTGTGGTATTAGGGCTATAATTTAGCTCTTTTGCCAACGCCATCACGTCTTCCCGCATCTTCAAACCAATACGTGGATGGTTTTGCAAAGCTCTCGAAACCGTTGAAACTGAGGTTCCTAAGCGCTTCGCTAATTCTTTCATAGTTATCTGACTCATAAGCTTTTATCAATTGTGCAAGCAAGTTAGAACTTTTGCACAAATTGCACAATCGGTTGCACGCTTTTGCACAATCGGTTGCGCAACCAAAAATCTCATTTAAAGCACATTTGAGGCATATTTTGATTGCTTGAGAAAACTATCTTTGTTTAAGGATTAGCTTACCCAATTTCCCAACTATGAAAGATTTGCACATCTCAACCCCTGGCAGAATTTGCTTATTTGGCGAGCACCAAGATTACCTAGGCTTGCCTGTTATAGCTGCTGCCATTTCAAGACGTATTCATATTGAAGGACGAGTTTCAAACACGCCTTCCATTCATATTCAATTACCTGATATTCAGTCGGAGGAATCTTTTCCCCTAATAGAAGCCGTCAACTACCATAAAGACCGAGATTATTTCAAAAGTGTTTTGAATGTATTGAAAAGAGAAAAAGGTATCTCTTTCGAAAAAGGCATAGAAGCAACAGTGTATGGCAATATCCCAATCAATTCTGGCACCTCAAGTTCGTCGGCGTTGGTAGTGGCTTGGACACATTTTTTACTAAAAACAGCCAATTTTCCAATTGATCCAGTTGAAGTTGGACAATTAGCCTATCTAGCTGAAGTAGAAGAATTTGGCGAACCAGGGGGCTGCATGGACGAATATGCCACTTCGATTGGCAATATTATGTATTTGGAAACCAAGCCAAATATTCTGGTAGAAGCCTATCAAGCACCCTTGGGCAAATTTGTCCTTGGCGACTCGCTTGAGCCAAAAGATACTATTGGAATTTTAAAATATGTCAAATTTGGTATGCTCGATGCTATCAACAAAATCAAACAAGTTTATCCAGATTTTCAGTTGAGCAAAGCGCCTATCGAAAGCGCAGAGCAATATCAATCTTTGCTGAATCCAGACGAATATGCACTGTTTTACAGCAACCTTTCAGACAGAGATATTTTGCGCACAGCCAAAACGATGTTTGAAGGAAAAGATACATTTAACGATGTAAAATTGGGACAGTTGTTGAGCGCTCATCAGGACAACTTAAGAGACGCAAAACGAGTTTCTACACCTAAAATTAATAGAATGATAGAAGCCTCCCTTAATGCTGGAGCCTTGGGAGGTAAAATCAACGGTTCAGGAGGCGGAGGCTGTATGTTTGCCTATGCACCCACCAACACCGAAGCCGTGGTAGAAGCCATCGAAAGAGAAGGAGGCAAAGCCTATATCATCGAAGTAGCGGAAGGTTCAAAAGAAGAGATTTAGTCATAAACAGACAGCAAAATATCATTACCGATTTACCAAATAAGTTAGTGGGCTAAATGAAATTCATTTCACCCGCAATAATATGCCATAGGCCGTAAGCTTTAGGCATTAAGCCAAAAAGCTTTTTTTGTATTCATTGGGAATATTTTTGCCGAAAGCCCATTGCTGAAAGTCGAAAGCCAAAAAATGTATCAATTCTGATAACTGATACACTATTAACTAATAACATCTTATTACCATCAACTTATACATCCAATTTTCTATGAAAACGCAAAGAATTGTAATCCTTGCAGGGGGTGCAGCTACTCGCATGAAGAAAGCTGCACCTGACCTAAAAGACCTAGACCCGACTTTGGCTAATCAAGCCGATACGTTGACAAAAGGGATGATTGGTCTGGGGGATTCAGGAAAATCTTTAATAGATTATCAGTTAGAAAATGCCTCAAATGCAGGATTTAATGAGGTTTTGATGTTACTTCATCCAGACGATGATTTTACACAACAGTATTACGAAAAACTAGCGCAAGAAGGTAATAGTTGGGGCATACATTTTGTATTTGCCCGACAACACATTCACGCTGATCGAATAAAACCCGCAGGAACTGCCGATGCTGTTTTACAAGCATTAGCGCAACATCCTGATTGGCAACAAGGGCGAATTGTGGTTTGTAACAGCGATAACCTGTATTCGACACAGGCTTTTGAAGCACTTTGGCATAGTCCAAACCCCAATGCTTTAATCAGCTATGATAGAGATGCTTTAGATTTTCCTTTGGAACGTATCAAAGCCTTTGCCATTGTAGAACCAGATGAAAATAATTGTTTACAAAATATCATAGAAAAACCCTCAGACGAACAAGCTGAAGCTATTGCTCAACGCTATGGTCGCATTGGGGTAAGTATGAATGCCTTTGTTTTTGAAGCCTCAGATTTGTTTCCTGCTTTACAGAAAACTCCTTTTCACCCTGTAAGAAATGAAAAAGAATTACCAACGGCTTTGTTAATTATGAGCAGAGAATTGGGAAAACCTATTTCTTGCATTCCAATGGCAGAAAATGTACCTGATTTAACCTCAAAACAAGATATATTAGTAGTACAGGAATACCTCAAAAAAGTAAAAACATTGACATTACATTAACAAAGACTTCAGAAAAGTCGATACCTCATAATTTACCATTTAAACCCAAATAATTGGCAATGAAAAATAATACACTTCAACGACGCGATTTTATTCAAAAAGGAGGCTTAGCCTTAGCAGCAGGGCTGGTTTTACCAAAAGATGTCTTTGCTAAAAAAGACGATAGAAAAGTGCGCCTTGGTTTTATTGGCACAGGTCTCCGTGGGCGAAACCACCTTGCCAATGCCATGGCATTTCCAGAGGTGGAAGTCACTTGTATTTGTGATATTGACCCAAATGCCATAGCAAAAGCTCAAAAAATCCTCAAAGACAAAGGCCGCAAGGAAGCAGTGACTTATGGAAAAAATGAGCGCGATTTTGAAAACATGGTAAAACGTGATGATATCGACGGTGTAATTATTGCCACACCTTGGGAATGGCACGTACCAATGGCATTGGCTACTATGAATGCAGGAAAATATGCAGGTTTGGAGGTATCAGCCACGGTCAAATTGCAGGAATCATGGGACTTGGTGAATACTTTTGAAAAAACAGGTTCACACTGTATGTTGCTCGAAAACGTATGTTATCGTCGTGATGTGATGGCTGTGCTTAATATGGTAAGAGAAAATCTATTTGGTGAAATCACCCACTTAGAATGTGGCTATGAACACGATTTGCGTCATGTAAAATTCAATGATGGAAAACAAGCATATGGTGGTGGTGTAGAATTTGGAGAAAAAGGCTTTAGCGAAGCCAAATGGCGTACACAACACTCAGTAGACCGCAATGGTGACCTTTATCCTACACATGGTTTAGGACCAGTTGCCGAAATGATTAATATCAACCGTGGAAATCAATTTTTGTATTTGACTTCTATGGCGTCGAAGGGAGTAGCATTGCATAAATACATTGTTGACAAAGGAGGAGCCAATCACCCGAATGCGAAGGTCAAATTCAAACTTGGCGATGTTGTTCAAACAATGATTAAGTGTGCCAACGGTGAAACAATCCTTATTACGCATGATACCAACTCTCCTCGCCCGTATTCGCTTGGTTTTAGAGTACAAGGAGATAGTGGCTTGTGGATGGATGATGGTAACCAAATTTATGTAGAAAACGTATCTGCCAAAGCAGATGTTTGGGAATCGGATGAGGCATATATGAAGAAATATGATCATGGTATTTGGAAAAGATTTGAATCAGAAGCTGTAGGTGCTGGCCATGGTGGTATGGATTATTTTGTTTTAAGGGATTTTATTAATTCTGTCAAAAACAAAACTACCCCTCCTATCGACGTGTACGATGCCGCTGCTTGGTCTGCTATTAGTCCGTTGTCAGAAATGTCGATTGCCAAAGGTTCAGCACCAGTTCAAATTCCTGATTTTACTCGTGGAAAATGGAAAACGAATAAGCCGATTTTTGGGTTTGAAGTGTAGATTTATTGAGTGAGTGGTGATTGAGTGGATAAGTGATTTATTCAGTTTTTAAACTGTTAAAAAGATAAGTCCAAGACTAAGTCTTGAACTAGATATTTCAAGGTTTACTGAAAATAAAAAGGTGGTCGAAATTAATTTTTCGACCACCTTTTTCATGATAAAATTCATAGACGAAAGGCACATCTCTCTTGTAACCTTTTGATTATGAACACCCTCAAATAACGAATACACTAATAACCAATAACATCTAGCTAGAACGTTATCGTATTCACAGTACTTGAGGTTGAAGTCGTGGTGGTTGATTTCAGCGTAGCGCCAGAAGTAGAATAGGTTCCTCCTGTATATAAACCCCATCCCGAAGAACCTC
Organism: Flectobacillus roseus; assembly: GCF_030056595.1. NCBI lineage: Bacteria > Pseudomonadati > Bacteroidota > Cytophagia > Cytophagales > Flectobacillaceae > Flectobacillus > Flectobacillus roseus. The sequence goes on from NZ_JASHIF010000008.1 coordinate 441,017, forward strand.
CAACATAGCTACCTCCTGTATATGCTCCACCAAAATAGATTTTATATTGAGCTCCCTTAGCCATACTTGGAGTCGAGACATGGAAATATCCCGAATTAGTTTTAGGCTTGAAGGTTACAATATCTTTACCGTTAGCGTCTTCAATATGAAATAGCGAAGATGTTGCCACCGACGCACTTGATTTGATAAAAAACCCTACTTGAGTAGAAGCTGTTCCCATAGCTTTTGTCATATTACTTGCAGGTTCTGCTCCCATCAAAGTTCCACCATTTACCAAGAAATTTCCGTTTATATCTATATCTTCATTTCCATTAGTTATCACATATCCTCCGCTAATTGTAAAATTACCATTGCTATCTATTGCATCAGAACCTGTCACTATCAAGACACCTCCTGTAACTTTTAAATGACTATTATCGTTTGATTCTGTACCACCCGAAACTGTTCCATAGGATGTATTGATACCATCATTGCTGGCAGTCAGGTTACACACACCACCTGCAATGGTAATGAAGATTGATTCCATCCCTTCATACGATTTGGTCACATTTACGGTACCATCGTTTATCGTGATAGAGGCATCTGATTTGAGTCCATCATCTCCAGCTGAAATATTGAGGGTTCCACTATTCATCACAAAAGCACCATCACTCTTGAATCCTTTAGGATCGCTGGTATTGGCAGAATTATAGGTGTAAGTTGTGCCTGTTGTTGTAATAGTAGTTGTACCACCATTTATAGTTGCTGTTCCATCTACTGTGATACCTTTTGCACCAATTCCAGAACTTGTCATAGTCAAGTCCCCCCCTCTAATGGAGAGATTTTTATCACAATTGATACCAGCAGGAGCATCAATATCAAGATCTGTGGTATTGTAATAGGCGGCACCTGTGGTTGTAATCTTGACTGTACCAGAAGTTAGGGTAAAATCACCTCCTGTTTTGATTCCTTTCGATCCTTTACCAGACACAGTCAGAGTCATAGCATCGGAAGTACCAATAGTGGTATAACTTTCACTTTTAATCGCATTGCCTTTTTCTCCTGAAGTATTTACGGTAATTTTTCCTCCTTTGATTAAGACATAAGGTGTAATCGAAGCATCTGTCCCTTCATATGAAGCCGTAATGCCATCGTCAACACTCGATACACTGATAGTTCCACCATTTACCACAATATATCCTTCATCAGCCTCTATTCCATCGCCAGAAGATGTGACCGATAATGTTCCATTATCCATTTGGAAATAGTCCTTGGCGTGAACACCATCACTAGCAGCCGATTTGACTACGATAATTGCTTCACTGATAGAGATATAGTCGTCGGCCGCGATACCATGTTTGTTATTGCCTGTCACATTCAAAGTACCCGTACCCTGAAAGAGCAATTGTCCTTCGCTAAAGAATGTACCTTTTTGATCTTCGCTACTAGTAGTATAAGTGGCGCCGTCTACCAGCGTATTGGTCGTGCCAGCTACGATATTAATTGTGCCTTTTTTACTAGATTGAACATTAATCGCAGGCCCTACACTATTGGTTAAACTTAGCCCTTTCATGGCGATATTGTATTTGTAATCACTGTACAATTTGAAACTTCCTTTACTGGCAGTTCCTGACAATAAATAGACAATCTCTTTGGTAGTATTTGTCGATTTTACCGTTACATCTGCTCCACTTGTAGTCACAGTAACTCCAGTGCTTTGGTATGGATTACTCACTGAGGCAGTTGTACCCGAATAGGCAATTACCACTGTATCAACCGCTGGAGTAGCCGTCCCCGAACTACCAGCGGTAACTGTAATCGTGATAGTACAGGTCTGTCCACCTAAACTTATATTAAACGTAGCAGTACCAGCAGAAGTTGGTGTTCCAGATATTTTGTAAGTCAACGTACCCGAACCAGCAACAAGCGTTCCAGCCTCCAAGGTAGCAATCAGCCCTTCTACTCCTGTCGAGGATGCTGTGGATACATCATAAGTACCGCCATTCGCACCAGTGTATGCCAAGGTAGCAACACCTGTATAAGCCATGCCACTAACTCCTGATGGAGGAACTACACTACTCAAAGTCAAGCTAGAAAGAGTAGCTTTTGAGGCGACAACTGGCAAAGACAAGGTACACGACTGTCCACCCAAATCAATCGCAAAAGTAGCGGTACCAGCAGAAGCGGGTGTACCCGTGATGACATACAAAGCAGTGCCCGTTCCACTCGTCAATTGTCCTGCTGATAAAGTTGCTGTTAATCCTGTAACCCCTGTCGATGCCACAGGTGTTCCTGCCTGATAGGCAGCACCATTGCCACCTGTGTAAGGGACAGTTGCTGTGGCAGTGTAAGATGTACCACTAGTTGCCGTCGCTGAAAATGTGGCATTACTACAATTTAATCCTGTAATACTCGCTGAGGCAGTAATATCATCAGTCTTACACGACTGGATACTTAAGATGAATGTTAGCAATAGGCTAAACCCAAAAATGATTCTTTTAGTCATGGTATGTGTTTTAGGATTTATATTGGTGCAAAATCTTATATCATTCTGCTAAAATACCAGACCATTATTTTGTGTAAAACGTTACTACTTTTGCTAAAATAGCTAGAGATAATATGTACTCTATTTAGAAATATTACAAACTATTTATAGCTCAACAATACCTTAATCAATACTAAAAAAGCAACACAAAAAAATATAAAACACTAAATTACAGTACATTAGAAATTGACACTATTTCTAATAAAGGGTCAAACAACTGTAATTATGGCATTAGTGCCGATTTTTAATTTGTATACAAAGAAGTACAAAACGTATATTAATTTAGAGCTTAGATAAACGCTTGGGATGTATATTAAAGAACACTTATACTTTTCTCTCCACAAAAACATCCTCCTTCTTGACAAAAAATATCTCTAGTGCTTAAGTAGGATTCATATTTTTTTCGGAACTTTGTCCCCATTACTTATTTGAAACAAAACTATTTAGCCCCAAGCTTGAGTCTAGTCAAGAGCAGCCATCTAGTTTAAGGTATTGTAGTGTCGCAAGAGGAGTTTGAGTAAAACCAAATCTAGTACAAAAGATGTAGTGTTAACCAACCCAAATAAATCAATCCGCAGATTCTCTTTCCCCCAACTTAGGTCCTATTCTTGTCTATTTCCCACACTAAGACTAAATATTTCTTACAAAAACAATTATGGAAATCTTAAAAAGTAGTCGCCTTGACGCGCTCCGCTACGATATTCGTGGTCCCGTTTATGAGAAGGCTCTCCAATTACAACGTGAGGGCTATAAAATCACTTCTCTAAACATCGGCAACCCAGCGGCATTTGGCTTTGAGACACCAGACGAAATCATTCATGACATCATCATGAATATTCGTAATGCTCAAGGTTATGCCGATTCTAGAGGGTTGTTTGCCGCCCGCAAGGCCGTTATGCAGTATTACCAAAGTCGTGGCGTAAGAAAAGTCGAAATCGAGGATGTATTCATCGGAAATGGGGTAAGTGAGTTGATCACCATGGTAATGACTGCTTTGTTGAATAATGGAGATGAAATTTTGATTCCTTCACCTGACTATCCTCTTTGGACTACCTCGGTAGGACTTGCTGGTGGTACGCCTGTGCATTATGTATGTGATGAGGCTTCGGACTGGAATCCAGATCTGAAAGATATCGAATCTAAAATCACCAAGAAAACTAGAGGTATCGTATTAATTAACCCTAATAATCCAACAGGAGCAGTTTACGAAAAAGAAATTGTAGAAGGAATAGTTCGTATCGCTGAAAAACATAAATTGATTGTTTTTGCAGACGAAATATATGATAAAATCCTGTACGATGGAGCTATTCACCACACCACTGCTGGTATGTCGGAGGAGACACTTATCGTAACAATGGGTGGCATGTCCAAAAACTACCGTGCTGCTGGTTTCCGTGGAGGATGGATGGTATTGACAGGTGCGAAACATAAAGCAAAATCGTACATCGAAGGTTTGACTTTTATGGCAAGTATGCGTTTGTGTGCCAACGTAATTACGCAATACGGTATCCAAACAGCCCTAGGTGGCTATCAGTCTATCAATGATTTGGTGATTCCAACGGGTCGTTTGTACAAACAAATGAATTTGACACACGAAAAACTGGTAGCTATTCCAGGAGTATCTTGTGTGAAGCCTAAAGGTGCAATGTACCTTTTCCCAAAATTTGACTTAAAGCAATTCGACTTCAAAAATGACGGTGATTTTGTCTTAAGTTTGTTGGAGGAACAACGTATTTTGGTTGTAGCAGGAACAGGCTTTAACTTCAAAGAACCAGACCATTTCCGAATCGTATTTTTACCACATTTGGAGCAATTAGAATTAGCGCTCGGCAAAATCGGAACGCATTTCGAAAACCACAGAAAAGGTAAACCTAAAAGTTAATTTTTCTGATTTGAAGATTTGAGAATTTGAAGATTTGAAAATTTTTCTTGCAAAAGCATCTGAGTAACCTCAGATGCTTTTTTTTTGTATTTGTCCTATAATTTAATCGATAATACAAAACTCTCTCGCAAACACTTTTGAGCTTTTATAAGTTAAACCTCTAGCTTTCGAACCCTTCTGTTTGAACTTTTACGGGTTTGTTTGTATTTTAGAACTAAAATCTATCTCAATAGTGGTGATTTTACCCTAAAACCAACAATTCAACTAATAAATAGCTTTATTCTTAAGCGCACTAACTTATGCACATCGAAACTTCGACTTTAGACTCGAAACGTACTAAACTGTATATCTTTCTTTTTGGAATATTCCTTACCAATGCCATTGTAGCCGAAATTGTTGGTGCCAAGATTTTTTCAGTAGAAAAAACTCTGGGTTTTGAACCTCTTCACCTCAATACCTTTTTTGGCATTTGGGACTTAAACCAAACTGCGGGAGCGCTCAACTGGCCATTTGTCTTTATTACTTCCGATATTATCAACGAATATTTTGGTAAAAAAGGCGTAAAACGTATTTCTTATTTGACGGCTGGTTTTATCGCCTATAGCTTTTTGATTATTTACGGTGCAACCCTACTAGTACCAGCAGACTTTTGGCTGGATGTCAACAAAGGCGACCATAACTTCAATATCAATGAAGCTTTTGCCAAAATCTTCCGTCAAGGATTAGGTATTATCACAGGTTCATTAAGTGCATTTTTGATTAGTCAAATTCTGGATGCGTATGTGTTCCATTCGATTAGAAAAGTAACAAAGGGAGAAAAAATTTGGCTTCGTGCTACAGGTTCTACCTTGGTTTCGCAGTTGATAGACAGCTTTGTGGTAATTGGTATTGCCTTCGTGGTATTTGGTAACTGGACAATAGACCAATGGATTTCTACTTCTTTGAACAATTATCTATACAAATTCTTCTCGGCGATTCTTATGACACCATTAATTTACTTAGCCCACAATCTGATTGATGGTTATTTAGGAAAAGAACTATCCGACCAATTAATTTCTGAGGCAGGTCAGCAGGAATAAATCAAGAATTTTAATAAGATACAATAATGAGCCTCAAATAGAACCTTAATGGTATCGTCTGAGGCTCATTTGCTTTGGAAGAAATTCGCAACTGAAATCCTCTCTTCATCCCCCTTTCCTCAAACCATCCTCCCAATTCCCTAAATTAACTTTTGCTTCCTCAGCATTTTCCTAGCATTTTTGTAGGCTCGTTGTCTAAACAAAGCTAAAAAATTGTTTTATGGAAAGAATGCCAAAAGTAAGTATCCTCGTACCTGTGTATAATCATGGTAAATTCATTGCTCAAATGTTGGAGGGTGCACTCGCTCAACAGGTGAATTTTGAATATGAAATTGTCATTGGCGATGATGCTTCTACAGACAACAGTGCCGAAATCATTCAGGCGTATAGCCAGCGTTATCCGCAGATAAAAGCATTTTTACATCCCACCAATCTTGGACCAAATTCTCCTCGCGAGTTAGGTGGTAAAAACAATGTAGCTTTTATTTTTGGCAAAGCTCAAGGCGAATATATTGCTCTGTGTGAAGGTGATGATTACTGGACTAACCCACATAAACTCCAAAAACAAGTAGATTTCTTAGACCAACATCCTGATTTTGCCCTTACGCATCATCAACTGGAAGTTATATATGAAGATGGTTCCGAAAGTCATCCTTTTAATCGCTTAGACCAAAAGGAAGTTTCGACACTAGAGGACTTGTATCAAGATGAAGAATGGATTTTGGGTACCGCTAGTACTGTTTTTCGAAATGTATTCAAAAATGGATTAGCTCCTTGGTGGTGGAAAAGCGCCAGTGGCGACATCGGGATTTTTATACAAGCAGTAAAGTTTGGAAAGATAAAGTACTTCCCTGAAACAATGGGTTGTTATCGTAAACATCGTGGCGGGATGACCAATATCCATACACCTCAAAACTACTTTTTTCTAGAAAATCGAAAACAAATGTTTGAGGCTCTGTTGACTGAGTCTGATGGAAACCTTCAAGCAACTTTAACTAAAACCATACAGCGCTACGATGAAATTCTTGAGGGCTTGAAATTATCTCAATAAGCCGAGCATTCTTTCGATGAACGAGTAGAAGGTTCAGAGAATCCGAGATTATTTTGTAATTTTGAAATCCAAATTTCCGTCGAGGCTTATTTTTATGATACAAAACATACTTTTTGTGGGTCATGATGCCAATCGTGCAGGCTCTCAAATTTTATTACTTAGGTTTTTGAAATTATTAAAAGCGTATGGTAAAGTACAGTTTTCGATACTTCTCAAGCACGACGGACCTCTCGTTCAAGAGTATGCAGCAGTTGCGCCAACTTATATCCTCCATCAAGAACAGGCCGTAGGACTAAAAAGTCAAATCCTACAAAAAATTAAAACTAAAATAGGTCAAACCAATACTGTGGTTAACCCCGTTTGGCAGACTCTAGCTAGCCAGAAGTTTGATTTGATTGTTTCAAATACCTTTACCAATGGCGATATTTTTGAAGAGTTAAGTAATTTCAACTGCCCTATTTACTCGTATATCCACGAACTGCGTATGGGTATAGAAATGTATAACGGAACTCAGCAAGCCATAGAAAACACCCTTCGTGGCACTCAAAAATTCATTGCTTGTGCCAACTCTGTCAAACAAAATTTGCTACAACAGTTTGGAATTCCTGAGCAAAAAATTGAGATACTTTGTTCACTACTCCCCGAATCAGCACAACAATACCAGATTTCTAGCACTAAAGTAAATACCTTTAAACAAGAACTTGGCATACCGCAAGATGCCTTCGTAGTGGGTGGCATGGGTACGATTGACTTGAGAAAAGGAACCGATTTGTTTGTTCAGCTTGCACATATTTTACAGGAACAAAATATCTATTTCCTTTGGGTAGGCGGCTCGCACTCACAAAATGATTTCAAGATTTTTTCCATTGATGCACAGCGTTTAGGCCTTCAAAACATCAAGTTTGTGGAAGCTGTGAGCAATCCGCTGGATTACTTGTCGGTTTTCGATATTTTTGCACTCACTTCTCGCGAAGATCCTTATCCCTTGGTCGTTTTAGAGGCTGCTTTATTGCAAAAACCTATGGTTTGTTTTGAAAAGGCAGGTGGCGCTCAGGATTTGATTGAGACAGATGCAGGATTGATTGTTCCCTATTTATCGCTAGAAGCCATGTCAAAGGCTATTCTTACAATTAAGGAAAATCCAGAACGTCGCATAGAAATGGGTCAAATAGCACGAGAAAAAGTCCTTCAAAGACATTCGACAGAAAAAGCTTTTCAAGAGTTTTTGACAATTTTACATATTTCATAATAGTTCACAACCCAACCCGAAACCAACTTAATTAAACTAGCGCAACTTGCCAACAGTTTAGCTGAAAAACGATTATGACATTAGCATTCACCATTTGTTCGATTAACTATTTGGCTCAAGCTCAAACCTTGGGACAATCGTTGCAAGAACAAAATCCTTCCATAGAATTTGTGATTGGTTTGGTAGACAGGCTCGACAAAGTGGAGCTTGAACCAGACAAAATTCCTCCATTTCAAATGCTCGAAATTGACAAAATCAATATTGAATCGTTTGACCAAATGTGTGAGATTTATAATATCACCGAACTTAATACCGCAGTAAAGCCCTACTTCATTGACTATTTTTACAAAAATCGTCCTGATATTCAAAACGTTATTTACTTTGACCCAGACATCATTGTTTTTGACAGCTTGAAACCGCTTGAAGATTCTTTGAAAAAATACCCGATGGTAGTGACGCCGCACATATGTTCTCCTATCAACGATGACCTCAATACAAAAGAAACTGACCATTTAAGTACAGGACTATACAACCTTGGATTTATTGCTACCTCAAGAAGTGAGGCGACTTACCACATGGTGAGCTGGTGGAAAGACCGCTTAGAAAAAGATTGTAGAATTGACCTCTGCAATGGACTATTTGTAGACCAGCATTGGATTAATTTTGTGCCTCTATTCTACCCCAATGACGTATTGGTAGATAAATACCCAGGCTACAATATGGCCTATTGGAACTTGCACGAGCGTACCGTAAGCATTCAGGATGGTAAATACTATATCAATGATAAGCCTTTGATTTTCTTCCATTATAGTGGATATGAGTTGAAAAAGCCGAACGAAGTTTCTAAATATCAAAACCGTTCGAGCTTCGAAAATAGACCAGATATTGTTCCTCTATTTCAATATTATGCCCAAAAGCTGAAAGATAATTTTAACGATTATTACATTAAAATTCCTTGTTTTTACATCAAACCACCCAAAGTCAAACGTTATAAGCGTGTCAGAAAAGCATTACAAATGCCTTTTCGCAAAGTGGTTTCTCTATTGAATCGTTAATTTATATAGGTTGGATAGTTGGGCTATCTAATCAATTTCAGACAAATCTTAAAGTAAAAATGGGTATTCAGCGTTTTATCGACCTCTGGAAACATCGCTACAATAAATACATACTTCAACAATATGTTCCAGCTTGGAGATTCATTCAAAGCTATTTGTTGGTGCGTTGGGTCAAATTAAATAATCCCAAGAAACAAATAATTGGCGTACTGCTGGCAGAACATTTTGGAGATATTGTAGCAGCAGAGCCTCTTTCTCGCATTATTAAGCAAAAGTATCCTAATAGTAAAGTTTTTTGGATTGTTAGAAAACCATTTAGAGAGCTCATCGATAGTAATCCCAATATTGATTACACGATTGAAGAAACCAATTTGTATCAAAGTATCCTCACCAGCAGGCACCATAACTTTGATATTTTTTATAATCTTCACATGCCTGAGTTGCGCCTTCACATACCAACGCTTACATTTTTGACTAATCCATATGCTGAGCAACTAGGCATTCATGTAAAAAACTATTTTGAATTTGGTAATTTATTGGAAGTATTCGCCAAAGTAGGTGGCTTACCCTTGAGTCAAGAAACACCAAAGGTGTATATCAGCGAAAATGATAAACAAAAAATAGACCAGCAGGCTTTACCCCAAAAGTTTGTAGCGATTCATTGTCACTCTAACTTTTCGCCCAAAGATTGGCAAACGTACCATTGGGAAAATCTCATTCAACGTCTTTATACACTAGGTTATCATGTTGTTGAAGTAGGGTTAAAAAGTAGTTTGAATCAATCGTTGCCAGGATACATCAATTGCTGTGGAAAATTTAGTTTACTCCAAACCGCCGAAATTATCCGCAGAGCGCAGTTTTTTATGGGTGTAGATAGTGGCCCTGCGCATTTGGCAAATGCCGTTGGAACGTATGGATTGCTATTATTCGGGAAGTTTGTCCATTTTGACAAATATCTTCCTTACTCAGGTGGATACGCGACCAACAATGCTATCATGATTACTGACGGTCAAAAACCTTGTGCTGATTTGCCATTTGAAGTAGTTTGGGATGTGGTAGAAAAACATATTCAAAGCACTTCAAAATCCTAACATTACCCTATTCGAATATGATACAATTAGTCTATACAGTTTGCTCAATTTCTCAAATACCATTTGCATTAGCATTGGGCGAAGACTTACAAAAACACGAACCTAATACACAATTTGTCATTGGTCTTGCAGACCGCCTACCTAGCGATTTGCCACCCATAGCATTTCCCATCGTAGCTGCGGATGAACTAGGATTACCTTTTTTATCTGAAATGGCCAATAGATATACCGTAGATGAACTTACCCGTTCATTGAAACCCTATTTTGCCTCATTTTTAGAAAAAAAATATCAAGCAAATAAAATTATTTTTCTTGAAAGTCAAACTCAACTTTTTCAGTCTCTATCAAAAACATGGGAAATTCTCAACGAATATGATATCGTTTTGAGTCCTAATATAACCCAACAACGTAATCCCAAGCACCCAATCAATGAACCATCATTTTTGAATGCTGGACTTTATAATGCAGGATTTTGGGGATATAAACCAAGTACGCAAGCTGAGAGTTTTTTGACTTATTGGAAAGAAAGAACGAAGGAAAAAGGCTATTTCGATTTCTGCCACGGATTTGGGGCAGAACAACTCTGGTTAAACTTCATCCCTATTTTTCAAGAAAATGTATATATACAATCAGAAATTGGCGTTCATTATCACCCATATAATTGGGTCGAAAATCCGCTTACAATGGATGAGAAGGGAAATTATGTCATAGCGCAGTCATTTCCATTACATATTCTTCAATGGCAAAATTTGTCATTGGCTACTCAAAAAGGCTACTTCAAAAATCAAATTGGAGTTAGCGAGTCCACTCTCAAAACTTTAAAGAAATTACAAAGCATCTATCTCTCAAATCTCAAAAAGTACACTGGCTTTAACAGCTTTGTGCCGAGTATGGGAAAAATAGAACAGAAAGCCTCTAAAAACTTTTTGAGCACTGCTATCGAAAAAGGGTGTTTAAAAATGATTGATTGGATAGAAGAGTTTGAGGTACAATAACTTAATGGAATATGTCGAATAGCATTGAGATTCGGCATGTTTTTTGTTCTTTCCAATCGTTAGTTAATTGCAAAGTAGTAATCAATCTTATAACCTCTACTACGGAATCCACAACATTCCTTATTCCTTACGATGGATACAAATTATTCACAAAATATCCTTGAACCTGAAGATTCAGAAACAGCATACCGTGCCATGAGAGACTCTATTTTACAGGTTTTTCATTTGGGTACCAAAATCGCTAAAGAATCCAACCCAGACCATGAACTACAAGTTTCATGGGACTTGGCAGATACCTCTTTAATGAACTGGATTAGTGATACTCACTGTTATTTAAGCAGAAAAGGGCACAAACTCCAATTTTTAGCTCGTCCATCTAAGCTTGATATTATTAGTTTTACACTCAATGAAGGGGATAAACTACTGATTTGTAGCGAAAGTTTAAGACAACATTTATCAGACAATGAAATTGATGAGATTTTGCAGAAAAGTGATACTCCAGAAAACGGTATTCAAAATTTGCAAAATGTAGTTGACCCGCAAAAGAAACTAAAAATCAATCTTGTTATACTAGAAGTTATTAATAGTAAAGCCCCAGAGGAGCCCTTAGTTGTTAATTCTTCTCAACCTGTTGTAGAAGCGAAAGTAGAGAAAAAAATCACGCCTGCACCCGCTGTAAGCAAACCAAAGGACAAAGACAAAGAAACTAACTCGCTTATTCTTTGGACAAGTTTGGGCTTAATCGCAGGAGGCATTGCTTTTTTTCTATGGTACAACTCTAATAGTCATCGCCTAAATGGCGATTCGGTACCAATAATCGATTCTGTTCAACTTAATAAGGCAAGTAATAGCGACTCTGCTGCGATTGCAAAAGCTAATGCTCAATTAAGCGAGGAATTAGGTATTGACACTAATAGTAGTGATGCAAGTACACCTTCAAGCACAACCAGCGTACCAGACTCAAAAGAAAAGTCAAGTACCTCAACTGAAAGCTTTCAATCTTCAGAAAAAAGTACATCAGAGAGCTCTTCTACCAAAAGTAGTACTAGAAGTAAACGAGTTTTAACTCAAGACGAAGCTGTTCTTCAACAAGAGTTATTAAATCAGCAAAAAACCAAGTGGACTGCCATCAGAGATGCACTTCAACAAGAGGTTGACAATGGCTCCAAAGAGAGTATTGAGAAGCTTAAAAATAGCGAAATGGTGCTTGGTAGAATTGACAAGAAACTCAAAGAAACTGCGAAATACCTTCCCTAACACCATAAAAAAACCTGTTAGCATGCTAACAGGTTTTTTTTTCATTGTATATCTTAACGAATTTCTAAGGCAGGCTTAGCTAATTTTTTCTCTTCCAAGATAATAGCCTGTTGTTCTTGAATTTCTTTTTGTCTCTTTGCTTCGGCCTCCTCAGCCTCTAGCAATTCCTGACGTTTAGCATTTCTGGCTTTCAATATATGAGACAGCCACATATATACTCCAAACAAACCTCCTAGAATATAAAGAGAGGTTGTATTGTCACTATTTTTAGTTATAAACAAAAATGCAATCGTTGATACTACAGTAAATACCCACAGAACCATCGAAGCCTGTAGGTGAGTCATACCACTGTCAATCAAAATATGGTGTAAGTGGTTTCTGTCGCCAACAAATGGGGATTTTTTATCTTTCAATCTAACAATGAATACACGAAGTGTATCAAAAATGGGAACAATCAATACCACAATAGCTAAGATGGGAGCACTAAACAGCGCATTTGGATCAAAACGATAGGCAATGTTCAACTGTACAAATTTAATGGCAAACATTGTTAGCAAGAAGCCTACAATCAGTGAACCAGTGTCACCCATAAAGATTTTGGACGTTTTAGAATAATTAAAACGTAAAAAACCAAAAAGAGATCCTGCCATTGAGGCTGCCAGACAAGCCATCGCAAAGTAGCCATTCAAGTAAAACCACAAACCAAATAATCCTCCGCAAATCATCCCAATACCACCTGCCAAACCATCAATACCATCAATAAGATTAATCGCATTAATTAAGGCAATGAAGACAAATACTGTGAGCGGTAGGCTTAGAAGATAAGGAACCTCGTCAATACCAAAAATCCCAAACAAGTTTTCGAGGCGAACATCACCAAATACCACCACTAAAGCAGATGCAGCAATTTGTACGTACATTTTCTTTTTTGGAGAAAGCACCAAAATATCATCTTTCACACCGAGGAAAAACAATATTACCATCGCTGAAATAGAAAGGTGTACAAATTCGCCCTCATCTGGATTACTCCAAAGAAAGTAGCTGATCAGCGTGGATGCAAAGATAGCGACACCTCCCAAAGTAGGTGTTTTCTTGATATGGGAGCTTCTTTCGCCAGGCTCAGCCATAAGGTTTTTCAAACGAGAAATTTTAATAATTACAGGTATAGCCGCCACTGAAACAATAGCTGCTACTATCGCTGAAACTATAATTTGAAAAAGCCTGTCATTGTATATTTCAGTAAAAATACTATTCATAACCACTTAACTATGTGCCCTAAAGTTCAATTTTTAGCAAGAGCAATTTCGGAAAAACTCCTTAAATTTAATTATCGAATTTACAACTATTCTATAAAACAACAAGAATTACTAGGATAAAATGCTTCGGTCTCTGACTTTAACAGCTGGGTTTCCTTGGTATATAGAGTAAGAATCTAAATCTTTGGTTGCAATAGAACCTACAGAAAGTACAGCATGTGAGTGAACGGTCACTCCTGGACAAACCACCGCCTTTGCGCCTATCCATGCCCCTTCAGACAATTTGATTTCACCAATCATTAATCCAAAGCCTGAACTTTTGTAATTATGATTGCCCGTCAACAACATTGCTCCTTGTGAAATACAAGTGTGATTTTCCAAGCTTACCCACGTATAATTATCAATCCAGACCTCCTCGCCTATCCAAACAAAATCTCCAATTCGCAAAAACCAAGGATATTTAATATTAACCTTTGGCTTTATCATAACTCCTTTGCCAATTTGAGCACCAAACAACCGCAATACCCAAATCTTTAGACTCACAGGAATGGGCAAGTAATTATTGATTACACAGGTATTTACCAAAAACCAAAGGATTATTTTTGCCTTTGACCCAGGTTTATACCATGAATTATCATATTTAGACAAATCTGTTTTTAACATTGTCTTCCAATTATCTCCAACACTATTTTCGTTTCCCTTCATTTATTATTTTAACTACGAACGAAGGTTCTTATTATATTCTTTTTGAAAAAAGTCAACAATCGCATTTTTATCCTTTCCTACTCGTTGATATACCTCATAGATCTTGGCATCTACTAAAAAGCGATACCAGAAGCCTTGTAAAAAATGCCAGACCAAACCTTTAGTTCCATCCAGAAATCCTAATCTAAAAAAGTATCTGTAGATAAAGTACATAAATGGTCGAGTGAATAAAGGTAAAGAAGCATATTTCATTTTCAAATACCTTTTCCTTTGTTCTTGCGAACCCAACAATTTTGGTTCAACTGACTCAAAATCTCTAAAATCATATTTCATATTGAGCAAGTCGATTACTTCTCTAATTGCATACAAATTATGTTTTTGAGTCCACCAAGTCAAATTATTTAGATTATGGTCTACAATATCATGTGAAAAGTTTTGAGTAATACCTTCTGTAATTTTGATATGCTCATCCATCCATGTTTCTTCACAAACCCCTCGTCCATTTCTCCAAATTCTGAGTAACCAAATAGGATAATATGCCCCATGACGAATCCATTTATTAAAAAACATCACACGGCGTTTTACATAAATACCTGAAATCTGGTCATCCAAACCTGCTAGTTTACTAGAAATCTCTTCTGACAATTCAGGCATGATATACTCATCCGAATCCATGCGCATCAACCACTTGGTTTTGTGAGGATTATTCTCAATACCAAAATTAAACTGTTGTGCATAATTCACCCAAGGATTGTACTGGACAATTGCGCCTAATCTTTCAGCTATTTCCACCGTTTTGTCGGTAGAACCAGAGTCGATGATAAAAATTTTATGGGTAAATGGCAAAATCGATTTAATACAACGGGCAATATGTTTTTCCTCATTAAAGGTTAGGATAATTACCGATATATCTTGTTGCATATTGCAATGGTTTATTTCATAATTTTAAAAAACTCATTCATGATACGTTTTCCTACGACGCGAATATCATATTGAGTTCTGACCAAATGTTGTCCATTTTTAGCAATCTTGTTTGCTAACTCAGTATCATCAAGAAGACGATTAATACCATTCTTGATAGAGTCAGAATCAAGGTCAACTATAATAGCGGATTCTGTGGCTATGATATTGTCAGCAAAGCCAACCTTATCAGATAATACCGAAGGAGTTCCTGAAACTAAAGCCTCTAAAGTCGCAATTGAGAATCCTTCCGAATGCGAGGGTAATACAAAAATATCTGCATCAGCAAAGGCCGCCAATTTTTCTTGTCCAGTCTTCATACCAATCCATTGGATATATGATTCTGCCTGATGCTGTTTGATGAAATCTTGGGTTGGCTCCAGATACCCATCGTCAGGACCAGCCAAGGCTAAAATAAAATCTTCTCGCTCTTTGGCTAAATCTTTCACCGCAGGAAGCAGCAAATCTAGTCCTTTCTTGATATTGATTCTACTCAAAAATAAGATAACCTTTTTATCTCCTGAAAAACCCAGTTCTTGTGCAAAATATCCCTTGTCTGGTAAATTCTCGAAAGGTTTTAAATCAATACCATTCGGAATCATGACAATATTGGGGTGACTCTCCCCTATAAAATTCGTAACATCTCGATACTCATCTGCATTGAAAACATGGATCATTTCAGCTTTTTGTAATGCATTTTTCTGAAAAAGCCATCTAAATAATCTCTTTTTCCAATAGCCATTTCGATACGCCCAAGGGTCTAATAAGCCATGTACGGTAATACATTTTGCCACTTTCAAATTCAATAAAAACGGCGCTACACTACCAAAATGCCAAATACCATGAATATGTATCACATCGAATTTTTCTCCGTGCTTTTTCAACCATTGGTATAACTCAGGAGAAAACTCTGCCCAAATACGAGCTAAACCGTGTCGCTTACAACATACAATCTGTGCACCATCAGGTACGGGATATAGTTTTTGACCTTCAGAAATAGGAGTCAATATTGTAACCTCTGCACCATTAGCTAATTGCACAACTGCATTGTCGTAAATCACTTTTGGGGGGCCACCAATATCCCAAGTATAGGCACAAATATGTAAAATTCTTAAAGATTGACTCACTTGAAAATTTTGCTTAAATAAGAGGTTAGTGGTAATTCTAATTTTTTGTGCAAAAACACTGCCACCAAAATATTGATGACCACCACCACATAATTATATATCGACATCTGTAAGGCATCTAAAGTCACGCCAAACATATTGGGAATTCTATTTAAAATCAATAAAAACGGGAAATGTATTAGATACAGAACGTAGGATGCACTACCTAATAACATTAAAAACGAAGGTGTTTTTAACTTGCCTGCCTGTTCTAAGCTTAGTGTTCCTACCAAAATCAAAGAAGCAGACGTACCAAATATCATGATTCTTTTAAAGTTATCATAATCTCCTACATCATACCCTCCAACAGCAATAATGACTAAAGCAAATCCTAACATTATATAGGATGCAATCGGCGTGAAGCGTATTTTATCGAAAAAATGACAGATTATAACACCAAGCAAAAACTCATAATTATAATTGCTAAACAGATAATTGTAGTAAGATAAGCCTTTTGAAGGGTCTAGAACTGGATGAAAAATAGAATTATGAATAGATAACAACAGCACTAACACAGGAATCACCCATAATTTTCGAGATAGGATTAGTAATGAAAACAGCGCATAAAAATATAATTCATAACTCAATGTCCATGTAACAGGATCAACGGCTACATGATGTGGGAATAAAGTATATGTACCCAAATGCTGTAGGAAGCCACCGGCATATTCTGTGGCAAAACTTGCCACTTTTAATTGTTTGGCCAATATCCATTGTAACAATTGAATTCCTAGCACAACAATCCAATATATTGGAAAAATTCGTATGATCCGTTTTTTCCAATAATCCTTAAATTTACTGGGCTTATTCAAATAATCCTTTGCCGTAAAATAAATGATAAAACCACTTATTACAAAAAACAAATCAACTCCTGCAAATCCTATTCGAAAAATATCGCCAAAAATAGTTTGGGAATAATGCACTCTCATGTAACCCGATACATGATAAACCAAGACCACAACCGCTGCGACACCTCGGAGTATTTGAATGGAATTTATTAATTTTTTTTGAGACATATTTGCTGAGAAAGACAGAAAGAGAAGGCATATATGAGATATTTTTTCACTGCCTTTGGGTTCAATATTTATGCAAGAATAGTTGAATTAGAAATACAAATGGTAAAATATGAGATTATTTCAAACACCGTTTGAATCCTAAATACATCTCTTGTGCAACTTTTTGTGGAGTATATTCCTCAATAATTTCTTTGGAAACACGTCCCATCACTTCGATTTTAGTAGGATTTTCGATAAAAAAATTCAACGCATCTGTTAAACTTTTACCATCATAAGGATTAATCGAAATGCCATTTTTACCATTTTGCACTAAATCTGGAGCACAACCACATTTTTCTGAAACAATTACTGGCATTCCACAAGCCATAGCTTCGTTGACGACCAAGCCCCAAGGCTCTGAATAACTTGGCAAAACCAATACATCCGATAAGGCCAAATATTTTGGTACTTCTCTCCAACCTACGCTTGGCAGAAAAGTAATTCCTTGAAAGTTGTTATCTGATATGATTTTTTCTAGCTCAGCCTTTTGCTCTCCCTCTCCCAAGAGTATTAGTCCCCAACCGCCCTTAGATTTGCTTAAAGCTTCATTAAATGCCTCGAGCAGCAAGGGAAGGTTTTTAAAAGGAATAAGCCTGCCAACAAAAATAAAATTCTTCTTGGCTAATCCTAATTGTACCTGTGCGTCTTCTCTATTTATCTTGGCTTCATCATAAATTGTCCGAATACTTTTATTATCAACACAATTTTTATTCACCAGCAATTGCTCTGTTTTGGCTCCAAGATCTAGCATATATTGAGCAGAGAGTGAGCCAAAATTGAAAAAACCATCAAATTGTCGTACAAAAAAAGCCTTTATCTGCTCTTTAAGCCCCTTTCTCTGGTGGTCACCAGCAGTTGACTCATTTGAGAGAATGGTTTTGATTCCAACTATTTTACAGTAAAATAGTACAACCCAAAACGCCAGATCATAATATCCTGTGATATTTACTACATCAGGTTTAAAACGTCTGATAGCAGCAAGCATACCTGTAACTCTTTTCTTGAGAGGTACATCCTCTAAAATGCCATCCTCTATCAACTCATACGGGTACTTAATACCAGAACGGTCTAAACTACCCATCGAAAGACGACTACGCTCTGTAGTGGCAATCTGAACGACAAGTAAACTTAAATCTTTGTTTTGATGACTAATCTCTTGCAATTCATCAAAAATCAAAGACTTGTAATGTGCCCATAGCACATTATGAATAATCAAAACTTTCATTTTAAACTTGTGTCGCAGGACTTGTTGGATTGCTGTTTTCTACAGAAGACGTTGTTCCTTTTGGTAATAAATCAAGATAGGTCACTCCCATAAAACGAATCATTACCGCAAATACAAACCAATATGGCGTATCGTTTGGTCGTCCACCCGTAAAAAGTCCTAAGAAGTAAGTCAAATAAAAATAAGCAAGAAACATCGTGAATGGATTATTTCTAGCTTTCATAGCTTTTAATGATTCCTTTAAAATCAACAAATTCATTAATCCAAAACTCCACAATCCGATGATACCATAATCCAACAAAGCCTCCACTATCGGCATATCCATGTACCAAAATCTATATCCTTTCCCCAAAATCAAAGATTGTGGCTCACCATATAGAATCGATTTGAAAAACTCAAAGTTACCTACTCGCCCCATAGCCGAATAGTCAATAGTCTTTTCATCGGCCATACCCGCTGCTGTTAAAATAGCTTTTGTGAGAGCGGTACTTGAGTTATCATAATAGTTGATTAAAATATCTAACAACTGCTGATGCGTCATAAAGTAATAAACGACTCCAGCAAACAGTAGCAACATAATCAATATATTTCGAGGACTAAAAAAACCTTTTATTGCATTCTTAATACTCGAAGGAGATGAGTTATAATAAACGTACAATGCCACAGCCATGAAGAATGCTAATAAGATTGTACGTACCTGCGCCATGACCAAAATAGCCAGTGAAATAAGAAAATTGGCAATACAAAAAAGCTTCCAAAGAGAGTTTCGTGTCTGAAACATAAAATAGGATGCAAAAATCCCTGCAAAAGCATTTCTTGCATATACGTGCGGATTACCATTACTTGCAGATGTTCCGTCTCCAAACACAACTGTTGCCCTTTGTCCTAATACAAACAAGGGGTTGGTGGCCATTGAGTATATCAAACATATACTTCCTAAAAATGTCAGGGCTACTGTTACGGGTAAAAAATAGTCCTTAACCTCATTAGGTACCGATACTAACATAAAGAAGAATACAGCAATTAATATATAGTTGGCGATATCCCTCCCCACGACATAACTATCTGTATAAACTTCGTTATAAGCATAAAAATAAATAAGCGAGATTAGGGTAAAAATCAGCCCCAATCGAAAAATAGGCGTATTTAATTTGTAGAATTTTTTAAAGGTATCTGTTGACACCATAAATACAAAACCAGAGCAGAAACCTGCTACAGTAAAGGCTGAAGAACCACCAAATCCTAATGTCTCCTTGAAAAAGAAAATCAAAGGAGACCCCATAAATACGAGGAAAATACCAATGGATTGGCGTGTATATTTAAAATCAAAAAGTTTCATCTTTGCAAAAATAACGAATCGACCACACTATCTTACCAAACAACACGCAATTTAATACGAATCTGTGTGTAAAGTAAATAATCCCTTCATGAACTTAGTATTTGATTTGCTCAAACTTCTAAGTCAATCTACTTAATTCTATTTCTCACATTGCCTTTTCATTATCAGTATTGACATGGATTCCTAAGCATAGATGCTAGATGTTGAGTTAATAGTGCAAGAAGGATGCTAAAACTGTCTATCTATTTCGGATATCGGATATGGGATTTCGGAAGAATAACCTTCTATATTTTGTAAAAAATATAGGTATTGTACTTTATTTCCGAAATTAGAAATCTCAAATCCGTAATTGTTAAAATCCTTCATACAGCTTTAGGTTTAAATGTATAATATTCCTATTATCAAAACTTTATGTCCGCAAACAATTAGTTTTCACATTGCATTCAGTTTTAAGCTATAGGCTATCAGCAAAAATATATGAATAAGGTCGTTAGAAATACTTTGATTCTTATTTCCTGTAGCCTAAAGTCTGATACCTATTACCTGTACAATTTATTTAATGTGACCCACTTACTTGCTAAATTTCCATCTCTGTTATAGCTTTTCTACAGACAATTGAATTTCAATCAATTACTATTAGTTTATCTCTGTTTTTTTCATAGAAATTGTATCATATTTTGAGTCCTAAATGGTAAATTTGGAATCATCCCCCTTGCTTAGTCTAAAATCCAAGTTAACAACATATAATAAATGAAGAGAGTGACAGGAATCGGTGGTATCTTTTTTAAATGTAAAGATCCACAACAATTAAAGGATTGGTATGAAGAGCATCTAGGCTTTAACACCGATGAATACGGAACCAACTTTGAGTGGCGTCAAGTAGACGAACAAAAAGGCTTCACTCAATGGAGTCCTTTCCCTGAGAGCACTCAATACTTCTCGCCGTCTAATAAGGAGTTTATGATTAATTATCGTGTCGATAATTTGAGAGAATTAGTAGAAATACTCCGCCTTGAAGGTGTCACTATTTTGGATGAGATAGAAGAACTTGAGTTTGGTAAATTTGTACATATTTTAGACCTTGAAGGCAACAAAATTGAGCTTTGGGAGCCTTATGATACCGAATATGATAAAATCGTAGGAGGCAGAACTAGCTAATATAACTAAACATGAGTCAGCCCGAATTTAGCGATTTAGTGATTGAGCGGATGAGTGATTATGTAAAAATTTGTATTCTAGTAGTAGAGACGTTATGATTACGTCTTGAGCTGAATAAAATCTGGAATGGTAGCATCAAAAAAGGGGTCGAAAAATATTTTCCGACCCCTTTTTTGTTAAAAATTTGGAGAATAACCCTAATCTTAAAATTCGGGATGACTCATGTTTGTTGAAGATTATTTTACGATTAAACCATCTTGCATGATAAGCTTTCGATCTGCCATATTGGCTAATTCTTCGTTGTGAGTCACGATTACGAAAGTTTGCTGAAATTTATCTCTAAGGGTAAAAAATAGTTCATGTAGCTCCTGTGCATTTTTTGAATCTAAATTTCCTGACGGCTCATCGGCAAAAATAATTGCTGGAGCATTCATCAAGGCTCTGGCCACCGCTGTACGCTGTTGCTCTCCTCCAGACATCTGCGAGGGTAGATTGTTGATTCTATCTTTTAGACCCAACATCACCAATAACTCCTCTGCCCTTTCTTTAGTAGCTTTATCACCTTTACCACTAATAAAAGCAGGCATGCATACATTTTCTAAAGCAGAAAATTCACCCAATAAGTTATGAAATTGAAAAATAAAGCCAATTTTTTCATTCCTAAAAGTAGCTAAGGCTTTCTCTCCTAATTGAGTCACATCTTGCCCATCAATAAGTAAACTTCCTGTATCTGGCTGGTCTAGTGTGCCAAGTATATGCAACAAGGTACTTTTCCCAGCGCCTGATGCCCCTACAATTGAGACAATCTCACCCTTATTGATATTTAGATCTATCCCTTTGAGTACTTGTAAGGAAGCGTAGCGCTTTATGATATTTTTTGCTATTAACATGCTATAATTTACTTTAGTTTTACCATGACAAGTTGGTGGGTAAAATCATTTCAACTTTACCCGCAATAGGCATTAGGCAAAAAAGGCTTCTATCAATTGATGAGAAATATTTTTGCCGAAAGTCCATAGCTAAAAACCAAATGCCAAATATAGGTTGCGCTCATGGGAATATGCCCCAAACATACATTTTCTGAAAACAAAAAAACGATATTATTTCTAAAAAAGGAAATATCATAAAAAACAAAACATGAGTCATCCCGAATTTTGTTGTGCGAAGTAGCACCATAGCATGTTTTGGATGGCCGTTCTCAATCGATAAATCGGTGTCAAAGCATTTTGGCACCGATTTCCTGTTCTATGA
>NZ_JASHIF010000009.1:0-407979 GCF_030056595.1 Flectobacillus roseus
GGATAATCCACGTTTCGATTGTATTTTTACTCAGTATTCCCATTATGTGATGTTTTATGATTTAGCAACACAAAATTCTCACTTATTTGGGAATACTTTTCAAAAGTTTAAACAGCTTCATTAAGAATTTATTTTCTATCGTAGCCACGGGGCTTTTTTTATTCATTGGTTACTAATTTATTTTCTTGCATCTTCTCTAGCAAAAACAATAAAATCAGTGACTGGAAGTTCTTGCATTTTGCCTTTCAAATGACTCACCAATTGCCCACGGTGATAGCCTGAATGGAGCATCAAATGTGTTAGTATTTCATACAAACTAGAAAAATGCGTTTCATCTTTGCTATTGGTATACGAAACGGTTCTTCCAAAGGTCAATTCTTCGCTTTGGTCGATAAGTTCCTGCCATCTTTGCGTAATATTTCTCAGCATTATGACACATTCCGAAAAGTCTTTGGTTTCCCAAAGAGGAATATAGGCTCGAACCTCTCTGGCACGATTATACCAAGTCAGATGAGCTGCTAAAATATGCGATAATAGTTCTAATGAGCGTGTATCTGGTCTGTCGAGTGATTGCAAGGCTTGAATCACCTGTTCGTTTGCCCAAACTTCGTAATTCATTAATTTAGCAAAGTGGTACTTCATAATAAGAGTGTTTTTTGGATGATATTTACAGACACAAAGTGGACATTTATCATTAAAATAATAAAAAATAGACCTAATCTTTGTATATTCGGCTAAATCTTTTCTAAAAAAATTGATTTTTATCAAGATTCATAAAGTTTTCTCCCAAACTGGAACTAAAATGGATATAATCTTGTAAGTTTATAGACTAATTAGAGTACTCAGAGTATAAACCTAAAACAAATATTATTATGTCATTAAGATTAGGAGACATTGCCCCAGACTTTACGGCAGAAACAACGCAAGGTACAATCAATTTTCACGAGTGGATAGGCGACTCATGGGCTTTATTGTTCAGCCATCCAGCTGATTTTACTCCTGTTTGTACTACAGAGTTAGGTAAAACAGCGCTTTTGAAAGGTGAATTTGAGAAAAAAGGTGTAAAAGTTATTGCAGTTTCAGTAGATGATTTGGATTCTCACCAACGTTGGATTCCAGATATTGAAGAGGTAAATGGTGTGTCAGTTAATTTTCCTATCATTGCTGACGAAAGCCGTAACGTTGCTACTTTGTACGATATGATTCACCCAAATGCTTCTGAAAAAGCTACAGTTCGCTCGGTGTTTATTATCGGTCCAGATAAAAAAATCAAATTGACTCTTACTTACCCAGCTTCTACTGGTCGCAATTTCCAAGAATTACTTCGTGTAATCGACTCATTGCAGTTGACTGCCAACTACCAAGTGGCTACGCCAGCAGACTGGAAAGATGGTGAAGATGTTATTATTACGCCAGCCGTAAAAACTGAGGATGCAACTGAGAAATTCCCTAAAGGATTCACAGTAGTTAAACCATATTTACGTACAACACCACAGCCTAACAAATAGGTTATAGGTTGTTTTATGTTATCCCATTGCTATGCTTAGTCTCTAATTGAGAGAATTGAGATTGAGTAAATGAGTGATTATTTTAAGCTGTAGAGACGCAAAGCATTGCGTCTTAAGCCGAGTCACACATAGCAGAGTAGCATCAAAAAAGCATTCGAAAAATAATTTTTCGAATGCTTTTTTGTTATTCAGCAGATACATAAGTCTAATTCCAGAATCTAGAATAGCTTATGTCTATCTTTTCTATCAAAATCTTCTTTCAAAAGCGCAAGTAGTTCAGGAATAGTTTAGTATGAATTTTATATTTTTGCAAAATGATTCAACTATTACTGAAAAGATATTTCGCTTTACCACGCAACATAAAGATTGCCATACTTCTTACAGGTTTCCTATCTATTATTTCCTTAATTATTTGGGGGATTTATGCTATTGTAATGCTTTTCAGACCTAACCCTAATGGTTGGGAAAAGGTCTCGAAAGTAGGAATTTCAATGCCTCTACGTTACGAAGTACATGGCATTGATGTATCACACCACAATGGTGAAATTAATTGGAAAAAAGTCGAAAAGATGCGTTTTGACGATAACAGAAAAATAGAATTTGCCTTTTTGAAAGCTACCGAAGGGATTACACACGCCGATCGTCAGTTTGACCGGAACTGGGAACATGCGCGTAAATTTGGTATGCGACGTGGTGCCTATCACTTTTATATAGCTTGGCGTGAGCCAGTGGGTCAAGCAAGAAATTTTATCAATTCAGTAAAATTAGAAAAGGGCGACTTCGCTCCTGTTTTGGATATCGAGCAAAATTCGTTAAAATCTGATGAGCAAATTATTAGAGAAATTGGCGTGTGGCTCACCATGGTTGAAAATCATTATGGAACCAAGCCCATCATTTATACCAATCCTAATTTTTACAAAAAATTTATCAAAGGTAATTACGACGATTATCCACTTTGGATTGCGGATTATTCCAATGAGTCTCTGAAAGGATATGGCTCAAATCTTTGGTTTTGGCAACATAACAAAAATGGCTGGGTTGAGGGTATCAAAGGAACAGTAGATTTTAATGTTTTCCTTGGAAATAAAGCTGAACTGAGTAATCTATATATCAAATAATTACTTGAAAATACAGATACAAAAAAGCCCCACTAACTTTCGTCGGTGGGGTTCTTTATGTATATTGATGTAATCTGTTATTCTGTAATTTTTGCAAAAATATCGTCTATCGAAAGTTTGAACTGTTCGCCAGAAGTCATATCCTTTAAGGTCAACAAACCTGATTGCAATTCATCAGAACCAATAATTACGACAAATGGAATCTTTTTACGGTCTGCGTAATCCAATTGTTTTTTGATTTTGGCATTGTCTGGAAAAACCTCTGCATTGATACCTTTTTCTCGTGCCGCACGAAGCAATGGTAAAGCATAGTTTTGTTCTTCTTTTCCAAAATGACAGAATAATAACTTGGTGGTTACCGCTTGATTATTAGGGAATAAATTAAGCTCCTCTAACACATCATAAATACGGTCAACTCCAAAAGAAATACCAACACCCGACAATCCTGGAACCCCAAAAGTACCTGTTAAGTTATCATAACGACCACCACCTGTGATAGAGCCAATTTGGACATCCAATGCCTTTACTTCGAAAATCGCACCAGTGTAATATGACAAACCACGAGCAAGCGTAATATCTAATTCAATATTTTCGTCTGTCACGCCAAAGGCTGTCATGTAATTCCACATTTCACGAAGTTCTTCAATCCCTTTTTTACCAACTTCCGACGTTTGAAGTAATTCCTCCAGCTTCGTAAACTTCTCTTGGTTTGAACCTGTGATAGAGAAAACAGGAGTCAAATTAGCCAAAGCCTCCTCAGAAAAGCCTCTCTCTGCCAATTCTTCCATCACTTTTTCTTGACCAATTTTATCT
Source organism: Flectobacillus roseus (assembly GCF_030056595.1). Classification (NCBI taxonomy): domain Bacteria; kingdom Pseudomonadati; phylum Bacteroidota; class Cytophagia; order Cytophagales; family Flectobacillaceae; genus Flectobacillus; species Flectobacillus roseus. The sequence goes on from NZ_JASHIF010000009.1 coordinate 3,440, forward strand.
AATTTGTCAATTGCTACAGCCAAAGCGGCTTCTTGACCCGCAGCACCAATGGCTTCTGACAAACCAGAAAGGATTTTACGGTTATTAATTTTCAGGTTAAAGTTGATATTCAAACTTTGCATTACTTCCTGAATCATCATCACGATTTCGGCTTCACAAATCAAAGAATCCGTACCTACTACATCGGCATCACATTGGTAAAATTCACGATAACGACCTTTTTGAGGACGATCAGCACGCCAAACAGGTTGGATTTGGTATCTTTTGAAAGGAAGAGGCAATTCATTACGATTCATCACGACGTACCTTGCAAAAGGCACAGTCAAGTCGTAGCGTAAGCCTTTTTCCGAAATTTTGGTCGTTAATTTTTTATACCCTTCATCCAAATCTGTTTGTGAGATTTCCTCAGAAAAGTTTCCAGAATTCAAGATTTTAAATAAAAGTTGGTCACCTTCATCTCCGTATTTACCCATCAAAACCGAGAGGTTTTCCATCGAAGGAGTTTCCAATGGTTGGAAGCCAAATCTTTGAAAAACGGCCTTGATTGTGTCAAAAATATAATTTCTTTTGACCATTTTCTCTGGGCCAAAATCTCTAGTTCCTCTTGCTAATGATGGTTTGCTACTCATGATTCTGAATTAGTAATTTGATTAACTCTAAAAAAGTAGAAGCTTGTTAAGACGAGCCATAATAAAAATACCGAATCACATCATTTATGGCATTTTTGAGATTCAAACTTGACTTATGGGTTTCCTACTCTTTTTTAAAATGTCTGCAAAAATAACAAACCCTTTAGGTTTTTGGAAGCCTAAAGGGTTTTAATATCCGAAAATCTCTATATTTCAGGGTATTTCTCAAAGGAATATCCAATATTGTGTTGGATAAGAATGTTTAATTCTGTAATTTTGCACCTCAAACAAAAAATCTGTTTACAATGGCCGTTACAAGACTAAAAAGAAAAGACAGAAGAAATAAGGCTATAGCTACAAACAAAGTCGAAGCAATTAAGCGTTTGCGTTTGAAGCCAGAAATCAAGTTGATTGATATCGAAGCTATCAAAGCTGAATTTGCTGCGAAGGCTGCGAAGTAATTTTCGAAATTTCTTCTAAGAGATTTAAACCTCGTCGGTAGTGGCGGGGTTTTCTTGTTTTTCTACCTTGGGTTTTTCGTTTACTTTTCTTTGATTGGGCTTCCCTTTTCTATCGTCCTTTTTTTCTTCTTTCTTTTCCACCTTTTTGTCTTCCTTATTTCTAAGTACCTCACCCAAGTGATTTAGTTTCTTAATTTGCTTAGCTAGCTCTTTTTCTTGCTTATTCATTTTCTTATTGATGTCCATCAACAATCTAAAGCGAACAGCTTGACCAAGGCATACCAATCCCAAACTTGTTAGGATTAATCCATACAAGCCCAGCAAGAACCATATATAAAAGGCCTCGTTCATGCCTTTTTTGAATGCAGCGGTAGTAACCACAGAAAGGCCAAATCCAAATAATAAAATACCAGCAGCAGCGCATAATATCCACTTGGTACGCAATGGCATACGCTTTACTAATCTTTCTCCTGGTGCTTTTTTTGCAATTTTTGGTCTCATTTCGTATTGTAAAAGTATTAGGGTTAAAAGGATGTGTTAGTTTGGCACGAGGCACTAGTAACAATTTTTGAAATAACTGATTACTAAAAGCTATTTGACCCTTGATGCCACTCTGGCTATTCGGAAAGCCAATAATTTGCCAGCAATTTCTCTACTTCTCTAAATTCTTCATAAAGATTTTGAGGCAAAATAGTCTTGGCATAAGTATATCCGTGTTTCTGCCATAAGAAAAATGTATAAAAATCAGATTCATAAACCGCCTTCATAATCGACTTTTGTTTATTATTGAGCTTGGTAGGAATCTTTTTCTCAACACTCATCAAAAAGTAAGCCTTAGTCTTGAAAAGTAATATTTTTTTCCCGTTTAGATATTTCTCAACAGGCTGAGTCTTCATTTCTATGCTTTTGAGAGCCTCTTTGGGCAAATATACATCATCAATGCGTTCGATGTAAAAATTTGAGCCATTGGTTCTGAAACGCCAACCTTTAGGCAATTCATTTCGAAGTGCCAAAACACGTTTGTCCTTACATAATGTATTTACATCAAGATAGCGAAAAGCTGTATTTTGTCCAAAAAAAGTATGAGAGATAAGTATAAACCCTGATAGGATATAGAATTTAATCCAATTAATTTGGGCATTTTTCATATTTATTTAAGTTTGCTGTTAAATTTACAGACAGTTTATTTCGGTAAACTTAAAACTATTTTTATAATCAATAACTATTCCCGAATTACAGTAGGGCAAAACTCCTAATTTGGATACATCCAAAGTTGTAGAATTGTTTTACTGTATTTAAAATTTAAACTTAAACAATTTTTCCAATGAAAATCAAGAAGAAGGTAATTTTAAGTGCCGCAGTTTGTCTTTTGGGCTTAAAAGTTCAAGCACAGGATTTCCGTTTTGTAGAAAAAAATCCTGAAAAACCAGACGCCACTGAATATTGGGACCCAGAAGTTCGCGTTGTAACCCCAGGAGCAATTCCTTCAGATGCCATTGTGTTGTTCGATGGTAAAAATCTTGACCAGTGGGAATCTGTCAAAGATGGTAGTGCTGCTAAATGGGAAGTAAAAGACGGTGTTTTTACAGTCGTTAAAGGCGCTGGCAATATCTCAACTAAAAAACATTTTGGCGATTGTCAATTACATATTGAATGGCGTTCTCCTGAAGAACCTGAAAATGTAAAAAGCCAAGGACGTGGCAACAGCGGTGTATTCTTCCACGGCATTTACGAAGTACAAGTATTAAATTCGTACAAAAACAGAACGTATCGCAACGGACAAGCTGGTTCGATTTATAAGCAAACACCTCCAATGGTAAATGCTACAGCGAAACAAGGCGACTGGAACACTTACGACATTATCTATACAGCCCCTCGCTTTACAGTAAATGGTGGTATCGAAACGCCTGGTTATGTTACAGTAATTCACAATGGCATTATCGTACAAAATCATACAAAAATTCAAGGTGTAACTAACTATATTGGTCAGCCAACCAATCCTGTACACGGTCCAAAAGGCCCAATCTCATTGCAAGACCACGGAAATGCAGTAAGTTTCAGAAATGTTTGGATTAGAGAATTGTAAGATTTTAGGATTCTAACAAAAAAGCGAGCGTTTTTCGAGACGCTCGCTTTTTTGTTTTTATTACTTACTCAAATTATACCCCAACGACAAACCAACTTTTGTAATGCGAGCTTTTACAAAATTACTCCATGATGTTCTTCCTGAATCATTTTGAGAGAAGTTTACAGTAGTGAATAACCTACCAAATCTTGTTCCTAAACTTACTTTGTATCCAAATATGTCATCATAATAGACATATGTTTTCATGGGAGTACTATCACTTATAACCTTTTCAAAAGTTGGTCCAGCTTGTATAAATAAAGCAACCGTTTCTGTTTCGTTTTGGTAAAAAACGTATTGAGGTAAAAGCGCAAAACTTAAGGCCGTTACATTTTTCGCTGGTAAAAACCCCGCGTTCATTTGTGCAAGTTCTTCATAGCTTGCAAAAGCGGCATCAATCTCTACGCCTAGCTTTCGATTAAAACCTTTGGGTTCCCAGAGCACCCCTGCTCCTAACGACATATTGGATAAAGCTGACTTTTGAAACATTTTCTCGTTATCTGCGACTCTGTAGGTTTTATAGCCATAAGTATTATACTCTGCCTTGACAAGCATTTGAATCCGTTTTCTTTCGGTGGGGATATGATAACTTGGTAGACTCCCTGTCGGTCTATTCGACTCAGAATCATTAGAAATATTAGGAAAATGTTCCGTAGAGACTTTTGTTTCAGTGGTAGAGAGCTGCACTGTTTGAACTTGACCTTCAAGCGTATCTTGTGCAACCAGAGGTACAGTACAAACAAAGAGTAAACAGGATGCGAACATAAAATTTTTCTTCACAAGCTATTAATATTTAGGTTGAAACTAGAAAACAATAGCTAGATTCATAAAAAATACAAATCTAGCTATTCTATGCAACGAATGGACGAATGCTTTATTTTGGTGATTATCTGTTAAAAAATGCTATAATGACTACATGTTATGAATATATTCAAATAACTGATTCACCTTTCACTAACAATACATAACTAGATTCTTTGAGAGATTCTTTCTACAAAACCTCCATCTTTTTCACATTCCCATCAATCAAAGTAATAATAAGCTTTTTACCATTTTCAGGAACATAAAATAGATAAGTAGAATTTTGTCCTATCACTTTCACCTTTTGGGCTTGTCCATCATCGAAAGTTATAAGATAGTTTGGCTGGTTTTTTCCTTCAGCGATTAAACTTTTTTGTTTAGTTCCTCTTCCTAGTTCTATCCCGATGAAGAAACCAAAGAAGATAAATGCTGAGCACAATACTAGGAGGTTTACAGACTGCTCCTTATTATGCTTTGCATTAAACTTTTCACTGAGCTTAGTTAGTAAAAACAAAACTAAAATCATTCCTACAATACTAGCAGGAATCATCCAATGACTTACTAGCAATGTCAATGGAGCAGTGAGAATATCGGAAAGTGAAGCGAAATGGAGGATATTGATGCCCAACATTCTATAGAAAATAGACTCGCTGACCACGCCGAGAATCAATAAATAAAGATACCCAATCGATAGATATTCTTGAAATCCTAAATTTTTGAACATTACTAAATACGTTTATTTAATTCTTCTTGAACTTTTTTGAGGTTTTGATACATAAAAATCAATGATGGTAAGACGCCTAAAGATATCGCAATAGAGGCAAATTGTTTTTTTACAATAGCTAAATAAATAGTCAATACTGCCAAAAGCATTTGTAGAATGAGGGTAATGTAAAATGATATCTTACATGTTTTTTCTTTGGCTTTTAGTTCTTCAAGGGTCAATTTTGAATAGGTTTCATCTTTCATGTCGAGAGGTGATTTAGTTTAGTTGTGATTTAATGACCTTCAAGTTATAAAAAATATGATAGTTAGTAAATTGAAAAAGTGATTATCGGCATAACCCGTTACTAATTTTTCCTCTTTCTGAACTTTAGGGTATTTAATCCTTTTGCTAATCGATAAACTTCTTATCTTTACTAATACCGAATTTGACTTAATCTTCGGCGATTATGTTCACTTTTCTTCATCGTAACTTATTATGAAAAAACTGATTACACTCCTAGGCTTTTTGTGCCTTGGACAACTTACCTCGTCAGCTCAAAATTTTTTAGGGTTTTCTGAAAAAGGAACTTCTACAGAAAAAGAATTAGAAGCTAAGTTTGACGCTCAACTCAATGCCCAAAACCTACGTACTTGGATGAAGTATATGAGTTCAAAACCTCATTACGTAGGCTCGCCACACAACCGTGCCAATGCCGTATATATGCGTGATTTGTTTAAATCATGGGGATTTGAGGCTCGTATCGACACCTTGTACACGCTTTTTCCAACACCCAAAGTTCGTGAGGTGAGTTTGGTAAGTCCTACGATTTTCAAAGCCAGTTTGGTCGAACCTATGCTCAAAGAAGATGGTACTTCCAACCAACTCAAAGATCATTTGCCGACTTACAATTGCTTTTCGGCAGACGGAGACGTTACGGCTGAGTTAGTCTATGTCAATTTTGGTCGTCCTGATGATTATGAAGTACTGGAAAAAATGGGGGTGAATGTCAAAGGAAAAATTGTAATTGTGCGCTATGGCGGTTCTTGGCGTGGCTTAAAACCTAAATTAGCTGCCGAAAAAGGTGCAGTGGGTTGTATTATTTACTCCGACCCTAAAGACGATGGCTACGGTCAAGGCGATGTATACCCCAAAGGCCCCTTCAGACCAGAAGCTGGTGCACAACGTGGTTCGGTATTAGACCTGCCTGTTGCACCTGGTGACCCACTAACGCCAGGTTATGGAGATACCAAAGATGCCAAACGATTAGACATAAAAGACGCCACAACCATCATGACGATTCCCGTATTGCCTATTTCTTATGGCGATGCCTTGCCATTACTCAAAGCACTGGATGGAAGAATAGCACCAGAATCGTGGAGAGGGGGCTTACCTATTGCCTATCATGTGGGTCCGGGTGCAGCAAAAGTACATTTGAAGTTACAATTTGACTTTAAAGTAGAGCCTTTGTTTAATGTTATTGCCGTCATGAAAGGTTCGGAATTTCCTGACCAGTGGATTCTCAGAGGCAATCACCATGATGCTTGGGTATTTGGTGCAGCCGACCCGTTGAGTGGTATGGTTGCCGTTATGGAAGAAGCTCGTGCCATTGGAGAATTGGCAAAAACAGGCTGGAAACCGAAAAGAACCCTAGTATTTTGTGCTTGGGACGGTGAAGAGCCTGGTTTGTTAGGCTCAACCGAATGGGCTGAGGCCAATCGTGCAGAATTACAGAAAAAAGCAGTAGCCTATCTCAACTCTGATGGCAACGGACGAGGTTTTCTTTCGGCAGGAGGCTCTCATACCCTAGAAAAATTCTTTAATCAAGTAAGCCGAGATGTCATCGACCCACAAAAAAATATCAGTGTTTATGACCGTTTACGTTCCTATATTTTGGTAAATGGGTCGGGGGAAAGTAAAAAAGAAGCATTGAGTCGTGGTGATATTCGGATTGGTGCCTTGGGTTCAGGTTCGGATTTCACACCATTTTTACAACATTTAGGCGTATCTGCTATGAATGTGGGCTATGGTGGCGAAGATGAAGGAGGCGAATACCACTCAATTTATGATTCATTTGACCATTACACTCGTTTTAAAGACCCTGATTTTGCTTATGGGGTTACGTTGGCAAAAACCATGGGAAGAACCGTGTTGCGTTTGGCAAATGCCGATGTTCTGCCTTTTGAGTTCCAAAACTTTTCGAATACCCTTCAAAACTACGGCACTGAGGTAAAGGCTTTATTAGAAAATATTCGTAGTAAAACCGAAGAGAATAATCGTTTGGTAAAAGAAGGACATTTTGCGGCAGCCGCTGACCCGAACGAACCAATTATGGTAAAAACTTATGATGAGGTTCCTTATATCAATTTTGCACCGCTCGAAAATAGTCTGAATCGTCTTAACAAAAGTGCTAATTCTTACGCTTCAGCGGTAAAAAATAGCAATAAATTAGCGCCAGCAAAACTTGAGGCACTGAACCAACTTCTCTATACGATAGAAAGAACCTTGACTTTAACAGAAGGTTTACCGAATCGTCCGTGGTATAAACACCAAATTTATGCGCCAGGATTTTTTACGGGATATGGGGTAAAAACAATTCCTTCGGTACGTGAGTCTATTGAACAAAGAAAATGGAAAGAAGCAGAAAAAGGCATTGAGATTGTGTCCTCAGTACTAAACAAATACTGCGACCAAATTGATAAAGCAGTGGCTTTGCTAGGAGAATAAATATGAAAGTTTAGTCATCGTGAAGGCACCATTTTTTCCAAATAAATGAATCTTTCTTCATTGAGTGAATTGAGATTGAGTGATTGAGTAAAAATTTGTATTCCATTGGTAGAGACACAATGATTGCGTCTTTATAGTAGCATCAAAAAAGCGGTCGAAATTAGTTTTTTCCGACCGCTTTTTTGATTCATTAGAAATAGTTTGCCGAATACCTGATCAGGCAATTATTATTTCCTTCTTGAATAAATCTCCTGCTCTACCATTTTTAATTGTAACTTATGTTTGTTACGATATAGCTGTACTCCTACGTTCAACAAAATTAAGGGAGACATTAAGGCTGGCTTGTTGATGGTGGAGATGAGATACACCGATATAAGCACCAATGTAATTTGAAATACAAAAAAAGTGTTAACGTAAAACTTTAGAGATTGTTTTTTGCTCAAAAGTTTAGATAAAGTCCAGTTGGCAAAGACGGTATCTTTCATAAAATATATGTATAAGTTGTTGAGGATTATGTTTTATTACTTTATTAGAACAAAGAATGAGGCACTTTTATTGCAAAAAAATGTGATTTGTAGACTTATTTTTTACCAGAGGAATTTCATTTTCTGCTTCGCTTGATTCTCACTGTAGAATTAACTTTGAAAGAAGCATTTTTTAAAAGTTGTATCCATAAGATTTTAGGTTAGAACAAGTTAATTTTCTTTAACCCGAAAAAATAATTCACATACCGATTGGTATGTGAATTATTTTTTTTCCTATATTTACAATCCATGGAAACGACGCAAGAATACATACTCGAAAAAGTAGCTCCTCTTTTTAACAAAAAAGGCTATAACGGTACGTCGCTTTCTGAGATTACTAAGGCCACCAATCTCACCAAAGGAGCAGTATATTTTTACTTCAGAAATAAAGAAGATTTAGCATTTCAAGCTTTTCATTTGAATGTAAAAAAATTGGTAAAACCCCTTAATAATGTAGTTATTGAACGTAAAGGTGCTATTAACAAGCTTTATGGCATGACCTTTTATTTCAAAGAATATTATTATGAATTAGCTTCTGAAAGAGGTGGATGTCCGCTTCTTAATTTGGGAGTTGATGCTCGTTTCAACAATCCAATTTTGTTTGAGGAGGCTCGTAAAATTTGCGATAGACTTATCCAAAATACTGCCACGATTATCACCCATGGCATTAAGCACAAAGAAATCAAAGAAGCCACCGACGCACATACCTTGGCTACCAATATTTATTCCATGATTGAAGGAGGAATATTCATGTCTTTGATTACCCAAAATAAAAATTACATCGTAAATATCGCTAATCATATTGAGTCGGCTATTATTGAACAGATCCGCCTCTAAAAAAATTTGCAGTACCACATACCTTTCGGTATGTGTATTCAAACAATTCAAAAACAAGTCATTATGAATGCAATTATTGATTCTATCGGGGTGTATCTTCCTGAAAAGAAAATCGACAACCACTATTTCGAGCAATTTTTGGAAACCACCGACGAATGGATAGTGAGCAGAACAGGGATAAATACCCGCTATTACAGCTCAGAAACCGAATATACCAGTGATTTGTGTGTAAAAGCGGCTCAAAATCTTGCTGACAATTATCAAAAGAATCTTGCAGACGTTGACTTTGTGATTGTAGCCACCAGTACACCAGAACAAGCCTTCCCTAGTATGGCAAGTCAGGTACAAAGTCGTTTAGGAATTCCAAGTGCAGGCTGTATGGACATATCTGCTGGTTGTGCAGGTTTTGCATACGGTTTGATTGTAGCTAAAGGTCTTATCGCTACTGGCGATTACCAAAAAGTACTGGTGATTGGCGGTGAAACGCTTTCAAAAATCTCAGATTTTACCGACCGTACCAGTTGTGTGTTATTCGGTGATGGCGCTGGTGCAGTTTTAGTAGAAAGTTCAGAAACGCAATATCTTCATAAATCTATTTCGACAACCAATGGCGACTTAGGAAAAGATTTGTATTTATCGAATCAACCCGCTCCTATCAATTTTGAACAGATAGACTGTAACGGAAAAATCCACCAAAACGGACGTACCGTATTCAAATGGGCTGTATCAAACCTCCCCGCTAATATTATCAAATTAGCTGAAAAAAATGGCATCACTACAGATCAAATCGACTGGATGATTCCTCACAGTGCGAATATTCGTATTTTGGAAGCAGCTTGCTCACAAATGAATTTCCCTATTGAAAAATGCTTGGAGAGCGTTGTCAACTACGGAAATACCTCAGCAGCCTCTATTCCAATTGCTTGGTACAACGGTATCCAAAACGGCAAAGTACAATTGGATGACAAATTAATGTTAGCAGGTTTTGGCAGTGGACTTACTTTAGCAGGTATTTACTTGACCAATCGTATTCAGAAAGCTTAATATTCTCGATTTTCGAGTTAAAACAAAAGCGGTCGAAATGAGTTTTTCGACCGCTTTTGTGATTTTTAGTCCATGTTACAGATTACTCGAACAAACTGGCGTAAGCAACAAATAAGTATCAATTACAGACTTTTTGATGTCGCCGGACTCGTTTGAGAAAACTCCAACTAGGGCATAAAAAGGTGTTTATTTTTTGATATTTCGCCGTGCGTGATGTTCTCGCCAACGAGAATATTTAAGGAATTAGTACTATTTAAGGTATTTTTGGGGAACTTCCCAATCAATTAATTTCGGTACTATACGAAGATAATAATCTCTATTGACCTCTAAACCAACTTGTCCAGATTCAATACATGATTGGTACCATTTGAGGAAATCATTCACTTTGGGGTCATTAATATACTTCATAATTAAAACTCTACGACCTACTGCGTCAGGTGTACAGAGGTAGCCAAAATAGGGTCGACTTGCTTCAAAATCATGGAAATTACCTATATAACCAGTACCCTCTTGATACTCTAAATCATATTCTTGATACCTTTCACTGAGTGCTTGTATATCTGAATACTTGTTAAAAAATGGAAGAAGAACTTTCTCGAAGTAATCCTTAAATGCAATAACAAACAAGCTTATTTGCTCATCCTGATAAATATCTACTTCTACCTCTTTACGGGGGCCATACAGCGTTACAGCCATTTGATATTTTTCTTTTATTCTTTCTTTGGTAAGATGACCATAATATATCTCAGTAGATGCTTTTTCGAGGCTGACCATTTTAATGGAACAATTTATATAGTTAAGACGAATAGTATCATAGGTCAAGAAGGACAATTTAATTTTACAAAAAAAGTCATTTGTTGTTTTACAAATAGTGCAATCTTGCTTGATTTTAAAGCCATGTTCAGCTAAATAAGAACCCATTAGCTTATTTAATTCCGTTAAAAAATATTTCCTTGTCATTATTCTTTGTGGAGATTTTAATAGAAAGATTTAGTCATTATTTTCGCCCTTGTTGAAATTCTCTCCAACAAACTGGCGTAAGCAACATATTAGCATAAATAACAGACTTTTTGCTGTCGCTAGGCTCAATGGAGAAAACTCCAACGAGGGCATAAGGCATAAACTAGATTAATAGCCCTTCAGAAAAAAATCTTTTTCCAGTTCTACCTCATCCAAATAATAATGTATATCCTCAAGTTCATTCAAATACCCACTTGAAGGTACGCTCACTACGATTTTATTCCATGGTTTCCAGACATCTTTTAATATTCCATGGTTAGTCCTTTCATAGTGCTCTTTTAACCATGTCTTTACATTGGAGGTATTCTCAGAGATGATATCTCCATACTTTTCAATTTTTTCTGCATCGTAAACAGGAAGGATTTGTTTTCTACCATTTATGAGATACAAATCCACAAAAGGTTCTCCTTCCTTTACTTCAAAAGTCATTATTATTCTGTTGTATTTCCTCCTAAACTTAATATCTTCCAAATGGTAAAATACTAATGCCTTTGCCATTGCATGAGGAAAATCTTTTGAACGAAGCATTCCAACATCATATTCTTGCTTATAAATTCGTTCTTCGTCATACCAGTATTTAAACTCATAATTTCCATCAGGATACAAAGTAACCATGATATCGCTGTAGCTGTTACCATTATTAAATTGGTTGATTAGTAGCTCTTTTAATGCAATGTATGCTTCGTATTTTATCTTTAACTCTCCTACCCTTTCGATGATTGTCGTTAAAGACTCTTCATAAAAATCTATACTTACATTCGTTTGAGGGTTTGTAACATCTCTGCCTGTTTGACACCAAGCTTTGACAATCTTAGTCTGGCTCTCCTCAGATGGAAGTTTTCGAAATAAGGATACAATATGCTTTTCCTGTTCGGTGATGTTCATAGTAATGAAGGTGTTTATATTTTGAAATTCTACAGGGTTTTAATTTAAGGGTTAAACGAAATGACAAACTTGCAAAATAAATTACATATTCAAATATGCTTTTTAAATAAATTATAGATTCACAAAGGTTTCATTTCTATAAATTTAGTTACATTTTGTATTACAAAACACTCATAAGGCTAGCATTTTTAATCAAAGCTACTTAATCAGGCTATTCTGTCAAGTAAGTAATCCCTCCTATTTTATTTCGGAATCATTTTTTACCTTTGCAAAAAATATATTTGACCATCATTTCCATGAAAAAAATTATTAGCTGGACACTCCGAAACATTCCTCGTAAGTATTTGCAATTAGTTAGTCACTTTGCCATGAACCTATATGCGTTCTTTTTGCGAGGTAATAAGGTGGAATGTACAGTTTGTGGCTCTACATTTTCGAAATTCGTTCCTTATGGTCGTCTTGAGCCTCGTGATAACGCTCTTTGTCCAAACTGTCTTGCGCTCGAACGTCACCGTTTGATGTATTTATACCTTCAACAAAAGACAAATTTCTTCAAAGCCGACCTTAAAGTTTTGCACGTGGCGCCTGAGTATTGTTTTATCGACCGTTTCGAAAAAATGAAAAACTTGGACTATATCACCGCTGATATTGAGTCGCCTTTGGCAAAAGTAAAAATGGACTTGCACAATATTCCTTTCGAAGACAATACTTTCGATGTAGTTTTCTGTAATCACGTATTGGAGCACGTCGACGATGATATTCGTTGTATGCAAGAAATGCGTCGTGTACTGAAACCAAACGGTTGGGGTATTATGCAATCGCCACAAGACTGGAACTTGGAAACTACTTTTGAGGATAAAACCATCACCGACCCGAAAGAGCGTGAGCGTCTTTTCAAACAAGATGACCACTTCCGTATTTTTGGTCGTGACTACCACAAACGCCTCGAACAAGGTGGTTGGCATGTAACGCAAGACCGTTTTGTGATGGAAATGCCAAAAGACCAAGTAGAACGCTATGCTCTTCCGAAGGAGGAGATTATTTATTTGTGCGAAAAAAAATAACCCCATCAACACTCATCAATGAAATACTTACCAATAGATAGTCAACTGTTTGTAACAAACAGAGCTAGATTAAACCAGCTGTTGAAACCAAAATCTATAGCGATTTTCAACTCAAATGACATTATGCCAACCAATGCGGACGGTACAATGGGCTTCAGACAAAACTCTGATTTGTTTTATTTGAGTGGTATCGACCAAGAAGAAACCATTGTTTTGTTGTTTCCAGATGCGCCAGACCCTCGAATGAGAGAAATTTTGTTCTTGCGTGAAACATCAGATTTGATTGCGGTTTGGGAAGGATACAAATACACGAAAGAACACGCAAGAGAGGTTTCAGGCATCCAGACTATTTATTGGACTAGTCAATTTGAGCAAATATTAACTACTTTGGTATTTGAGGCAGATGCCATTTATCTCAACACCAACGAACATATTCGTAATAGTTCTGAGGTACAAACACGCGACGCAAAGTTTATCAACTGGGTAAAAGAGCGCTATCCTTTGCACCGTCTTGAGCGCGTGGCTCCGCTTATGCACCATTTGCGCGTAATCAAAAGTCCTGTGGAGATTGCGCAACTCAACGAAGCTATTCGTATTACAGAATTAGGTTTTAGAAGACTTTTGAATTTTGTAAAACCTGGTGTTACAGAATACGAAGTAGAAGCAGAACTTATCCATGAGTTTGTTCGCAATCGCTCAAAAGGCTTTGCTTATCAGCCAATTATTGCTTCGGGTGCCAATGCTTGTGTATTGCACTATATCGAAAACAGCCGTATTTGTAAAGATGGAGATTTGTTGTTGTTGGACGTAGCAGCTGAATATGCTAACTACAATGCGGACTTAACGCGTACTATTCCTGTCAATGGTCGTTTTACGGCTCGTCAGCGTGCGGTATATGATGCCGTACATCGTGCTTTCAAATTCGCTAAGTCTATCATGCAGGTAGGTGTTTTATGGAGTGAATACCAACACGAAGTAGAAATGTTTATCGAGTCTGAATTGATTGGATTAGGTCTATTTGATAAAACCGACGTAAAAAATCAAAACCCAGAATCTCCTTTATTCAAAAAATACTTTATGCACGGAACATCACACCACCTAGGTTTGGATGTGCATGATGTTTGGAATCGCTACCGTCGTTTTGAAGAAGGTATGGTATTTACAATTGAACCTGGAATTTATATTCAAGAAGAAGGTCTAGGTGTTCGTCTAGAAAATAATATTTTAGTAACTCAAGATAGCAATATCGATTTGATGGGAAGTATTCCAATGGACGCTGACGAAATCGAAAGCTTGATGAATGCCTAGATAGGCAGGCACAAAGTGGCAAAGGCACATAGGGACAAAGTGTCTTTGTTATCTGCGATTTCAGATATTGGATTTCGGAAATGTTTGATTTTTCCGAATTCCAATATCTGAAATCCCCAATAATTTAAAAACTCCTCACTCAAAACTCAGCACTCCTCACTCAAAATGCCTTTCCCGACTATTTTATTATTTGATTTAGATGCTTCTGGTCATCATTCTGAATATCTTACACATTTGATTGAATATCAGCTTGAACATCGTTTACCAATCAAATTAATAGCTTTGGTAAGTCCCATCTTTGCCACAAAACACGCTAAGCTCACGCAAAGAACGTCGGTAGATGCTTCAGTTTTTGAGTGGAAATATATTTCTGAGGAGGAATTTCAGCAGTATCAAGCAGAGAATAATGTCATCAAACGTGGAGATTTTGAATGGGGATTATTCTGTAAATATGCTTCAGTATTTCAAGCCAAACATGGCGTTTTGATGTATCTTGACCATTTACAATTGGCGATTTTACAAAAAGGCAATCAAGCGCCTTGCACCTTTTCTGGCATATTTTTTAGAACTACACTAACCAATTATCGTCCAGATTCTTGGAAAGAACGTATCAATTTTATTCGTAAAAAATGGATGCTTCGTGGCTTACTTTTTTCTAAAAAGTTGACCAATCTTTATTGTCTTGACCCTTATGCTGCCGAATATATTCAAGAAAAATGGCATAGTAACAAAGCACTATATTTACCTGACCCTGTCAAAACCTATCCTTTTGCTCAGGAAGCTCCTATTCTGCTCAGACAACAATTGGGCATCGAACCGCATCGAAAAGTTTTTCTAATTTTTGGTTTTTTGGACGAAAGAAAAGGAATCATTCCAACTTTGGAGGCATTACTTCAATTACCCCAAAAACAACAACAAGAAGCCTGCTTACTGTTAGTAGGTGGCTGGACTGCGGAGGAAAAATACCGTTTTGACGAAAAACTCAAAGCTATTGAGGGTTCAAACCACTTACAAATTGTTAAAGTTGATTATTTCGTAGAGCCAGAGTTGATTCAACAATTCTTTGCGCTTTCTGATGTAATTATGGGCTTGTATCAAAAACATATAGGTATGAGTGGCATTATGGTGCGCTCAGCTTTTGCCCAAAAACCACTCTTGACTTACAATTATGGTTTGATGGGAGAACTTACCCGAAGAAATCAACTGGGAATTACCGTTGAGCCAAATAATCCAGAAGAGTTACAAGAAAAAATACAATTTTTGTTAAGTCAATCAAAAACTGTCGGAAATCAGACCATGATGAAAGAGTTTTCTGAACATCATCAGGTAAAATTTTTCGCAGAATGTATCTTCAAAAAAAATAAAAAAATATTATCCTGAAAATCAGGCACTTCAAAAAAACTTAGCCCCTTTACACTTAGAGTTCTAAGTAATTTTCTTACCTTTGTATCCCGTAACCATAGTTTCGGATTTTCTAAAATGAAATCTTCTTTGGGAAATCTGAAACGTCCATGAACTTTCGTTCATCGGAAAATTCACAAATCAATCATTTCTTACAATGTCAGGTAAAGGGCAACCTAAAACCGCGAAATACATCTTTGTTACGGGCGGTGTGACTTCTTCATTAGGCAAAGGTATTATTGCCTCATCATTAGCAAAACTTCTGCAAGCCAGAGGATTATCGGTAACTATTCAAAAATTTGACCCGTATATCAATATCGATCCGGGTACACTTAACCCTTATGAGCATGGGGAGTGTTATGTAACCAACGATGGCGCCGAAACTGACCTTGACTTAGGCCACTACGAGCGTTTCTTGGGCGTACCTACTTCGCAAGCAAACAACATTACAACTGGTCGTATTTACTACAATGTAATCACGAAAGAACGTCGTGGTGATTATTTGGGTAAAACCGTTCAAGTAGTTCCTCACATCACAGATGAAATCAAAAGAAGCATCTTGTTGTTGGGCGAAACTGGCGAATACGACGTAGTAATCACTGAAATCGGTGGTTGCGTGGGTGACATCGAGTCACTTCCATTTATTGAAGCTACTCGTCAATTAAAATGGGATTTAGGTGAGAAAAACACGTTGTTTATCCACCTAACATTGGTTCCATATTTGGCATCAGCGGGTGAGCTTAAAACCAAACCAACTCAACACTCAGTACGTCAATTGTCAGAATCTGGTATTCAGCCTGATATTTTGGTATGTCGTACAGAGCATCCTCTTCCACAAGATATGCGTCGCAAAATTGCCCTATTCTGCAACGTATCTGCCAACGATGTGATTGAGGCTATGGACGCTGAGACTATCTATGATGTACCTTTATTGATGCGTAAAGAAAAATTAGACGCAAGAGTATTGTACAAATTAGATATTTACAACGACCGTGATGCAGACTTAGACCAATGGAAAGCGTTCTTGGGTAAATTGAAAAACCCTACAGAACAAATCACTATCGGTTTGGTTGGTAAATATGTAGAATTGAAAGACTCGTATAAATCTATTGCTGAAGCAATTATTCATGCGGGTGCGGTTTGTGAAACAAAAGTAAATATTCGTTGGATTTCTTCTGAAACGCTAATCGATGCTGGTTATGAAAGCAGATTGGCTAACTTGGACGGTATCTTGGTAGCACCAGGTTTTGGTGAGCGTGGTATAGAAGGTAAAATCAACGCAGTAAAATATGCCCGTGAAAACAAAATTCCATTCTTTGGTATTTGTTTGGGTATGCAATGTGCCGTAATCGAGTTTTCTCGTAACGTATTGGGTCTAGCAGAAGCTCACTCTTCAGAAATGAACCCAGAGACCATTCATCCAGTAATTGATATCATGGCTGAACAAAAGGACATCACTAACAAAGGTGGTACCATGCGTTTGGGTGCT
Source organism: Flectobacillus roseus (assembly GCF_030056595.1). NCBI lineage: Bacteria > Pseudomonadati > Bacteroidota > Cytophagia > Cytophagales > Flectobacillaceae > Flectobacillus > Flectobacillus roseus. Next base: position 20,458 of record NZ_JASHIF010000009.1, read on the forward strand.
TATGGTTGTAAAATCGAAAAAGGTTCGTTGGCACACAGCATCTACGGAAAATTGAATATCCAAGAGCGTCACCGTCACCGTTATGAGTTTAACAATAATTATTTTGAACAAATCAAAGCTGCTGGAATGACCCCAACAGGTATCAATACAGACTCTGGTTTGGTTGAGATTGTTGAAATCAAAGATCACCCATTCTTTATCGGTGTTCAATTCCACCCAGAATATAAATCAACAGTGGTAAATCCTGCTCCATTGTTTGTACATTTTGTAAAGGCGGCTTTAAAAAATGCTTCTCCAGTAGCAAAAGGAACAAGTAAATAACCTTTTGTAAAAAAATACAGCTAAAAAGCCAAGTTCTTTGTAATTTTGCACCGCCAAAGTCGAGGCGGTGCATTTTTATTTCTTTACTATTCGATTTTAAAGATATTGAACATATTGAAGCTGTTTAAACTTGTGGGAGATTGCTTGCGTAAGCAATGAATTTATACTGTTTGAGCGAAGCGAGTTTATAAATTCTTGACTTTCTTTTGCTACTTTTCTTGTGTCAAGACAAGAAAAGTAGGGCTTTGCGAAGAGAAAAATAGTATTTATATACAAACTAAACATTCATTTAACTTTATTCTCAATACGAAAACATTAGCCAACAGTTACTTTTGCTTTTGCCTCAAAATAACCAAGGTCAAACTTTTAAATACTACAATTCCAAAAATAACTAGCCTTTTAAAAATGAAAGGCGCTTTTAAACAAATACCAAATGGATAGAAATCAAATCACGGGGCTATTATTGCTGATGGGGATGTTGCTGGGGTACCAGTTTTTCTTTGCTCCGAAAGATGAACCAAAACAAGCACAAAAAGCGCAAGTTGCTCAAACTACTGTACACAAAACTGTAGCTCCAACCACTGATACTGTAGCTTTGAAGGCCGCAGCTGGTGATTTTGCAACGGCAGCTACAGGCGTGGCACAAGATGTAGTTCTTGAAAACAAAGACATCAAAGTTACTTTCTCAACTCAAGGTGGTAAAGTAAAACAAGTGTTGCTTAAGCACTACAAAACATATAATGACTTTGCAGCTCATAAAGAAACCCCTTTGACGATTTATGATGAAGCATTCGACAAACTTTCTTTTGAATTAGCTACAACAAAAGGTAATGTAGACATCAACAAATTGTTCTTTACAACCCAATCAAAAGGTGGTGTGGTTGCGGAAGGTCAAAAACAATCTGTAACATTCACATTGGCTTTGGCAAATGGTCAGTCTATCGAACAAACTTATACTTTGGCTGGAGAAGGTTTTTTAGTAGACCAAAATACTCAAATCAAAGGATTGGACGGTTTGTTGAAAAGCCAAACTGCTAAAATCAACTGGATTGAAGAGGTTCGTCCAACAGAAAAAGACTTAAACGAAAACCGTAAGGCTACTGTTAACTACCTAATCGCTGAAGGTGAAGAGTTTGACCAGTTGACCGAAAACCCTACAAGTGCCAACGATGCTACACTTGAAAAGCCATTAAATTGGTTGACTTTCAAGAAAAAGTACTTCTTGTCAGGTTTTATTGCTAAAAATACGCCAATCTCAAAAGCACAAATTTGGGCTACGCCAAATCCTCAGGATTCGGTAAATATCAAAACATTGCGTGCTAATATGGAGGTTTCATTGGCTGATATGAAAGCTGGTAAAGGACAATATCAGTGGTATTTTGGTCCAAACGACTATAATAAAATCAAAGAAATTGCACCAGCATTTGGTCGCAACGTAAAATTGAGTTACGATATTTTCTTGCCAATTACACGCTACGTATTTGTTCCTTTATTCAATATTCTTGAAACAGTATTTAGCAACTACGGCTTATTGATTATTGCCTTGGTATTGGTAATTAAGTTTGCGTTGTTGCCATTGACTTACAAATCGTATGTAAGTATGGCAAAAATGCGTATTCTTCAACCAGAATTAAATGCTATCAAGGAAAAAGTGGGTGACGATGCAGCTAAATTGCAACAAGCTCAAATGAAATTGTATGGTGAAGTAGGTGTAAGTCCATTGAGTGGTTGTGTGCCTGTATTAGCAACTATGCCTATTTTGATGGCGGTATTTATGTTGTTCCCTAACTTGATTAACCTTCGTCAGGAGGCATTCTTGTGGGCTAATGACCTTTCTACTTATGACTCTGTATGGGATTTGCCATTTAGCATTCCTTTCTATGGTAACCACGTCAGTTTGTTTACGTTGTTGATGACCCTTTCGAGTATTGCATACGGTTATTACAACAACCAAAATACACCAGATCAAGTAGGTCAGCCAATCGATATGAAGAAAATGGCTTATATCACGCCAGTAATCTTTATGTTCGTGATGAACTCACTTCCAGCGGGTATGAGCTTCTATTACTTCGTATCTAACTTAGTAACGATTTTACAACAAATCGGTATTCGTAAGTTTGTTGACGAAGATAAAATCAAGCAAGTTTTGGAAGAAAACCGTAAGAAAATCGCTGCAGGCGGTGGTAAAAAATCTCGTTTCTCAGAATATTTGCAAAAGCAAATGAAAGCTGCTGAAGAAATGCAGAAACAGCAAAACGAAGATAAGAAGAAGAAAAAATAATTGGAGAATTTGAAGATTTGAAAATTCGATGATTTGAAAATTATTAATGTAAGAAGGTCTTCACTGAGAACTAAATTGTTTCTCTATGAAGACCTTCTTTTTTTCTTAAATTCAACAATTTTCAATTTACTTAATCTTCAGATTCCCCCATTTTCAAATTACCAAATCATCAAATTACCAAATCGCCTAATTATCAAATTTTCAAATTCCCAAATTTTCAGATTCCCCCATTTCCAAATCTTCAAATTACCTAATTTTCAAATTAATCTTTCAGCATTTCTATATGCTCAATCCCATCTTCGAGATATATTTCACTAGTTTGCACAAAACCAAAAGATTCGTAAAATCCCTTTAGATACAACTGTGCCCCTATCTTGATAGACGAGCCGTAAAGTTCTTCAGCTAATTCGATAGAATTTCTCATTAATTCCTTTCCTACTCCAAATTTCCTTACTTTCGGAGAAGTTACCACACGTCCAATAGATGCCTCTTCATAGGATAACCCTGGAGGAACGATGCGTGTGTATGCTACAATCTGTTGTGTTTCAGTATCAAATCCCATGAGGTGATGACATTTAAAGTCCTTATCATCAAGGTCTTGAAACGGACAATTTTGCTCCACAATAAACACTTCGCAACGTAACTGCAAGATTTGATAAAGTTCTGTCGTGCTGAGATTTCTAAAATGTTTATAGTACCAGTTCAAATTCATAAGAGGATAATTAATAGTTTGTGATTTTAGGTTGACAATAGTAAATTTAATAATAATGTCATCAATTACCCCAACTTAATCGGCATTCGTCAAAGTTTATTATATTTGTACAATCACAAATTCCATGAATTATGAAGAAATTATTGTTAGGAGTGTTACTTGTGGCATCATCCTACGGCTTCAGTCAGGCCCAGAGCAATCTGTCAGAATACGAAGCTCAATATCAAAAAGCCTTACTTTTCTATCAAAACAATGATTTTGAAAAAGCTAGAATCGCCTTTAGCCAGCTAAGTAACCTTCGTTTTAATAATCCTATTGTTCCTTATTCTTACTATTTTCAAGCTTTGGCAGCCATCAAAGTAGGAAAATATGCCGAAGCAGAAGCTAGTTTGCAAAATCTTCAATTGAGATATCCCAATTGGGAGAAAAATGAAGAAGTAGCCTATCTTTATGCAACCATTGCATTTGAGAATAAAGATTATGCCAAAGGACTCCAGATAGCCAATGCTATTACTTCTGATTCTTTGAAGAATGATATCCTAGATCTAAAGAAAAACTTTCTTTCTGATATTACTGACCCCAAGAAATTAACCTCATTGAGTGAGCAATTTCCTGATGAAATATTACTAAAAGAACGTATTCAAGCCAAATCTTCAGAAATGTCTTCGACGAAAGACCTTCAGCAATACCGCTTGAACAAGGGCTTTCTTAATTTTGCGTTTTTACTTCCAGTAAACATCGACGAACTATCGCCTGACCACCCGCGTCGTGCCAACCAATATGTGTTCGACATGTATCAGGGCGCCAAACTGGCAAAAGCACAATTACAAAAGGAAAAAATCAATGTGAATCTTCAGGTATATGATATTTCGAACGACGGAGATCAAATGCTTGAAGTACTGAATAATGCCTACTTCCAAACAACCGATTTGTTAGTTGGTCCCCTTTATTCCGAAAGTAATAAGTTAGCAAATGCCTTTTGTGAAAGCTATCAAATACCACTTATCAACCCTATTTCTAATAATGAAAAACTCTTAGAAATCTTCGATAAGTCATTTTTAGCACAACCTTCTGTCAAAATGCAAGCCATCAAGGCAGCCGAATATGTTACAAAACAAGCATTTCTAGGACGCAACGCCGCAATTTATTATACCTCCTCTAGCACTGATTCCTTGTTGGCAGAAGCTTACAAACAAGTACTTGTTAAAAAGGGTTATGATATTGAGGCCTTTGTAAAAGTAACAGCCAACTCTGAAATGATTGCTAGCAAAATTCCTGACAAAAAACTCAGTCATGTTTTTTTGGCAACTTCAGATAAAAAAGCAGGCTTGGCGATGCTCACGGCTTTACAGAAAGATTTATCAACGCCACTTGTGACTACTGCAGAGGCATTTCAATCAAGCAATTTGAGTGGCACAACCGTTGCAGGAAGAGAAATTTACTGTATTGACCCAGAGTTTATTGATAATGAAAATCCAGAGGTAGATAAATTTAAAAAGGAATATTTTGCTAAATATGGAAGCATTCCTTCCTATTATTCGTTCTGTGGATATGACATGACTTTGTTTTGGGGAAGGGTTCTTTCTAAATATGGTGTAAACTTCAAAAAAGGTTTGGACGATTTAGATACCTACAAACAGTCTTTCTCGACCTCAGGGTACGATTACACACAGTCTCAAGACAACCAAGTAGTACCCATTACTACTTTCCAAAATTATAAATTTGTATTAGCTAAATAGTGCATGGGCTACCATCGCATTAATTTTTGACAAAATGACTACTAAAAACAGCCAAGAACTTTTCGACAAAGCTAAAAACTACATCCCTGGCGGTGTAAACTCACCTGTAAGAGCTTTTAGAGCCGTTGGAGGAAATCCTCTTTTCATCAAATCGGCTAAAGGTGCCTACCTTTACGATGAAGATGGAAACGCATTTATCGAACTTATCAACTCATGGGGGCCTATGATTTTGGGTCATGCCAATGAGCTAGTCGAAAAAGCCGTTGCCGATGCTATTCAGTTAGGTTTTTCTTATGGTGCCCCTACGCGTCGTGAAGTAGAAATGGCAGAACTCATTACTTCGATTGTGCCTTCTGTTGAGAAAGTACGTATGGTAAACTCTGGCACAGAGGCTACGATGTCGGCTATTCGTGTGGCACGTGGTTATACGGGTCGTGACAAAATCATCAAATTTGAAGGATGTTATCACGGTCATGGTGATTCATTTTTGATAGCAGCAGGTTCTGGTGCCATCACATTCGGACATCCAGATAGTCCAGGCGTTACTAAAGGTGTGGCCAAAGATACGCTAACAGCTCCATATAATGATTTAACTGCAGTACAAACGCTAGTTGATGCTAATAAAGATCAGATTGCTTGTATTATCCTTGAACCCGTAGTTGGTAATATGGGTTTGGTAAAACCAGCAGAAGGCTTCTTAGAAGGACTTCGCCAAATTTGCGATAAGGAAGGTATTGTCTTAATCTTTGATGAGGTAATGACTGGTTTCCGTTTGGCAAAAGGAGGTTTTCAAGAACGTTGTGGCGTAACACCAGATATGACAACCATGGGCAAAATCATCGGTGGTGGTATGCCTGTAGGTGCTTACGGGGGTAAAAAAGAAATTATGGATTGCGTTTCTCCTGCGGGTCCAGTATATCAAGCAGGTACACTTTCAGGAAACCCAATTGCTATGGCAGCGGGTCAAGCTATGTTGACTTACTTGAACGAGCATCCAGAAGTATACGAGCGAATCGAAACGGTTGGTAATACTTTAACCTCTGGTATTCGTGCCAATATGCAAAAACTTGGATTGAATTATACCCTCAACCACGTTGGCTCTATGTTTACTTTATTCTTTACGGAGAAGCCTGTAAACAATTTTGAAGATGCAAAATCATCAGATACTGCACTATTCGGTAAATTCTTTAATGCTATGTTGAAAAGAGGTATTTATATGGCTCCTTCACAATATGAAGCTATGTTTATCTCGACTGCGCTTACTGATGAACACGTTGCTCAAATCTTGGATGCGAGTTATGAGAGCTTTAAAGAGATTTCAGCATAGTTTAGCGCCAAATATCATTTTCCATCAAAGGTCAGCAATTTGCTGACCTTTTTTAAAACCTCTCCGTTCCATATGAAATCTTATCTTCTTTCTACTTTCGTCATTTTTCTCCTTTTTTCTTGTGGAAGTTCCGAAGCAGACAAACTTCGAGAAGAAAATCGTGCTTTGAAAGAGCAATTGCGTATTGCCCAAAATGGTGGTGATTCGCATAAGTATATCCTCAAACTTCGTTTGAAACAATCGCATTTATCATTAAGCATCAAAAAACATATAAAAGATGCTATGAATGCGGTAGATTTTGAGATTCCTGTAGACAAGGAGTTTTATGATAGTGTAGAAGAAGGACAAGAAATCATTGATAATTTCAGATTTGGATCAATGGTATTATATGGAAGCTTCGGGGATTGGGAAATGAAAGTGAAGAAAAAATATGTAAAATGATTAGTTTTGTGGTCTGAAGAATGAGTGTCTCCCATTAGAAGAGGTCTGATGCAATGGCACTTTCTTGTTTTCAACACAAAAAATTAAACAATAGCTGTTATTTCAACACAGCGCTTTTTCCATGCGAAATTATTCCATTATTATTCCTGTATACAACCGCCCCGACGAATTGGATGAATTGTTGGCTTGTTTAGTAAAACAAACATACAAAATCTTCGAAGTGGTAGTTGTAGAGGATGGCTCGGCCATAAAAGCCGATAAAATTGTTGAAAAATATCATTCTGAGCTGGAAATAAAATATATCCAACAACAAAATACTGGTCAAGGATTTGCTCGTAATACAGGTTTTAAGCACGCTACTGGCGATTATTTCATTATTCTTGACTCTGACGCGCTAATAGAACCAAACTATCTGGAAATCGTAGAAAAACAGCTCAATAGCAATTTCCTAGACCTTTATGGCGGGCCAGACCGCGACCACCCCAACTTCACTCCTATTCAAAAAGCCATTTCTTATTCTATGACTTCCCTTTTTACTACAGGAGGAATTAGAGGGAGCAAGAAAAATCTTGGAGGTACATTTCATCCTAGAAGCTTTAATATGGGTATGTCGAAGGAGGTATATCGCAAAACCCAAGGGTTCATTATTACTCGTATGGGCGAAGATATTGAATTTTCGATTCGTGCTATAAGCCTCGGTTTTAAGTCTGGACTTATTCCTGAAGCTTTTATCTATCATAAACGAAGAACTAGTTTTATACAGTTTTACAAACAGTTGAGATTTTTTGGAAAAGCAAGAATCAATATCAGTCGCTTTTTTCCAAAAGAACTCAAATTGGTACACACCTTTCCAATGGTATTTACACTTGGCTTGTTTAGTATTCCTTTATGGTGGTTGGTGTTCAAACCATTTTTCTATCTGGCTATCGGTATTTTTGCCCTATATACCTTACTCAATTTTATTGATTCAACACTCAAGAATAAGAGTATTCAAGTAGGTTTACTCAGTGTAATTGCCGTATATGTGCAATTGGTGGGCTACGGCATAGGTTTTATCACTGAAGGTTGGAAAAAACTGTTTGAAGAAAAAGGATATAAACAATTAGGAGACAACATCGAATATCCATCCTGATTGAAGTGATGAGTTTTGAGTGTAGAGTTTTGAAAAATTTAGTGAGTGAGTGATTGTCGATTGAGTGATTATTTTTAAAATTTGTATTCTAGCAGTAGAGACGCAATGATTGCGTCGTAAGCCGAGTTATATCTAGAATGGTAGTATCAAAAAAAGCGGTCAAAAATCAATTTTTGACCGCTTTTTTTGATTTTAAGAAAGAGACTTGTAAAAATAATCACTCATTCACAACTCACCCATTCACTAAATATATATTAGTAATACTTTTGATCTGCTAAATAATTCTTCACATAATCTGTTACGCCTTCTTCTAAAGTATGGAAAGGTTTTTCGTAACCAATCGACTTTAATTTTGACATATTTGCTTCAGTGAAATATTGGTATTTATCACGAATATCTTCTGGAGTATCAATAAATGAGATATTGGGCTCAAGATTCAAGGCATAAAAAGTATTTTTTACCAAATCCAAGAAAGTTCTTGCCTTTCCAGAACCTAAGTTATAGATACCTGAGTTGCGACGGTGGTGCATCAAAAACAAACAAACTTCTACCACATCCTTTACATACACAAAGTCACGCATCTGCTCACCATCCTGAAAATCAGGGTTATGAGAGCGGAATAACTTCATCGCGCCAGTTTTCTGGATTTGGTTGAATGTATGCCAAATCACAGATGCCATACGACCTTTGTGGAATTCGTTTGGTCCGTAAACGTTGAAGAACTTCAACCCAGCCCAGAAGAAAGGCTTTTCTTGCTGCTGCAATGCCCAAATATCGAAGTCATTTTTTGAATCACCATAAGGATTCAAAGGCTTCAATTGAGGAATCAAAGACTCATTATCATCATAGCCATGCTCGCCCAAACCATAAGTAGCAGCCGAAGAAGCATACACCAAAGGAATTTGGTAGTCATGACATTTTTTCCAAATCTTCTTTGAGTAATTCAAATTCAATTTGTTGAAAATATCTACATTGAATTCTGTCGTATCTGTACGAGCACCAATGTGGAAACAGAATTCAACCTCTTGATAGTTTGCATCCAACCACTCAAAAAAGTGTTCGCGGTCTACACGCTCTTGAATCTTTTTTCCTTCAAGATTTTTATTCTTTTGCTCATCGGAAAAATCGTCAACAGCAATGATATAGTTAAAATTGTCCTCATTCAAGCGTTGAATAAGGCAACTTCCAATAAACCCAGCGGCACCTGTAACAATAATCATACAATAGAAACTAAAATTGAGTGGTTCTGGAATGTGTTATTTATGAAAAACTAATGATTCTCTTTATAATCGAGAAAAATCCACTCGGAAGATATGTTCAATCATGTTGGATAATAAATAATTCCGAAAGGTAGTAACTCGACTACGTGGTTCTATTACGAACCTGTCTATTTATTAAATCTATATTGTCAAAATACAATAAGCAGATAAGGAGCAAAGTTGTTTTGTAGGAATATCGGGATTTTTAATTCTATGACAAAAGCCATTTATTATAAGAAATCAAAACAGACTTAAAATCGCACTATTCCTAGAAAAATTAAGCAAAAGTACCTAAAGCTTTGCGAAAAACCAATACACTTAACTTTGAAAAAATATAAACTTTTCAAGATAACACTTATAGGGTAATAAGAGGGGTTAGAGTAATAGGCTGATTAACAGAAATATCACATCTAAAAATAATGAAATAAATTGAACAAATTAAAGACTTTCGTAAAATGATTGTTTTCAGCTTTCTTTTTTGTGAAACTAAAAGCCATTAACTTTGTGTTCTTAATCCACAGATTGGTTTTGCTACGTTTTCCCAACTCCAATCACGGCGATTTTGCTGGTCATCACTCGTAGTTTTGTGCTTGGGGCGTTTGCTTTGTCATTATTGTCTGTTATTGGTCATTTTTACTTATAAACTGATAACAGATATACCACTAGTATAACATCTGAGATTTTCGCAAAACGAATAAATTAACTGAAAACAAATGGTTTACGTAGTTCGTAAAGAACACTTCAATGCCGCTCACAGGCTGTATAATCCTAACTGGACAGAGGAAAAGAATCGTGAGGTATTTGGTCCATGTGCAAATGTCAACTGGCACGGACATAATTTTGAGCTTATCGTTACTGTAAAAGGTATTCCAGACCCTGACACAGGTTTCGTGATTGATATGAAAGTGATGAGCCAAATTATCAAAGATGAAATCATCGAACGTGTTGACCACAAAAATCTAAATCTCGATGTAGATTTTATGCAAGGTAAGATGGCAAGTTGTGAAATATTTGCCATGGAAATTTGGAAAATTTTAGCTCCAAAGCTCAATGAACAAATTCCACATGGACAGCTACACTGCATCGAACTCATCGAAACGCCTAAAAACTCAGTGAAGTATTACGGCGAATAATTGTACTGTGTGAAGCTTTGGGCTGGTATTCTTGGCTCCTCAAGCAGCCTGAAGCTCTCAGCCTAAAGCCCACAACATGAAATATTATATCATTGCTGGCGAACGCTCAGGCGATTTGCATGGCTCTAATCTCATCAAAGCCATCCTTCAAAAGGATGCCAACGCCCAAATTCGTGCTTGGGGCGGCGATATGATGCAGGAAGCAGGTGCTACGCTTGTAAAACACTACAAGGACATTGCCTTTATGGGCTTTGCCGAAGTCATCAAAAATCTCCCTACAATTCTTGGACTTTTATCGTTTTGCAAAAAAGATATTCAAGCCTATCAGCCTGATGTGGTGATTCTTATCGACTATGCGGGATTCAATATGCGTGTGGCGAAGTTTGTCAAGTCTATTGGTATCAAAACATTCTATTATATTTCGCCAAAAGTTTGGGCTTGGAATCAATCACGTGCACTCAATATCAAGAAATTTGTTGACCGCATGTTTGTGATTTTTCCTTTCGAAAAAGACTTTTTTAAGAAATATGATTACGAGGTAGATTATGTCGGAAACCCACTGTTTGATGCTATTGCAGACTTTCAGCCGAAACCTAATTTCAGAAAAGAAGCCCGTGTTGGTCAAAAACCCATTATTGCGCTTTTACCTGGCTCGCGTCACCAAGAGGTAGCCAAAATTCTCCCTATGATGGTGGCACAGGCGTATAACTTCCCCGATTACCAGTTTGTAATCGCAGGAGTTTCTAATCTTCCCAAAGAATTATACGCACGCTGGCAGTCTATTTTTCCGATTAAAGTGGTGTATGATGACGCCTACAATTTGCTCTCAGTAGCTGATGCTGCTTTAGTGACTTCAGGAACTGCCACGTTAGAAACTGCTTTACTGAATATTCCACAGGTGGTTTGTTACAAAACCAGTGGTATTTCTTTTGCCATTGCCAAAATGGTTATCAAAGTGCCTTATATCTCTTTGGTAAATTTGGTAGCTCAGAAAAAAATTGTTCCAGAATTAATTCAAAATGATTTGAATAATACCACTGTTCAGGAAGAACTAAACAAAATATTAACGCCAGAAGGACGCCAAGCACAACTAGAAGGATATGCCGAAGTGAAAGCTTTATTAGGCGACAAAGGCGCGTCTGCTAAAGCTGGTAGTTTGATGGTTGACTATCTTTTGAAATAGTTAGAGCTTATGTGCATGAGTGATTGAGTCATTCTAAAAATTATTACTCAATCACTCATGCACTCAATTAGAGATATTTTCCTTCCAAATAATTCTTAATCCAAGATTTCTGGATACCTTGTATTTGACTAAAGTAAGTTGCAATTTCTTTGAAATCAGCTTCAACGTTATCGGTCGGATAGAAAGGTTCTCTCACAAAGACAGTCTTTCTTGGATAATCGAATCCAACCAGCACAATTGGAATATTAGCTCCTTTTGCGACATAATAAAATCCAGATTTTAATTTTTCAACATTTTTACGAGTCCCTTCTGGTGCCAGCGCTATGTGTAATTCAGTAGTTTTATTGAATACCTGAATAACCGCTTCCACCAAGTTATTATTCCTAGACCTATCAACGGGAGTTCCTCCTAAAGCTTTAAACAGCCAGCCAAATGGAGGTTTAAAAAGCTCCTCTTTTCCTAAATATCCAATCTTTTTACCGATAACAGCCCTTGCACCAAGCCCCACAGGAAAATCCACCCAGCTTGCATGTGGCACAACCGCCACAATACTTTTTTTAAGTGATGCGGGGATTTGTCCTTCCAATTTCCAACCCGCCAACTTAAATAGCATTATAAATATTTTATTTAGCATAATTTTAAGTGAATTAATATTTCAAGTGAAAATAATTAAAATCTTCAGCGGAAACAATTTCACTGGAAAAATTACATAATTCAGTAATAATGAATGTAAAAAGGCACAAAGTATCTGTCTAAATACGATTCAAACAAACACTTTGTGCCTTTGTGCCTTATCCCCTATGTTTACTTACTAATATCAATCAACATAAAAGGATGAGGTGTAAAGCAAAGTATGAATATCCCCAAAGAAATCCATCCTAAAACTTTACGCTTGGTATCGAGTGGCGAATCCTCCTCTACATCTGGATGATAGATTCCTAAAAATCTTCCGAGTAAAAAAGCAAATGGGAAAAATCCTGAGAAACCCTGAAAATCCTTAACCACAGGCGTTGCACTCATTACCAATTGAACAACTACCATACTCAAACTGATTACCCAAGGAGTTAGTGGATTCGGAGATATTCGGGAAAGACAGGTTTTCAAGAAAAAGATATAAATACCCAACCACAGGAAAAAATCTAAGTCGGAGCTATAGGCGCTTCCTTCAAAGCCAATTGACTTAATTTCGTCAATCGTATACATTCCAATGCCTGCATAAAACAAAAATCCTACAAAGATGATCGGCGCAATGGCATTAAATTTCTTTTTGCCAATAAGACCATACAAAATATGTCCACCGTCTAGTTGTCCAATTGGGAATAAATTTAGCGCAGTAAAAAACAAAGATAGATAACCAGCCCAAAGCAGTGGATAATGCGATAACTCAAAATTAGGTGGTAATAAAGCAGAATCCGCTACATAGTTTTTGAAAAAAAGCATCAGTAAATTGTCTCCTAAGGTCATTTGCCCATTGAGCAAATTGGCATTTTTGGACATTTCATGAGCATAATTAGCCCCATATTTAATATACTCAGGATGAATTTTGTAGATATACTCAAGTGCTGGCAAATGTGTAAATCCATACCACAGCACACCAAAACCAACCACAAAACCTGCCAATGGTCCTGCAATACCAATGTCGAAATATTGTTTACGAGTACGTGTTCTGTCAAGAATACGAATCACTGCGCCAAGCGTTCCGATACTCATAGCCAATGCACTTAGCCACATTGGAATATAATATGGGAGTGTCGTTCGGATTTTATAATACCTTGCCATAAAAAAATGACCAAATTCATGACAGGTCAAGATTGCTAAAAAAGGAATCGAAAACTCAAATCCTTGCCAAAAATCTCGTGGAAATTTGAGTATATCCTTTTCAGGTAAAAAGAAGAAAAAGCGCCCTGTCATTGCCTCCGCTCCTGCCAATGTTGTAGTTATAACTGTCACTACAAACAGCACCAACTGAATCGCTAAAGTTTTATTCTTCATTTGCAAACATATCTAAAATCGTAAATTCATTGGGAATAATCTGTTTTACTTGGATACCAACTTTCGCAGCTCCTTCCAAGTTAGGCAACATATCGTCGAGGAATAATGTTTCGGCGGGATTCAAACCTGCTTCCTTCAAAACAGCTTCATAAATATCGGTGTGAGGTTTGGCTTTGCCCATCTCATACGAAAGAAACAATTTGGTAAATATATCCTCAAGACGTTTTTCGCCAGTACAACGCTCCAAAATTTTATTTACTTCGATAATATGAATATTGCTAGTATTAGACAAAACATAGGTATTATACTTCTGTCCTAATTGTTTAATCAAGGCTATTCTCTTAGGATCAATATCTAATAACAGTGCATTAAAAGCACGATCGATTTCCTCATCAGAGGCTGTGATATTCAGTTCTTGACGTAACAAATCTCTAAATTCAGCATCTGAATAATGTCCTTTTTCGTAGTTAGCCCAAATTTGTTTTTCCTTCAATAATCTCTCTCCGTCCTCCCAAGAAAAATCCTTTGATAGCTTTGCTAACTCTTTATAAGTTTCGTTCAGATTGATATCGATTACGACATTTCCTAAATCAAAAATGATGTTTTTCATAAAATAAATAAACGGTTGATTCGAAGTTTTGTAGACAAAAAAATAAGAGGTAAACGCTGTAATTTCATCGTTTTACCTCTTATTAATATGCTTATTTTAGTTGCATTTTTACTTACTGATTATTCTGTTACCACGCCCATCGCTGAGAACTTCTCAATTCTTTGGTCGATTCTCTCTTCTGGTGTCAGTTGAGATAGCTCTTTGTAGGTTTCAAGAATTACGTTTTTCACAGTTTGAGTTGCTTGCTCAAAATCTAAGTGAGCACCGCCTAGTGGTTCTGGAATGATACCGTCTACCAACTTGTTGCCTTTCATATCTTCGGCTGTTAATTTCAATGCTTCTGCTGCTTGCTCTTTGAAATTCCATGTTCTCCAAAGGATGGTAGAACAGTTTTCTGGAGAAATTACTGAATACCAAGCATTTTCAAGCATCAAAACTCTGTCACCAATCGCAATACCTAGCGCACCACCTGAAGCACCTTCACCGATGATAATACAGATAACTGGTACTTTCAACATGAACATATCGCGAATGTTGCGTGCAATTGCTTCACCTTGTCCACGCTCCTCTGCTTCAAGACCTGGGAAAGCCCCTGGAGTGTCAATCAAAGTAACGATTGGCTTATTGAATTTTTCAGCCATTTTCATCAAACGCAACGCTTTGCGGTATCCTTCTGGGTTTGGCATACCAAAGTTACGAAGCTGACGTTGCTTGGTATTACGACCTTTTTGTTGACCAATAATCATAAAAGTTTCGTCACCAATTCTACCAAAACCACCCACCATTGCTTTATCATCTGCTACGGTACGATCACCAAATAACTCGATAAATTCATCACACATGTGCTCGATGTAGTCGAGTGTATATGGACGTTCTGGGTGACGAGACAGCTGAACTCTTTGCCAGCGTGTCAAGTTTGAGAAAGTTTCTTTTTTGAGTTCTTCAATGCTAGCTTCCAATTGAGCCGCAGCTGTCGATACATCTACATTATTATCAATCGCCAATTTTTTCATTTCTGCCAATTTGGCTTCTAATTCGGCTATCGGTTTTTCAAAATCCAAGAGAGTTCGCATTTTGTTGTTGAATTTATCGCATACCCAAGTTTTGCTTGAGCATAGATTAAGTAATAACAATCCTTACGTTAGGAAGATTTTTAGCCCTCAAAGTTAGTCAAAAAGACCTTTCGCAACACGAAATAATCATATTTTTCAAGTGACCAATCTAACTCAAACTACATTAATACCTCATAATGAAGCAGTTACCTGTCTAATTATGAAATGTATTTTTCTGATTTGATTTTATTTTTTCAATAAATCTCTTGGGCAATTTAGGATAATTTCATGAAACAACCGCTTTTTTCTCTAGTTTTTATACAATTCTAAAATGATATGAATCCACGCTTTTTCCTCAAAGCTCGTTTTTTTGTACTCTTAGCGTTATTCGTCTAAGACCCTATTAAAAAAGTTCTATTTTTTAGAGAAAATACGCTACTTATGTTATTTTTGGCATACTATCCCAGTAAATACATAAAACCCTTCAAACATGTCAATTTTAATCTTAGTATTAAGTATTCTATTACTTCTAATCCTCATAACCTTCGGAAAACTCAATGCCTTTCTTTCTCTAATTTTCTCAGCAATTTTAGTGGGTATTGCCAAACAGATGCCCCTTGCAGATATTTTGGCATCCATCCAAAAAGGAATAGGTAGCACGCTTGGGTCGCTCATTCTGATTCTTGGACTTGGCGTAATGCTAGGGAGCTTACTCTCAGAAAGTGGCGCAGCACAGCGAATCAGTCAAGTTCTTATTCAGTATTTTGGGGCATCGAGAGTAAAACTAGCCGTATTAATTACTGGATTTGTAGTGGGTATTGCCATGTTTTATAATGCAGGCTTCGTGATATTGATACCCATGGTTTTCTCAGTGGCTCTCAATACTGGTCAGCCGATGATTTATGTGGGTATCGCCATGGCTTCGGCCTTGTCGGTAACGCATGGATTTTTACCTCCTCACCCTGGTCCTACAACCATTGCGGTGTTATTTAAAGCAGACATTGGTAAAACTTTGATTTATGGACTTACTGTGGCAATTCCAACCTTAATTGTTGCGGGCTTGGTTTTTCCAGAATTTATCAAAAATATCTCTTCTAATCCTCCAAAAGGTCTATTCGAAACCAAACAATTCAAAGAGGAAGAAATGCCTGGTTTTGGTTTAAGTATCCTAACAGCCTTAATTCCTGTAGTGCTTATGGGCATGGCTACAGCGAGTGAGTTAACGATGGACACTAACTCTGCGCTACATCACTATTTAAAGTTCTTGGGTGACCCAAGTATTTCGATGCTGATAGCAGTAACATTTGCGTTGATATTCTTGGGTATTCGTCGTGGAAAAACAATGGAGTATTTAATGGAAAAAACAGGAGGTGCTATTAGTTCTGCATCAATGATTATTATGATTATTGCAGCAGGTGGCGCATTCAAACAGGTATTAACTGATAGTGGCATCGGAACAGATATAGCAAAAGCTTTTCAAGATTCTACCTTATCCCCATTGGTATTGGGCTGGTTAATCGCCACCATTATCCGAATAGCATTGGGTTCAGCCACAATAGCTGGTTTGACTGCAGCAGGTATTATTCAACCTTTGATGGCTACCACCCATGTAAACCCTGAATTAATGGTATTATCAATTGGAGCAGGTAGCTTGATGTGCTCACATGTAAACGATACAGGTTTCTGGATGTTCAAAGAATATTTCGGCCTGACTATCAAGGATACCTTCAAAACATGGTCGGTGATGGAAACTATTGTAGGTGTAATGGGTTTAATGGGTGTTTTAGTTCTTAATTCGATTGTCTAGTAAAAAATCTAACCTTAAAAAGCTGTGGTAATCTGTCTGTAGACTTTTATTACAGCTTTTTTCTGATTACTGGATAAAACGAGAAAGCCTGATTCAGGTGTATCGACTTTTTCACGCATTTTTAAAAAACAGTTTTAAACTGTTAAAAAAATGAGTCCAAGACTAAGTCTTGAACTAGTAACTTCAAATTTGTGCAGTAATCAGTTATCCTACACAAAAATTGATTAAAACACTTGCAAATATGGAATATAGTCTATATATTTTATATAGAAATAAAACCTCTATTTGTATGATTCCTCAACAAAACCTTGACTTATGGAACCGCATTCAACAGTTTGAACTGGATGTTCCAAATGTATCTTTTCCCTTTTCGAAAAGACTAGCTAGAGAAAATGGTTGGACACACCAATATTCTTTAAAAGTGATTCAAGAATATAAGAAATTTATCTTTCTCTGTTGTATTAGTCCCACTCCTATTACCCCATCCGATGAAGTTGACCAAGCTTGGCATTTACACCTGACCTATACACAATCCTATTGGATAGATTTCTGTCAAAATACGCTACAAAAACACATACACCATAATCCTACCGAAGGTGGCAATAAAGAAGCCCATAAGTTTGATGACTACTACAGTAAAAGCCTAAAATTTTATCAAGAAATCTTCGACACCCTTCCTCCTCAAAATATCTGGCGACCACACCAAGAACGATTTGGAAAACAACAATTCCAACGATTAGATACCAATAACTACTGGTTGATTCAAAAAAACACCTTCTTCAATTCGATAAAACCTGTCCTTATTTCATTCTTCATAGTTGGTTGTTTGTTCTTATTTGTTCGTGCATCCGGTTCTGGTATCTTTTGGGTAATTTCGGGTATCATAGGAATACTAGTAGCTATTGTTTTAGCCTCACAACAAGGCTCAAACACAAATCATGATGAAAGAGCGAAAGTAGACTCAGGATGTGGAGCTACTTTTTTTTCTGATGGTGGCGACGCTGGACATGCAGGTGATGGTGGACATAGTGGTGACGGTGGTGGGCACGGGTGCAGTGGCTGTGGTAGCGGATGTAGTGGTTGTAGTGGTGGATGCAGCGGATGCGGTAGTTAGCCTCTATATTTTTTATTAACCATCTGAAATCTGAAAAATCATCCTCAATTTAGCGAGTAGGGATTGAGTGGATGAGTGATTATTTTTAATAAAATTTTACAATTAGAGATATAACTCTTTGCGTCTAAAGAGATATTATTTGAAATATAGTATCAAAAAAGGCGTTCGAAGTTAGTTTTTCGAACGCCTTTTTTGATATAAAACTATGCTATAGTTAAGTTAGTACGCAAAATAAAGTTTAAGATTGTGCTTTAAGCTTTCAGGTATCGGCTTTCGGCGGTGGGCTATGGGAAAAATGCATGTCCAAGGTCGTTAAAAACATTTTAACACTCTTTGCCTTGTGCCTGTTGCCTTGTCCCTAAAGCACAAAACCTATAATTCGTATGATTGTCCCTTCTCTGGCATTTCGACATTGGCGTAGCCTTTTCCTTCAAGAAGCTCTTTGAAAATAACCATACTTTCTTCCTCACCGTGAACCAAGAATACTTTCTTTACACGCTCTGGTTTATGTTTACTTACAAATTTCAACAAGTCATTTTGGTCGCCATGTCCACTAAACACGTCGATTTTCTCGACTGTTGCCAATACAGGCA
Source organism: Flectobacillus roseus (assembly GCF_030056595.1). NCBI lineage: Bacteria > Pseudomonadati > Bacteroidota > Cytophagia > Cytophagales > Flectobacillaceae > Flectobacillus > Flectobacillus roseus. The sequence goes on from NZ_JASHIF010000009.1 coordinate 39,154, forward strand.
ATTCCACGTCTTTGATACGAAGTGTTTTTTGTCCGTGCATCAACTTCCAGCCTAGAGTACCTTCAGAAGCAAAACCAACTAATAAAATGGTACAATACACATTATTGATATTGGCAGCAATATGCTGTTCAACACGCCCACCAGACACCATACCAGAAGCAGAGATAATAATACAAGGCTCGGTATAATTCGAGATAGCTCTACTCGCTTTTTCAGATTGAATATACTGCAAGTTTTCAAAGTCAAACAAACCGTCGTTTTCTTCATAAAACTCCTGTGCTGCTTTATTCAACTGGCGTACGTTTTTCTGGTAAATTTTCGTACTAGCATACGCCAAAGGTGAATCACTAAATACCTTAATAGGCTTGAATCCACGTTCGGTATAAAGCTTATTGAGGGTATACAGCAAAGCTTGCGTACGACCTACAGAAAAGGCTGGAATAATCAAACGGCCTGGCAAATCGATACAAGCTCGTTGAATAACCTTGGCCAGTGCATCCTCAGGAATTACCTTATCCTCATGCAAACGTGCGCCATAGGTGGTCTCACAAACTACATAATCTGTTTGTGGCAACTCCTTTGCGGGATCAACCAAAAGAGGATAATTTTCTCTTCCGATATCTCCTGAGAAGCAAATACTTTTCTTTTCACCTTTGTCAAATGCTTCGACTATAACGTGGGCTGCACCCAAAAGGTGCCCAGCAGGAACAAAAGTTACCCACACACCATCTTTTACCTTAAATCGACGATTAAATTGAAGAGTAACAAAATTACTCATCGTATCCTCGACATCCTTCTGTAGATAAAGGTCACCCTTTACCATCAAGCGGTCCATTTTTTTCTTTTTCTTCTTGCTATCTCCTTCCGCTTGCTTCAGTTTTTTGTAGTTCAAACTCGCTGCATCATACAAAAGAATCTCCGCTAATTCGGCCGTAGGAGGCGTACATAGCACTTGTCCTTCATAACCTTCACGGTATAACATGGGTATGTTACCCGAATGGTCGATATGTGCGTGAGTTAACAGAACCAAATTGACCTGAGCAGCTTCGAAGGGGAAGAAAGGTTGATATCCAGTAACGGGTTGCGTAAAATCTAATTCACGCTCCATGTCCGTACCACAATCAATCAGAATCTTGTAATCGTCTTCGAGTTCAAGCAGGTACATACTACCTGTTACTTGTCTCGAAGCACCCCAAAATGTTAATTTCATTGGTCTATATTTCTGTCTTCGTATATCAAATCAATTTTGAGATATAACAAAATGACTTTTTCCTTATTGGGCAAATACTTTTTTATCCCCTGCACAAATACATTTTAATTTTGCCAAAAGTCATTTTTATCTCGCACCAGTGGTTTACTTATTTTGATACAATTCTCTATAAATAACCCAAAAAGCTACGAATCAATAATCACAATAAACAGAGGATGAGACAGATGGACTTATCAAACATTTGGTTCTTCGAATCCAACCACCAAATACCTCTCGATTATTCTGTCAAAAAACATTGACAATGAAGAACCTTTTATTCGTAATTTATGGGAAAGCGGGCTTTGCCAATATGCAGAGAAACTGTATTTTTATTGGTGCTATCTGACAAAGATACCTAAAAACAGGCATTTTTTGGTCACTTTTTCAAAAGATAGCACAACTTCCTGCAACTTAAGTCTATTTTTGGATAACACAAGAAATACCCGCATAGTTTGACACTACTTAAAGTTTTTATTCGGGTAAGGGTTCTGAAGCAAAATCTTGGGTGAGTCTAGCAAAAGGTCCTTCTTCGGTAGCGTAAGGACGTTTACAGATTTGGACAGCACATCCAATAAGACGCATTTCAGGATGTAAAATATTACGTCGGTGAGGTTTAGAATCCATCCACAAACGAAGTGCTTCTTCAGCAAATGTCCAATAGGACATCATTTTGTAAGGTCGATGTGTACGACAGTCCATATAACGATATTCGCCATTAGACATCCTTTCTGGGCAAAAATCATTTGGAGTATCTATCAAATCAATTTCGGCAATATTTTCGGCTAATTCAAAGTAGCGCCTATCAAATTGTTCTACTCGGTCATCCAAATTTCGAAGACTTTTATTGTACGGATTTTGATGGTCATAAAAATCTTTATTAATCATTGCCTCCGAATGATTTCGGGCAGCACGATAAAGCCCCTCTCCTAGTTTGAATGCAGGTAAACCATATTTTTTCCGCATCAAATTAGTCTGATGAAAAATCGCAGCATCCAACAGTTCATAGTCTGGCGCAACAGGATTGATCGGCATTTGTATTTGAGGCAATTTACTAAAAGCCTCAGCAGATAGTTGGTAATACTGCGTTGGTTCCGTAAATAAAAAGTGAGTTAGGAAAAATGAGAGAAGGCTTATCATTTGTCTATGTCGTAAATTGAAAGTATTGAGACAAAAATATTAATGCATTAATCATTAGCTCTTATCTATCTTTTATGCATTTAAACTTCAAGAACCGCTTCTTTCAAAACGGATTTATTCAGAAAAACTTATAGACTCACTACTCAGAAATTCAAATTTGAGTAAAAACAAGTAAGTTTATCATTATGAAAAGCTACTGGATATGAACACGGTAATATTAAAGTCAATCACAAGCCTGATAATTATATTTCTTTGGAGTTGTTCCAAAGGGCACCAAAGTGATGATAAAATCAACATTTTAAATCAATCACTCAATGATGAAGCATTTCGAGAAGAGCTTTCTTTTACTTTCCATAATACTCCTCCAATTTTGGTTTTAGATACTATTGTTGATAAAAAGTCGGCTCAAAATATATTGTTTCAAAATCAAAGAATTGGCATAGCTCTCAAGGATTCTACACAATTAGGTAGTTGGAAAAGTGATTGGCTTCATCCAAAATTTTATATCTCAGTTGATTCATTCAAAATAGCAGAAAACAATGCCCATATTGAATTAACTGTACACTCTGTCGGAAAGTGGTTTATATTCACCTATCAAAAAAAACAAGGAGAATGGGTTAAAATCAAGGAAGAAGTCAGACAATTCTAAAATTTATCCTAATACGTTTAGATTGCACTTTTTTATTTATAATAATTCTAAATAACTGTTGCTTTTTAAAAATTAGCACCTTTACTTTGTGCTATTATTTTTAACAAGTCTAAATAAACACAATTATTTTGAGCTAAATCTATCATGTCTTTCAAAAAAACTATTGGCAAACTTCATCTTTGGCTTGGCTTAAGCACAGGAATTATTGTGTTTATTGTAAGCATCACAGGAGCAATGTATGTATTTAAAGAGGAAATACAAGGCATCATCAGAAAAGGGTATATTTATCACAAAGAGCCTAATATTAGTCATAAGCATACTCTTCCAATCCGAAAAATGGAAGCTTTGGTGAATCAACAAACGCATGAAAAGTATCCTTTGCATTGGGTCGAAATTCCACTGAATAAAGCGCAGAGCTATAAATTTGTCTATCATGAGTCCAATAAAAAAGGTTGGCATTATTTCGACAGATTGGTGATCTACAAAACTGCTTACGTCAACCCATTTACGGGAAAAGTATTGGCGGTTTTTGATGAGAAAAATGGCTTTTTTAATATCGTAAAATTCATTCACTGGAGTTTACTACTCAGAAATGATTGGGGCAAATATATCGTCGGTATTCCAGTGCTTATTTTCATCGTTTCTTTGATTTCAGGCATTATTTTGTGGTGGCCTAAAAACAAATCAGCTGCCAAACAGCGCTTTTGGTTTTCTTGGAAAAATGTTAAAAACTGGCGTCGCAAAAATTATGATTTACACAATGTCCTAGGATTTTACGCTTCCTTTTTTGCCTTAATTATTGCAATGACGGGCATTTTTTACTCCTTTTTCGCAGTAAAAGCCTTAATTTATTTTACGTTTTCAGGAGGTCAAACCAAGTACCCAGACTTCTCAAATTACAAAACTTCGGCACCGATTGAGCAAAGAAGTGCGCAAACTATCGACAGAATTTCACAACAAGTTGAACAACGCTTTCCTCATGCTTACGGGTATCGTATCGACTTGGGTCAAGAACATTTAGACGACCATAAACATGAAAGTTTATCGGTTTTTGTGAAAGAATTATCCTACTCTTACCATAAAAATCATAATCTTATATTCGACGAAAACTCTGGTAAACTCCTGTATGTACACAAACATCAAGACAAAAATCTTGGAGAAAAAGCTATCGCAGCCAACTATGATGTCCATGTAGGGTCAATTTTTGGGATATGGTCCAAGATACTGGCCTTTGTGGTGAGTCTTATCTCTGCTAGTTTACCCGTAAGCGGATTCCTGATTTGGTGGGGTCGTCGCAAAAAGAAAAACGTAACATCAAGCAAAAAGCAAATTTTGACAGAAACTGTCACTCACTAATTTTATAAAACAATGAAAGTAATTTTAAATTTTTTGGTCTTAGGAATCCTAAGCCTTGGGCAGTGTTTTGCCCAAAATGAGCGAGCAAAACTCAGTGGAAATGTCAAAACTTCTGACGGAAAGCCAGCAGCGTATGTAAGTGTACAACTCATTGAAATCAACCGTGGTACTTTGACAGATGCCAACGGTACGTATAGTATTGAGCGTATAAAACCTGGGAAATATACCTTGAGATTAAGCTTGATTGGGTTGGAAACACAGGAGCAAAAAATTGACCTTAAAGCTGGTCAATTTTTGAAACTGAATTTTACTCTAAAAGAGAGCGCTGAGCAATTAGATGAGGTTATTGTGTCGGGAGGTGTGAATAAATTTGCTCAAAAAGAGACAGATTACATTGCCAGAATGCCACTGAAAAACTTGGAGAATCCACAAGTTTACAACAGCATCGGTAAAGAGCTTTTGAAAGAACAAATGATTGTAAGCTTTGATGATGCCTTGAAAAATGCCCCAGGAGTAAATCGTCTATGGTCGGCAACAGGGCGTGGTGGCGATGGTGCTGGATACTTTTCTATGCGCGGATTTGCAGTACAGCCAACCATGGTAAATGGTGTAGCAGGACAAACCAACGGTGGTATTGACCCAGCTAATATCGAAAGTATCGAAAGTATTAAAGGACCATCGGGAACGCTTTTTGGCAGTAGCTTAATTTCATTTGGTGGACTGTTGAATATTGTAACCAAAAAGCCTTACGAAACTTTTGGAGGAGAGGTATCGTATTCGATTGGTGGATATGACTTGAGTAGACTAAGTTTGGATGTCAATACGCCACTCGATAAAGAAAATAAGCTCTTGATGCGTGTGAATGGTTCACATCAATATCAAGGAAGTTTTCAGGATGCTGGATTTAGAAAAAGTACTTTTGTAGCTCCTAGTTTTAGCTATAAAGTAAATGACAAGTTGAATGTCAATATTACGGCAGAGTATATGACTCAAACAGGAACAAATCCTTTGATGATTTTCCTGAATCGTTCTCGAAAACTCATTGTAACCAACCCTAGTGAACTACAATTTGACTACAACCGCTCATACACAAGCAATGATATTACCATTACCAACAACACACTAAATATCTTCGGTCAGGCGAATTATAAAATTTCTGACAAATGGACTTCTCAGACCAATATTGCCAAAAGTGTAAGAGAATCAGACGGGTATTATTCGTACATCATGTATTTGCAAGCGAATAACGACACCTTGGTAAGCAGATACATCGCTGACTTGACCTCGACAGTTACCACAACCAATTTACAGCAGAATTTTATTGGTGATTTTAACATCGGAAAAATCAGAAATAGATTCCTGTTTGGGTTTGACTATTTGCAACAAGTAGCGCTCAATTACAATACAGCCTATATTTTGTTTGACCAAGTAAATAGCAGTAAAAGCAACGACCCTCGCTATCCTTTGTTGACCAAACAAGCCGTAGATGCCAAAATTGCAACCAACAGTGCACCAACCAAAACCAAGGCCGTAAGCAATACCTATGGGATTTACGCCTCGGATGTGTTCAATCTTACCGAGCAATTGATGGTAATGGCAAGCTTGCGTTATGACCACTTCGAAACCGTTGGCACTACCAACTTTGCGACTGGAGTAACCTCAGGAAATTATAACCAAGATGCCTTTTCGCCAAAACTAGGAGTTGTTTATCAAGTAATCAAAGATAAAGTTTCTGTATTTGGAAATTATATGAATGGTTTTAGAAACGTAGCGCCTGTGACCCAACCATTGGCTGATATTAGCGGAACCTTCAAGCCTCAACAGGCCAACCAATTTGAAGGAGGTATCAAAGTAGATTTATGGCAAAACAGAATCAATTTTACTGCTAGTTATTACGACATTACTGTCAACAACATGACTCGTGCAGACGTAGTAGTTAGTGATGGAAAAACCTATAACATCACCGTTCAAGACGGAACACAGATTAGTAACGGTATCGAATTTGACTTGATTGCTAACCCGATTGCAGGATTGAACCTCATTTTCGGATATTCGCATAATGATAGCAAGCAAACAAAAGTTGCCGAAAGTTTACTCAACCGTCGTCCAGTAAGTGCAGGTCCTGCGGATTTAGCTAACTTTTGGGCTAGCTACACACTTCTTCAAGGTAAAGCCAAAGGCTTAGGATTTGGCTTGGGAGGAAATTACGCAAGCGAAAACCTTATTACCAATAGTTCGGTGACGGGTGTGTTTACCCTACCAAGTTATACAGTGCTGAACGCTTCAGTGTTTTATAGTATTTCAAAAATGCGTTTAGGATTAAAACTCGACAACCTTACCAATAAACAATACTTCAGCGGCTGGACCACCATCGAGCCACAAATGCCAAGAAGATTAATGGCAAATGTTAGTTTTAGTTTTTAATATATCAGTCCCACTCCTCTGAGTGGGACTTTTGTTTTGGTTTTATGCAGTATCTTGAAATCAATTAAGGTAAATTTAGGTTATTGAGCAAGATTAAGTCATTTTTAAAACCATGAAACAAAACATCCAACTTATCAAATACGATAACCGTCGCAATGCTAGCCAGTTTGACTTATTGTTGTTAGAGAATTTGCTCCAAAGAGCAGATTTGAGTGATACATTACGGAATTACCAGAAGAATAATTTCTACACCATTCTGATTTGCACTTCGGGTTCGGGGAAGCATACCATTGATTTTGTGGATTACTCCTATCAAAAAGGCACGATTTTAACCATTCGAAAAGATCAAATTCATCGTTATCATTATTCTGAAAGTAAGGGGTATTTGTTTGTGTTTACGGAGGATTTTTTCATTCAGTTTTTCGAAAAATCTGAGGCGACTAAATGCTTGCAACTATTTAATGAATTGATTACGGCTCCTCTAACGGAGTTGGATTCTAAACAATTTGAGCTTTTTGTTCCTTTAATTTCTGAAATCGAGCAAGAATATAATAGTCTACAAGACGAGTATGCCCTTCCTATCATCGGTTCTTTGTTACATATTTTCCTTAATAAATTACTACGTCAAAAATCACTATCGGCTCTACAATTACAAAAACGTAAATATTTACCTGAGTTTGTCAAACTCCAAGCCTTGGTCGAAGCCCATTGCTTGGAGACAAAGAAAGTGGAAGATTATGCAGAAAAAATGAATCTTAGTACCAAAACCATCAATAATATTACCCAAACTATCCTTCATAAATCTGCCAAACAGTTTATAGATGAGATTGTAATTTTGCAAATCAAACGCCTACTGACAAATCCAAACTTGTCTATCAAAGAAATTGCCTATCAAGCTGGTTTTGAGGAGACCACTAATTTTTATAAGTTTTTCAAAAAATATGTTCAAAATACTCCCGAATCCTTCAGAGGCGTATGTGATAAGGCTTTTGTATAAATTCTTGTTTTAACATTACTATACCAAACAACTTCCCTTTTATTTTACGCGAATATTCATCTTTTATAAAACAAAACCCATCAAACTTTCTATTTCTTCTAATTTCCAACTTTCCGATTTTTACACTTTATACGCCTATTTTGATAATTATGGTAAAACAGAATAGCGCTAGCTTTGTCATATCAAATCGGCGGTTGATTTGAAGATAAAAGCTCAGTTCAACTGCTTTTCTAAAACTTTAAACAGATAAAAAAATGAAAATCGGAATTACAGCGGCTACAGGACAATTAGGGAAATTGGTAGTAGAAAGTTTGAAACAAAAAGTAGCTTCAGAAAATATCGTAGTATTGGTTCGTACACCTGAAAAAGCAAGCGATTTGGGCGTAGAAGCAAAAGCATTTGATTACAGCAACAAAGCCACACAGGTAGAAGCATTAAAAGGTATTGATACACTTCTGTTAATTTCGGGTAGCGAAGTTGGACAACGGGAGGTACAACATGCCAATGTAATAGCTTCAGCCAAAGAAGCGGGCGTGAAAAAAATTGTTTATACGAGCTTATTACATGCAGATACTTCAACCTTGAGCTTGGCGGTTGAACACGTTGCCACAGAAAAAAACTTGAAAGAATCAGGCTTAATTTATACGATTCTTCGCAACGGTTGGTACACTGAAAACTACACAGGTTCAATCGGTGGAGCTTTGGCAGGAGGAGCATTGATTGGTAGTGCAGGAGATGGCAAAATCGCTTCTGCTGCACGTATCGATTTTGCAGAAGCAGCAGCAACCGTATTAGCAACCGAAGGTCATGACGGAAAAGTGTACGAATTGGCTGGCGATACATCATATACTTTGACAGAATTAGCTGCTGAAATTTCGGCACAAACTGGCAAAGCGATTCCTTACGCAAACCTTCCAGAGGCTGAATATGCCAAGATTTTGACAAGCTTTGGCTTACCTGAGTTTTTTGCTCAAGCGATTGCTAGTTGGGATGTAAGTGCCTCGAAAGGAGATTTGTTTGATGACTCTAAAACGTTATCAGCCTTAATCGGTCGCCCAACTACTTCTTTGGCTGAGACAGTGAAAGAGACATTGTTAAGTTTGTCATAACATCTTTAAAATGAATAATAAAAAGGTACAAGTCTCGTTAGGCTTGTACCTTTTGTAATTTAATCAGAGAAGTAAAAGAAACCTATTCAATTTTAATTAAACCCTACACAGATGAGTTATTTCAAAAATACTTTTACAACACTATTGTCGGTAATGCTCATGACAGGCTACACAACAAAAGGCCTTCAAAAAACCTCTATCCAAGTTACCACTTCAAATTCTGTTGAAGCAATGTCAGAAAAAGACATCATGCTCAATGGTCAACATCATAGAGCTTTGAGTTTATCGGATTATAAAAGAATCTACAAAAAGCCAGAAAGAAGAATACGCGTAACAACAGAAGAAGCTTGCACGTCTAACTTTGAAGATGATCCAAATAGTGAATTTTACTTCAATAAAGGCATCAAATTTGAAGTATCGAAAAATAAGGTTATAGTCAATGAGTTTAAATTTACACAGGGAAATTACATCATATTCAAACAACAACGCCTCTCAAAGAACACTACCCTAGAAGTCGTCTCCAAAATATTCCCTCATGCTTTTTCTAAACTAAAAAAATTTAACACCCCTGAAAACGGCGTTATGAAATGTATAGCTCTTGAGGAAACTCCAAATCATAGCTCTGATGGGAAAGTATTACTTTTCTTTAAAAAGAATAAACTTTACATGCTTCAATGGTGGTTTCCGTGTTAAAAATTTACCTCCTCCCATTTCAACTCTTCTACCTTTTTCTTTTCTCGGGAAAAGTTTATTCCTATGGCAATCAATTTCTTACCCTCGTAAGCAAAAGGAGTTAAATATCCCTTCGCCTTTATCTGTTCTATTGCTTTAGTAGCTGACTCATCTAACTTGAACTCTATACAATAAACATAATCTTTCAATCGGATAAGGGCATCCATACGACCATCGGATGTCTGTACTTCGGACTGTACATAAACTCCCAAAAGGGTAAACGTTAAATGAATAATCGCATGGTAAAAGTGCTCATTCTCTCCCTGCCAAAGCTCATAAGGTAAAGATTTGAAGATTGTATTTAAGATTCCTTCGACTCTTTCTATCTCTCCTTTCTCTAAATATTGTCGAATTTTATCGACATAAACTACCCCAAATCCTAAATCGCTATGACTGTAAGAGGACATCAGCACTTCGATATATGACTTACGAACTTCTTTATTGGGATAACCTAGAACATATACATCACTCATTTCGCTACAAGACTTCATCGTCAAATAGCCTGTCTGAAACATCAAAGGAATAATCTCTAGCTTTTGGATATCGTAAGAACTCAAGGCATTGCCTCCAATTTCTATCTCTTCAAAATCATACAGCTGACCCTTTTCTGCTAATTTTATCAAAAATGTAGGCGTACCAGTTTCAAACCAAAAGTTTTGAAAACGCCCCTCTCTGAAAAAGTGCATTAACGAAAAAGGGTTGTAAACACTCGTTGATAAATCCCAAGAATATCCATTATACCACTCTTTAATCCGATCTTTATCATACACTTTTAACTCCTCTTCAAAACAAGATTCTAGTTCTTGTTCGGATATACCACAACTTCCTGAGAAATGCTGACTCATTGTTATATCTGTCAGATTATTCAAATCCGAAAAGATACTTACACGCGAAAACTTCGATACTCCAGTGATAAAAACTAACTTCAAATGAGGATCTGCATCTTTCAATATTGAATAAAAGATTTTCATCACATCTCTATTCTCAATAGCTTTGGCTGTTTCATCTCCTAAATAATCAATAATCGGTTTATCGTACTCGTCAATTAAAACCACAACCTTACCTCTAGAGGCCGATAGCTGCTCTATCAATTCTTTAAACTTTCCACTAATTACACTTTCTGTAAGTACTATTGCATAACTCTCAGCAATTTTATCTAATTGGTCGTCAATAGCTTGGTAAAGCCCTTTTTCTTTATGGCCGATATTGCTAAATGAAATACGAATGATGGGATAACGCTGAGTCCAATCCCATTTATCTTCAATGTATAACCCTTCGAAGAGTTCTCTCTTCGACAAAAATAAACTCTCCAAAGTGCTTATAAGCAGCGACTTGCCAAATCGACGGGGACGAGATAGAAAGTAATACTTCCCTTCAGTCGCTAAGCGATAAACATATTCGGTCTTATCTACGTACAAATACCCTCCTGTACGTAGCTCTCCAAAATCTTGAATTCCTACTGGATATTTTTGTATCATGATTGTTGTTTCTTAAAAATTTACCTCCTCCCATTTCAACTCTTCTACCTTTTTCTTTTCTCGGGAAAAGTTTATTCCTATGGCAATCAATTTCTTACCCTCATAAGCAAAAGGAGTTAAATATCCCTTCGCCTTTATCTGTTCTATTGCTTTAGTAGCTGACTCATCTAACTTGAACTCTATACAATAAACATAATCTTTCAATCGGATAAGGGCATCCATACGACCATCGGATGTCTGTACTTCGGACTGTACATAAACTCCCAAAAGGGTAAACGTTAAATGAATAATCGCATGGTAAAAGTGCTCATTCTCTCCCTGCCAAAGCTCATAAGGTAAAGATTTGAAGATTGTATTTAAGATTGACTCGACTCTTTCGATCTCTCCTTTCTCTAAATATTGTCGAATTTTATCGACATAAACTACCCCAAATCCTAAATCGCTATGACTGTAAGAAGACATCAGCACTTCGATGTATGACTTACGAACTTCTTTATTAGGATAACCTAATACATATACATCACTCATTTCGCTATAAGACTTCATCGTCAAATAGCCTGTCTGAAACATCAACGGAATAATCTCTAGCTTTTGGATATCATAGGAACTCAAGGCATTCCCTCCAACTTCTATCTCTTCAAAATTATACAGCTGACCCTTTTCTGCTAATTTTATCAAAAATGTAGGCGTACCAGTCTCAAACCAAAAGTTTTGAAACTTTCGCTTTGTAAAAAAATTCAATAAAGAAAAAGGATTGTAAACACTTACGCCAATATCCCAAGAATAGCCATTATACCATTCTTTAATTGTTTTGCGGTCAAATTCCTTCAACTCTTCAACAAAATTAATCTCTAATTCATCCTCAGTGATACCACAACTTCCAGCAAACCGATAATCCGTTGTTATATCATTTAGATTATTCAAATCCGAAAAGATACTGACCCGCGAAAACTTCGATACTCCAGTGATAAAAACTAACTTCAAATGAGGATCTGCATCTTTCAATATTGAATAAAAGATTTTCATCACATCTCTATTCTCAATAGCTTTGGCTGTTTCATCTCCTAAATAATCAATAATCGGTTTATCATACTCGTCAATTAAAACCACAACCTTACCTCTAGAGACCGATAGCTGCTCTATTAATTCTTTAAACTTTCCACTGATTACACTTTCTGTAAGTACTATTGCATGACTCTCAGCAATTTTATCTAATTGGTCGTCAATAGCTTGGTAAAGCCCTTTTTCTTTATGGCCAATATTGCTAAATGAAATACGAATAATGGGATAACACTGAGTCCAATCCCATTTATCTTCAATGTATAATCCTTCGAAGAGTTCTCTCTTCGACAAAAATAAACTCTCCAATGTGCTTATAAGCAGCGACTTGCCAAATCGACGGGGACGAGATAGAAAGTAATACTTCCCTTCAGTCGCTAAGCGATAAACATATTCGGTCTTATCTACGTACAAATACCCTCCTGTACGTAGCTCTCCAAAATCTTGAATTCCTACTGGATATTTTTGTATCATGTCCTTTTCTTTTCTATATGCAAAACTACATTTTTACTTGGACTCTTTAACTCTGACGTTAGTACAAACCTTTTAAAACCGAAGTTTTTGATAAGATTTCAATAAACCATCTCCTGTTTAGTAAAGTAAATGCGGTTTAACTCTTTCCTGCCATTTATTAGTATTCGTCAAATCAAGTACGCTAGAAAGAAATGCATCCCAAGGTAAATCAAACAGCTTTTCTGCCTCAAAAACACCCAATAATAAGTCCAGATGACGAGTACCCGCGGGATTGGCTCTTGTTGGATATGGTTTCCAAGCAAAATATTTGGGGTATTGTTCCCTTATCGTTTTTATCAAACATAATCCTGCTAGCGTAGGATGATAAAGAGATGGATTTGTCACCTTAAGCTTTATGCCCAAACAAAGTTCGCCTCGAAATTTACCCTCCTCAGGAATAAATTGACAAGGCTCAACTTCAATGGCTGTTGTTATTTCCAAAAATCTTGTCAAATTAATATCAATAAGCCACGGAGCTCCAATTTGGGCAAATGGAGTATCAGAACCTCTTCCATCACTTAAATTGGTGGCTTCCAAATAAGCAGTAACGGGATAAGCAAGCATACATTCCCAAGACAGTATTGCTGGTGAAGTTGGTTGAAAATCGAGATTCCAATCACTAAAAAACATATTCTTTTGCCAATTAAGACAAGGAATAATTTGCAAATCTACCTTTAGTTGTTTTTCTGAATTAAACAATTTAGCCAATTCTCCCAAGGTACAGCCGTGTCGAACAGGAATATCCCATCTACCAATAAACGACGAACAACGTTCTTCATCAAGCATTGGTCCCTCAATAACTCCCGAAAGTGGATTGGGTCTATCTAAAATTACTAGGCGTTTTTGATTTCTGGAACATTCCTCTAATACGTAAGATAAAGTCCAGAGATAGGTATAATATCGTAAGCCAATATCTGGAACATCGAAGAGTACTGTATCAATTTCATCTAAATCTGCTGTTGAAGGTGCTAATTTTTCACCATATAAACTTACAATCGGTAAATCTGTAGATAAATCTGTTCCATTGGGCATAAAGGCACCATCAGCGCCTTTGGCAGAGATGCCGTGCTCTGGAGAAAATAGTTTTGTAATCTCAAACCCAGCTTCTAAGAGTGCTATTCGAGAGCGTTTTCCTGATGAGGTGAATGCCGCATCATTTGTCACTAACCCAATTTTTCCAAATTTTAAAGGGTCAAAATTTGTCATTAAATGATCTACACCAAATTGTATCGTTGATTTCATAACTGTTCACACAAAATTTTAGCCACAGAATTATGCTACTAATTTTTGTTTTTTCATAGTGGGGTAAGTCACTTTCACTTTCCCGTTTTTGATTGATTTCAATTTAAAATAAAGCATTTTCTGTGAAAATGGTAAGAGATGGGCTAACAACAATACCCCATTGATATGATCAAGTTCGTGAAGAATCATACGAGCAGTTAGTCCAGTAAACTCGCACTCTTGTTTTTCAAGATTTTGGTTCAAATAACTAATCTTTATTTTCCAAGGACGACTCACATCACGAACCAAACTGGGTAAACTCAAGCATCCCTCCTTTGCAGTCCAAATCTCACTAGAAGTTTGAAGCAGTTTTGCATTGATAAAAGTTTCAGTAATTCCTTTATCATCAGGCTCATAATATTTATGTCTAAACGCCGTACCTATAGACTGAAAAACACTTTTGCTGTCGATGATAAAAACACTGTAGGATACTCCTATTTGTGGCGCCGAAAGTCCACATCCTTGGGCATTACGCATGGTATCCCACAAGTCAATTATCAAATTAGTAAGTATTGGCGAGTTATGAGGTACATCAGGACATGGTTGCTCTAGTATCTGCTGGTCATAAACATAAATGGGCTGAATCATAAAGTAGGTTTTGAGTAAAGTAGTATTTGGGTATTATCATATTTTCGCAAGATAACATTGTATTGATTAACTACCTCATAATCAAAAACTTTTCACAGCTCCAATAAAAATAAAGCCGAATCGGAATAATAATTTCCAATTCGGCTTTTGATGCAAGTTTTTATACTAAAGTCAATTAATGAACAACCTTCATCTTTGTAACCCAATTTGCTTTAGTGGTTTGAACCCTAGTAATATACATACCAGCAGGTAGATTTTGGACTGAAAGTTCTAGTAACTCTTGATTCTTAAAATCAAGAGTTTTCAGTATGCTTCCTTGAATATCTATAATTTCTACCTTTCCCGAAGTGACATATGGTAGTCGTATCGACATAAACTCGCTACATGGATTCGGGTAAACCAGTGACTCCACAGCCAGAGGCTCATTCGCTAAAATTAAAGACGTTACAAATGTTTTCGTCGCAATGGCAGATTCGGTATTAATACCAAAGGCTTGTACAGTATAGGTATAATTAGCTTTTTGAACAAAAGCTGAATCTATCATTGAGGTAGCGCTAACATTAGCTTTCAAACTCTCTGTTGAACCAGCTATAGTTCGAGTTAATTGATATGAAGTCGCCCCAGCAATCGCATTCCAACGAATCGATAGGGTTTTATTTCCTAAATTTTCATCTACAGTCAAGTTCGGAGTCGCTAATACATTCGGAGTTAACACAATTATAGAATCATATTTTGATTCTGTCAATACACCTACCGCCTTTATACGGTAGACATAGGTGGTAGCAGGAAGTAAATTTTGTTCTTTGTAGCTCGTTTGTGAATTATCTAAATTTGTAATGATTTGAGAAGCTTTATCTGATTGTTTTCTCTCCAAACTATAATTGGTAGCACCAGTAATCGACTTCCAGCTTAGAGACACAACAGAAACGCCATTGGCAGAGGAATACACAGAGGTGAGGGAAATTGTGGGAACACTTAATTCATTTTTTACTATAATAGCTACTATGGCTGCTTCAGATTCGGTTAAAACGCCATAAGCTTTGAGGCGATATGTATAAGAATTACCCAGTTTAATTCCACCATCTACATAAGAGGTTACGTTGGAAGCAAATTCTCCAACCTTTTCAAATACACCAAGTCCAGTCGCTCTTTCTAACACATATTTTGAGGTTCCCAAAATATCATTCCAAGTTACTCTATTTTGATTAATCGCCACTTGTGAACCTTCAAGCTTAGGTGTTACTAGCATTGCTGGGGTAGTTAAGGTGACATATACATAGTCTGATGTAGCTGTTGCCGAAATCGCTTTTATTCTATATTTATAAACTGTATTGGGTAAAAGATTAGATAAATTCCAAACAGTTACAGAAGCATCCAGAGTCGTTATTACATGATAACCATCAGCCTGTTCTACTTCCAATACAGTAGAGATAGCCCTATCTACCTGATTCCAATATAGTTTGCCTTGGTTGTAATATAAAACTTGAGCACCAAGAGTCGGGTTTGTAATTGGTGCAGTATTTTCATGGTCTATTGCAAGATCATAAAAAGAACACGCATTTACATAATTTTTGGAGCGTAAACACGGCCCCATAAATTTCTGGAAATCATTCGTATAATAACGAGCTGGGAGGTAGTCTATTTTAGTGTAGGAAATAGGCTTCGTAAACGTTAAAATTACTTTATTCCCTTGATAAGAAATGTCCGAAATGGTTGAAACTTTTGTTTCATCATTATCAAAGTAAATATAATCTTTTATGCCCAAAGTCACCGTATTACCTGTTGCTGGGCTTTTTATAATAGTGTCTGGAACAGCAATCATTGTAGTTCCAACAGGAAATTCCAATGCGATAGCAGTATGTTGGCTATTGGTAAAATAAGCCCGTTTAACATTTGGAGAGTGATTATTGGGGTCATCTTGAGAACCATAAAACTTAGGCGCTAAAATTTTATACAACTCTGAAGCTATGCGAAAATACCCTTGATTAGAATGGTGAATACCATCGATTGTTTCTATTCCGATTTGAGAAAAAACCTCGGTTTTACTAAACAGACTAGGAGTCATTCTCTGAAAATTACGAATACTAGCTCCAGTTAGGGTTGGCAATGGTAAAACATTATTTTGGAAAACAATATATTGCTCTACTTTTGGAAAATCTATTTGCCAAGATTGATACAATTTTCTAAAATCATCGGGGTAAGTAGTAGAGTGCTCAAAAGTATCATTCTCACCTTGAGCCCAGATAAATGCACGGATGTAATTTGTGGCTTTAGCTTTCTGAATCCGATACAATAATGAGCCATAAATTGTACCTAAATTAGTTGGATTCTGATTGTCTCTAAAATGTAAAGCTATACTCGTCCCTGGTACTGCCCCGTTGATTACGCAAGTTGGTATTCCTGTATTTTGAATAATATATTTTTGCAGTGCCAATGCCCAAGCTCCTACTTGTGGGCTTGGACTAGTCCACAAAGTATCAGAGTCCTTACCCATGTTGATACCAAATGTTCGAATATATGGATTAGACTCATAATAAGGCTCATTACCAATATTAAAAGCATATGCATTGGATTGCCCATTGACCACATAAAAATCACCTGCCACTAGGTGCTTACGGGTAACAAGCAAAGTTGAATCACTCCCTTTCACCAAATAGATATTACATTCATATTCAGCAGGTTCTGCCTTTATATAGATATTAGGAATCGTAAAACTCCCTGTGGATGAGTTTGTCGGATAGCTGATGACTCCTTTTGCATAAGTAAATGGTTTACCCTCTCTTGAAAAGCTTACAGAGACATACGAGTATCCATTTTGCACAATAGTCCCTGCAATAGGAATATTGGCTAAATTATTGGCATCACGTGGAAATAGTTGAGATTCTTGCGGTAAATCCCTAAAAATAATATTATCAATTTTTTGAGAAAATGTACTATTTGAAAGCAAGAGTATTGAACAAACCAACCCAAGTAATTTTGGAAATGAATAAAAATTGGTCATAATTATCAATGATTTATGTTAAAAGGATAGATAGCTTATACATAAATTAAGCATACAACCCTCCCTCAGCTTTTATGACCAAAATCTAAAGGTTTTGGTTGTCTAGCGATGGATCATTTTGTCTGAAGAATATGAAATATTCTGATACAGTTCACTAATGGCGTAGGACCTGCAACACGAAAATGTCCTTATGAAGTTTATGAAAGAGTAGAATGAATGGAGAATATTATTAATGAAGATAGGTACACTTTCTGCCCTCTATTCCTTTGACAGGATTGGGATATCAGAACTTAAGCACTAAAATTGAGTGTATTGAACCTGAGAATATCTTATACTCACATACACTAATAATTGACTTTCAGCATTTTACAGCTTAAGCAGTAGCACTGAGTTATAAATTAGTACTACCCGTAGGATTTCTAATTGTTCCACATTTGGCATGTTGGATTTCGGCAATGTAGAAGTTTACGCTTCCGAAACCCAACTTTCGATATCCGAAATAAATGGTTTTTATAATCCTATGTTCACTTCTACTTGTGAACACAAATGTTTAATTATTAGCAATTTGCATTCAGAATTACTTGAATTTTATAGACATTAGGCCAGCAGCCAAAAACTTCTATGAATTAATGAGAAATATTTTAGCAAAGCGCCCATAGCTGAAAACCGAATCTTGAATTATCGAATTCGATTTTGCACTATTAATTAATTCATCAAACCATATTTTACAATACAATAGAGGGCTCTGAATCCATCTTTCCAGTTGATTTTCTTTCCCTCTTCGTAGGTTCTTCCGTAGTACGAAACCCCTACCTCGTAAATTCGTATCCCTTTTATTTTAGATACTTTCGCTGTTACTTCAGGCTCAAATCCAAATCTTTTTTCTTTTAGCGTCAACGACTGAATAATATCTGTTCTGAATAGCTTATAACATGTTTCCATATCTGTGAGGTTTAGATTAGAAAACATGTTGGATAGAAATGTCAAAAACTTATTTCCAATTGTATGCCAGAAAAATAAAATTCTATGCGCATTGCCGCCCATGAATCTAGATCCATAAACAACATCTGCGTGACCATCAGTTATTGGTTTTATCAGAATATTAAACTCCTCTGGATCATACTCTAAGTCGGCATCTTGTACAATTAAATATTGTCCAGTTGCATTTTTGATTCCTGTATGAAGTGCCGCACCTTTACCTTTATTTACTTCGTGCTTAAAGTACTTTATATCAACGGATGGGTTCTCTTTAATGAAAGATTCAACTTCTTTTTCGGTGTTGTCTTTTGAACAATCATTTACAACAAGAAGCTCCATTTGGATATTTTTGATAAGTTCTACCGTGGTAAGCTTGGTTAGGACACTTTTAATCGTCTTCTCTTCGTTATAGGCAGGAATTACAACTGATAGTTTCTGAAAAAGATACATTTGACTGTTTAGTTTAACTATTTTTTTTCTTTATCGCTCTATGTTCTAAGGGGTGCTGTTAGCTATTTGAATGATAAGTAGGAATTTAAAGCAAAAAAATACGCTATGACACCTTGGCTTTATAAAAAGAACCAGATCAATAATTTCTTAATTTTAGTACAAGTTAGTGAGCAAAATAAATTTCACCTTAGGGGCATTCGACTTTCAGCAATAGGCTTTCGGCAAAATATTCCCAATGATTTCAAACAAGCTTTTGGACTTAAAGCACATAGTGTGCTCATGCAAAATAATCTTTAATCCATTGAAGATGTAAGATGTTGTCAATTGAAATTTTACACTCACAATTCATTAATTAGCACTAATACTTACCAAAGTTAACTCGACTAAAATTAGGCTATTACCAAAACCCTAAAAAGTACTAAAACAGAGCTTTTGGGAGCGTGAATCTGAAAGGTTTAGTCTTAATATAATGAATATTAATCCATTTCAAAATAGCTCATACTATCGCTTAGGAGGATTTTTACTAAATGAACCAATCAATTCAAGAACAAATATAGAGCAATTTCTTCCCAAGACAAAATACAATTGATCAACGCCGTTTTAGATTTAAGCAAACCCAATCTCTAAATTTTAGTATTTCTCCCCAAAAGTAAAAAAGTGTACGTTGCCACGTACACCTTCTCCAAAAATCTTATCACAAGGATTTACTATAGTTTTCTTAACTCAATCTTTGAAAAATCTATAGGAAAACCTTCGTATTGTAGTAGAATTTTGCCTTCAATAGGCTCTGTTAAAGTGCCTTCATTCACTAGCTTTCCATTTAATTCTTGTTTGACGATTCCCTCTTTTACAGTAATAACAGCTGTATTCCATTCACCGACTGGTTTTTCGGCATCTGCAAACCTTGCTGATGTTACACTTTTTCCAGGTTCGGTTTGTTTACCTTTGACCAATAAAGTCACCTCTTGTAACAGTACAAAATCACCTGTCCCACCTTCTTTTACTTGATATTGAATTCCTTTGGGCCAAAGGGTATCTTTGGTTGAGGTAGGCACTAAATACATTATACCACTGTTTCTTTTAGTACTTTTACGGGTAATAGTGGTGTCAGTATTCCATCGAAAAGTTACAGTTAGTTGGAAATTCTTGAATGACTTCTCTGTCATTACATACCCTAATTTGTCTCCATACAAACGAATCATTTTATCCTCCACCCGAAAAATATCAGCTGCATTTGAATGCTTACCTGTTTTAGGTTCGTAGGCATACCAGCCTTTTAGATTTTTACCATTAAAGAGCTTATTCTGAGCACGTAAGATCGTACTGGTTGTCGATATCAACAGGAAGATAAAAATGTATTTCAAATGTGTACTCATGAAATGATAAGTTTAGTGTTTGATTGAATGATGTACCGTAGCCATAAAAGACAATTCATTCAATTTTTTACCTATCAAAAAATAGTGTTAGCCATAGTTTGATATGACTAACACTGCCAGAATGGTTGATTCTAATTTTTCTTAAGGTATTTTTCGATATTGATATGGTTGATACCAAGTTTTTCTACCTTTTCGACTCCTTTAATAATTAAAGTATCTCCCGTGACCTCATAATCAAATTCAAACTCGCCTCCTTCCCACTTTCGTACATTGAAATAATCTAAATATTCTTTATACTTCTTCCCTTCAATCTTGACTCTACCTCCTCCTGCACTATAGTCGGCAGTGGAGTCCTTTCCGTGATTGAGGTCATGGCGCAAGAACGAAAAATGAGTTGGAGTGATTATTTTAATCATTTCTTGTCCTTTGGTGTAATCCGTGAAAGTGGTGTCTTTTCCTTTGATGGTCGTTCCAGAAATTAGTTGCCAAGTACCAATAATTGGAGATGCTTCTTGAGATTTAGTCGTACAAGCTAGCGCAAAGAATCCTATCGAGATTCCGCAGAGAAGTTTTTTCATGTTAAATAAATTGGGCTTTTATAGAAATTGGTTTTCCGAAGTTATGAAAAAAAACGAACCTATAATATCACAACCGTTTATGCAATTAAAAAAATAAGATATACGCTGTAAAACAAAAGCATATATCTTTGAATAAAATTGCTTCTTCTATCTTAAAATCAACCATTTATACCTATCATGAAAAGAAACGTTACTCTTAAGCTACTAATCATGGGCTTACTCGCATTCTCATCCGTAATAATTTCATATCTCTATGGATATTATTACGCCAAACAACGATTTTTAAAGACCGAAGTCAATAGGTTAAAATAGGAAAAGCTCAACTATGGTAAGATAGTTGAGCTTTTTTACTTGTTAATAATATCAGTTAAGACATCAGAATGGACACTATCAAAGTACACCATCTATATATTATCCAATATTTTCTCTTGGGTCGCAAAATTCAATAATGCTATTGATTAGCAAAATCCTTTGCCAAGTCATCATATTCCTTATCTGTTACTTTTCCTGAAGTAATTACTGTACGATAGCGGAAAGTTACTGATTGATTAGGAGCTAATTTATAGTTTAAAGTTTCTTTCCCTTTTGAAAACACATTTACTCCTAGCGGATTTGCTGCAAACAAGCCGTATCCACGTGCATGCCAATAGGTAGGATAGCTGACATTTTTAGGGTGATCGATAATCACAATGTTAATATCCTCATCTTTAATCTTTCCAGAAAGGTTCATCCAATTAGCACGTGTAGCCCACACTTCTTCTCCATTTACACCATTACTGCCGTGATATTTGCCAGAAATACCTGTGTTATCTAGTTTATCAACCTTAGTTTCGATACCATTGGCATCTACAAAAACATCTGGTTTATCTGAAGGATGTTCTAATTCACGAACCACGCGGATGGCAAACATTCCGTCTTTTACGTCAGCAAATGTTACAGGTTCAACAGCTGTAAGTGTGGTAATGCGGTCAATGATACGTTGATTGCCTTTGGCTGTGAAAATGTAGGTTGTTTCTTCTTTCAAAAGAGTTTTCCCTTTTCCATCGGTATCAATCCAATCGGCAGTTACTTGCAATTCGCCTTTTCCATGTCCACCCACTACTTTTTCAATACCTGTATGGCGAATAGTTCCGTATTTCGAACGGTCTTTGATAGCTGTTGAATTGTTCCAGAAGTCAAACCCATTCACAGATTCGTAATTGAGCCACATACCTACATGGTGTGGGTGATCCACACGTTCTCCTGCTTTTTTGATGAAAGGATAGCCACGCGTAATCATAGTTCCTTGCGCGGTACGAATAGGAAAAAGTACTGGTTTTTTTAGGATAGAATCACTCGGATAGAAGTAAGAAGTAAAGGGTTGCCCATCGACAAGTACATCTACCTTTCTTTCATTTTTCTTTACCACAAGTTGTACTTTATCTGTTTTTTGTTGAGCAAAAATGCCTACACTCATAAGCATTAGCCCCATCATGATGATACTTTTTTTCATAATTTGGTTTTCTAGTCGAATAGGATTGTTTGCACAATCTCGTCTTAAATTTTGATATAAAAGCCTTTAAAATCCAAAAGTTACTCAAAATTTTCAAAAAATGGAGACTATCCTGCATTGATTAGGCTGCTTGAGTTGGATATATTAACAAAAAGAGGGGCGTCTCTCGCGAAACGCCCCTTGGTTTTGGTATTAGGGTCAAGTATATAATTATGCTTTTAGTGGTAAAAGAAGATGAACTAGTCCTAAGAGCCATTCATCTTCTTCATTATTTAAAACCCAGCTAGCTATTAGTACCCAGCATTTTGAGGGAATGTAGTATTACCTCCTTCTGTACGGTCAATTTGTGTTTGAGGAATTGGACGCACATTGTGGATATCTTTGATGTTAGCAGCCGCTTGTGGATTGTATTTTTTCACACGATCTACTAAGATTCCCCAACGTTTTAAGTCCATCCAACGAGTTTGCTCGCCTACTAATTCTCTAGCTCTTTCTTCTACCATAAAGTCAAAAGTAGCTTGGGCAGCTGTAATTTCCATAGCAGATTGTTTACCAGCCCAAGCTGCACGACGACGAACCATATTAAGAGCATCTGCTGCAGCTTGCTTATTACCCAAGCCAATCTGTGCCTCGGCCAACATCAAATAAGTGTCAGCTAGACGATACACAAAGAAATCACGGCTACCTGCTTCGTAAGTCATATCAGGACGTTTGGTATCGAAGAATTTTCTCAAAGTTGGGAATAAGGCCTCTGAGTATTTGCTTGGCACTAATACCTGATATTTTTTCTTAGCACGTTCTTCTTTCGACATTTCGTAGCCTGGAATAAAAATAGCTGTATCTCCTGCTGCAAAAGTTACCGAAGTCTTTGAATCATCGAAAGCTGTTACATAAGTACCTGGCTTATTGCTATACCAAGTATCCTTGAAAGTTTTCTTATAACGAGAGTCGTTTACTCTTTCTCCAAACACCACATCTGTACAGTAAGTCGTAGGACGCAAGCGTTTGAAAGGACGACCATTCAAAACATCGCGCTGCATACCTGCCTGTACATCATACTGCATACCATAAAACAAGTGTAAGTTGTTTCCGCCATTAACTGCACCTGTATTATTAGTAAGGTTAGTCAGTGGGTCTGAAGTATATTGTACTGCAAAAACGATTTCTGAGTTTCTTTGGTTATTCTCATCAAATACACTGGCAAAATCATCCAGCAATTTGTACCCATAATTAGAAATTACGCTTGAACAAAGTGTTGCTGCTTTTGAGAAATCATCTGATGCTTTTACCGACGAGTAAGCTTTTGCTAGATACACTTTAGCCAAACACATTTCGGCAGCTGGCTTGATAGCACGACCATATTGTGTTGATGAGTTTGGTAAATCAGGAATAGCCTCTGTCAAATCCTTGATAATGGCAGCATACATTTCGGCATCCGTAGCTCTTTTGGTCTGCTTCGTAGGAGCCAATGTTTCTGTCAATCTCAAATCCACACCTCCATATTGTTGGAATAATATGAAGTAATAGTGCGCTCTTAAGAACTTAGCCTCAGCAATTCTGATTTTTTTGGTAGCATCAGCTAAAGTTACTTTTGGAGCACGCTCAATGATAGCGTTACAAGTATTGATACCACGATATAATTCATCCCAAATTTGAGCTAGGTAATCTACCGTAGGGTTCAACTGAGTATCATAAAAATGAAAACCTTTATACGAACCATCAGCTCCCGTAGCATAAATGTCAGTACCATATTCGGTCATAGTAAGACCTGGCTGCGTGGCATAATAGTTACGAAGAGAAGAGTAGGCTGCATTTACTGCATCTTCATACCCTTTGGTTGTATTCATGTAGTCGTTACCGATACCCGATACAACTGTTTCGTTCAAGACATCTGAGCAAGACTGACCGGTCAACATCAATGCTGCTACCCCTAGTACTCTTGCATGTTTTAATATATTGTTAATCTTCATCGTATTAATCATTTTTCGTTAGACTGTTTATCATTAAGAAATTTCAACTAAGTCATTACTAGAACTTAGCGTTGATACCTACTGTAAATACTTTTGTTGCTGGTGTGATACCATTGTTTACAGATGTACCTGAAGTTTCAGGGTCTACGCCATTGTACTTAGAGATAAAGCTAGACCAGATGAACGGTTGTTGGATACTTGAGAAAACTCTCAATGATTCCATGCCTAATTTTTTGGCAACTGTTGAGTTGAATGAGTAGCCAAAGTTGATGTTACGAAGTTTGATAAATGAACCATCAAAGTAAATCAACGTTTGTCTATACTGAGGGAACTCTTGGTTACTGAATGGACGAGGGAAATCAGCATTTGGGTTGTTTGGAGTCCAGTAGTCTACTTTGATTTGTTGGTAACGACCAGCCAAAGCATTGTTGTCTTGATGGAAACCACTCACAATCATTTGTCCAAAACGCCCGAATAAGAAGAATGATAAGTCAAAGTTTTTATAAGTAAATCTGTTAGTTAAACCTGCTGAGAAATCAGGAACGTCTGAGCCTAGTAATACACGGTCATTAGCATTGATTACACCATCACCGTTTGTATCTTGAACTTTGATTTGACCTACACCCGCACCCAAGGCGTTAGCGTTGTCACCAGGGTAAAATTTCTTTGCCTGTTCTGCTTCGCTTACTTGCCAAATACCCACTTTTTTGTAATCGAAGAATGAATTCAAAGGCTGACCAATAAACCATCTGTTACCAACATCATCCTTTGCTCCATTGTACAAAGAAACAATGGCTTCACTGTTTTTAGTAAACTGGAAATCAGTAGTCCATCTAAAACCTCCTTTAGTATCAACGTTTATAGTAGATACACCTAGTTCAATACCTCTGTTACGTGTTTCACCAACGTTTTTCGTAACAGCACTAAAGCCGATTGAGCCTGGCAACTGATCAGACAATAACAAGTCTGTTGTGTTAGTTTGGTACAATTCCAATGAACCTTGCACTCTTCCTTTTAAGAAACTAAAGTCGATACCTACGTTTTTCGTAGCAGATGACTCCCATCTCAAATCTGGATTACCAATCGTATTTGGTCTATAACCAAAAGCAGAAGTATTATCCCAAGCATAGGCAGTACGGTTCAACAAACCTTGCGTTTGGTAAGGCGACACCCCTTGGTTACCTACTGAACCCCAACCTGCTCTTACTTTTAATAAGTCTAACCATTGTACGCTTTTCAAGAATGGCTCGTTGCTAATGTTATAACCTACAGCTACTCCAGGGAAATTACCATATTTACTATTTACACCAAAACGGCTAGATCCATCACGACGCATTGTCAATGTTACCAAGAATTTATCGTTGTAATCATAGTTGATACGAGCCATTATAGAGTTGATTGTCCACTCTGTCAAGTTACTACCAACACCTAATACCGAACTGGCATTTCCTAAATTATAAAACTGTTGAGTTTCAGCAGGAACACCTTGAACGTTTGAAGCATAATTTTCGTAACGATCTCTTTGGATTGAGTGTAGTAACGTTACGTTAAAGTTATGCTTTTGGATAGTTTTTGAGTAATTAATAATGTTTTCCAAAGTCCAGTTAAAACCGAAATTACTTTGTGTACTTGCTTGAGCATCACCACCTTTTCTTGCATTTGTTTGAGCACCGATGAATCTACCCCAACGGGATAATGTGAAGTCAGGACCAAAGTTTACACGGTATTTCAAACCTTCCATCAATTTTACCTCAGTATAAATACTGTTGAAAATACGGTACTTTTTCGTGTTGTCAACTTGCGCACCAGGCACGATTTCTGCCAATGGGTTTGTCAACAAAGCATCGTTTGTAGGAGTAAAGTTAATAGAACCATCAGCCTTGTAAGGTGCTCCGAGTGGGTTTTGGTTAATCGTAAAGCTATATGGGTTTAGGTTTTCGCCATTACGATCACTAAACATCATATATGATGAAATACCTACCTTCAACCATTTGTTGATTTCATGATCAATGTTGGCTCTCAAAGAATAACGAGAGTAATCCAAACCTTCAGAAACCCCTTTGTCTAGAAAATATCCAGCAGAAATATAGAATTGTGTTCTGTCGTTACCACCTTGTATACCAATAGAGTGGTTTTGTTGGAAGCCATTTTTCAAAATCAAATCCTGATAATCTGTGCTTCTTCCCTGAGCTAAGCCCTCCACAACGTTAGGGTCACCGCCCAATACCGCAACTTTACCATCAGCTATTGGGTCTGATTGTCCTGTAGGAACAATTGCTCCTGCTGCGTTTTTGTAAATACCTGTTGCTCTGTAAGCTTCACGAACATATTCTGCAAATTCAGTTCCGTTGAACAATCTCAATTTGTTTAGTACTTGTGATTGACCAACATACATATCATACGTAACCGTAGTTTTTCCTTTTACTGCACCTCTTTTTGTAGTAATCAAAACAACACCATTAGCACCTCTAGCACCATAAATTGCTGTAGCTGTCGCATCTTTCAAAACTTCCATTGACTGAACATCATTTGGATTAAAATCCTCATAACCAGCCGACAATGGAATACCATCTACTACATATAATGGATCGTTTCCAGCATTGAATGAACGACGACCACGAATCAAAATCTTAGCTGTTTGACCTGGTTTTGAACCTGATTGAGACACGTCTACCCCAGCAGTTCTACCTTGAAGTGCCTGACCTAAGTTGGTAATAGGCATTTCTGAAATTTGTTTGGCCGATACCTGCGAGATAGCACCTGTTAATTGGCTTTTCTTTTGAGTACCATATCCAACTACTACAACCTCTGATAGAGCTTGATTTTCAACATTCAACACAACATTGATAGTATTTTTTGAACCTACTGCTACTTCTGAAGTCGTGTAACCAATAGCTGAAAATGATAAGACATCTTTAGCGGATGATGAGTTAATTTTGTAAGAACCGTTTGCATCTGTGGTTGTACCTTTGTTGGTACCTTTAATCATAACACTAACTCCTGGAACACCCTGTCCGTCTTCCGAAGAAGTCACTTTCCCTGTAATTGCTTGTTGGGCTAGTCCTGTGAAGCTTAACAACATAAAGGTAAGCACCGCACACATTCCAAATAACCCTCTTTTCAATTGTAAAGGTTTACTTTGCATAGTCTATTGGTTTTAAAATGAAACTGATTGATTAGGATAATAAAGATTTATTGATTTTTCGCCAAAGTTCTTCTTCTTCAAATGGGTTCAGGCCCTGACCTTCGCAACTATTCTGAAGAATTTCTTTTGCTGTTTCTATTTCAAAGTATTTATCAGGATATATATCTATCAACTGATTCCAAAAAGCACAATATTCCTGATTACTTGGTGAGGCTACCCATTCTAAAAAAAAGGTATCTGAGATAAAATCTTCAGCATGAAAAAACTCATATTTTAGAATGTTGTCGAGGCGTGCCATAAATTGAACTTTTGAAAGTATTTTTTGCAATTTTACTACACAAGACACAATTTATTTTTTTCTACTCGATTTTACAGACGAAAAAGGACAGTTTTTTCAATTTAATTTTAACATATTGATTATTAAATACTTAATTCCGTATATTAATAATAAAATAGGGATATAATGAGGCAATTGTAGGTATTAGAAAAGAAATATTTTCTATGAGGTAGAGCGGAAAAAATATATATGATTATTTTACTTATTTTTTGAATTTTAACCACATAAGACAGATAAGCGTTTTTTCTACTGAAAAAAATAAAAAAAACCTGCACAATTTTTTGTGACAGGTTTTGGTAATCTTATGTATTTAATCTACTCCCTATGCAAAAGCTATTTGTTCGGCACCAATGTGTTGTTTTAAAGTCTTTAAAGCACCAAAAATAAGATTGTACACCGACTGAGGATTGATGTTCATTTTATTTGAAATCTGGTCGGTATCCATATCATGAAAGAATTTAAGAGAAAGTGCTTCTCTTTGTCTTTTTGTCAAAAAACGAAAAGACTCACTAAGAACATGATTGAATTTTTGCTCCTCTTCAAAAGCCACTAAACGATTTTCATGCGATCCCACAAAATCTGGATTTTCTACATAGTAACCTTCATGATGCAAGGTCTGACGTTGTTGGGTTTCCAAATGACGAACCAACTTTCTTTTTATAGAAGCCATCAGGTAGTAACGAATAGAAGTCGTTTCACCTAAATTCTGGTGATTTTTCCAAAGCTCTACAAACAAATCGTGCAAACAGTCCTTGATTAACTCACGGTCTTGGGTAATGCTAGTGCTATAGTTGTACAAGAGGTTTACATAGCTACGATATATTAATGTAAATGCGTCGTGATCCCCTCCACGAAATGCGTTCCACAAAGCTACTTCATCCGTAATTCTTTTTGCAGTCATCATAAAAATGAGTTGTTTTCTGAGATTCTTTCCTAAAGATATACAAACAAAATAGCACTTTTCAAGGGTTTTATTGAATATTTTTCCGTAAACGTTTACGGAAACGTTTACGAGAAAAATATCATAAAAACTATTTATTATCCTACCCAAAAAATTACGGCTTTGTATTTAAGCGATAGAATTCCTGACTTGGTCTAAATTTGGTCAAAACTTGTTGGAAGTTCGAGATTATCATACAATTTTTACATGATGTAATATTTCATTGGGCAAATCCTTTAGTTTGCCATATCACTTTACACAAACTACCTTTAATCTAAATTTCTTTTTATGAAGAAGATTCTTTACACGTTCATCAACATCATCATGTTTGGAACGGTGCTTAGAGCTCAAACCACCACGTTTCCTCGAAACGGGGTGCAAGATGAGCGTCCAAACACGTATGCATTTGTCAATGCAACTATCGTTTCAGATGCTAATACAGTTTTAGAAGGCGCAACCTTAGTAATCAAAGGTTCTGTGATTGAAGCAGTAGGCAAAAACATTACTCTCCCTGCTGGTACGCAAGTAATTGACCTAAAAGGCAAACGCATCTATCCTTCTTTAGTAGAAGCGTATAGTAGCTATGGTATGCCTGAATTAAAAAGAGAAGGTCGTAGCTTTAGAGGTGATCCTCAGTTCGAATCGAAAAAACAAGGCGCTTACAACTGGAACCAAGCTGTTTTGCCAGAAGTAAATGCAGCAGCTATCTATGCAAGTAATCCTACCGCAGCTGACGAGTTACGTAAGGCTGGTTTTGGGGCTGCTATCACACACGTACAAGATGGTATCGTTCGCGGTACTTCGGCATTGGTTGCCTTAATCGACGGTCGTGACCAAGAGGCTTTGTTGAAAACTAATGTTTCAGCACATTACTCTCTATCTAAAGGGTCTTCAACTCAAGACTATCCAAACTCATTAATGGGTTCAGTAGCATTGTTACGTCAAACGTATTTGGATGCTGATTGGTACAAAAAAAGTAAGAATCATACAGAATATAATATCTCTTTAGAGTCTTTCAACAACAGCCAATCAGTACCACAGGTATTTGAGGTATCTGACAAATTGGGTATTTTGAGAGCTAACAAAATCGGAAAAGAATTTGGTGTTAATTACATCATCAAAGGTGGCGGTGACGAATACCAACGTCTTGATGAAGTAAAAGCGGCTGGTGTTTCCTTGATTATTCCTTTGAATTTTCCAACAACTCCTGACGTAGAAGATCCGTTTGATGCAAGCGTAGTTTCGTTATCGGATATGAAACACTGGGAAATGGCTCCTGCCAACCCAGCTATCTTGGCAAAAGCGGGTGTTCCTTTTGCTATTACTACTTCTAACGTAAGAAGTAAATCAGATTTCTGGGCAAACTTGCGTAAAGCTGTAGAATATGGTTTGGATGAAAAAGTTGCTTTGGCAGCTTTGACTTCGGTTCCTGCTCAATTCAACAAAGTAGATAACTTGGTGGGTAGCTTGAAACCTGGTATGTTGGCAAACTTCTTGATTACATCTGATAATCTTTTCAAGGAAAGTAATGTAATTTATGAAAACTGGGTAAAAGGCAAGCGCTATGTAGTGAATAACATGAACATTACTGATATGCGTGCTACTTACGATTTGAGCGTAGCAGGTAAATCAGGTTTGAAATTGAATGTAACAGGTAAAGTAGATAAGCCAGAGTTCCAAATCCAAGTATCAGATTCTGTTAAAGTTTCTCCAAAAGTGACTAGAACAGGCGATTTGTTGACTTTATCATTCAAATTAGATGCTAAAAAAGACAAAGGTGATACTCGTATTAGTGCGTATTATGATGGCAAAAACATCAAAGGAGATGGTTTTGACGCAGCAGGTACTCCTGTAAAATTTGATGCTATTTTCAAAGAAGCTTTCAAAGAAGCTGTTGCAAAAGCAGATACTACTAAGAAACCTGTTCCAACAATAGGCAAAATCGTATATCCTTTCAATGGTTATGGTGCAGAAACCAAACCAAAAGCTGAGACTTTATTGATTAAAAATGCTACCGTTTGGACAAACGAGAAAGATGGTATTTTGAAAAATACGGACGTATTATTGAAAGATGGTAAAATCGCTCAGGTGGGTAAAAACTTGTCTGCAACTGGTGCAAAAGTGGTTGATGGAACTGGTAAACACTTGACCAATGGTATTTTTGACGAACACTCTCATATTGCATTGCTTTCTGTAAACGAAGGTTCTCAGTCAGTTACTGCTGAAGTTCGTATGGAAGATGTAGTAAACTCAGAAGACGTAAATATCTATCGTCAATTGGCAGGTGGTGTAACTTCATCACAATTGCTACATGGTTCAGCTAACTGTATCGGTGGTCAGTCGGCAATCGTGAAATTGAAATGGGGTGAAGCACCAGAAGTAATGAAAATTCAAAATGCGGATGGATATATCAAGTTTGCTTTGGGTGAAAACGTAAAACAAGCAAACTGGGGTGACCGTGCTCGTATCCGTTTCCCTCAAACTCGCATGGGTGTTGAGCAAATCATGATGGATGCTTTCTTGCGTGCAAAAGAATATGATAAATCATGGGCAGAATACAACAAAGCAGCAAACAAAGCTACGTTGACTCCTCCACGCCGTGATTTGGAATTAGATGCATTGTCTGAGATTTTGAACAAAAAACGTTTTATTACTTGTCACTCTTATGTACAGTCAGAAATCAATATGTTGTTGAAAGTAGCTGATTCATTAGGTTTCAAAGTAAATACATTTACTCACATTTTGGAAGGTTATAAAGTAGCTGACAAAATGAAGGCACACGGTGCAAGTGGTTCAACTTTTGCTGACTGGTGGGCATACAAAATGGAAGTAAAAGAAGCGATTCCTTTCAACGCTGCTTTGATGACAAAAGTTGGTATCAATACCTCAATCAACTCTGATGATGCTGAAATGGCTCGCCGTTTGAACCAAGAGGCTGCAAAAACAGTCATGTATGGTGGTCTTACTGAAGAAGAGGCTTGGAAATTGGTTACATTGAATCCTGCAAAAATGATGCACCTTGACAACCGTTTGGGAAGTATCAAAGCTGGTAAAGATGCTGACGTTGTACTTTGGAACGAAAACCCACTTTCGGTTTACGCAAAACCAGAAAAAACTATCATTGAAGGTGCAGTGTATTTCGACATCGAAAAAGACAAAGAATTGCGTGCTAATATCGCTGCTGAACGTAACCGTTTGATTCAAAAAATGTTGAATTCAAAAGCAAGTGGTGCTCCTACTGCTAGACCAGAAATGCGCAAACCAAGATTGTTCGTTTGTAACTCTTTGGGTGGTTTAACTGAAGAAGAAGGCGAAACTCGTGCATTTGGTACATTACAGTTACAAGACAACTGTGACAAATAGAGTGTTGAATGGTGAGTTGTGAATGGTGAATAATTCCCATTTACTACTCTGCTAAGTTAGCAAAGCATCATTTGTCTCAAATTCAGTACATGTTTTAAGATAAAATGTCAAGTTCAAACATTTTTCATGACTTAAAATTTTATTACAAAATGAAAAAATCAGCATTATTATATACGCTAGCTTTGTTTTTGGGTGTGAAGACGACCTTCGCTCAAAACCAAGCGGCAGCTACCCCTCAGTCTAAGCCTATTGCTTTGACGGGTGCCACTATTCACACGGCAGCAGGTCCTGTGATTGAAAATGGTATAATTGTTTTTGATAAAGGAGTTATCACTAAAGTTGGTCCTGCAGGAACAACTTATGATAAAACTGGCACCGAAACCATCGACGTAACAGGAAAACACGTTTTCCCTGGCTTGATTGCTCCTGCCAATCAACTAGGTTTGGTAGAAATCGAAGCAGTTCGCGCTACAGTCGACCAACAAGAAGTAGGTGCAATCAACCCTCATGTACGTGCTTTGATTGCTTATAACACTGACTCAGAATTAATTCCTACAGTTCGTGGTAACGGTGTTTTGATTACTCAAGTTACGCCAGTAGGTGAAATTATCTCGGGTATGTCTTCTATCATGAATTTGGATGGCTGGAACTGGGAAGATGCCGTTTTGAAGAAAGATGATGGTATTCACCTTAACTGGGTAGGCTATTTCAAACGTGAATTTAACTTCGAAACGTTTTCTTCTACAACAAAGAAAAACGATAAGAAAGAAGAGCAAATCCGTGAATTGGCCCAGTTGTTTGACGACGCGACAGCTTATGGACAAATCAAAAACCCTAATCCAATCAATGTAAAATTGGAGGCTATGAAAGGTCTTTTTGATGGCACTAAAAAATTGTATATCTCGGCTGATTATGGTAAAGAAATCATCGAAGCTGTACAGTTTGCTAAATCAAAAGGCGTAAAAAGCATCGTAATTATTGGTGGTGAAGAGTCTCTTTTGGCAGCAGATTTCTTGCGTGAGAACAACGTTCCTGTGATTGTATCAGGTACGCACCGCTTGCCAAATAGCATTGACGATGACACAGATTTACCTTACAAATTGCCTCAATTATTGGCTCAAAAAGGCGTAACTGTT
Source organism: Flectobacillus roseus (assembly GCF_030056595.1). Lineage (NCBI taxonomy): Bacteria > Pseudomonadati > Bacteroidota > Cytophagia > Cytophagales > Flectobacillaceae > Flectobacillus > Flectobacillus roseus. The sequence goes on from NZ_JASHIF010000009.1 coordinate 72,492, forward strand.
GGTTTGGCTTATATTGGTATGCACTGGCGTACACGTAACTTGCCTTTCTTGGCTGGTACAGTAGCTGGACACGGTATGTCAAAAGACGATGCTTTGAAATTGGTAACAATCAACAACGCTAAAATCTTAGGCATCGACAAATATGTAGGCTCTTTGGAAGTTGGCAAACAAGCTACTTTGGTAGTGTCACAAGGCGATTTGTTAGACATGCGTTCGGCAAAAGTAGAACACGCATTTATTCAAGGAAAGAAAATCGACTTGGATGACAAACAAAAACGTTTGTACAAAAAGTATTCAGAAAAATACGGAACAAAATAAGCGCTGTATCATCTGCTAATAGTATAAAAGCCATTCCTTCGGGAATGGCTTTTTTGATGAATGATATTTATCATTTTTTCAACCTGAACTACTCAGTTTTCTCCTCTCCTTTCCAAGCGACCTTTGTAAAAGTCTTCCACAACAAGCTATTTGTTTTATGAAAAAGGTCTATTTCTCAATTATATTACTTCTTGTTTCGGCAACCACCTTTGCGCAAGAAAACATTGAAAGTCTACTAAAGCAATTATGTGAAGATCCTGTTTTTGCCAAACAACTCAGCATTACTGAACCCTCGGAGTTACAGGACTTTTATAAAGACAATAACTTTCGACCTATTTGGCATGAAAATAAAGCATTTCAAGAAAGTTTTATAGAGGAGCTACGCAAAGCCACACAATATGGTCTCAATCCACCAGACTATCACTTCGACTATCTTATTCAACCAAACATCAACCAGCTTGAATATGAGTTGTTGTGTACTCATGCAATGCTAACCTATTTCAGCGATTTTACGTTTGGATGCAAACCAAAAACATTAGCTTTTAATGGAATCGAATACCAAAATCGGTCAATAAACACTCCTCAAATCCTTCATCAAAATATCAAATATGGGTCTTTTGCCAAGCTTCTTGAGAAATATCAGGTATCAAGTCAACATTACAGGAAGACTTTAGAAGTCTTCCAACAATTACTAAATGCACCAGATAGTCTATTTATTCCTATAAACTTGTCAAAAACCTTTGTCGAAAATAAGGGTCTTCAGCAAAAGTTAGTCTTTTGGAAATGTATAGAGTCGCTGAGCACTTATGAAAGCGAGATCATTTTGACCGAAGCGCTGAAACAGTTTCAAGAAAAATTCAACTTAGAATCAGATGGAAAACTAGGAACAAACACCCTTAAAGCCTTAAACTTAGGCAAATCACAACTACTGAACCAACTTAAGTACGACCTCAATTATATTCGTTTCTTGAATGCATGGAAATTCCCAACTTATTTATGGGTCAATATCCCTTCTGCTGAGTTTTCGATGATTGAAGCACAAACTAAAACCTTATCAATGCGAGTGATTGTTGGCAATCCCAAAACACCCACTCCTAGTTTGATAAGTACGATTAAGCAATGTATTTTCTTCCCTTATTGGTTTGTTCCGTCGAGCATTACTATCAAAGAAATGTTGCCCCAAATCCAAAAAGATGTCAATTATTTGAGCAATAACAGCATACAAGTACTTGACCAAAAATGGAATGTAATTGATGAAACAACACTTCCTTGGTCGAGCTTTAATGCCAAAAACTTTCCTTATAAATTACGACAAGTGGCAGGATGTGATAATTCTTTAGGCATTGTAAAATTTAATTTTGATAACCCATTTACGGTATACTTGCACGATACCAATGCCAAAAAGCTTTTCCAGAAAGGTAATCGTTGGTTGAGCCACGGCTGTATTCGTTTAGAAAAACCAACGGAATTAGCTGAGAAACTATTAGGAAACCCCTCTTTGATTCAGAAGCTAGTTACCCAACAGTATGAGCCAGATTTAAAGCCTATTTATTTTCAAGTTCAACCCAACGTACCTTTATTGATTAGCTATTTATGCTCTGGAATTAATGAAAAAGGCGATTTGATTTTTTACTCAGATGTTTATCAGAAAGTGAGGTAGAGGAAACTCTTTAATTCGTTATTTAAAAGTGTAATCACTAGTTCGAGACTTTGTCTCGGGCTTACTCTTGCTTCAGTTTACAAACTGTTGAAAGAATAAGTCCAAGACAAAGTCTTGAACTAGGCATATTTATATATTCACCCAAAATAAATTCCGATTACTATTCCATCCAAATATAAATAAACCGTGATAAACACTAACATTTACTTATATTTGCCTCTGTGTGATGTACCTACACTTAAAATGAGCTTAACTTACTTAAGTACAAGATCACTACTCCAAATACATAATTTTCATTTCTACGAGGATAGAGTTTTAAGTCACTTTAGCTTTTCACATTGAAGATGGACACAAAATTAGATAATCTTTTTTTTGAGAATATTAGGTTGCTTTTACGTAAAGCTCAAGATACTTTACTAAAGCAAGTTAACTCCGTTATGGTTTATACCTATTTTGAATTGGGAAAACAAATTGTTGAACAAGAGCAAAAAGGGAAAAGCTATGCAGACTACGGAACCTTTATTCTTTCAGAGCTATCTGAAAGATTAACTATTGAATTTGGCAAGGGCTATTCTAAAAGAAACCTTGAGCTCATTCGTAAATTTTATATTATTTTCAAGAATGCGAAATCACCGATTTCGCAAAACTTAAGCTGGACACATTACATTCACTTAATGCGTATAGAGGATGAAAATGAACGAGCTTATTATCAAAAAGAAGCTGAACAAAACTCATGGAGCGTTAGGACATTAGAAAGGCAAATTAACTCCGCTGTATACCATCGTTTAATGATTTCGAAGAACGCTAATAACCAAGACCGTTCGGTAGAAAGAAATGTCACTAACCCTTTGGAGACCTTAAAAGACCCATATATTTTAGAGTTTCTGAATTTAAAGGAACAGTCCAATTATTCTGAAACACAACTTGAGCAAGCAATAATAGACCGTCTAGAGCATTTTTTACTTGAACTCGGAAAGGGATTCACTTTTGTTGGAAGGCAAGTACGATTTACATTTGATGAAGAGCACTTTCGAGTAGATTTAGTCTTTTATAATCGACTTTTGCGATGTTTTGTCCTAATTGATCTAAAAATTGGGAAATTGAAACATCAGGATTTAGGTCAAATGCAAATGTATGTAAATTATTACGACCGATTTGTTAAGACAGAAGATGAATTACCTACCATAGGAATCATTTTGTGCAAAGACAAGAAAGATGCCATGGTAGAAATCACACTACCAAAAGATAACAAACAGATATTTGCGAGTAAATACTTATTGTATCTGCCAAAGGTAGAAGAGTTGAAAAAAATAATAGAAGAATAAGCTATAATTAAAACTTTAACTTCATTACTCTCAATTTTTCATTTAAAAGCCACAATCACTGCATCTGGTTGATTGACTAATTTGACCAAAGGCTCAATCATTGTTGGCATGACGGCAAAACAACCAAACGAATTGCCTTGACGCTTGTAAAAACTTGCATTCTTTTCAGAAATATAATCAGCAGCATGCACGATAATTCCTCTATCAACCGCATTATCGTTGACTCCTTTATCTAATCCTTTGAGTCGAATACTTAACCCATGCTTTCCATAAAATTGACCAATCGGCTCGAATACACCCAAACTCGAGCACAAACTTCCCGAATCATTCGAGAAATACTCAGCCATTGCGTTTCTGCCTGAACCTTTTCCGTGAGCCACCCACGTATTCATCAAACACACTTGTTTTTGTAAATCAATCACATACAATCTTTTCTCGAAAGAAGGCTGTGAAAAATCGACCATACAGGCTATTTTCTTTCCCCGAAATCTAGTATCAGACTTTTGCATTTGATGCAGTTTTTCGGCAACCATTTTAGGAAGTAAAAAAGGAGTTTCCTCCTTTCTGGCATCAACTTTTTCGGTAGAAAAAAGTAAAGATATTAACAAGAAAATATTCATGAGTGTGTCATTTAGGCAATTATTACCAATTTGATTATCAACAGATTAAATCAACACTACCTTCTTTTTGTTTAATCAGAATTAGAAAATCTCAATTTTGCTCAATTACTACCTTCTATAACGGTAACACACTACTTTTCATCTATAATAATCAAAGTTTTTCTACCCTTAATGATATAAATCAACTTAACTATTGACGCCCATCAAGAACAAGCTTGAGAGATTAAGATATTTTTGATTGAAGGCTATGAAAAAAACTAAACTCTGATGCCTGAACCCTAACCCCTCAATTGGCTATTTCACTAACAAAAAACAATCCCATGTCAAAATCTGAACACCATTTTATGACCCACAAAAACTCACGTTGGCATGAGTTGAAATATGTATTGAAAGTACTCGCCGAGTTTATTAGAGGCTTTCGGGTACTGCATTTTGTAGGTCCATGCGCTACTGTATTTGGCTCTGCTCGTCTGCAAGAGGGTACTGTATTTTATGAACAAGCTCGTAAAATTGGCGTAATGTTAGCCAACATGGGCTTTACCGTCATGACTGGCGGAGGTGGCGGTATTATGGAAGCAGCCAATAGAGGAGCTAAAGAAGCGGGTGGTTTGTCGGTAGGCTGTAATATTATTTTGCCTCACGAACAAGCCCCAAATCCTTATCTCGATAAGGTTGTCGAGTTTGATTTTTTCTTTGTTCGAAAGGTTCTTTTAAGTAAGTATTCGTATTGTTTTATCGTCATGCCGGGAGGTTTTGGAACGCTCGACGAAATGTTTGAAGCAATAACGTTGATCCAAACTCGTAAAATGAGTCCTTTTCCGATTGTTTTATTTGGCAAAGAATTTTATCAAAAACTCTACGAACAACTTGTAGCAATGGAAAAAGCTGGAACTATCTCAGCAGAGGATCTTTCTCTTTTTTTAATTACAGATTCTTTGGAGGAAGCTCAACAACATATTCATAAAAATGCAGTAGAAGCTTTTGGCTTAAATGACTACAAACACCTAACACCTTGGAGACTACTGCTTGAAAAAAGAGTTAATCGCATAAAAAATCATGACCTTAAACAGTAACGCTCCTAACGAGCCTCATTCATAGGCCATGAAATTCTTGCCAAATTTGTATCAACAAAACAACAAACTCTATGAAATCAGTTATTGTACCTACCGACTTTAGTGATACTGCAAAAAAAGCACTTGTATTTGCTAGTACTGTGGCTCAAAACCTCAATCTTGACTTGGTGTTACTGCATGTATTTAATCTCACTGGATCTTTGCCTTATGAATCCCCTTCGCAAATCGAACAGGAGATTTATGAAGCACAAAAAGCTTCGGATAAACAATTAGCCATACTCAAAAATCAGTGTCTGGCTGAGTTCAAAAATGAAGTAAAGCTTTTAAGTATCTATGGCGTTATTTCTGAGGTTATTGTGCAAGTATCAGAGCAAGTAAAAGCCGATTTTATCGTGATGGGTACCAGAGGTGCCAAAGATATTTGGAGCAACATCATGGGAAGTAATACCTATCAGGTTGTGAAAAATTCAATTTGTCCAGTTTTTGTTATTCCAGATACTGCCGATATTCAAGACATGAAGAATATTATTTATGCCTCTGACTATACCAACAACGAAGTCAAAATTGTTAGAAATATCGTCGATATAGCAGACCGTTTTAAAGCAAAAACTAATATCCTTCATATTCACGATGTAGAAGAACCGAACTTGGCAGATGACGAAACCTTAGGAGATTGGTTATTGACTTTTTTTGAAAATGAGAATATCGAAAGTCATATTACTTTGGGAAGCAACGCCATAGAAGGTATCGAAAAGTATCTACAAAAAAATCAAGGAGACTTACTGGTGTTGGCCATGAAAGATCGAGCTTTCTTCGACAATCTTTTTCATACTAGCGTAACGAAGCATTTTATTCAGGACTTTAAAATGCCTTTGCTAGTATTACCCAAATAATTCATTTTTTGCATTTCCTTACTTTGTTCATATAAAATCTATAGCTCATTTTGGCATTTTTGTCGGAATGAGCTTTTATTTTGTCGAATAAGACACCTAACTATACGTTTTGTCAGTGCAAGCCCTCTTGTTTGGTTGAAGGTTTTTTCTTTTCTTTGAGTATGGAAAAAAATCAACAACTAAAGAAAGAAATTGGATTGCTAGATGCCAGTATGATTGTGATTGGCTCTATGATTGGTTCGGGAATTTTCATCGTTTCAGCAGATGTAACTCGCAACCTTGGTTCGCCGGGATACCTCCTCCTTACTTGGATTATTACGGGTATTATCACGCTCATATCTGCCCTATCGTATGGCGAACTCGCAGGTATGATGCCCAACGCAGGCGGACAATATGTCTACCTCCGTGAGGCATATAACCCTTTGGTAGGTTTCTTGTTTGGTTGGACTACCTTTTTGGTTATCGAAACTGGTACGATTGCAGCCGTAGCAGTGGCTTTTGCCAAATATACTGGCGTACTCCTACCCGACCTCATCAACGACCAGCCTTTCTTAGGATTCTTTAGCACACAACAATTCTTAGCTATTGCACTTATTGCTTTTCTTACCTTTATCAATCTCAAAGGCGTTAAGAATGCTAAAATCGTTCAACTCATTTTCACTGTAACTAAAATCGGCGCCTTGCTTGGCTTGGCCGTTGTAGGTATAATCGTCGGACTCAATCCAGACAAAGGCGTGTGGGCTATCAATGCCATCGACTTCTGGAGTCCAGTTAAAATTATTTGGGAAAAAGGCAAAATCATGGATTATGAATACCTTTCGGGTATCGGTCTTTGGTCGGCTGTGGGCTTAGCATTGATTGGTCCGTTATTTTCATCTTCGGCATGGAACAACGTTACTTATATCGCTGGCGAAATGAAAAATCCCAAAAGAGATATTCCGCTCTCTTTGCTATATGGAACGTTGACGGTAAGTGCTTTATATATTTTGGCCAATGTAGCTTATCTAATGTTGCTACCAGTGCAAGGTCATCCAAATGCTCCTGACACACTTTCGAGAGGTATTATGTTTGCTACCAACGACCGTGTAGGTACGGCAGCTGCCGAAATGATTTTTGGTAATCCTGCGGCTATTATCATGGCAGTATTTATCATGATTTCGACCTTTGGTTGTAACAATGGTATTATCCTTTCAGGCGCTCGCGTATATTACGCCATGGCAAAAAATGGCTTATTCTTCAAAAAAGCAGGTGAAATCAATAAGAATGGCGTGCCAGGATTTTCATTGATCATTCAAGGTGTTTGGGCATCATTATTATGCTTATCAGGCACTTATGGAGACCTATTAGACTATACCGTATTCTCGATTTTGGTATTTTATATCTTGACTATTGGCGGTGTATTTATTCTCAGAAAAAAACAACCAGATACTCCACGCCCATACAAAGCTTTTGGTTACCCCTTGATTCCTGCGATATACTTGATTTTTGCAGCAGGACTATGCATCAACTTGTTGATTTACAAGCCTATTCCTTCTTGGGCTGGTGTAGGAATTGTGGCATTAGGAATTCCTGTTTTCTATATTTGGAAAAAGATGGAAAAGAATACAGAAGAGTAGATTAAAAATCTTTTCGAAGAAAATAAAAACGCCGTAGATATGACAAAATACAGTTGATTCTGTGCTTTGTAATATCTATGGCGTTTTTCGTAATACTAAAAACATCATTCTCCTTAGCCATAAAACCTCGAGGGATACTATCTTTGTATATAAACAGAACATATTCCCATTGCCCCAATGTCACTAGCCGAATTATGCCCTTGCGGCTCTAAAGAATCATTTCAAGAATGTTGTGAGCCTTTTATCGAGGGAAAAGAATTTGCCTCAACTGCAGAACAATTGATGCGCTCACGATACACAGCCTACAGCAAAATCAAAGTTGATTATCTTGTTGAAACTACCTATCCGAGCCGAAGAAGTGATTTTGATACTTCATCAATTCGTGAGTGGGCTACTGAAAATGAATGGACTCAACTTCAAGTACTTTCTACTAAGAATGGGAAAGAAACTGATACTCAAGGAGAAGTTGAATTTAGAGCTTCATTTAAAGATGCAGACGGGGTTGCTCGTACCCATTACGAATATTCAAGTTTTGTAAAAGAGCAAAATCGCTGGTATTATGTCTCAGGAAAATTCCAACCGCCAGCTAATCAAAAAATTGACCGAAACGCCCCTTGTCCTTGTGGAAGTGGCAAGAAATACAAAAAATGCTGTGGGAAGTAGGAAGTAGTGCTGAATTATGAGTTGAGAATTGTGAATTTTGAATCTGAATTTTTAATTCACAACAAGTTCCTAGTTCAAGACTTAGTCTTGGACTTACTTTTTTCAACAGTTTAAAACTGTTTTTACAAAAATCAATGACAAAGTCCACACATCTGAATGCCCATTAGCCGTTTTGTCCAGTAATGAGATTTTTGTCTGATTAAGCTTTTGGCAAAATATTCCCACTCTTTTCTCAGGAACACTTTTAAGCATTTGGCTTAGGGCATAAAGCTTAAAGCCTACAGCATAGAATTACAATTTTACTAAAAAACAAACCAACGTATGTTAACCGTTATCGCAAAAATTACCGCACAAGCTGGCAAAGAAGAAATTGCAAAACAAGCTTTATTAGGACTGATTCCTCCTACTGTTGCAGAGGAAGGATGTATTGATTATGTATTGCACCAATCTATCGAAGATGCTACGATTTTCTATTTTTACGAAAACTGGGAAAGTCAAGAGCATTTAGATAAACACTTGGCAAATACCCATTTAGTAGAATTTGGCAAAACTTCTGGAGAGTTTTTGGCAGGTCCAGCCGAGTTAATTTTAGCTACAAAACTATAATTTATTGGTCAAAGAGATTTTTCTCTTTGACCTACTTACCTCTACCTAAATCAAACACATAAGCAATCATGCAAAATAAGATCTATGCTATGTGTTGAGGCATTAGGCAACAGGCACTAGGCAAAGAGTTTCAAATTGTTTTTAATAACGAAAGACATGCTTTTCCCAAAGCCCACCGCCGAAAGCCGATACCTGAAAGCCTTAAACACAAAAATTAAATTCTATTTTGCGCACTAACTTAATCTCTCGATACTATAACATGAAAAAGCTCTTCTTTTTTTACCTATTTCTCTTTACCATAACCGCTTTTGCTCAAAAACCCCAACAATTTACTTCAGGCGTAGCTCCCGAAAAAGTAGGAATGTCTACCGAGCGTTTGAATAGAATAGAGCAATTACTCAATCGTAAAATCGCTGAAAAGCGTATTCCTGGAGCCGTAGTATTAGCTGCTCGTCATGGGCAATTGGTATTACATAAAGCCTATGGAATGAATGATATTGAAACAAAAAAAGCTCAAAAAACTGATGACATTTTTCGTATCATGTCTATGACCAAAGCGGCTACTTCGGTGGCGGTCATGATGCTTTACGAAGAAGGTCTATTTAGTTTGGACGACCCTATTTCTAAATATATTCCTGCTTTTAAAAATGGACAAATCGTTGACCAAATCAATCCGCAGGATAGTACTTATACCTCACATCCTGCTAAAAAAGAAATTACCATTCGTCATTTATTGAGCCATACGGCTGGTATCCCTTATCAAAATGCTTTATATGGTAAGGCGAAAATTCCTTATTATTTTTCTACTCAAAATGAAACGATTGCCGAAACAATGAACCGTTTAGGAGCATTACCTAAGTTTCATGAGCCGGGCGAAAAATTCACGTACGGACTCAACACCGACGTTTTGGGCTATTTTGTAGAAGTCATTTCAGGAATGCCATTTGACCAATTTCTCAAGAAAAAAATATTCGAGCCACTAGGCATGAATGATACAGGTTTTTATATCGACGATGCCAAGAAAAATCGACTGGTGACAGTTTATGAAGAAATAGGAAAAGAAAAAGGTATTACACCAAAGCCTCGCTCACCATGGACGGATTATCCTATTTCGTGCGAAAGAAAATACTTTTCTGGCGGTGCTGGTTTGACTTCTACGGCTTTGGACTATGCCAAACTTTGCCAAATGCTTTTGAATGGCGGGACTTTTAACAATACCCGTTTATTGAGTCGTAAGACCGTCGAGCTAATGACGACTAACCAAATTGGTGAACTCAATATCAGGGATAATACCAATAAATTTGGTCTAGGTTTTGAAATTTATACCCAAAAAGGAAAAGCTTCTTTACCAAGTTCGGAAGGAGCCTTCGAATGGGGCTGTATGTATTACACGCACTATACCATCGACCCCAAAGAGGATTTATTACTGGTAGTAATGTTCCAAGTTTGGCCGAAAAAAGACGGAGGAATTGAAAAACAGGTACAACAAATGATCTATCAGTCGATTATTGACTAAACTATTTTGTCAAAATATCAGTTCTAAAAGGGTTATCACACAAGGTTATTGGGTAGTGATTTTTTACGAAAAGCTACCCAAAAATCTATATCCCAACAAAAATTATGTCTGAAATCAAAACTGCATTTATTACAGGAGGTTCGAAAGGTATTGGCTACGGAATCGCCGAGGTATTAATCAAAGAAGGTATCAAAGTTGCTATCACCAGTCGTTCGTTGGCTGGTGCTGAGGAAGCTGCTGCAAAACTAAACGAAATCAAAGAAGGTTATGCCTTAGGCTTGGAGTCAGATGTAAGAAGCCTTGCCTCGCAAGAAGCTGCTGTTGCAAAAGTATTAGAAAAGTGGGGAAGAATTGACTACGTAGTTGCTAATGCTGGCGTGGGTCACTTTGCTCCTGTTCAGGACTTGACCGAAGAACAGTGGAACGAAACGATTGATATCAACTTGACAGGCGTATTTTTCACTACGAAAGCAACGCTTGAGGCTCTTAAAGCTACACAAGGATATTTCATCTCTATTTCGAGTTTGGCGGGTACCAATTTCTTTGCTAAAGGAACAGCCTATAATGCCAGCAAATTTGGTTTAGTAGGATTTACGCAGGCACTTATGATGGACGTGCGTAGCGAAGGCATCAAGGTTACGACCATTATGCCAGGTTCGGTAGCAACTTATTTCAACGGTCACACACCAAACGAACAAGATGCGTGGAAAATTCAACCAGAAGATATTGGTCAAATCGTTGCAGACCTCATCAAACTTCCAGCACGCACTTTACCAAGTAAAATCGAAGTAAGACCTTCGTCACCAAAGTAATTGTGAGTTGTGAATGATGAATTGTGAATTGTGAATTTTGAGAAATCAAGAAAATGAACAAAATATCCTCGTCTAAAATCAAATACCCTAAGTTTCAAGCAAGGACGATTCACAATTCGTCATTCACAATTCACCATTTACCAATTCGTCTCCACGGCTTTTCTGGTATTTACCTCAATCGTGATTGTTTGTTGAGTATTCAAAATACGCTTTTGAGTATCTTCAACAGCCAAAATAGCTAGCTTATAAGTACCTGCATCAAATTCAAAGGTTGGAATTTGGTTTTCGAAATACGGTCCAAAAACGGCATGCCCTCCAACCAATAATCTTACACCAGCTTTCACTGAACGCAGTGGGAAAACATAAACTCGTTTTTCAGATTTAGCAATCAAGTATACCCCATTATCAGGGTCGAGCCAAGGAAAATGAAAATCGCCAACCCCACGAATCACAACATTGCCGTCCTGCACTTTTGCTTCTTCTAATTTGATTTGCGGATCATGACTAAAATCGTTGGTCAACAAAATAGGCGTCAAACTACCAAATACTGTCGCTGGGTTATTGTACCTAAACTGTGTGGGACTATTAGTTTTTCCTGATAAATCTTCATACGTCCAATTGAACATATTACAAATCAAGCCTTTATAATGGTAATCAATTTGTGAAATGCTCTGCCAAAATCCATTGAAATAGGTCAAAATTGAAAATGGTAGCGTAAACAAAAACATACGCCAACGATGCTTTTCTTCTAGCACTCGCAACAGCCAAACATACATCGTAATCACAAACAAAAGGCTGTAAATCTTGTAACGGCTCGTCAAGATAGTTGGCATTCCGTACCCTACAACCCTTGTCCATGCTACCATAAAAGATGACAATACAATTAACAATATCGTTGCCAAAATAAAAACAGGCCAGTTTTTGGGAGTAGAATATTTTTTCAATCTAAAATCAAAAGGAATATTTCTAACAACACAAATAAGTGCTAAAATGAGTAATATCCCCCCCAAGAATATCGCTTTTATGGTTCGTACCGAAATCGCAGTATCAAGAGAGACATCGGCGGCACTTCCTGCAAAAGAGACAAAAGCCAAAAGTACTTTTTTCAAATCTGCCAAAGTTGCTGAAGGCGTTGCTGGAGGTTTTTGGTAAGTTACGAAATAGAGGAATGCAAGCAAGACACCCAACAAAACCAAGATTCCTAAGTTTTTCCACTGCTGTTTCAACAATAAAAAACCACCCATAATGGCTAAGGTAACAAAGCCATTTCCACTCGTAAACACTGCAATGGATACTAAAACCAGCGCATTGATAAGTCTTTCCTCCTCTAATTCCCAAAATGCCCAGAGACTTAGGAATACAATTCCAAAATTTTGAATAGAAGCCATTCCCCAAAAGGTATTTTCCTGATTAATTGAGGTCAGTAGAATCCAAGGAAGTGGTAAAAAGTATAAAAGTGAAATTTTATTTTTCTTGAAATAAGCAGCATATATCCCCAACACACCTACTAACAGGATATTGCCAAACCACATCAACCATTTGTAATTAATACTTCCATAAATCCCATAAACAAACAAAAACCAAATGCGCGTAAGCCCTATTCGGTGTTCGTTATGTTGTGCAAAAATGGTAGCGATTTTTTCCGTCCAAGTTTTACTATCTTGAAATTTTACTAAAAAACCTTTCAGTCCGTGGTCATCCACGTAAGGAATATTCATGCCATAAAGCTCAATCAATAGGAAATAAAGTAAAATGGGTAAGATGAGTAAACCCCAAAACCAAAATTTCGACAGGACTTTTTGTTCTTTCACTATCTATAAATTTTAATATTTTGAAAATGCTTTCTAAGTATGAGTGATGAATCATTCACAATTCAATAATTACATCTAGTATCGGTATTTCATACCCTCAAAATTGAACAATACGATGGTTTGTCCATTTCTTCTTAGCAAAACTCGATCTGTCTCTTCAAAGGCAATTCGCTGGATATAGGTTGCGTCTTTAGGGAGATACAAGTTGACCAACTGGGCATCATGATTATCGAACTCGCCTTTTGGACGATCAATGGCTTTACTAAAACCATTTGCATAAACAGAAGGATACACAATGGTGTCGCCAGGCATATACATCGACTTGATTTTATCTGCTACCATGATATACGGATTCGCTCCACGATTGCGTGAACTCGTGTACTTTTGTTGACCATCAGCATAAAAATGCTTGATAATTTTGGCAAATGAATAGAACTGGATGAGTAACACAACTGCGAAGCCTGTAAATAGTATTTTATGGTTTTCAAACATTTTGACTAAAAACCAAGCCATCAAAATCGACACAAATGGTAAACCAAAACTAGTATATCTAAAATAAAATCCTGTCATTACACCAGCTTTGTAGGCAGAAACTACAGAGAAAACAAAAGGAATAAATACAATTAGCACCACAAAGGTAAACAACTGATATTCAAACTTTTTTGCTTTTTGTAAAACGACAAATGTCACAACCAGTAAGAATCCTATAACCAATAAGAATGCTATTTTATTACCAAATTTTTCATACCAACCATTCGTAAAAATAAAATAGTCTGACACAATGGAAGTTCCTCGAATAAACAGATTTTTGGCAGAAGCCAAATCAATAAATCCTTGATAGGAAGCCGCAAGCTTAGGATTTTTCAAAATAGAATTGTACAAATTAGTGGCATCCTTGATATACAAAAGTGCATATTGCCCAGGTCCTTTGGTCATCCAAAGTCCGAAAGGAATAGCCATAATACCATAACAAATCATAAAACTACGAAGCTTAGACCACGTACGATCAGCTATAAGCCAATACAAGCCATGCACCAAAAATACGGTGAAAGTGAGGTAGTTAGAAAATATAGTTAGGATAATAGAAACCGTGTAGGCAGCATAATATTTCAGGGAACTTTTACCATTTACCATAATTTGTAAAAAGTAATAAGACGCCATTGTTCCGAAGAAAATACAAGTTGTATAAAAGCGAGCTTGCTGACTAAAAATAATATAGAACGGTTCGGTAGCAGCTAAAAATGCTGCAATCAAAGCAATTTTAGCATTCTTGAAAATATTGCGACCAATCAAAAAGATGAACACAATTGTGAGTAAGTTATAAATAGCCGAAACGCTTCTTAAAGCACCATCCGAATGACCGAACAAATGCCCAAAGATATTCATTGTAATTAAATGAACGGTTGCATTCCCACTAGTATCGCCACGGGCGTTGGCATCCAATAATTCAGCAATGGTTTTGGGCTGCCAGAAATCTCTCGGCGTAAAGGTTTTGTCAGGAGCCATCAAGGCTTTTTTTCCGCCAATGTTTACATTTCCGACGGCCACCATGATTCCTTGCTTTTCATCGCCAAAAATTCCATAGTTATTGATATGGTAAAAGCGTAGTACTGTTGCGAAAACAAAAATGAATAGGAAGGCGATATTTGCAGTATTCTTAGACATTTATTTCTATTTTGAGGTCAATGAGTTTTAATTGTATGGGTAATATATTTAATAACACAGGAATGCTGTAGGCTAAAAGTTGAAAAGTATTTCTCATGAAATAATTTAAGCTTTTTTGCCTAATGCCTACGGCTTAAAGCCTAAAGCATATTAATGCAATTTTATTTTGCATTAATGTCTATAAACTCAATTGCGTAAGCCTTTCTAAATGGTGATAATCGATACCAAAATAGGCTTTGGTTTGAGCTATTTCTTGCAAAATTTCTTCTTGACGTTTTGGATTAATACCAGATTTAATACCTACAACCAAAACGTTTTTAGGCGTGTGTGCATCTGAGATAAATTCAAAAATTTTGGTTTTGTAACCAAAATATTCCAAAATCAATGCACGAATTCCATCTGTAACCATTTCGGCTTGTCGTTCGAGAAATATGCCGTATTTGGTCAAAAACTTCAATTCATTTTGCGCTTTGTTCTTTTCTATTTCTCTTCTGATTTGCTTGTGACAACATGGCGCCACCACAATCAACTCGGCATCAGATTGAAGACCTTTAAATATAGCGTCGTCAGTGGCAGTATCACAGGCGTGTAAAGCTATCAACATACTTATGTCTTTTTGCTCATAATCCAAAATGGTTCCTTGCGTAAAACTCAAACCATCGAAACTTGCATTCTGGGCAAATTGATTACACAAGTCAACCATATCCTGACGATATTCTACTCCCTGAACTTGGGTTTTTAAACCTAAAGTATTGTGCAAATAATCGTACAAAGCAAAAGTTAAATAGCCTTTCCCTGAGCCCATATCTACTACTTTATGTAAGTTTTCAATGGCTGAATCTTTAATCAAAGAGCTTAAAATCTCTACATAATGATTGATTTGGCGGTATTTGTCTTGAGCATTTTTGAAAACATTACCTTGCTCATCCGTAATTTTCAAATCTACCAAGTAGGCTTTTTCTGTTGGCTTTATCAATCGTTTCTTTTCTTTATCATGCTCCAACGATGGTGTTGCTTTCGCACTTGCCGTTTTTTGTTTGAGCATAACTTTACCATTTTTCAAAACTTCATATTGCCAATCAGACTCAGTACTCATGAGTGTCGCAACTTTAAAACCCTCTTCCAACCATTCAGCTATGGACTTATACCCCTCTGGCAAATCAAAGTTTTTGACAATATCCTTAGTTTTATATCGAAAAGTAAACGCCAGTTTTTCAATATTTTTAATTAAAACTAAACGTATATAAATATTTTTCAACGCAGGTTCATTACCCTGATAATTGCCCAAAGAGACTTTTACCAATGACTTTTGTTCGACTGACTGTTGAATTTGTTCACAAAATTGTGCTATTTGATTTTTCACTAGAATCTCCTTTAAACTTTCAAAGTGCAAAGATACAAAAATAGCCTCGGATTGAGGCTATTTTTGTACTTATCAAAGAAGCTGTTTGGTAAATGGTTATTTTTTCAACCAGCCATTCGAATCCATCCAGCTTTTCAAACGTTCAAACCATTTATCTGGAGTAGTTTTATTATTCAGACCAAATCCATGACCACCTTTAGGGTAAATATGTAATTCGGCTGGCACTTTCTTTTCTACCAAAGCATCATAAAATCTCAAAGAGTTTTGGACAGGAACACCGCCATCATCTTGGGCATGTACCAAAAAACACGGAGGTGTTTGTGGCGTCACCTGCAATTCGTTAGAATACAAAGTCACCAAGCTTTCTGATGGATTTTTACCAATCAATTGCTCCTGTGAGCCTCTATGACCAAAAGGTTTCATCGTGATAACAGGATACAACAACACGGCAAAATCAGGTCGAACGTTGCTTTTATCAGCCAATTCACCCACTGGTTGCGCAAAATGAGTCGCTGTAGTTGCAGCCAAGTGTCCACCAGCCGAAAAGCCCAAAATGCCCACACGATTAGGGTTTATACCAAAAGATTCTGCTTTAGCACGCACAAATCTCAGTGCCTGCTGAGCATCCTGTAAGGGTGCAATTGTTTTGTCGACTTGCTTCGTTGAATCAGGAATACGGTATTTTAACACAAAAGCAGTCACGCCGATTTTGTTTAACTCCTTTGCCACATCAGAACCTTCGTGTGAAGCGGCCAAAATACGGTATCCTCCTCCTGGAAAAACAATTACAGCAGTACCATTGGCAGTTTCTTTGGGCGCAGGATATACCGTAATAGAAGGAATTGAAACCTCAGAAATTCTCAAAATACCATTGGCATCCGTCGCAGATGATTCTGTATTTTTATGCGGTTTTGTATTAGGAACTTTTCCTTCATATAAAGGATATTCTTGAATTTGTGCTTGAGCTACTTGCATCATGGTCGCTAAACAAATAGAAAATAAGACTTTTTTGATCATAGGTAAAAGGATTAAATGTTTGAGGAAACAGTGGTAAAGCCACAAAGAGCTGAAAACGGTATTCGATTTTAAGTAATAATGCTGAACTATGAGTTCTAAATTGGTAGTGAATTGAAAATATAAATTTTAAATTGAACCTGTTTAAACTTTCTTAAAATTGCTGGCGTAGGCAATGAATTTATACTGTTTGAGCGAAGCGAGTTTATAAATTCTTGAATTTTTTGCGGCCGCCGCTGCGGTTACTTTTTGTTTCAAGACAAAAAGTAAGACGAAGAATTAATCAATAAAACTATTTATCCCCCAAAACATAAAAACTTTATTATCAATACATTACATTCAAAATCAATTAAATAGCATTTTGCACAGCAACTTATCTTTACCAGTATTTTAAACTAAATTTCATATAAAATCTACTCGTATTTGTTGACCTCAGTAAGTAGAATCTATTTCTTTTTTGAAGTAGTAATCAACGCCACTGCGGCGATAATAATACCTCCTGCGACAATCATCAAGGGATGTAACTCTTCTCCAGCCAATAACCAGCCCAACAACATCGCTACCAATGGGTTGACATAAGTATAGGTTGATACTAAAGTTGGCGGAGCCACCTTAATAAGCCAATTGAATACGTTGAAAGCCACAATTGAGCCAATAACAATCAAATATAGTAAGGCAAAAATAGCCGTTGCCTTAACTTCTATTTGAGCAAAGTGCTGAAAATCACCCAAAAAGAAGCTTATGATTAACGATAAACCTCCTCCTATTATCATTTGAATACCTGATAATTGAGGAGTCGAATAAGGTAATCTAGCTTTTTTGAGAATAACCATACTGGCATTGAATGCAATAGTGGCAATTAACATTAAAACCACGCCATAGATATAGTATTGCTCGTATCCCTTGAGCGCCAACTTTTTTAAACTAATCAAAATACCTACGCCAATAATTCCCAATAATGACCCTAAAATCACTTTTGGTTGTGGTTTTTCAATATTCGAAAACCAAAGCATCAGCACCAACACCACAGGACCTAATGCCGAGAATAACGCCGCATAACTCGACGGAATCCATTTGCCCGCAATTGTAAAAAATCCATTTCCCAAGGTAATCATTAATGTACCCGTAAGTGTCATGGTGAGTAAGTGTTTTTTACTAGGTGTAATATATTTTTTGGAGACCATCGCCCAGATTAAAAGAATGGTTCCTGCACTTAAATTACGAATTCCAGACCCCATGACAGGCGGAAAACTTTGCACCATAAAACGAATGGCCAAGTAGGTAGAGCCCCAAACAAAATAAAGGATACCTAAACCTCCCCAAATTTTTAGCTGTTGATTTTGTTCTTTCATCCTACGAAGTTGGCGATTTTTCTGGAAAGTTTGTGAATTCTTACCTCGGTGTTTATATTTACTCAAATGAATTTTTTCAAGAACCTTATTTCTAAAAAAGATTCACTTGGTCATTACCTGCTAAATTGTATTTTTCAACAAACTACCTTTCGTATGAAAAAAATTTCACTATTGAGTATTTTATTGTTTCTAGTAAGTTTTACTTATTCGTCTCTTGCTCAAAAACTTCCAAGTATCTCTGAAAAAACTAAAGGACTCAAAAAATATGAGGGTTTCTTTCCTTTCTTCTGGGATGAAGATGCTGGAAAAATATGGTTACAAATTGACAAATTTGACAAAGAGTTTTTGTATTATTCTTCGTTACCTGCTGGTTTAGGCTCTAATGATATTGGCTTGGACCGTGGATTGTTAGGCGAAGAAAAAGTAGTATTTTTCCAGAAAATAGGTCGAAAAATTCTGCTTACGCAACCCAATTATAAATACCGTGCTTTGAGCAACGATGCCAATGAAAAACGTGCTGTGCAACAATCGTTTGCTTCTTCCACTATCTGGGGATTTGCTGCTGAGGCAGAAGAAGATGGTAAAGTATTGGTTGATGCAACAGATTTCTTAATGAGCGATGTTTCGGGAATTGCTGACCGTATCAGAGGCATGAAACAAGGTAGTTATTCGCTCGACAAGTCTCGTTCGGCAATGTATTTGGCAAACACGAAAAACTTTCCCCTAAATGCCGAATTTGAAGTTACATTGACATTCGTAGGTGGCGATGATGCAGGTGAATACGTTCGCTCGGTTGCGCCAAGTCAGGAAGCTTTGACCTTGCGTGTGCACCATAGTTTTTTACAATTACCTGATTCTGACTATAAGCCAAGAGTATTTGATCCTCGTTCTAGTTTTAATGCTATTTCTTATTTTGATTACTCGACTCCAGTATCCGAGCCTATCGACAAGTATTATATAGTTCGTCATAGATTAAAGAAAAAAGACCCGAAAGCTAAGGTTTCAGAAGCAGTTGAACCAATCATTTATTATCTCGACAACGGTACGCCAGAGCCCATTCGCTCTGCCTTGATGGAAGGTGCACAATGGTGGAATCAAGCATACGAAGCGGCTGGTTATAAAAATGCATTTCAAGTAAAATTATTGCCAGACGATGCCGACCCAATGGATGCACGCTATAATGTCATTAACTGGGTTCACCGTAGTACACGTGGCTGGTCGTATGGCGCATCAATTATTGACCCTCGTACGGGCGAAATTATCAAAGGTCATGTAACATTAGGCTCATTGCGTGTTCGTCAGGATTATTTGATTGCACAAGGTTTGTTATCTCCTTTTGAAAAAGGTGAAAAACTAGACCCAGAAAAAGACCCAATGCTCAAAATGGCATTGACTCGCTTAAAGCAATTGGCTGCTCACGAGGTAGGACATACCTTGGGATTAATGCACAACTATTCGGCAAGTATCAATAACAGAGCTTCGGTGATGGATTATCCGCACCCAACGGTAAAACTCAACAGCAAAGGAGAGGTAGACCTTTCTGATGCTTACGCATTGGGCATCGGTGACTGGGATAAATATTCGATTACTTTCGGCTACCAAGATTTTCCACAAGGCACAGATGAGAAGGCTGCTCTGAATAAAATTATTGACGAGGCTAATGCAAAAGGTTTATTGTTTTTGACAGATATTGACGCTCGTCCTGCAGGAAGCCACAGCTCAACGGCTCACCTCTGGGATAATGGTAAAAATCCAGTTGATGAATTAAATAATACCTTAGCTGTACGTCAAAAAGCCTTGAGTTCTTTTGGAGAAAATAGTATCCGTAAAGGAATGCCAATGTCACACTTAGAAGATGTTTTGGTGCCAATTTACAATTACCATCGTTACCAAGTAGAGGCTGCGGCAAAGATTATTGGCTCAGTAGATTACCGTTATGCTTTACGTGGTGACGGACAAAAGCCTAATACTTTGGTTAGTAAAGAAACACAACAAAAAGCCTTGGATGCCGTATTACAAACTCTTTCATCAGAAACCTTGACAATTCCTGAATCGATTATCCAATTGATTCCTGCACGTCCTGCTGGTTATTGGCCAAGTCGTGAATTATTCAAAAAACGTACAGGTCGTGCTTTTGACCCATTGGCAGCAGCAGAATCAGCAGCAGATTTTCCACTTCAATTCTTACTACAACCTGAACGTACTAGTCGTATGGTCGAATACGAAGCAAGATATAGTAGTTTGGGATTGGAAGAAATGTTGACTCAATTAATTGAAAAAACTTGGAAAGCTCCTAAAACCACAGGCTTGGCTCGTAAAGTGCAGTTTCAAACTGAACAAATCGTATTAACGCATTTGTTAGCATTGAGTGTAAACGAAGCCGCTAATTATCAAGTTCGTGCGGTTTGTGGCAAAGCTATCAAAGATTTGAAAGCATATATTGAGTCTCAGAAGAATACCAAAGAAAGTGACTATGCTGCGCATTTGGACTATGCTGTTGAAAGAATGAAAAATCCTTCGGCAGCAAAAGTAGCTACTCATAAAGAAATGGCTCCTGGTGCTCCAATCGGTTGTGATGAAGAATAAGGTTAATAAATACTGAGTATTAAACTA
Organism: Flectobacillus roseus; assembly: GCF_030056595.1. Classification (NCBI taxonomy): domain Bacteria; kingdom Pseudomonadati; phylum Bacteroidota; class Cytophagia; order Cytophagales; family Flectobacillaceae; genus Flectobacillus; species Flectobacillus roseus. The sequence goes on from NZ_JASHIF010000009.1 coordinate 93,412, forward strand.
AAGTGCTGAATTAGAGTTTCTAATCCAGCACTTTTCTATAAATCTTTAAGTTAGTGGGCAAAATAGCATTTAATTTTTGAGACTTAGGCTTTCAGGTATCGGCTTTCGGCGGTGGACTTTGGAAAAAAGCATTTTAACACTCTTTGTCTTGTGCCTGTTGCCTAAACACATAACTCAAATCTAATATTGTTTCCCTAAAATTACCCCAAGCTCTAGCAAGATTGCTAGGGCTTTTTCTTTGCCCATTTAATCATATAAATCCTAAAGAACCTCCCCATCACTCCTTTAAGCGCAGAAAATCCACTTTTGTTAATGATTGTTAACGTTGGGTTATTTACTAAACCCTAGCCTTCTTCACATATCAAAGAGACAAAATACAGCGTTAGAGAGCTAAATATCTCAAAATTAAAACAAGTAATAATCCATAATTTTTATAAAGCCATGACTCCAAACTTTGTTAACATTGCAAAACCTACAGTAGGTAAGCAATCTTTCTTGAAACCTATTTTTACATTTTTCATAGCTGGTGCTTTAATGAGCACTTTTACAAATGTACAGGCACAGCGCGGTCATGATGACAGATATGAGAGAGGTCGTGACGGAGATTATCGCTACGACAAAAAAGATCGTGACAATCGCGGAAATGACAGACGTGACGACAACCGCCGAAACGACAATCGTCGCGATGACAATCGTCGCGATGAATATCGTCGTGATGACCGCAGAGGTCCCGACCGTGTTGTTGTAGTTGACCGTACTCGTCCAAACTGGCAATATGCTAATATTCCTAGTCGTAATGCCCATTACAATGCATTACCTACAGGACATTTAAGTATCAACTTTGGAGGTATTCGCTTTGCTTATCATCAAGGCGTTTTTTACAAACCTTACAACTCCGAATATGTGGTATGCCAAGCTCCCGTAGGGATTCGTGTCAACGTATTACCTCGTGATTGCCGTAGAGTTGTGATCCGAAATGTAGATTATTACTATTATAACGGAACCTATTATCGTCCTTATGGAAACGAATACGCAACTGTAGCTCCTCCAATTGGTGCATTGGTGGAGAGTATTCCTGGTGGATATGAAAAACTGATGATTAACGGTGAAACTTACTATGTAGTAGATGGTATCCAATACAGAGCGGTATTAAACCGTGGTGAAATTTGGTACGAAGTAATCAAAATCATGTAAGAATGATGCTGTAGGCTATAAGCTTTAGGCAGTAGGCAAAAAGTTCTAAAGAAGCCCAAACACTCAAGTAATCGTGCAAAATAAAAATTAAGTGATGGTAAAATCAAAGTGTTGAAAATTGGAATCCTATATTTCATAATTCATCATTAATACATTATATAACGAGGCAGTCTTTCGAGGCTGCCTTTTTTATTTATCTAAACCTCATTTTTTCAACAATTCAATAAATAGTAAAATATTATGAAAAAATTTAACTATTCAATAAATTAGCGTTTATTCACTAAACATCGTTCATCAACTCCCTAAATAGTATAGATTATGGAAAGGTATGGTCAGATTCTCAATTTTGCGATGCCCATTTTTTTATTGTTGGTATTACTTGAAAAAACCTATGGTTGGCTCAAATACAAGGATACCTTCAAGCCCATGGATATGCTTTCGAGTTTAAGTTCGGGCTATACAAACATCATCAAAGATGTTTTGGGAATCAGCATTTCCATCATTACTTATGATTGGATGGTAAACCATTGGGCAATTTATCATTTAGAATCTACTTGGGCGATTTATGTTACGGCTTTTATTGCTTTAGACTTTACGGGATATTGGGGGCATCGTTTGAGTCATCAGATTAATTTTCTATGGAATCAACACCTGATTCACCATAGCAGCGAGGAGTTCAATTTGGCTTGTGCTTTGCGTCAAAGTATCTCTACCTTTATCAATTTCTTTACCATATTCCTATTACCTGCCGCATTATTAGGTGTACCAAGTATTGTGATTGCTACCGTTGCACCAATACATCTATTTGCTCAATTTTGGTATCACACGACGTATATCAATCGTATGGGCTGGTTAGAACATATTTTGGTAACGCCTTCACATCACCGAGTTCACCACTCTATAAATCCCGAATATATTGATAAAAACCATTCACAGATTTTTATCATTTGGGACAAAATGTTTGGCACCTTTCAAGAAGAGTTGCCTTCAGTGCCATGTGTTTATGGCATCACTGTTCCTGTAAGAACGTGGAATCCTATCAAAATTAACTTCCATCATATCTGGATTTTAATACAAGATGCTTGGCATACAAAAAGCTGGGTAGACAAGGCTAGAATTTGGTTTATGCCAACTGGCTGGCGCCCAGAAGATGTGAAGGACAAATTTCCTTTGGCTAAAATCGAAGATGTTTATCATTTCCAAAAATATACCCCTGAGACCTCGAGTAAACTGGCGACTTGGTCTTTTATCCAGTTCTTTTTCACCTTTGCTTTGATTGTATATTTCTTTGGGCATTTGGCACAAATAGGTTCGCCTTTGATTTTTGTGTACGGAGGCTTTATTTTCCTAAGCGTATATGCTTACACCGAAATGATGGACCTAAATCCACATTCTTTTTGGTATGAGTTATTTAAAAATATTATCGGATTAGGACTCATAGCCTATTTGGGAGATTGGTTTGGGATGAATCAATATTGGGTCGGAGTTGGATATTTTGTAGGGATCTATTTCGTCTTATCAACCATTATAACGGCTTACTTGGTGTATTCCGAGAAAAAGGTTTTTCAACAGAAAATCTATACCAACTAGCTATCAGGTATTGTTTGTGAGCTTTCGGCTAGTAATACCTTTTCCGAAAGCTGACAGACAATACTCAACTATACATACATATATACCCCTTGTGAATATTGATGTTTGAAACGTTTAAAAGCCTCTTGTTCCAAACGTTCCTGATGGTCGGGGTGGGCTACTTTAATTAATTCTTTCGCTCTTTCCACCAAATTCTTTCCATACAAATAGGCAATTCCAAATTCGGTAACTACATAATGTACGTGCGCACGTGTTGTTACCACACCAGCACCTTCTTTCAAATGTGATACAATTTTAGAATCGCCATCTTTTGTCCCTGCCGCCATGGCAATAATAGGTTTTCCTCCTTCCGACAAACCAGCTCCACGCATAAAATCCATCTGCCCTCCTACACCAGAATACATTCTGTAACCAATACTATCTGCACAGATTTGTCCAGTAATATCGATTTCAATGGCACTATTAATAGCAGTAACTTTAGGGTTTTGACGAATAATGGCGGTATCATTTACATAATCGACAGGCAACATATTAATCAAAGGATTGTCGTCCACAAAATCATATAGTTTCTGAGTACCACAAAGGAAGGTCGACACTATTTTTCCTTGATGTTTTTTCTTAAAACGACCTGTAATAACACCTTTTTCAACCAATGGAATAATGCCATCTGAGAACATTTCGGTGTGAATTCCTAAGTCTTTATGATTTTCTAGCGCTGCCAAAACAGCGTTAGGGATACTTCCAATACCCATTTGAAGCGTTGCGCCATCTTCAACCAAAGAGGCTACATTATTTCCAATTCTTTGTTCGATATCAGACGGTGTTCCCCACGTTACTTGATGCAAAGGTTGATCAAAAGGCACCAGATAATCAATTTTACTCACATGAATTTGACTATCGCCTAAAGTTCTAGGCATAAAGCGATTGACTTGAGCAATGACAATTTTGGCAGATTCGAGAGCAGCTAAAGTTGCGTCAAGAGATGTCCCTAATGAACAAAATCCATTTTTATCAGGTGTCGACACTGTAATGAGTGCCACATCAAGATTTATGATTTTTTGGCGAAATAGTCGAGGAATTTCAGACAAGAAAACAGGGATATAACTACCTCTCCCCTCCGCAATAGCTTTGCGAACATTTTTTCCAATAAAGAACGCATTAGTATGAAAAATCCCTTCAAATTCTGGTCTCGTATAGGGTGCATCGCCTTCGGTATGCAAATGATAGATTTCAACATTTTGAAGGTGATCGGCCAATTTCACCATTTCTTGAAGTAGGTGTTGTGGCGCTCCTGCCACACTATGCACATAGACTTTATCACCAGATTTAATAACTTTGAGAGCGTGTTCAGCAGATGTAATCGACATAAGTATGTAATTTTGAGGTTGGGATAGAAATTAATTTTGTGACGGCAAGTTGGAGGAATAGTTTGATCTTCAGAATGACTTTGATCATTTAAAATACCTTTTTCTATCAGCTACTTTTTGTACAATTCCGATATTTACTTTACCTAACAGCTTAATTTTAAACCCATTCGCTAATTTCTTATCAATAAATAACCAAGAAACCGTAAATTTGACATGGAAACCAATTACATGCCCCTACATATCACTCGCCTTTGGAAGAATATTGCTGGTCAAGGTTCAAGAAGAAAAAGAAATCGTTTTAGGGAAATGTATAAGCTTCATTTGGGAATAACTTCTGATGAATACTTCTACCAAATCATGCGTGGAGAAGTAAAAATACCAGAACCCGATATTCAATATTGTGAAACCTTAATTCGAAATATTAAACAACAGCGATAGCCTATGAGATTTATTCTACTTCTATGTATATTTTTGACTCAAGATATATTGGGGCAGTCGTTAAAAAAAAGCTTAGATTCGACGATTTCTCATCATTTTGCAGGAAAAGAGGCGGGCGGTGCATTCTTGATTATTGAGAATACTAAACTACTTTATGAAAAGGGTTTTGGCTTCGCTGATATATCTCAAAAACTCGCTAACACTCCTTTCACCAATTTCCGACTAGCCTCAATGTCCAAACAGTTTACGGCTGCGGCGATAGTGTTATTAGAAAAAAAGGGCTTGATAAGTTATGATGATAAAATAAGTAAATTTTTTCCCCAATTCGACGGAGTAGTTTCTAATCGCATCAAAATCAAACACTTGCTAACTCATAGCTCAGGGATTTTAGACTATGAAAGTTTGATTCCTTCTAGTCGTCAAGTACAAATCAAGGATGCAGATGTGGTAAGTTTATTGGCTACAGAAAACAAACTTTACTTTGAACCAGGGACAGAGTTTAGATATAGTAATTCTGGTTATTGTCTGTTGTCACAAATTATTGAAATAGTTACAGGCACGCCTTTCGAATTATTTGTGACAGAAAATATTTTCAAGCCCCTAAAGCTCAAAAATACTTACTATTATAATATTTATTCAAAAATGCCCCTTCGTGCTTTGGGTTATGCACTTAGCCCGAGCAATCAAGTAATTTTAGCAGATCAAAGTGTTACAAGCGCAACCAAAGGAGATGGTTGCATTTATAGTAATATAAGAGATTTTCAAGTTTGGAATGAATCCTTGGTTAATAACACCTTGTTTAATTTATTTGAAGAACTTCAAAAAGTTCAAGCAAACGCTCTACCCAATAGTCCTTTAAAGTATGGCTTGGGATGGTTTTTTATCCAGCAAGATAAAACTTGGGAGCTGTATCATTCAGGCAGTACCTCGGGCTTTAGCAATGGTGTATTATGGTTGCCCCAGAAAAAAATCTTAATGGTATATCTAACCAATCTTGCTGATAATCATGTTATTGAGGAAAAAATTATGCAAGTTCTTAAAACACATAAGATTTTAAACAACACTTTCGATTTTCGCAAAGCCTTGTCTCTTACCCGATAGAGCCCTATTTCTGCAAAGCAAACTGAGATGGTTGTACTTGTTTTAATTTTTTAAATACTCGTCCAAAATAAGATACATTATTAAACCCGCTTTCAAAACAAGCATCGGCTACTGTACGCCCCTCATTGAGTAATTTACAAGCATGATTTACCCTGTATTCATTCACAAAGTCTGTGAAGGTTTGATTGAGGTTTTTCTTAAAATAATTACAAAATGCAGGAACAGTCAAATTGGCTAGTTCAGCCACCTGTTGAATTTCTATTTCTGTAGTAAAGTTTTCCTCCACAAATTGGTAAATTTTGCGTAATCGAAGTTGATCTCGCATGCCAAAATCATAGCGAGTTTCTCTTTTATTCAACAATTCAAACTCATTTGAATTCGCTAAAAATTCCAATAAATTCAATAAATATACCATCCGCTGAAAAGGCGGTATCTCTTTTATTTTAAGTAGTTCTTCTGAAACTGTTTGCTTGGTGACACCTTCAAATTTGATACCCTGTAAGCCTCGCTCTAATAGTTTCTTGATATTTTTCATTTCGGGTTTGTGCAAAAAACCTTCTCCCAAAAAATCAGGCATAAACTGGATTACCACTTCCTCGTGCTCGCCAATTGCACCAAAACCAAAGCCTCCATGAGGCACATTTGACCCAATTAATACCAAATCGCCTTCTTGGTAATAACTCAAATGATTGCCCACGTGGCGTCGACCGTTACCACCATATACACAAACAATCTCTATTTCGGGGTGATAATGATAGTCCCAAGCAAAATCCTCTGCTTTAACTTTTTGGTGTAATAACCTAAATGAACTTCCTTCATCTGCCTGTATTCTTTCGTATCCTGTCTTCATTGGTTTAGTGATAATGTTACACAAAATTTATTTTTTGTCTTTAATGCACTCATTTCCAAAGCATAATGAAATATTTTTTTAGGAATAGGAGAAGATTGAATGCATGCAATAAAACCTAATTATTCATTGTTTCTCAAAATTATATATAAAAATATTAATACAGTGCTAATACTGCGTAATAAAAGAGTAGTTATCCGCTAAAAATACACGCTAAATTTGTACGTCATTAACCATTTATATAATTTATCTAAGAAAGCGGACTCTCCAGTCCGCTTTTATTTCTCAATCAAATAACACCGATGGCTCACTGGCGACTCAAACTCTCCCTTTTTATTAACTACTTCTTATTTGCCATGCTACTCAACAGTGTGGGTACGGTTATTTTACAGGTACAATCTACCTACCATATTTCCGAATCTTCTGCTGGTATTTTAGAAGCTTTCAAGGATTTGAGTATCGCTATTATGTCGTTTGTTATGGCGTCATTTATTGGTCGATTGGGTTATAAAAAAGCCATGTTATTGGCTTTGGCATTAGTAGCAGGAGCAAGCATTGCTATGCCTTTGATGAATACCTTTTGGATGACCAAGTTACTTTTTGCCACTGTAGGTATCTCATTCGCCTTAATAAAAGTTTCCGTATATGCCACTATTGGTTTGGTCACAAAAGACGAAGGAGAGCACATTAGTTTTATGAACTTTATCGAATCATTCTTTATGATTGGTATCTTGCTAGGCAACTTCATCTTTAGTCTTTTTATCGATGACACTAATCCTAATTCAAGTTCGTGGACACAAGTATATTATTGGTTGGCAGGCTTGGCCATTATTGCTTTTTTGTTATTGTACACTACTCCTGTTTCAGAAACTACCAATAATGATTCTCAAAGCGAAAGCAGTTCTTTTGGCGAAATGTTTCGTTTGGCAATTGTGCCAGTGGTGCTAGTCTTCGTGGCAAGTGCATTTATCTATGTACTTATCGAGCAAAGTATTATGAGTTGGTTGCCGACTTTCAACAATAAAGTACTTCATTTACCTGCAACATTGAGTGTACAAATGGCAAGTATTCTCACAGCTTCGGCAGCTTTGGGTCGCTTTTTTGCTGGAATTTTATTACGAAAATTCCCTTGGTTATTCGTCTTAACTATATGTATAATCGCAGCTGGTAGTCTTGTTATTTTAGCATTACCTCTTGCACAAAATTTAGGAAATGAAGCCATTACCGGCTGGGGAAATGCTCCGTTAGTAGCATTTGTCTTTCCTCTCATTGGATTTTTAATCGCGCCTATCTATCCCGCAATCAATTCTATTATTCTAAGTACCTTACCACAAAAACAACACGGGCTTATGTCTGGCCTTATCGTTATTTTCTCAGCGCTAGGCGGTACAACTGGTTCATTTATAACTGGTCATATCTTTGAGGCCTTTGGAGGTCAGACAGCCTTTTATTTCTCATTGATTCCAATGGGGATTCTCATAACGCTTTTGTTTTTTTTCAAAAGAATACAATCTCGCTACCAAAGCAACCCCATTGACTTTGGCAAAGGTGGCGGTAGCCATTAACCATTTTTTATAAACAATACCTTTAAAAATGAATACGCACGCTGAGTATCTGGAGTTAAGTGCGTTCGAAGAGCTATTCGAAGACGTACAACTGAGTGGGATTTTTCCCGATTCCAAAACATTTAACGATTGTGTACCTCGGTTTGAAAAAGACCAAATTCTCAATACTTATCGAGCCCAAAAACAATTACTACAATTTGATTTAAAAGAATTTATCAAGTCCAACTTTATACTAACCACTCATCAATCTACTGAGTACACAAGTGATTCCGCAAAGCCTATCGAGCAACATGTAGATGGGCTTTGGACGGTTCTTACACGACAACCCGACCAAGTGGGAGGTTCTTTAATTCCATTACCTTATCCTTACATAGTCCCAGGTGGACGCTTTCAAGAAATTTACTACTGGGATTCCTATTTTACCATGTTAGGACTTTCCGTAAGTGGACGCTTCGATTTGATTGAGAATATGGTTGATAATTTTTCTTTTCTCATCAAAACCTTAGGGCATATCCCAAACGGTAACCGTTCTTATTATATCAGCCGTTCGCAACCACCTTTTTTCACCTTAATGGTAGCTTTGCTCCAAGAAGATTCGAGTGATGATTTATATCTAAAATATCTGTCTGCTATCGAAAAGGAATATAATTTCTGGATGAGTGGATTTGATTCCTTATCAAATGAATGGCAAGCACATCGACGCGTTGTCAAAGGTCCTAAAGGTGCACTATTAAATCGTTATTATGATGACATGGATACGCCTAGACCTGAAGCTTACAAAGAAGATATCGAAATAGCCCACTTATCTCTCCGAAAATCTTCAGAAGTATTCAGAGACCTTAGAGCCGCTGCCGAATCAGGTTGGGATTTTAGTAGTAGATGGCTAGCAGATGGTAAGCATTTAGAACAAATCGTTACCACGCAAATTATTCCTACTGACTTAAATTGTTTGCTTTATCATATCGAAACAGTTTTGGAACAATCTTATCTTAAACTAGGAGATAAAGAGCAACAGGAAAAATATGCAACTCGAGCAGCAAAACGGAAAAATGCTATTTTGGAACTATGCTGGAACCCTCAAAAACAACTCTTTTTTGATTACAATTTCATTCAACAGACACAAACACAGGTAGAATCATTGGCGAGTACTTTTCCTCTTTTCTTTGAAATTGCTACAAAAGAACAAGCTAACTCGGTGGCTATGAGTTTAGAGACTAAATTTTTGAAAGATGGAGGACTCCTAACTACCACACTTAAGACTGGTCAGCAATGGGATTCGCCTAACGGCTGGGCACCACTTCATTGGATAGCTTATAAAGGACTTCGTTTGTATAATAATGATGTTTTGGCTACCAAAGTTAGAGAGGCATGGCTTCTGACCAACAAGAAGGTCTACACCCAAACTGGCAAAATGACAGAAAAGTACAATGTTGTAGACACTACCCTACTAGGTGGAGGCGGCGAATATCCCAATCAAGATGGTTTTGGCTGGACCAATGGAGTATTCTTAAAACTTTTCAGTGACATATAAACACGAGTAATTACTTGTAGATACATTTTGTTCTGTATACTTTTTGTCAAATAGGGTGCGATTTAAGTCGTACCCTATTTGACAAAAAGTATAAAAGTTTAATTTACAAACCTCAAGAGATACCACATACATAATTGTTTATAATAGACTTTTTGCTATTCCGTTTTGCTAGTAAATTATCAATCGAATTTGTAATTCGATTATCATGACTAAATCAGCGACTTTTTGCTTGTTTCTTTGTCCAGAAAGTCACTATTTGCAAATTGGAAAAACTTTAAAACTTTAAGAATGAAAAAAGTACTCTTTATTAGTAGTCTTTTGCTACTATCTGTAACCACATTTGCCCAGAAAAAGAAAACTCCTAAAAAAGGTAATTCCAAAGCCACTGTTGCTGTTGACTCTACCAATTTGTTAAACTTAAATCCTCTGAAGCCTAACCAAACTCAAGCCGAGGATTATATAGTGGCAAGTTTATTACCTAAAGACTTATCCTCAAATAAAAATGGTCAAAAGCAGTATTACGACTCCTATAAAATCTCATTAAAAGCTGGCGAAGAAATGATTCTAGAACACCAGTCAAGTGATTTTAGAGTAATGCTAGGTTTAAAAAGCCCAAATAAAAGCGTAAATACTGAGTTTAGTTACGATGCTAACCCATTTGGAGGCAATAGCTTTAACAAATTTCACTTCACGGCTCCAAGTACCGGAGTCTATACACTCTTGGCAACCTCAATGGATGCTGGTCAGACAGGAAAATATTCTATTCGGAAGACGATTTACGCCCCAAATGCACTAGAATCGAAAGTAGATGCCTCCTTGTCTAAGAATTTTAAAGCCTTGCTAAATGCTAAGAAAAATAAGTTTAAAGATATTCTTGGAGAAAAAATTAAGGTAGCCCGTAAGGAGAAAGCAATGGACAAAGCGACTGGTCAAGATAAATATAACGCCAAAGCAGAGTTAATATCAGGAAAGGCTGGGATTATCGTATTAGAAAATGAAGGACAATCTGCAAGCTACAAATCGGTATTAATTGAGTCTGAAAGCGAGGAAGAAGTCAAAACTCAGTTTCAACAATTGGTCAAGCAATTTCAAATTTTAACAAGAAGTTGGCTTGAACAACCATCTACTGACCTTAGCTATAGCACCTCGACAGATCAAGATATGGTTTCTTTAAATATTAGCTCCACAGAGGATAAAAAGAAAAAGAAGAAACTGTACCAGCTAAATTTCAGCTTAAACTAGTCTGTTTCATACCCAAAATGAGATAAAACAAAAAAAAGGTAGATTTTCTACCTTTTTTTTGTTTATGCTAAATCCAAAATACATAAATAATCGTATATATTTTAAAACCGTTGCAAAACAACCTTTAAAGATGATAAATACCTTTTTATTTTGGATTTGGATGGCATGGAGTTTACCTATGGGGATTTACAGAAGTCAATTTAGAAAGATTGTTTATCAAGATAATCATTGGAGTATCAATATCAAGCCTTACTTTCTAAAAGAGCTAAAGGGTTTAGTTGGAAATATTTATCCTAATAATCCTGAGTACATCCAGAAAAGAAACTTTTATAGGTTCTACTTAATGATATATATCATCTTAGGAGCAAGCTATTTTTTGAGCAAAACCTAAAAAAACACAAACAAAAAAGCCCGACACTACGAGCATCGAGCTTTCTGAATTATAATCCTTACTTTGTTTATTTTTAGTATCTTATATAAAAAAAATTATATTCCTCGAAAAACTGTGATATAGCTCATAAAAATGCTTGCTGTATCACTAATTGCTATTATTTACGATGCAATATACTAAATAACTATGAAATAAAAATAATTCCCTATAAAATTTCTGGATACACTCCTATTTATGATTTTTTGAATTACCATAGAAAAATCATGCTACATGCGGAATTATTAGTAGATTTTGATAGATTGGTATAACTTATACTTCTACACATTCACATCCTTACTCCATATCCTAAAGTTAGAATCAAAAAAGCATACTTATTTTTAGTAATTATTTAATAGATTTTACCAAGAAGCCTTTTTGATGAGTATAGTTATCCGTCTTCTATGAAGATCGATGGCAGTATTACTACTGAGTAGTAATCTCTATCATCTATATAGCAATAGTCGTGCTAAACTTTTTCAGCTAATTAAAAAACCGAATCATCCAATAAATCAGGTCGACGCTGCTTAGTTCGCTCGAGAGCTTGTTCAAAGCGCCATTCGATAATTTTCGCCTCGTGACCAGACAATAATATCTCAGGAATCTGGTGTCCTTCAAATTCTGCTGGGCGAGTATAAACTGGAGGAGCCAATAAATTATCTTGAAATGAGTCGGTAAGCGCAGAAGTTTCATCATTTAATACTCCCGGAATCAAACGAATAATAGCATCTGCACAAACAGCAGCAGCCAATTCTCCTCCAGAAAGTACAAAATCTCCAATCGAAATTTCCTTTGTAATAAACAAATCTCTTACACGCTGATCAACACCTTTATAGTGCCCACAAAGGAAGATCAAATTACCTTTCAATGAAAGAGTATTTGCAATACGCTGATTAAAAGGCTCACCATCAGGCGTCATATAAATCACCTCATCGTAAGTTCTTTGGCTTTGTAAATGACGAATACATCTTGCAATTGGTTCGATACTTAATACCATACCTGCACCACCTCCAAAAGCATAATCATCTACTTGACGATGCTTACTCAATGAATAATCACGAAGGTCATGTAATACCACTTCTACGTGACCAGCCTCTGCACCTCTTTTGATAATAGAATGAGCAAAAAAGCTCTCCATTAGCTTGGGTACAACCGAAATAATATCAATACGCATGATTAGTAAGGGTTTGATTTAGTCATTCAAATACACATCCAGCAAGCCTTCTGGAAGATTTACTTGTAGCGTTTGCGCTTCTTTATCCGCACCTAAAACGATTTCTGGATCTACAGGAATTAATACCTCCTTGTTTTGATATGACATTACTAATAAGTCTTGTGCTTGCATCGCATAAACTGTTTGCACAAGACCAAGTGCCCCTAGTTTTTCATCAATCACCTGAAAACCTATTACTTCATGGTAATAAAATTGCTCTCCATCTAGTTCGGGCAATACTTCCAAAGGTAAAAATGCTTGAAGATTCAATAGTTCTTCTGCTTTTTCAAAAGTATCACAATCCTCAAACTTTACGATAGCACGGTTTCCTCTCAGTTGATAAGAATCCATAAAGAAAGGTACTAATTCACCTCTTACTTCAAGAAATACGCTGTCCATTTCCTCATAATCTTCAGGAAAGTCAACATCTAGCCACAGAATAACTTCTCCTTTTACCCCGTGAGTTTTGGTAATTTTACCTAATTCAAAACAATCTTCTTTAGTCATTGTAGTATTTTATGGTAGGGACAACTTTGTTTAAAAGTGGCCTTAGTATCAGTATAAACAAAAAAATGATACAAATCTAGAATAATAATAGATTTGTATCATTTAATATAGGTAATGTCTTTTTGAGAATTACTCTGCAGACTCTTCAGCAGCTTCTTGAGATGCTTCTTCAGCAGCAGGAGCTTCTTCAACTACAGCGTTTTTCTTTGCAATAGCTTCAGCACGAGCAGCATTTACTTTAGTTTCTTCAGCTAAACGAGCAGCTTTCTCAGCTTCTTTCTTAGAAAGTAATGAATCAGCTTTTCCAGAGATTTTAGAATCTTTAACATTCTTCCACTCACTGAATTTAGCGTCAGCAGTTTCTTGAGAAATAGCGCCTTTGTTAACACCTACTTGCAAATGTTTTTTCAACAATACGCCTTTGTATGACAAAATCGCACGAGCAGTATCAGTCGGCTGAGCACCATTCAATACCCATTGTAAAGCTTTATCATCATTAAGATTGATGCTTGCAGGGTTTGTGTTTGGGTTGTATGTACCGATTTTTTCGATGAAACGACCATCACGAGGAGCTCTAGCATCTGCTACTACGATATCGAAAATCGCTAATTTTTTACGTCCACGACGTGCTAATCTAATTTTAACAGCCATTTTTTATTTACTTTTTAGTGAAGGAACCCGTCCCTCGGTTATGGTATTTGTAAATTGGAGTGCAAAGATAATCAAAATTACGCAGTTAGCAAGGTTCTTTGGGAAAAATCTCAAAAAAGTATTCAAAATTATATAAGATAATTATGTTGATACAAAATTACCTCACACAAAGACCTTTTTTGCCAAAACGTAGTAAAAAACTACTCGAAGCAAGCTCCGAGTAGTCATAAGACCTAAAGCAAATCTATAAGCCGGATTCTGTCAGTCACAAAATGTCCAGTTTTGCGCTGTCTTACCATTTATCTCGACGAATCGTCACCGATACGCTCTATCAACCTACCCACTGACATCGGGCGAGCAGCCCTTTTTCCAAACCCGAAAGTTCTTCTCGCCAGCCTATTTGGTCTTTCAACTCATGAGGTTTACCTCTGCCCCGCTTGTCACCAAACGGGCGGTAGGCTCTTACTCTACCTTTTCACCCTTACCCTTACAGGCGGTAATTTTCTGTGGCACTAGCTGTCACGTTTTCGTCACCAAAACCGTGCCTTCCCGTTAGGAAGCATGATGCTCTGTGTTGTCCAGACTTTCCTCCCCTACATAAAGCAGAGGCGATAAGACGACTTACTTCGCCACAAAGGTAACTAAATTTATGGATTGTTTGCAATATGCTCGAATTACGAGCCTATCTAGCTACGAAATACTACAATCCATCGACTTTAAGATTTAACTTGCCTTTGGCGAAAATTACAGCGACAATTGAGTTTGGTGTTAAATAAACTTTGTCGGGATTTAGGTCTGTAATATTTCCATTCAGGCTAATTCCTTTACTAACTTGTTTGTTCAAATTAGCTTGAATCTGTTTCTTCATATCATCCACTTGACCTCCAATTTGAAATGTCATGGCATTTTTCATTACAGAGGTAAACTTTCCTTGAAAAATCCAACTTGCCGTACGATGTAATAGATTTTTTGTTTCTAAATCGTAGTCAAAATGGTCGAGATAAACAGACTTTGTTTCGGGATTATATGTTGGAATACCTTTGTAATAAATATTGCCATTGACACTGCCCTTCAATCCTGCTTTAATCACTACTTTTTCGTTGCTACCATAAATATCCAAGGCAGTTACACCGACATTATATTTACCCTCTTTGAATGAAAAGTTTTGTCCCACAAGCGTATCAGCTGTAAGTCTAGCAGCTTCACTAAATGGAATTTCGGCAATAATTCCTACTTGGAAATCTTCAGGAATTTGCTGTACAACCTTCAAGTCTGGAACAGAGGTTACTGGCTGAACTGTAGGTTTTGCCCCAGTAACTGTCTCGGTATATGCTTTAATGGCAATGGTTGATTTAATGCTATTTCCTGTAGTAACCAATGGCGTCATTTGTAGCTCTACAGGATTGACTTTCAACCACGTACGATATTTGTCTGAGAGTAAATAAGGTTGCATAGAAGTATTCCAAGCTTGGACAACATACTTCTTTATATCCACATTTTTGCGCACGGCATCATCCAAGGCCTTCAGGATTGTTCCTTGTTTGGAGGTCAATGCTTTTTCGACCAAAGAAGTAACATTGATATCGTATCCAGCTATGCGAATGGTTGGCTTTTTGACCCAATCATAACCCATCGGGAAACTTTGTACATTGGCCTCCCAATTGGGGTTGATAGAGAATTTTGAACCAAATTTTACATTAAAGTCAAACTGTAACTCTTGTGCTGGCAGTTGCATACCCATCACCTTATAGCCCACTTTTACCCAAACTTTGAGTGGTACAGTTAAGTTAAAAGTCTCATTTTGGGCAGTTACCGTAATATCTTCTCGCTTCCAGACTTTACACATGAAATTATCATAATTGTTGTCGTCCATGCTATTGTCCTCAAATACCAAATCCTTGACGTTGGTATTTATCTGACGAGATACGTCTGCCATTGTAATCTCGAAAGGTATTCCTAAGGTAGATAAATAGCGTTCCACTTGTTTCCCTTTAACATTATAAGATTCAGTCGGTGCAGTTGGGTTTGCGGTACTGGCACCTGTGTTATTTGAACTTGCGCAACCTTGCAAAATGAGGGCTCCTAGAGCAAAGGCAGCAATCAATTTTTTCATTGTGAAATTAGGGTTAAATGAAAAATGTCTTTAATTCTTACTTGATTTTCACTTTGGTTGCACCGTAACCAAACTTTTCTTTTTGTGAATCTTCGAAATATTTGACGTTTTTATGTCCAGAAAGTTTTTTGTGTAATTCATTTCTCAATACACCATTTCCTACGCCATGAATAAAAATAATTTCATCCATACCGTTAGCAATCGCAGCCTCAAATTGCTTCTCAAAAGTACTTAACTGTAATTCTAACATCTGTCTGTTTGACATGAACAAATAGTCATCTGACAATTCTTCGATGTGCAAATCTACCACTTTGGCTGGCTTGGGTGGAATAACCAGCGTGGGCATAGATGATGATTTCTGAAACATTTTCTCTACAATCTTTTCTGGTTCAATCTTAACTGGATTTATAGAATCCTCAATATCTAATTGAAACAAATGGGCATCTTGATTAAGAATTGGTGCCTTTTGTTTGTTCTTAAAAAATGTATTAATTCTGAACTTAATCGACTTAATCAAGGGTTGCTTCAACTGCATAAATGCAGGGCGATAGTAGAACGCTTGAAAAGTAAAGGTTCCCCAATTTTCGAACTCTGGCACTAAAACATGTTGTACTTTTTGCTGCGTTTTGGGTTTCAATATCCCTGAAGCCAAGCCTTTATGATGAGGATCAGTACCTACCGATAGCATAAACGGCAAATCCCAGTCAGTATTGTTGATGATGTACTGAGAAAGTTCACGGTCGTTGACAGGCACAAAAGCCATATAGATGCCTTTGTTCGATAAAACATCGGAAGTTGTTGGACCAACACGGTCATAAATAGAACGCTGAGGCTCGAAAGTCGGCGAGGATGCAACTGGTGCTTTAAAAACCTTTTGTTCCAATTCCGAAATTACTACAGCTTCATTCCTTTTTACTGGAATACGAAAACCGTCTTCAATTTCTACTTCTACGATATTATTTGGTAAGACTTTAGTTATTATTCCTTCTTCACGCCCGTGCACAAGACGAACTCTATCTCCTATATTCATTTTAAAATTGTTTTCGTTGGTTGAATGATAGCTCAGCTACCTATTTTTATACAATATTACAGACAATTTGGGTAACGAAATGTTATTTTCTCTTAAATCCTATTTCTAAAATATTGGTTCATGCTAAAAATAGATAGGATGAAAAATCATCCCTTTTTTAGCACTAAACTCAAGCGTTGGAGCAGGAATTTTGATTTGGTCTACAAGAAATAAAAGACCTTTTAAGAATTTAGATTTTGTTTTTATATGACTCAAATCAAAATCTACTGCGAGATAATATTGTCGGTATGGAAAAAACCCATTTTGCTGACTCTTAGCGACTTCTGCATTGACCATATCTTGAATACCATACCCTACAGCCAAGTTAAGCCATTTTGGAAATTTATTTTGTTTTGGTAAAAAACTACTGATATTTCCAGAAAACCAGTAGGTTTGTCCGTTGTAATCTTTGAGCCATTGTTCATTTGCGGATTTTCCCAAAAGTTTAGGATTTTGACTAGCAAGACTGGTATTATGAAATGACCACTTGGGCTGTATTCGGGTTTCGCCCCACAAATATTGCTGCCCGACATAAAGACTTGGTCCAAGGATATTTGCTGCCATATCGCCCCAAGAAAAGCCATAATCTGGCTGAGTACCATCCAATATTTCGATGGTTGTCATAAAAGTTAAACTAGAAATCCCAGCCCATAACGCGGCTTTTTGCTGAGATAAGCCCGCCCATCTGAAGGCTTGAGAGTTCACTCTGGTCAAATGATAATTGGTATAAAAATGCCCTAATTTATCAATTTGAAGCCATTCTGAATTATCGTCAAAAAAGCGAAAGCCTTGTGCTTTTTCACCATACCAAGCCGAACTTAGTCCTGCAATTGCTCCTGTGTAAGCAACTGATTCAGCCAAAATTAAATTCCGTAATCTTTGATGATGAAGCGTATCCGACTGTGCAAAAAGTGGATAATATCCTAGGAAGAAGGTAATGAACAAATATTTGAGAGAGCGAAAAACCATGGTTTCAACATTAATAATGCACAAAGCTACAGGGATTTTTAGTTTTCTCCCAAATCAGTAAACTTTTATAAAAAGAAAAGGGACTGATTACTCAGCCCCTTTTTTAGAAAGATTATGTTTGATTAGAATTAGATTCTATTCAAAATTTCTTCTCCAATTGCATCTGTTCCCAAAATCATATCTTTAGGAGTATCTTTTGTAGCAATGTCACCCGTACGGAAACCAGCTTTTAGAACTTGGTCTACTGCGTTGATCACTACGTTTGCTTCTTCTTTCAAGCCGAAAGAGATATCCAACAACAATGCTGCTGACAATACAGAAGCCATTGGGTTAGCTAAGCCTTTTCCAGCAATATCGTGTGCAGATCCGTGAATTGGCTCATATACACCTGTACTGTCACCTACTGAAGCAGATGCCAACATACCCATTGAACCAGCAATTTGAGAAGCTTCATCCGTCAAGATGTCACCAAACAAGTTACCTGTTACGACTACGTCAAATTGCTTTGGATCTTTGATTAACATCATCGCAGCAGAGTCAACAAATTGATGTGTTACTTCTACTTCTGGATACTCTGGAGCAATTGCTTGTACAGTTTCTCTCCACAAACGGCTAGATTCTAACACGTTTGCTTTATCAACTGACATTAATTTTTTACCACGAGTCATAGCTGCTTCGAATGCTTTGCGAGCAATACGTTCTACTTCGTATTTGCTATAAATCATCGTATCATACGCTGTATTTCCGTCTTCGATACGTTCTCTTTTACCGAAATATACGTCACCTGTTAACTCACGGAAGAACAAGATATCTGCGCCTTTCAAGATTTCAGGCTTGATGCTTGATGCTTCTAATAACTCATCAAACAATTTGATAGGACGTAAGTTAGCATACAATCCTAACTCTTTACGCATTTTCAACAATCCTTGTTCAGGACGAACTTTTGCATGTGGATCGTTATCATATTTGATGTGACCAACAGCACCAAAAAGGATTGCATCAGAAGCACGCATTTTCTCCAAAGTCTCAGCAGGAAGTGGCTCTCCTGTAGCTTCGATAGCAACGTGACCGATAAGCGCTTCGTCATAAGTAAATTCATGACCGAATTTCTCAGCGATTTTCTCTAATACTTTTTTACCTACAGCGGTAACTTCTTGTCCGATGCCATCACCGGGAACGACTAAGATATGCTTTTTCATTTTATAATTATAGGGAAAAGTCGCAAAGGCACATAGGCACAAAGTGGATAATCCCTTTATTTAGTTTTAATTTTAATTTATATATCAAGCTATTTTAGCTTTTATTTTTGCGATTAAGCTCGTTAACATTCTTTCTATTTCTAAGCACAAACTTATCATCTTATTAAAATCAAAAATCTCGAGAAAATGCAGGTTACTGGCTATCTCAAGTTGAGTTTGCATTTCGTATAAAGACCCAAGTGCAATTTGCAAATATCGAAGATAATCCTTAGAAGTATTTCGTCCATAACCTTCAGCTATATTACTTGGAATAGAAATGCTAGCTCTACGTAATTGAGAAGTCAGTCCAAACATTTCTGCCTGAGGAAAATTTCTCGTAACTAGGTAAATGTCAGTTACAAGATTCATAGATTTTTGCCAAATCAATAAATCCCTAAAACTTTTTATTTGTGTCATAGTGTAGAATAAATGCTAACTTAAGAATATTATTGATAGTACTCCACGCACTCAACACACTTTGTGCCTTTGTACCTCAATCACTTTGAACCTTACTAAATTATATTCAACATCTTCTGTGTCGCTTTGATTGCGGATACAGTTTGGTCTGAATCTAGACCTCTGGTTTTAAACTCTTTGCCATTGTAATCCCATGTAATGATAGTTTCGCAAAGGGCGTCGGTTTTTCCACCTGGAGGAATACGAACGGCATAATCGGTAAGATTTGGCAATGAAACACCTTTGAGACAGTATATCTTTTTTAAGGCATTCATAAAAGCATCATATTGACCATCTCCTTGAGCACTTTCCTCATAAATTCTCTCACGAACTTGTACTTGAACTGTCGCAGAAGGTTTAAGGTTTTTAGAATGTGTCAATACATAATTCAAGACAATTACTTTTTCTTCAATAGTATTACTATCAAGAACGTCGGAAATAATGTATGGTAAATCTTCACGCGTTACCACCTCTTTTCTATCGCCTAGTTCAATAATACGTTGAGTGATTTTCTTGAGATCGGCATCATCTAATTTAATACCTAGCTCCTGAAGATTTTTCTCAATATTAGCTTTGCCTGAGGTTTTACCCAATGCATATTTACGTTGACGACCAAAACGTTCCGGCATCAAGTCATTGAAGTAAAGATTCTTTTTGTTGTCGCCATCTGCATGAATACCCGCAGTTTGCGTAAATACATTCTCTCCAGTAATTGGCTTGTTCACAGGAATACGGAAACCAGAGAATGTTTCAACCAATTTACTAATGGTATACAATGAACTTTCATTAACAGAAGTTGTAGCCTCCTCCTTCATAAAGTCATTGATAATAGCAATAGCACTCGAGAGAGGGGCGTTGCCAGCTCGCTCGCCCATACCATTCACTGTCAAATGCAAGCCATGAGCTCCCGCTTTGATGGCTTCCATCACATTGGCGATACTCAAATCGTAATCGTTGTGTGCATGAAAGTCAAAATGCGTATTTGGATAGCGCTTCACCAACAAATCGATATACTCGAAGGTTTCTCTTGGTGTCAAAACCCCAAGGGTATCAGGCAAAAGGACTCTTTTGATAGGTTGTTTCGTCAAAAAATCTAAATATTGTAATACGTATTCCTGAGAATTACGCATTCCGTTACTCCAGTCTTCGAGATAAACATTACAATCAATACCTTTTGAACCAGCGAGTTCGATAACCTTAGCAATATCTGAAAAATGTTGCTCAGGTGTTTTTTTGAGTTGGTGGGTTAGGTGATTGAGGGAACCTTTGGTAAGCAAATTCATTACCTTAGCCCCTGCCTCCAGCATCCAATTTACTGATGTTTCGCCATCGACAAATGTCAATACTTCTACTTTATCGATAAATCCATTTTCGGAAGCCCATTCTGTAACTTTTTTTACAGCTTGGAATTCGCCTTCGGATACTCTAGCAGAAGCAATCTCAATTCTGTCGACTTTAACTTCCTGTAACAGAAGTTGTGCAATTGTCAGTTTTTCGGGAGCGGAAAAAGATACACCACTGGTTTGTTCTCCATCGCGGAGAGTGGTGTCCATAATTTCGATATGTCTCATTAGCTGATGGCTAACAGCTTTCGGCCATCAGCTATAGGCTTTCAGCAAAAAAATTTAATGCTGATGCCGATAGCTGATGGCCGAAAGCCATGTGCTATATTAGTACAAACTCTTCTCTGCGAATGTTTTGATTTCTTCTTTCATTGATTGTAAATAATCGATGTCATCAAAACCGTTCAGCATATTGTGTTTTTTGTAACCGTTGATAGCAAAACTTTCGCTTTCTCCAGTGGCAGCAATCGAGATAGTCTGAGCTGGAAGGTCAACAACTAATTCTGCTTTAGGGTCTGCTTCGATAGCTTGGAAGATTTTGTCCAAAAACTCTGGGCTAACTTGTACTGGAAGGATACCGATATTCAAGGCATTACCTTTGAAGATATCTGCAAAAAAACTAGAAACTACACAACGAAAACCGTAGTCATAGATAGCCCAAGCAGCGTGTTCACGGCTAGAACCTGAACCGAAGTTACGACCACCAACTAAGATTTTACCTGAGTAAGTTGGGTTGTTTAGAACGAAATCTTGCTTAAGAGAGTCGTCACCATTATAACGCCAGTCGCGGAAAAGGTTATCTCCGAATCCTTCACGTTTAGTCGCTTTCAAGAAGCGAGCAGGGATAATTTGATCCGTATCCACATTTTCCAATGGCAACGGAACTGCTGTTGAAGTTAATATTTGAAATTTATCGTAGGCCATTTTTTGAGGGCTGTCGGGTATGGGCTGTCGGCTTTCGGTAGAAGGCCAACATCTAAATCCTTTCAGCATTTAATTTTGTAATAAAACTAAAAATCTGTTTTTTCAGCGATGTGAGATTTGAAAATAATAGTTCATGCTTTTCTTTAGGCAAAAAACCTAAATCGGAACATAATAACAATAAATAATCAACCTCCGAAGCTGAACTATAGGCTATTTTCAGGTATCTAGCAAATTCTTTTTCTCCGATTGTACCACAACCTTCAGCAATATTGTTAGGAACAGAAACCGCGGCTCTTCTTAATTGTGAAGTTATTCCGTATTTCTCTTCAATTGGAAACAATTGAGTTTCTTTGTAAATCAATAAACAAATCTCATGTGCTTGTCGCCAAATATGAAGTTTTCTAAAGTCCCTCATATGGTTATGATGTTTTAAAGAGTGTAGAAAATTTGCCGATTGCTGAAAGCCTACAGCCGAAAGCTATAATTACAATAGCTCTCTAGGGTCAGTAACAACACCTGTAACTGCTGCGGCAGCGGCTACTAATGGCGATGCCAATAGTGTGCGTGAGCCTGGGCCTTGACGTCCTTCGAAGTTACGGTTTGAAGTACTTACTGCATATTTGCCAGCTGGGATTTTGTCGTCGTTCATAGCCAAACATGCTGAACATCCTGGTTGACGCAACAAGAAACCTGCTTCTGTCAAGATATCTAAGATACCTTCTTCTTTAATTTGTGCTTCTACAATATGAGAGCCTGGCACCAACCATGCCGTGATATTATCAGCTTTCTTACGTCCTTTTACGATAGAAGCAAATGCACGGAAGTCTTCGATACGACCATTTGTACAGCTTCCTAAGAATACGTAATCAACTTGTTTGCCGATAATTTCCTCATTTTCAGCAAATCCCATATAATTCAAAGACTTCTTATAAGAAGCTTCGCCGTCTTTTACTGCTGATGCAGTAGGGATTTTTTGTGTGATACCTGTACCCAAGCCTGGGTTTGTACCGTAAGTAATTTGAGGCTCAATTTGTGAAGCTTCGTAAGTCAATTCATGATCGAATGTAGCACCTTGGTCAGTCTTCAAAGTTTTCCAGTAAGCCAAAGCTTTTTCCCAAGCTTCGCCTTTTGGCGCTAACTCACGACCTTCCAAATAATCGAAGGTTGTTTGGTCTGGAGCAATCATACCACCACGAGCACCCATTTCGATAGAAAGGTTACACACAGTCATACGACCTTCCATTGACATATTTTCGAATACCTCACCAGCATATTCTACAAAGTATCCTGTAGCACCTGAAGCTGTAATTTGCGAAATAATGAATAAAGCAACGTCTTTCGGTGTAACACCTTTACCCAATGTACCATTGATAGTGATACGCATTTTCTTAGGCTTAGGCTGCATGATACATTGTGAAGAAAGTACCATCTCAACTTCAGAAGTACCAATACCAAATGCAATAGCACCAAATGCACCGTGAGTAGACGTATGAGAGTCACCACAAACGATAGTCATACCCGGAAGAGTAATACCATTTTCTGGTCCTACTACGTGTACAATACCATTTTTAGGGTTACCTAATCCCCAGTGAGAGATACCATACTTTGCTGTGTTTGTCTCCAAAGCTTTCAACTGATTAGCAGAAAGTGGATCCTCTACAGGCAAGTGTTGATTGATTGTTGGCGTGTTATGGTCAGCAGTAGCGAAAGTTCTTTCTGGATATAGCACACTAATGCCTCTCGTTTCAAGACCCAAAAATGCCACTGGGCTAGTTACTTCGTGAATGAAGTGGCGGTCAATCAAAAATACGTCTGGACCATCTTCAATTTTGCGAACAACGTGTGCATCCCACACTTTGTCGAACAAGGTACTTGCTGAATTACTCATAAACTTTATTGTAAAAAAATAATATGTAACAAATAGAGAATAATCGGTAGGTCTTAGGTAGAAAAACGCATGATTTAGTCTATTTTCAAAATATAAATCAGGATAATTTTCTTCAAAAACTAAGAACCAATGGCAATTTAAAGAAAAAACCAAATAAGATTTGGGTATTTCTCTGAATCACACAACAAATTACCACAAAATAATCCAATAACTCATAACGCCATGAGTTCAAACTATAGCGATTTTAGGCCAAATGTATCTATTTGACTAAAATTATTTATTTTAAGTGAAAATACTTATAACTGATAATTACTTAAATCCCTGAATATCGCCAAAGGTAAAACTCTATCTTTCAAAATCTTAAACAAAAAAAGAAGCTCTTTACTAAGAGCTTCTTTTTCAAGAATTTGTAAACAAACCCATCATTCAAAAATTAATTTATTCGAAAATATTTCTTAATGAATTAATCATATCGCAGAAGATATT
Organism: Flectobacillus roseus; assembly: GCF_030056595.1. Taxonomy (NCBI): domain Bacteria; kingdom Pseudomonadati; phylum Bacteroidota; class Cytophagia; order Cytophagales; family Flectobacillaceae; genus Flectobacillus; species Flectobacillus roseus. The sequence goes on from NZ_JASHIF010000009.1 coordinate 117,571, forward strand.
TTCCACTCAAATAAACATACAAGATAGTATTAAGTAAAATTTAAAATTCACAACTCACAATTCTACATTAATAACTAATACCCGCCCATATACTTCCTAACAACCCATTCGGTAGTGAGCAATGCAATAATTAAGAAGAATACCCATTTGAGATTAATAAACTCTTTAAGGTCTTCGTTGGCCTCAATTTTTTCTGGAGCTTTGTGCGCTAAAATTTGCTTTTCAAGCTGTGAAAGCTGACTTGCTGATAAAAACTTCCCTCCTGTTTGTGCTGATAATTGTCTTAGCAAATCAAAATCTGCAGTAGTATTGCTTAATTCTACCTGTAAATCTTTTACAATAAATTCACCTGTGCTTTGTTCGTTTTTACCCAACACACTCGCATTGGCTTTGTACTGATACACGCCCGCAGGCAAGGCACTAATTTCAAACTTAGAGTTATCAGCAGATGGTGTATAGTTATATTTTCTAACACGCCCCTTTTCATCTTTTAATTCGAGTGCCACAGGGATATTATACATTTTTTCATAAATGCCATTGTATATCTCTGTTTCAAAAACAACTTTATCGCTTAACAAAAACTCATTTGAAATCGGATATACTCTCAATTTTCGTTTATCATCTTTGGCCGAAAGGAACTGTACTACTTTCAAGAATATATCATCTATTAATTCTTGCTTTTCGGTCAAATCAAATTCTTCCAAACGCCAAGTCCAGAGACCTTCTCCAGCAAAAATAGCAGATTTTTTAGGCCCAGAGTTTATTGCAAATAAAGGCTTCTGTGTTTGCAATGAACCTATTTTCTGATAAAGAATTACTTCCGAATTTGGCAAAAGTGTAATATCACCAAAAGGCACCGAAACCTGTGGGAATTGTTTGATTAAGTCCAAAGACTCAGCTTCAAAATTGAGCGATTTAAAATTGCCGTTATAATATCCAGTTACTTTGTCGGTTTGACCTGCTTGAGAATTGATACGCATTACTTGATTCAACTGATTGAGATACGTTGTTCCCGTTTGGTTTCCCAACACAAACAACGTTGGTATTCCTTTATCAAGTAATGGTTTATAGATATTTAAATAAGAATTGAAATAATCTGGCAACTGATGTAATATCAATACATCATAGTTTTTGTTTGATAAATCTGGGAATGGATTTTCGGTCAAAATTTTGACATCTATTTCAAAATTTTCATTCTTATCCAACATACTTTTGATGGCCTTGATATCTGGATGTGGAGAAAGTGCCATCAACAAAACTTTTTCTTTTCCATCAATCACCTCTACATAGACATCTTGTTGATTGTTTTTGCTACTAAACTCACCACCAAGCACATCTACCTGAACCACAAAATGCTGCACTCCTTTTTGAGATGCTAGCGCATTGAAAGTAACTGTTTTGAGATCATCTTTTTGTTGAAAATTAATGACTTGCTTTTCTAAAACTTTTCCACCTTGCTTTAGATAAACACTTACTGTTTTTCCTTGAAAACCATAAGCACTAATATCTGCCTGAACAGGGAATTTATTTCCTAAGTAAGCAATCTTATTGGCATAGACTGATTTTACTGCTATATCTTTTTTGGGAATAGTATCGCCAAGCCCAACCGTATGCACGGTGAAAGTAAACTTTTCGCTACTAGGATTGATACCTTCGTTAACAATACCATCAGATAATAGCACCACATCAGAAAGATTATTTCCCTCTTGTGCATTTTTGATTCCAGAAAGTAAACTTGAAAGGTTCGTACTTTTTTGATTAAACTGAATATCTGTTGCCTTTTCTGGATTTTGTCCATCCAACGTTGCCCAAGAAATCTCAAAATCCTCTTCCTGTAACTTCTCTTTCAATGATTCTAGTTGAGAAAGTACTCCATTCAAAGTTTGCTTGTTAGCAACTCCCATAGACTGAGAATTATCAATAGCCAGCACCAAAGTACGTTTTTGAACAGACTGGGTTACCTGACGAATCAAGAAATTAAGGAGTAGTAAACAAATTAAGCTTACACCAACGAAGCGACAAGCCGCTAGTAGGCGATTGGTAGATTTATTCCAAGGCGTTGGAGAAATTTGGTATAAAACAAATGCGTAAATCGCCCCTGCCAACAAGCAGAGCAAAATAAACCAAGGAGATGATTGAAATAAAAAGTCGAATTTCATAGAAACAAAGTACTAGGCAAAACTCACAATGTCCGTTAGCAAACAACGAGCCTCAGTCATTTGACCACATTTTTAAGAATAGGAAAAGTAACACGTCTATCAAGCAAACGACGTTCCACAATTGATATTTTACTCAAAATAACCTAAAAAGGAAGATTTTGCAAAGTTACAGCCCGACAAATGGCAATTTAAGGCAAGAATACTTTTAAAATGTGGTAAAAACAAAAAAGCAATAGATCTTCGAGTTTGAAAACCTATTGCTTTTTTAGTAGGAAATTGGCATTTCCTAGGTCAACATACCACCATCAACTTGCAATACTTGACCAGTGATATAGCGAGACATATCTGAGCCTAAGAATACGCAAGCGTCTGCCACTTCTTCAGCCTGACCTCCACGTTTCAAAGGAATTGATTTCTTCCATTCTTCAGTAGCTGCTTCATTCAACTCACCCGTCATTTCAGTTTCGATAAAACCTGGGGCAATTGCATTTGAACGAATATTACGAGAACCTAATTCTAAAGCTACTGATTTTGTAAAGCCGATGATACCAGCTTTAGAGGCAGCATAGTTTGCTTGACCAGCATTACCACGCAAACCAACTACAGAAGTAAGGTTGATAATCGAACCAGACTTTGCTTTCATCATTGGTTTTGTAGCAGCTTTTGACAAGTTAAATACCGACTTCAAGTTTACTTGAATTACAGTATCCCACTGTTCTTCAGTCATACGCATCAACAAACCGTCCTTTGTGATACCAGCATTGTTTACCAAAACATCGATTTTACCGAAGTCGGCAACAACTTGATTCATCAAATCTTCTGCTTGCTGATAATCAGAAGCATCAGAACGATATCCTTTCGCTTTGATACCCAAAGCGGCCAATTCAGCTTCCAAAGCTTGTCCTTTTTCTACTGATGACAAATACGTAAAAGCCACTTGAGCTCCTTCTTGAGCAAAACGAATAGCAATTGCTCGTCCGATACCTCTAGAAGCCCCAGTTACTAAAGCTACTTTATTTTCTAGTAAACCCATTGTTGTTGAATAATTTAATGAAAATGAATGTTTGCCGACAAATGTCAGATTGCCAGATGCATTCAAGTTTTTTGAATCCCAAAAATAGCAGAACCAACTAAGATGACAAAATAAATCAAGAGAATAAGGTGACTTTACATTGAGTGGTTCGTTTACTTTTGAAGAGGTTTTTATTGTAAAATCTAGTAAAACAGATTATTTTTGGAACTTCTGATACCGCCGTTCACTTCACTTAGCTATTGTATTCAACAATTCTCTTTTAAAACCGCACCAACATTTATTAAAAATTTGCGGCATTTTCTTCGATGCACATAAAGTAGCCTACAATAATCTTGTTCTTTAGGACAATGGCATGAAATGTGTGCGATTTTATATTCATTAATCTAACAAACTTTTAATTTATACCTTGCTTTTGTATAAGACATTCTTATGAAAACTTATTTTGTAACACAAAACTCACGATTTAATACTTACCCACTATCCATATTTTTCACAGTACTTATGGTCTTATTTGCCATAACTACCGAAGCACAAAATAAGGATGGAGGTAAAAATGCTAACGCTCTCATGTGCTTCAATAACAAATCTGGAGTTCCACTCGAAAGAACAACAGATTTAGACGGAAAAAGCATCGAGGCATTTCCCCTAAACAAGCTAAGAAGCAATGTAAGATATGGTTTTGTTGAAAACTATCGAGAAGGAATGGCACGTATCAAAAAAGATCAAGTCTGGGGCTTTGTAAATCTTTGTGGAGAAGAATATATACCTGCACAGTATGAAGATGCAGAACCTTTCAACTTAGGTAAAGCATTGGTAAAAAAATACAATTGGTTTTTTGTTGATAACAATGGTGTCGAAAGTGATATTTTTGAAAATGTAGTTTCAGCCAAAGCGCTGTCTAATGGTTTTAGCTTAGTCAAAATAGCGAGTGGTAAATATTCGATTATTGATAATTCCTTTGACAAAACTGGAACGTTTCTTTCACCGTTTTATGACGAAATGACCATTATTAGTCCCACAAGTCTAGCAGTCAAATTGAATAACAAATGGGGAATTATGAAATTGGGAGATAAACAGCCCCCTGTTCCTACCTTTGATTTGATTGCGCCTATAGGCAAGGATGGCCTAATGAAAGTAAAGATTGGTGATAAGTTTGGCGTGGCAACTATCAACGGAGATATTCTTTTGAAACCTGAATACGGAATACTAACAGACGCAGATTCTCAGGGTTTTATCAAAGGTATTGAAGAAAATAAACAACAGGTTTTCAACGCTCAAAATCTAAAGGTAAGTAAACCTTTCAAGGCCATTAGTGACTTTGACTCAAGAGGTTTAGCAATTGTGCAAGACGATAATAATCTGTTGGGTATAATCAATAAAGATTTTCAGGTTATTATTAATCCGCAATTTAACTCTATCGGAAGTTTAGGTGAATTTGACCTTATCCCTGTTAGTAAAGTAGTGGATGGTAAAGGAGTAAAATTTGGTTTTATCAATCTACAAGGCAAAGAAGTTATTCCATTGATGTATGAATCTGTTGGAAAAATCAACAAAAAAGGACTTTTGGTAGTAAAAGAAATTGTGAGTTGTAATTTAGACGCCAAAGGGAGTAAAATCGGAACTTGTAAAGCAGATAAAGTAATCGATATCAATGGAGGCATTATAGTACAACCAGTTACCAAATACCCTGACGCTGGGAAAATTAGTTATGCTGTTACCGATTCTATCATGCAAAATATGAATGTCATCAAGACATTTAGAACAGAAGATAAGGGTAAAAATGCAAAGATAATTTTAGTAAGAGAAGATGACTTTAAGGTAATCACACCAGAGCCTTTTGAAAGTATTCAAACAACTGCTCAAGGACAAATCCTATTTATTAAACTAGATGGTTTATGGGGGACTTTAGATATTTCAGGTAAGTATATCACCAAATGTCAGTTCAAATCATTTTCACCTTCTAAAGAAGATTATTTCTTAGTGCAAAATGCAGAAGGAAAATTCGGATATGTAGACGCCAAAGGAAAAATCCAAGTGAACCCAGAATATCAGTCTTTAGAACCATTTAGCAATGGATTAGCAGTAGCTTCAAAAGGCGTCAATCAAGTGGGTTTAATCAATAAATTTAATGCAAAAGTAGCACCTTGTATCTTCAGCACAGTAAGTTTAGATTCTGGAGGAAACTATGACCTGACAGATAGTAGTCAAAACAAATTTAAGCTCAATAAACAAGGAGACTGTTTGAGTAATTGTGCAAAATTTGATGAAGTAAGAAGTAAAGTCAATAAAGAATAAGCTCCATCTGAAAGGATTCTTTGCTCTAAATTCAAAGGAATTGAACATGAGACACCCCGAATTTAGTGATTGACTGATTGAGAGAATGAGTGATTATGTGAATATATTTTTTAGTCCTATGCTGAGTTAAAATCTAGCATGGTATCATCAAACATGAGGCATCCCGAATTATCAAGATTGGGATTATTCTCGAAGTTTTTATCAAAAAAGCGGTCGAAAAATATGTTTTCGACCGCTTTTTTGATACTACTACCCTAGATATGAATAACTTAAGACGCAATCATTGTGTCTCTACTGATTGAATACAAATTTTTACTTAATCACTCAATCGCTAAATTAGGGATGGTTCATGTTTTATGTCATATTCCATTATGCTACATCCATAAACAAAAAAGAGAACTTAGTTTTCACCAAGCTCTCTTTTAAATAGTGTACTTATTTTATTCTTCTGTTGCAGGTGCTGCCGCAGAAGTACGAGTCAGTGTTAGAGAATCTCCTTCACCAGAATAATCAGCCAAGATAACATCTCCTTCAGCTAAATCACCTTTCAGAATTTCTTCAGCTACAGGATCTTCCAAATAACGCTGGATTGCACGGTTCAAAGGACGAGCACCATATTGTTGGTCGTATCCTTTTTCTGCTATGAAATCTTTTGCCTTTTCGGTCAACTCCACAGTATAACCCAATGCTGAAATTCTTGTAAACAATTTTTTCAACATTAAATCAATAATTGAATGGATATGTTCACGCTCAAGTGAATTGAACACGATTACATCGTCCAAACGGTTTAAGAACTCTGGAGAGAATGCTTTTCTTAAAGCATTTTGGATAGTTCCTTTTACAGTTTCGTCTAAGCTATCTGCTTTAGATTTTGTTGAGAAACCAATACCAGTACCGAAATCTTTTAAATCACGAGCACCAATATTTGACGTCATGATGATGATTGTATTACGGAAGTCTACTCTACGACCCAAACCATCTGTTAAGATACCATCATCCAATACTTGCAACAACAAGTTGAATACATCTGGGTGAGCTTTTTCGATTTCATCTAACAATACAACAGCATAAGGCTTACGACGGATTTTCTCAGTCAATTGACCACCTTCTTCATAACCAACGTATCCTGGAGGCGCTCCGATTAAGCGAGATACACTGAATTTCTCCATGTACTCACTCATATCGATACGAATAAGAGCGTCTTCTTTATCGAACAAATATCCAGCTAGGACTTTCGCTAATTCAGTTTTACCAACACCTGTAGGTCCTAGGAAAATGAATGAACCGATTGGTTTTTTCGGATCTTTCAAACCTACACGAGTACGTTGGATAGCTTTCACCAACTTCACAATCGCTTGGTCTTGGCCGATAACTTTACCTTTCAATTCCTCGTTCATGTTCAACAATTTCTGACCTTCAGTAGCAGCAACACGACTTACTGGAATACCAGTCATTTGTGCAATTACTTCTGCTACACTTTCTTCAGCAACTGTGTAACGACGACGTTTGGTGTCTTCTTCCCAATCACGTTTTGCTTTGTCTAATTGCTCCAACAAACGTTTTTCACGGTCGCGCAACTGAGCAGCCTCTTCGTATTTTTGAGATTTAACTACCGCATTTTTCTCCTTCTTGATATTTTCGATAGCTCCTTCCAACTGCACAATATCATCAGGTACTGTAATATTTGAGATATGTACGCGAGCACCTACTTCGTCTAATACATCGATTGCTTTGTCTGGCAAGAAACGGTCAGAAATATAACGCTCTGACAACTTCACTGCTTGTTCAATAGCTTCTGGAGTGTATGTTACATGGTGGTGATCTTCGTATTTGTCTTTGATGTTATTCAAAATTTCGATAGTTTCTTCTACCGTAGTGGCATCAACCATTACAGTTTGGAAACGACGAGCTAAGGCACCGTCTTTCTCGATATATTGACGATATTCATCTAAAGTAGTTGCACCGATAACTTGGATATCGCCACGAGCTAAAGCTGGCTTAAACATATTTGAAGCATCCAAAGAACCTGATGCACCGCCAGCTCCAACGATTGTATGAAGCTCATCGATAAATAAGATTACATCTGGAGACTTTTCAAGTTCGTTCATTACCGCTTTCATACGCTCTTCGAACTGACCACGGTATTTTGTGCCAGCCACTAAAGAAGCCAAGTCAAGAGTAACAACACGTTTGCCAAAAAGCACACGAGATACTTTTTTCTGAACGATACGAAGCGCCAAACCTTCAGCGATAGCCGTTTTACCTACTCCTGGCTCACCAATCAAGATTGGATTGTTCTTTTTACGGCGAGACAAGATTTGAGCTACACGTTCGATTTCTTTTTCACGACCTACAATTGGGTCTAGTTTTCCTGCTTCAGCAATTTTGGTGAGGTCACGACCGAAATTGTCCAATACTGGAGTTTTAGATTTCTCTGCTCCCTTATTAGCCGTTGCACCACTACCCATGCCCGAGCCACTCGCAAAAGATCTTGCGTCATCATCGTTATCATCTGTATCAGACGGTCCCGATTTGATATTTGGGTTAGATTGATATTCGACCATGTCCTTAATCATATCATAGTTAATTTGGAACTTTTCCAAAATTTGGCGAGCCAAGTTGTCCTCATCTCTGAGAATCGCCATCAACAGGTGCTCAGTTCCAACAAGATTCGTTTTAAATATACGTGCTTCTAGGTAAGTCACACGAAGGACTTTCTCTGCTTGACGAGACAAAGGGATATCCTGTTTGTTTTTAATGGTGGAATTAGAGCGAGCCACTCCTTGAGTAGCTTTTTCGATGGTAATACGTAGGTCTTCGAGATTTACCCCACACTTCTTGATTAATTCGAGTGCAATTCCTTCGCCTTCACGAATCATACCCAAAACGAGGTGTTCCGTGCCTATGTAATCATGTCCTAACCTGATCGCTTCTTCGCGGGCTAGAGAGATTACCTCCTTAACTCTGTTTGAAAATTTTGCCTCCATGCGAAAGAGTTTCTGTTTTTCTGGTTCATAGTTTAAAAGCAATGACAACTGAGACTTCCAAACTACCTAAATAACACTAAATTCGCCAAGTTTGTTCATTTGAGAGTTGATTGCTCAAGTATCTTTCTGGCTTGATTTCCCTGACAAAATAATAAGTCGAGGATTGACAAATTAGGCTCAAAATCACTGCCAAAATTCTGACGATACATTACTGGCTCATAAATATTATTTTGGCTGTAAGACCTTTTCGGATGTATTTGCCCTCTGTAATCGTTTTGAGCTACTTTTTCGTATTCTTCTGTAAATATAATCTTTTTTTCGACTTTCAAAAGTTTAAGACAAATTGTCAGCAACTCCATATTCAAATCGAACAAAAAGTCAGGTTTCTTTTCAAATATTTTTGCAAAATAATCTGCATAGTATTCAAAAAATGGTGCTTTCCCGTAAGCAGAATAAATAGCTCCCCAATGACGACGTACCCAATCTTGATGATACTCGACCTTAATGTCCTTAACGATAATTTTCGAGTTTCCATTTTGTACTGGAACAGAAAGAACATCAATTTTATTTGAAGCAAGTATTTTACAACGATTTCGGTAACTTTGCTTTTCGTAATACTCGTAAGCCTCTATCTGAACGGTATCGTGCTGCAAAATGCAAGCAAAATACTCTAGGCTTGGCAGATAATGTAAATCAATAATCATTTATCTAAAATAATGAATTTGGGGTAATTTTTCAAATATTAAGCAACTTTTTGCCGATTTTTTAATGTAAAAAATCTTTTTTCGCAGAATTTACCAATGTTTATTTGGAATTTATGTTTCTAAAATATTCAGTATTTCGAGTATTATCCAAAATAATTACGCTACCATAATTCAGTAGTAATCTGATTTTTATCAAATCTCTTATATGTTGTTTTTTAGAATGCTTTCTAGGCTTCCAATGCCACTTTTGTACGGTTTTTCAGATTTTCTATTTTTCCTAACTTTTTACATTATTAAGTATAGGAAAAAGGTTGTTTTGATGAATATACAAAATTCATTTCCTGAAAAAACATCCAAAGAGCATCAAAAACTAGCGAAAGATTTTTATCATAACCTCTGCGATGTGATTGTTGAGTCCCTAAAATTACTCACAATTTCGGTAAAAGACTTAGAGAAAATGGTGGAGATCAATGGACAAGATGTGATTGATGAATGCTTACGTAATAATGAGGTGATGCTAATTATGTCGAGCCATATCAATTGTTGGGAACTTATACCTCCTAGAACTACCCAGACAGGTGTGCTCATAGATGTTATTTACAAACCTCTTTCGAATCCGTTTTTTGATAAACTAATGTACACCATTCGTTCTCGTTTTAATATTACGCCCATTCCGATGAAGCAAACTTTTCGTGAAATGGTGAAAAAGAAAGGGCAACCTCGTATTGTGGGGATTATCTCTGACCAAGCTGCCGAAACACCAGATTTGGCTTATTGGACTACTTTTTTACATCAAGAAACTGATTTCTTTTTGGGTACAGAAAAAATGGCTCGTAGTTTTAACTATCCTATTCTTTATGGAGAATTAGTAAGAAAGCGTCGTGGAAAGTATGTAATCAATTATTCGTTGTTGGTAGAACGTCCTTATGATCAATATCAATTGGGGGAAATCACGGAGATATATGCGAGAACTCTAGAAAAATCAATCCAAGAAAACCCATCTGACTGGCTCTGGTCGCATAGGAGGTTTAAGCATAAAAGAGTGAATAAGTAGTGAACAGGCACAAAGGCACAATGTGAAAACATTGTACACTTTGTGCCTTTACACCTATTTCTTTATCACTGAAATAACAAACACTTTGTACCTTTACACCTGTTCACTATACCACTAAAATGAAATACCCTTTGTCCCTTTGTGCCTGTTCACTTTGCCACTGAGATACTAATGATCCTCCACTTGCAATGAATCTGCAGTATCTATTCTTAATGAATCAGCTTTGACCCCTTTTACATCTTGTGCATAGATTTTGGAGACTGGCGCAAGATTGAGTTTTTGTAGGGCTACATTGATATTAGCACAATCTATATTCTTCTTAGTCTTTTCTAGCTGACAAGTTCTAGCATATTCTTGGTAATAGATTTTACTTAATTCAGCATCCTTTAGATGCTTTTCATAAAGTTCTGCTAGTTTAAATATGGCCTTTGGACGTTGATAAGTATCAATAATATGCTTGTATTCTTTTGCTGCCCAGTTATACTCTTTCAATCGAACGTTAGCATCGGCAATAGCCAGACGATAATCTGAAATCTTTTCTGAAGTTCCAAGCTTAATTGCTGTAAACATATTTTGAGTTCCTTTGATAATCATATTTTGATCTTTAGCCGCTAATAAAGCATATCCAAATCCTGCACGAACCAGTTCGTTATCCTCTCCCCTTTCTATCAAGCGATTAAAAAGAAAGATAGACTGCGCCAGACTATCCAAATAAAAATAGGAAGTTGCCAATAATCGCTGATACAAAACGGAAGAATCACCTTTTGAAAGGGTGTACTTCAAATCTTTTCGTACTTGTTCATAATCAAAATTACGATAAGCATATCTAGCCCGCAATTGTCTCATTTTAATAGAATTACTATCCAATTCCATTCCTTTTTTGATGTAATTAATCGCTTTACTTTCTTGAGTTTCATTCAATAAAAGATTAGAAATATCTGCCAAAGCATCAATATCAGAAGAATCTAATTTGACAGCCTTTTCTAGTAGAGCTATCCCTTCTTCATTTTTTCTTTGTTTCACAAGGTTTCTTGCTACTTCTTTCAGATAGAAATGATTGGTAGTATCGAGCGATACAAGCTTTTGGTAATAGCCCAGCGCTTGAGGGATATTTGATTCTCGGTCTGCTATGCCAGCCAAGCTCATCAATAGTTCTTGAGATTGGGGATTTTTTTCCAGTAACTGCAAATAGTACTTTTTGGCTTGCGGAAGGTGTCCTAATTTTTGATGACAAAATGCCAAGGTCATTACATTATTTTGAGAAAGGGTATCTTCTTTTGCCGATAACAACTGAATGGCCTTAGCATATTGTCCTTTAGCAATCAACTCTTGCCAAGAGTTTTGTCCACTTTGACCAATAGTCAAGGTATGAAATAGAAGAATAAAAAGAGGGAGTAATAGGAGTTTCTTCATAGTAATTCGAAGGGTAATAAGGGTTATGACATTTACCCTTCGAATTTATAACTAAATTTTTAATTACAAAACTAAATAAATAGTTTTTATACTTTTAGGGAAAAGGCAACAGGCAAAGAGTGTTTTTTTTGTAACGGTAGATAACTATTTGACGAATACTCAGGGCTGAAAGCTCAAAATTTAAGATTGTGCTTAGGCTTTCTGGTAACGGCTTTCGGCGGTGGGCTTTGGAAAAAAGTATGTTTGTGATTATTAAAAATATTTTAACACTCTTTGCCTTGTGCCTTTTGCTTAGTGCCTAAAACAGAAAAATTAGATTTTATTTTGCTCACTAACTTACCTCGCATTTACAGCTTTAATCAAACTAATGGTCTCTATTGCCTCTTTTACATCGTGTACTCGCAGAATATTTGCGCCCTTCATTAGAGCAACTGCGTTGAGTGCGGTAGTTCCGTTTAGAGCCTCAGACGCCAAAATATCTAATTTTCGCCAAATCATAGATTTTCTTGAAACACCAACTAACATCGGTAAATTCATCACCTCAAAATCTGGTAAGTGATTGAGCAATTCATAGTTTTGGTCAAGATTTTTGGCAAAACCAAATCCCAAATCCAAGATAATATCACGTTGATTGAAGGTTCTTAACTGAGCTACCTTTTGCTGTAATTCATCCAAAACCTCCAACACCAGATTATCATACTGGGTCAACTGCGTCATAGTTTCGATGGTTCCACGCATGTGCATGAGGATGTAAGGAACATCTCCAAAACTTGCAACGGTTTTATACATTTTATCGTCCAATAAACCGCCTGAAACATCATTGACAATCACGGCGCCAGCCTCTACACAAGCTTTTGCAACATTAGAACGGAATGTATCAATAGAAATTAATGCTTCGGGAAAATGTTTGAGGATAATTTCTGTGGCTGGCAAAACTCTTTTGATTTCCTCCTCCTCCGATACAGGCGTTGCCCCTGGACGAGTAGAATGTCCTCCCAAATCCAAAAAAGTGGCTCCCGCAGACAGCATTTTTTCTGCTTGATTCAAAATTTCCGTTTCGGTATGTACACGACTTCTTTCAAAAAAAGAATCAGGAGTAATATTCAAAATACCCATGACACGAGGTTGAGCAAGATCGATAAGTTTGCCACGGCAATTAATTAAAGTAGTCATACGCACATATAAAAGTTGATGGTGCAAAGATAAAAGCAATTCTAAACTTGGCACACAATGGTATCCTTAAACTAGATTCTAAGGCTGATTAAAAGAATATTGTTAGAATTTTGAACTGAATGCGGTATTTTTGCAAAAACAGTTTCACATAGATAACCTATCTGTACCCTGCTAAGATTCAATAAATGGTAAATATTTAGCAACAGATTTTTCCCAAAAATGACAAAAACAGAATTTGAGTATCGTCAAATAATTACGATTTGTAGAGAGCTTTTCCAGAAAAAAAATAAAGATTATGGCACTTCTTGGCGTATTCTGCGTTTGCCTAGTCTGACAGACCAGATTTTTATTAAAGCACAACGTATTCGTTCTATTCAAGAAAAAGGTGTTCAGAAAATTGATGATGGTATTGAAGGTGAATTTATCGGCATCATCAACTATTGTATTATTGCGATGATTCAGAAGCAGTTGGATAATTCATCACAAATGGAGTTCTCTGAGCAAGAATTAGGTGATTTGTACGATGAACAAGTGAGCAAAACTTTGAATTTGTTATTAAACAAAAATCACGATTATGGTGAGGCGTGGCGTGATATGCGTGTAAGCTCAATGACAGATTTAATCTTGATGAAAATCTTCAGAACTAAACAAATCGAAGATAATCAAGGACATACATTGGTATCTGAAGGTGTTGAAGCCAACTATCAGGATATGTTGAACTATGCAGTTTTTTGTCTTATCCAAATGGGTATGGCTCAACAGCAACAACAGCAACAGTAGTTTCTTTGAATTTGAAAATGTGAAGATTGGATAATTTGAAAGTAATTTTAATATTTGTACAAAAGCAAGACTATTAACTATCGCTTATTTAAAATTCTATAATCTTCTCATTTTCATTTCCATTTTAACAGTTCATTAACAGTTTTATGTAATGAGCTGATTTAATTTTGTTCTTTCATCTAGAAAATAATTGAAATGTATTTTGGTTGAATACTTGTATATTTAACTATACTTTCAAAAATGGCATATTTTTGGTTGTTTTAAAGTTTTCTATCCAAACTAACATTTCACATTTTAGCCCTAATATACAAGAATCCCCTTTTTATCTATCATGAAATTCCTCGCACATTTATCCCGAATCTTTGTTGGTGTAATATTTATTTTTTCAGGACTTATCAAACTCAACGACCCTATTGGTACCGAAATCAAGTTGGAAGAATACTTCGATGTATTCGCAACTGACTTTCCTTGGATGGCAGGCTTTTGGCATTTCTGGGTACCTTTGGCATTATATGTATCTATCTTTTTGTGTACGCTAGAATTGGTGTTGGGGGTATGCTTACTAGTCCAATATAAACTCAAAAGTGCTTCATGGATATTATTAGCCACTGTTGTTTTCTTTGGCTTTTTGACTTTTTATTCTGCTTATTTCAACAAAGTGACAGATTGTGGTTGTTTTGGAGAAGCCATCAAACTAAAACCTTGGACTTCGTTTATCAAGGACATGATTTTGATGTTCTTTATTTTAATAATACTTTGGCAACGTCATATTTTTGCTGACAAAAAAACAGGTTGGGCGGTAGCTGCATCTTTAGTATTTTGTTTGGCACTAGGAACTTATGCTGTTAATTATTTGCCAGTAAACGACGGCTTACCTTATGCCATCGGAGAAAACATTCAGAATAACATGAAGCCTGCTGAAGCTCCAAAGTTTAAGTATATCATGGAGAAAGGTGGTAAAGAGCAAGAATTTATGGAGTATCCAACAGATACAACCTGGAAGTTCAAACAGATGATTCAGTTGAATGAGGATGCTGCAAAAGCCCGTATTACAGATTATAACCTTTACAGAACAGGTGATTCTATTGATTACAAAGCAGAAAGTTTTGTCGGAAAGAAATTGATGATTGTAAGCCCATTTGTTGAAAAAGCCAATTTAGGACATATCGAAGAAATCAAGCAATTGATTCAAGGACTAAAAGGCTCTGATGTAACGGTTTGGTTTGTAACTGCCTCAACAGATGATGCCGCTCAAAACTTTATCAAGCAAAATCAATTAGATGTTGTAGTGTTGAATGCTGATGTTAAAGTGCTAAAAACCATTGCTCGTGCCAATCCCGTAATTTGGTTATTGCAAGATGGTACTGTAAAAGGTAAATGGTCAAACAAGGCAACACCCGATAAAGAAGAAGTTTTATCAAAATTGCAATAGCTTTTCCCAAAAGGCCATTCGATGTTAACCAATATGAAAAATATATTTTTAGTAGGAATGCCCTCTTCAGGGAAAAGTACGCTAGGAAGACAATTAGCCAAAGCCATAGGATATAAGTTTGTAGATATGGACGAATTAATTGAACGCCATGAAAATCAAACTATTCCTGAAATTTTTAAATGGAATGGGGAAAACCATTTTAGAGAAATAGAAAGTAAAATTTTAAAGCAATTTTCGCCTAATCAAAAACTGGTTATTGCTACGGGTGGAGGTGTTCCTTGCTTTTTTGATAATATGGATTTTATCAAAGCCAATGGCATCAGTGTTTTTCTCAATGTACAGCCAGAGGATTTATTCAAACGCATCAAATTATCTGATGCCAACAATCGACCTTTGATTAATAAAAGTAGCGGAAATCAAGCTCTATTCGAGGACCTCAAAAAGAGATATCAAACACGTTTACCTTTCTATATGCGTGCTGATATCAAAATTGATGGAAATATTGAGGTTCAACAATTACTTTGGTTGTTGGACGAAATCAATGAGAAACAGTCATAAATCAAAAAAGGGTCTCCAATTAATTGGAGACCCTTTTTTGATAATTTTATTTCTTAAAAATAAACCCCAAACGTCAAAACACCTCTTGTCCAGCTTTGGTCCATAATGGCAGTTGCATATAAAGACGAATCGTTCAACACATAAGGGTTATATGCTTGTTGTGTTTTACCATACAAGCCTGTCAAATCTACATAGAAAGTTCCCGTTTTGATACCAACACCTGCTGAGTATACCATCATTGCGCGATTAACTGCATCGTTATCAAAATTAGAATTATAAGGGTTTTGATAATAAGCGAAACCTCCACGTGCTGCAAACAAGCCCATACGATATTCTCCACCTACTTTTAAATTCAAAACATTTTTATAGGTATTCTGGATAGACTTTGTATAAAAATCCAAATCTCCTTTGAAATAAGCATCGTTCATATTCGTACTTAATTTCATACCTTTATAAGCTACATATTCAACATCTGCCGATAGGAAGCCCTTTTTACCAAAGAAATAAGCCACTCCACCACTAGCTTTGAAAGGAGTTCTTAATTCATAATTTGAACTTACTGGTTGGGTAGATAACTTTGGAATTCGAGTGATATACGAAGTACCTCCTGTGGTATTAATTCCGTATCCTAAGGACACTAATTTGCTACCTATCGTATTTCCGCCAGATATTACATCTGAAGAAAGCTTAATACCACCCATTTTACTAGGATCAACATCGACATTCAAGGTGGATGAAGTAGTTTCATCTATCGAATACCAAGTTGGTGTCGTAATGGTAGCACCAATACGGAAATTATTAGTTGGCTTTATGATAGTTCCAACAGTCAAGTTGATACCTTGTCCTGTTGTAGTAAGATATTTAGAAAACGCGAAAGAACGAATGGCATCATAGTTAACGATATTCTCAGTAAAATCCGTTTGAGTTTCGTATCTAAAACTTGGCAACCCCAAAGAGAAACCTATATAGAACTTTTCATTGGCAGTACCGCCATAACCAATTGTCCACTGGCTTGTTCGACCAGATGCTTGAAAATCATATCGCTGGTCAACAGACTTTCCTCCTTCAGCACCAACAAATGGGTCTGAGTTAGTACCATTTGGATTAATCAAAAATGACCAATAATACATGTCAGATTGATAATAAAAATTAGGAGCATCATTAGTCAAGCCATCTTTAAAGTCTTGTAAGCTTAAACCGTTATCCTTAATATCTCGGTTTGTAATCTCACCAAAACTATCCATGAGTGAACTCTGAAGGTTACGTCCTGCAAAACTTACTTTATTATACAACGAACTTTGTCTATTGTAAGAAATAGACCAACTTCCTCTCCAGCTATCTTTATATCTTGGTTCTTGTCCACCAAATACAATTCCAATATTGGCTATATTAAAATTATCGGTATTGGCGTTAGTTTTCTTGGTATCGATATAACTACTAGTGTTTGAATTGATTTGAAAAGAAGGAGAAATAGAAAATTCAGAACGAGTATAAAAACCCAGACCAGCAGGGTTGCTAGAATTGGAAGAGATATCTGCACCCAAAGCTGAGTGGTTGCCACCTAGTGCTTGAAATCGAGCAGAACCACTTGGTGCAGTTTGTGAAAAGAGTCTCGCCAATGCATCATAATTATTATCTTGTGCAAAACTAGCGCTTATCGAACTCATAAGTAGAGACGCAAGTAATACTTTACGAATATCTTTCATGTTATTCTTACGGTTTAAAATCATATTCTTTATAATAAGGACAGTTCTATGAGAATTACCCCTCATCATGCGGAGGTAGTATAACGGACTTTGTTGTTAATTTAACGTAAAAAAGCCTCACAAAGTACAACTCTGCGAGGCTTCGAGTGTTAATCATTTGTTAATATTATCTTGGACCACGTGAACGACCTCCGCCGCCACCGCCGCCAGAGCTGCCACTTGACGAACTTCCACTTGAAGAATTGTTCCAAGTTGAATTTGTGTTCGAATTAGTCGATCTATTATTGTTGTTGTTAGATGACCAATCCCAAGAGCTATTGCGTCCGTTAGAATAGCTACTGTTAGCACTTCTTGAAGAGTTCGTAGTAGTACCTGAGTTGTAGTTAGCACTGCTACCATCTCTTCTCGGACGTGAATAATAGTCTGAGTTGGTATTTGAATAATCTGCGTTGGTACGACTACCACGATTATAGGCTGCTCCTCTATTATTGTTGAAATCCGAGTTATACGCAGAAGCTGCATAAGCTGGTCTTGAACGATACTTGGCTGGAGTCTCAGCACCAATAACAGAACCTACATAATTATTGTAGTTGTTGTAATAGCCACCGTAGTATCCTCCATAATAACCACCATAGGCCAAAGACGAATATCCATAACCATAAGGATCATAAAAACCGCCATAGCCATAAGGACTGTATCCATACCCAAATGAGTTACCATACATCCAACGGCTACTTGACCAACCCCAATATGGGTCATAAAAACTAGAATACAATGGATCGTAATAACCCATAGTTGAATAACCAAAAGGAGACCAACGGCTATATCCTAGACCGAATGAGATAGCTGGATTTGAGTACCAGTTATTTAAACCAAAATTACCGTATCCGTTGTTTAGACCATTCGCAAAACCATTGTTGTAGCCATTGTTATAACCAGCAGAATAGTCGTCTTGATTTTGATAAACTGAACGAGAATTTAACCAATTTTGAGAATAATATTCATTGGTGCCCTGTGTCGAATTGTTCGTAGAATTACCATTGCGATATACAGGAGCTTGATAAGTAGATTCATCATAACCTTGCTCATTGTATATGCGCCCACCCAAAGTAGTAGGTCTTACGTCACTTGTCGAAGCGTACAAGTCGTCGTAAACTTCACCACTTGAGCTTTTGGAAACAATTGCTTGTTTGGAGGTATTACAACCCCAAACTAAACCAATCAACGCTATAGCTGAAAGGTGCTTTATTGAATGCTGAAGGCTCATAGCTGTTTGAATTTTAGATTGTAGGAGTATTGTCAATAAAACAAATAATTTATTAATATTTATCAGCAATCAGTGCGTTTTGCTACGTTTTCAAATATTAACCAGTACTATCTCAAAAGGTAATGAATTGTTTTTTTCTAAGATAAACTGGCCAGATTAATAACTTAGCAAAAATTTCTTGTAACAAACTTACTACAAAAACTTATCTTTGCAAGATAATTAACACAACATTAACAAAATTAAATCTTTAAATGTTCCAATTATCCAATACTTTGAAAATGAACTAAATAAGGTTAAGTTAAGGTTATAGTTTTGTTATTTAGTAATAGATTTGGGATGACTGTTGATCATGCTATTACCATGGTCTCGAACATAACCGAATGGGTAACAAATACTTATTTTATATTCATTTCTGGTATTTAGACTATTAAAAGAACGTTTTCCCCCATTAGTTTTGTACATTTTTCGCCGATTTAGCGTTATTCTAATCTCATTTTAAGCTAAAGAGGCATTAACCAACCATAAAACAACCCATGAGCAAAGGCTTACCAAAACGTAGCGAAAATTATTCTGAGTGGTACAACGAACTTGTTAAGCGTGCCGATTTAGCCGAAAATTCTGCCGTTAGAGGCTGTATGGTGATCAAACCTTACGGTTATTCTATTTGGGAAAAAATGCAGCGTGCTTTGGACGATATGTTCAAAGAAACTGGACATACAAATGCTTACTTCCCTCTTTTTGTACCGAAAAGTTTGTTTGAGGCTGAGGAAAAAAATGCAGAAGGCTTTGCCAAAGAATGTGCTGTAGTGACACACTATCGTTTGAAAAACGACCCTGATAATAAAGGTAAATTAATTGTTGACCCCAATGCTCGTCTTGAAGAAGAGTTAGTGGTTCGCCCAACTTCTGAGGCTATTATCTGGAGTACTTATAAAAACTGGATTCAGTCATACCGTGACCTTCCTTTGTTGATTAACCAATGGGCAAACGTTGTGCGTTGGGAAATGCGTACTCGTTTGTTTTTACGTACTGCCGAATTCTTGTGGCAAGAAGGACACACAGCTCATGCTACTAAAGAAGAAGCCATTGCTGAAACGGAACAAATGCTAGATGTATATGCTACATTTGCTGAAGAGTTTATGGCTGTTCCTGTTATTCGTGGTAAAAAGACTGCCAACGAGCGTTTTGCAGGTGCAGATGATACATACTGTATTGAGGCGATGATGCAAGATGGAAAGGCTTTACAGGCAGGCACTTCTCACTTCTTAGGTCAAAACTTTGCCAAAGCTTTTGATGTAAAATTCTCTAACAAAGAAAACCAACAAGACTATGTTTGGGGTACTTCTTGGGGTGTTTCTACTCGTTTGATGGGTGCTTTGATTATGGCTCACTCTGATGATGAAGGTTTGGTATTACCTCCAAAATTAGCGCCAATTCAAGTGGTAATCGTACCTATTTTCAAAGGTGCTGAACAATTAGAGGCTATTTCTGAAAAAGTTTTACCTATTGTTAAAACTTTGAAAAAATTGGGAATTTCTGTCAAATTCGATAACTCTGACAAACAATCCCCAGGCTTCAAATTTGCTGAATACGAATTGAAAGGTGTTCCTGTACGTTTGGCAATTGGTGCTCGTGACCTTGCTAACGGCACGGTTGAAATTGCCCGTCGTGATACAAAAGAGAAAAAGACGTATGAAATTGATGGCGTGGTAGAGGTTATCCAAAATCTATTGGAAGAAATCCAAGAGAATATCTATAACCGAGCTTTGTCTTTCAGAACAGCAAATACCCTTGAAGTTGATTCGTGGGATGAGTTTGTAAAAACTTTGGACGAAAAACCAGGGTTTATTTCAGCACACTGGGATGGTTCTTCAGAAACAGAAGAAAAAATTAAAGAATTAACCAAAGCTACTATTCGTTGTATTCCTTTGGATGCGAAAGAAGAAGAAGGCAAATGTATTTATACAGGAAATCCTTCGTCTCGTCGTGTAATCTTTGCTAGAGCTTACTAATATTCAGTGAATCCTGATTGTGTGAATGAGTAAATGTTTTTAGTTAAATTTCACTCGTAGAGACGCAATACTTGTTCCTAAAGCGTTGATATTCGCAAAAAAGGCGGTCAGAGAATAATTCTCGACCGCCTTTTTGATTTTTGGCATAACACCATTAATACTCCTTTTATTGATAAACTCTGATATAGTCCACCTCCATAGTCGCTGAAGTAAAGGCTGGATCTATTGTTCCACCTAGGTTTCCTCCCATGGCAATATTCATGATAAAGAAAAAGTCCTTGTTGAATGGTAGCGTACTATTGTTGGCAAAAGTGTAAAATAATTTGTTATCAACATAAAATTTAATACTACTTGCCGACCAATCAACAGAATAGATATGAAACTCTGTGGTAGCATTGGTAATAGTGGTACTTCCTCCATCAGCATTTCCACCTGAATGATTAGGGTGATGAACAGTTCCTAAGATTACATTGGGCTTATTCCCAATCATTTCCATAATGTCAATTTCACCACAAGCAGGCCAACCAACTGTCTGAATATTAGAACCCAACATCCACAACGCTGGCCATGTACCTCCACCTGCAGGCAGTTTGGCACGAATATCTACACGTCCATAAGTAAATGAATACTTATTGAGAGAAAGTAAACGAGCTGAAGTGTAGTTTGAGCCTTGATAGCTCTCTTTTTTAGCAGTAATTTTCAAAACGCCACCTTGCACTACAGCATTATCCGCACGATTGGTATAATTTTGAACCTCGTTATTTCCCCAGCCATTATTATTTCCCAAATCATATCCCCAAACCGCTGGGTTTGGAGCACCATCAGTATTAAATTCATCTGCCCAAACGAGTTTCTTTTCAGTCACTGGCGTGGTTGCTGACTTAGGTTTTAGCTTCATATACCAAGCATTTCCATCTGAGCCAATACTTCTAAGTGTCATACTATTTTCTGAAAGTGCTAAAATTTCATAAGTGGTTCCTCCTGTTCCAAAATTCACAATCCCATTTCCCGGAACTTTAAACTGTACTCTTGTAGAGTTTGAGGACGTAGAAGCCGAAGTTGCTGGTGAAAAATTCAACTCTTTTGTACCACCTGTACTAATATCATAACAACCGTCTGGTCCTGAAACACCGTAGAAGGACGTTGCAGCGCCAATCAATGATGACTGACCTTTATTATCGACATTCAAGGTAATTTGATTATTGGCAGTTTTAGCAAAAGTAATTTCATCATCGTACAAACAGGCTGGTCTTTGGTTTGGCTCGGCAGCATACCAACTTGGGGTAAAACCATCCGAAGGCCCTACTCCCACATGTCCTATTGCCTCATTATCCGTAATCCAAACTTTCGAGCCAGCACCAGTCATAGCGGTAAGGATATTACTAGGAATTTCGAATGCCACAAACACTTTTACCTTTTTACTAAGTGTGGTCATAGCCCCACCTGTCCCAATCGCATTTACGGAAACCACATATTCGTTGGTGCCAGGGTTAGCATATTTATAGGCAACTTTACCTGATGGTACCATCTGAGAATTACCATCGCCAAAGTCTATTTTATAAGAAAGTGCCTGACCTGCTTGTGCAGCGATATTCACACTTCCTGTTCCATTACCGTTTGGATTATTAGCATCTACTCCAATCACATCAGCAACAATAGTTAAGTTGCTCGGAGTAATAATATCACCAAAACCAAATTCTGTTTGCTTACAGGCTGTCAGACCAAGTGCGCTTGCAAGCAAAAATGCTGTAATTGATTTTATTGTATATTTCATAAAAGTCAAAATCTAAACATGAATAAATAATTCTAGAAAATTAGTCTAATGAGTAATAGTGGAAATGATGTATTGCTCATGTCGCACTATTACTCTGACATATTTCTTTTTTTACTCCATTTTATTGAAGAACAATATCATCAAACCAATAAGTAAAATTGGCTGACCCATCGCCCATAGTTCCCAAATCAAAAATCAGCACTATTTTTTGATATGACTGACTTGCATTGATACCGCTATAGTCGAAGGTTAGTTCTTCCCACGCATTAGCTTTGGTGGTGGTTACTTCTTTTTCAAAACTGACAGCTCCATTGGTTAGATTTTCCACTTTTAAAAGGACTTTAGCTCCTACTCGTGGAGAATACACCTTCATTTTAAAGGTTTTTTTAGCAGAAAAGTCAATTGGCGATTCTAAAGTGATAAATGAACCTCCCCAAGACTGACCCGCAGATTTAACCATTTTACCTACCTTCAAGGAAGTATTAATACCTGTCTTTTGTGGGTTGTCAACAACACTAGCATTTCCTCCATCAAAATTGACGAAATCGTATTTTAAGGTAGAAGATTCAAATGTCAATGGCACTGTCAGACTTTCAGCCGTGACTGGCTTGTACAAACGAATATCATCAAATAAGAATGTGTAATTAGCAGAACCATCACCCATAGTACCTAAATCAAAGATTAGTACAATTTTATGGTATGACTTAGTGGTATTAATGGCACTAAAATCAAAACTGAGGTCTTCCCAAGCATTAGCTTTTGTGGTAGTTACTTCTTTTTCATAACTAACACTTCCATCAGTAGCATTTTCAACCTTCAATAACACCTTCGCGCCCACTCTTGGAGAGAACACTTTCATGGCAAAGAATTTATTCACCGAAAAATCTATCGCACTACCTAAAGTAATCAAACTTCCACCCCAAGGCTGACCTGCATATTTGATCATTCTCCCAACTTTTGAAGAAGTATTGATACCACTTTTCTGAGGGTTATTGATGATACTTACCGAACCTCCATCGAAGTTTGAGAAAGTATATTCTTGTCCAGCAGTTTCGAAATCCAACGGAAGTATCACAGGACTCACAATTGTTACATTTTGGGTAACCGTTGTGCTAGCAGCACCGCCACTCAACGCTACGACTTTGATAGTGAATGTGCCAACAGAGTTGTAAGTATAGCTTATTGTTTGCCCTTCGTTGAATGAAACAGGTACCTCATTTGCAGTTTCACCGAAATAGGCTTTGAAATTTGTTTCATATAAGCCTTTAGCCGTTACATTAACCTTTTTAGGATTAGTTGGGTCAATGGTGGCAGTCATTTCTACATTTTCTGGAGCCTTAAAAGATACAGTCAAAGGTAAAGTCGTTTCTGTACTCTTTCCTCCCACATTAAAGCCTTTCACCACCACACTATGATTGCCTTCAGGATATTTCCACTGAACTTTCCCGCCAGGGTTTACCGTAGCTGGGGTGGCACCAGCCAGACCAGAAGCTACCGAAAAGTAGGCAACGCCTTCACCGTTGGGTGTTATGGTTACCATACCCGTATTGTCTTGTGTGATTTCAAATAAAGCCGAAAGCTTACTTGGCACACTTGCCTTATCCACAAATGCAATATCATTATAGAGTTGGTCTTGACAAGATGGCAATACGAATACTGCCAATGCCAATCCAATGCTGGATGCTATATTTTTAAGATTCATGTTTTTCAAAGAAAAAATAAAGATTTAGATTAATAACCAGGGTTTTGTACAAGACCCGAAACTTCTATCTCGACTTGTGGAATGGGGAAAATTTCATTTTTACCCACCGTAAAACCCGTCAACTTTGTAGCTGCTTGACCTGTTCTTACTAAGTCAAAGAAGCGGTCACCTTCCATACCAAGTTCGAGACGACGCTCTTTCCAGATGGCATCGCGAAGACTTGTGCCAGTAGCCGATAAATTGTGGTTATTATCGCCAAATGCTCTTTGACGAACCTTATTAAGATATATTAAAGCTGTTGCATCATCGGGAGACGCTTTGCGGTTTAATGCCTCCGCATACATCAAATACACCTCCGACAAGCGAATAATACGTTGATTATTCAAATAGTTCAACTCAATCTGTCCACTTGATTCTCCTTTGCGAGGAAGATATTTCTGATTGTACAGACCTGTATTTTTGTATGGTGCTACCTGATAAGTAATATTGAAACTAGGATTTGCAGCCTTATATGCTTCTATATCTAAGCAAGTCACAGCCTTACGTGTATCTCCTGCTTCATAGGCATTCGCCAAATCTTGAGTAGGCAAATTGGTACTCCAACCCGCAGCATAAGGACTATTGCCCGTTAAGCCGCGAATACCACATTGTTGAACAGCATAGTTACCTTGTCCACGAGTAGTACCACCCCAGTTGTAATAAGGAGAAGCATTTGAATATTGAATTTCAAATACCGCTTCAGAACCATTTTTACCAGATTGCAAGAAGATACTTCCAAAATTACTTACTAAAGTATATGGACCATCGACTACGCTTTTTAACACTGGTGCGGCGGCGTCAAACTTATTCTGATAGAGATATACCTTGCCTAAAAGCGCCTGAGCTGCATATTTGGTAATTCGTCCATTTTTAGGATCAGTAGTTGGTAATACCGCAATGGCGTTGGTTAAATCCTTTTCAATCTGAGCATAAATCTCAGCTGGTTTAGCTTGTTTGAGCGTTCTAGAATCAGCAATTCCCAATTTTTTATCTACAAAAAGTGGAACATTTCCAAACACTTTAACCAAGGTAAAATAATAATAGGCTCTCAAAAACGCCACCTCTCCATATAAAGCATCTTTACCAGTAAAGTTGACAGCGACTCCTGATGGATTGCTATCTTTATATTGATACAGATAGTTCGCACGGTTTATGCCTTCGTAGGCTGCCTTCCAAATTTCTGTCAAAGTTCCGTTCTGACTGTTTACCAAAAAGTCATCTATTTGTTGTAGGCTCAGTACATCAGAAGCATTCTCACCCCCTGCAACCGCATTATCAGAGGCGATATCTCCAATAGGAACTACCTGATTTAGCCATTGAATTGGTGTGTAAACACTTACTCCCATACTTCTATAATCAGTTTCAGACTTAAGGTAATCTGCATCTGTAACTTTGTAGTCGTCTTTTGGACTGTAGTCAACCCATTGGGTGCATCCTCCACAAAGTGCCCCAATGACCAAGAATGTATATATGTATTTTTTCGTATTCATAATCCAGTACCGAGTTAATTTTCTCAGTGTTTTTTAATAAGATTAAACTAAAATTTCAAGTCAAGTCCTAATGACCAAGTACGTGCCTGTGGATATACCCCACGGTCAACACCCGTATCCAAAATTCCTCCCGGGATTTCTGGGTCAAACCCTGAATAACGAGTAAATGTGTAAGCATTTTTTACTTGTGCATAAACACGAATCTTACTAAATACTTTGTTTGATACCCAGCTAGTTGGCAAAGTGTATCCTACCTGAACATTTTTGATTTTCACAAAAGAACCATCCTCCACATATCTGTCTGACACACGGATATTGCTATTGGCATCAACAAAAGTGAAACGAGGGAATTTGGCATCATTAGTTGAGCCTTCGCCTCTCCAGCGACCTAAAACGCTTCTATCTTTATTAGAATAAATAGCATTTCTCTCATAGGCACGATATACATCGTTTCCGACCGAAGCATAGGTAAACATCGTAAAATCAAAGTTTTTCAGACTTAAACTAAGGTTCCAACCCATCGTAAAATCAGGGAATGGATTACCAATTTCTGTTTTATCTAAATCTGTAATCTTACCATCTTTGTTTACATCCACAAAACGGATATCTCCCGGCACTGCTCCTGTTTGAGTCGGTGCTTCACTGATTTGAGCAGCATTTTGGAATAAACCTGCTGTTTTATATCCATAGAAATACCCTGGCGCATATCCTTGTTGGAAACGGGTCACGCTTTGAGATTGTCCATTGAAATAGTTGCCTCCCGGAATGATGGCAGTACCATCTGAGTTAGTGGCTGTTACTAGGTTTTTAGCCGTAGTAAAAGTAATATTCGTGCTAAATTGTCCTTGTTTTGAAATAGGATACGTAAAACCTAAGTTCAAATCAATACCATTACTTTTCGTAGAACCAATATTGGCAGTTGGAGGTGCAGCAGTTCCGAGGTATAATGAAACAGAAGGAGTAAACAAAAGACCATCCACAGATTTATCGAAATAATCAGCCGAAAGTGACCAGTATTTTCCAAAGCGAGCATCAAAACCTACGTTACTTTGAATCTGTTTTTCCCAACGCAAGGTAGTATTGGCATAAGAACCAACGGTTGAGCCACTCACAAAGGTATTACCAAAGGTATATCCATTACTGTTGGCATCGCCTGCATAGCTTGGGCCACCCGAAATAATGCCAACATATTGTGGACTTACGTTTTCGTTACCAATTGTACCGTAACTTCCTCTGATTTTGAGGTAGTTAATAAAATCTACATTGAAAAAGTCTTCGCTCGAAACTACCCAACCCAAAGAACCTGCATAGAAATTCGCGAACTTATTATCAACCCCAAACGCATAAGAACCATCACGACGAGCAGAAAATGATACCAGATATTTATCTTTCCAATCGTAATTGACACGTCCAAAATAAGAAAGGTTTTTACGGAAATATTGACTATTTCCCATCGAAATAGCATTAACATTGTCGGCTGTATTAACACCTGTTGCGGCAGTAATATCGGCAAATTCCCATGAGTTAAATGGTACATCTTGGCGAGAACCATTGGTTTCGTCACCAGAAACTTTGGCTAATGAAATACCTGCAACTGTTTCAAAATGGTGCTCATTTGGGAGCGCAAAATTGTATGTTCCGAATGTTTCGAATGTGTAAGTATTATCAGTACGTTTTGATTCATAAACACTATTATGACGACCCGTCACGGTTGAACCATCGGCATTCATGGTATTTTCAACATTGAGTGGACCGTAGAAAGCCAGAGGAGTAAATGATTTGTAAGTGTTATTCCAATTGGTATAGCCAAATCGAGAAGCAAGCGTCAAGTTTTTAATAACCTCATATTGTAACTCTAATTTCCCATACCATTTGTTACCATTACTTTGATTGTAGTTGTTGTCAAGCTTAGTCAATGGGTTAAAAATTTCAGATAACAACAAATTACTAAATCCATATTTCCCGACAGTATTTGGAACGGTATTCAAGACAGGAACGGTTGGGTCAAAATTGAGTGCACTACCAATAATCGAGTTAAATGAATTCTCTTGAACTCCAACACTTTGGATATTTACAAAGCTGGTATTGGATAATAACTTAACCTTTTTACTAAGTTGAAAAGTCAAATTAGAAGTCAAATTCAAACGGTTAAAGTTTGAGTTTTTTCCACCTCCGACAATACCATCTTGCCCAGTATAGCCTCCAGAAACAAAGTATTGGACTTGCTCACTTCCGCCACGAACCGTAACATTATGCGATTGCAAAGGAGCTTCTTTGAAGATTTGCTTTTGCCAGTTTGTTCCAACACCAACACTAGATAGGTCTTTGAAAATCAGACCGCCACCCGCTAAAGTACTTCCTTCGTTAAGGATTGCGGCGTATTCTGTAGCGTTGAGTACCCCAATGGTTCTCATTACTTGTTGAACACCGTAGTTTGAACTTACCGAAACTTCAGCTTTTTGATTTTTCGCACCGTTCTTGGTGGTTACTACAATTACGCCATTTCCTCCTTTTACCCCATAAATCGCTGTAGTGGCAGCATCTTTCAATACGTTCATTGACTCGATATCTGCTGCATTAATAGCGTTCAAGTCATTTAAGGTTTGGGGTACACCATCGATAATTACCACAGGGTCTGTACCCGAAAAAGAAGGAATACCACGAATCAACACCGTTGGCTTTGAGCCTGGAGAACCATTGGAAATAATCGTTACCCCAGAAGCACGACCTTGTAAAGCATCTTCAGGACGTACAGGGCGAAGTCGCTCAATATCAGCACCTTTCACCGTGGCAATAGCACCAGAAACGTTTGTAACCTTTTGAGTACCATATCCTACCACCACTACTTCACCTAGGTTTTGAGTATCAGGATTAAGACTAATATTTACCGTAAATCTATTTCCTACTACTACTTCAGCCTTGATATAACCCACCGAAGTAATCACTAAAACAGCCTTTTCGTCAGGAACTGTCAGGGAATAATTACCTTGTTCGTCGGAGACAGTACCTTGGTTAGTACCTTTTATGGCGATACTTACTCCGGGAATTCCATCACCTTTTTCGGCGTCGGTGATTTTCCCTTTGATCGTTTGAGCTACGCTTGTAGTCACTTTGTTTTCTAAAAAACCTCCAACCTCTGTACGTTTGAGGAGTATTTTTCGGTCTACGACTTCATAGGAAATTTTGAGAGGTTTTAAAAGACTTTCCAACAGGGTAGAAAGCTTTTCTTTTTTGGCTGAAATGGAAACTTTACGCCCAGAAGCGATAAGCTGAGGACTATACATGAATTTCACATGAGCTTCCTGCTCAAGCGTTTCCAACACTTTTTCAAAAGCCTGATTAGTAGAGACAATGCTCACTTTTTGGTCGAGTAAATCTTGAGCTTTTACATTCCCAGCATTGGCAATTGACATGCACAAAACTGAGACAATCATCTGCACAAAGGAGATTCGCATAATCTTGATTGGAATCTTAGTGAATTGTCGTTTTTTTGACATAATTTTGATTGGTTGGTTGAAAAACTGACATAAAGCATCCTGTCCATCAAGAATCTTGATGAAAAGCCTGAGAAACTTTCGGATGTACAAGAATAAGTCGATGGTGTTGGTAGCACCGTCGGCTTTTTTTATTTGAGCGAGATTTCAAAGATCTCTCCACTCATCGGAGGTGATTTTGATTTATAGAAAAAAGGCATTTAGAGTAAATTTGAGATTGCTGATTGTTTTTGATTGATAAAAAATAAGCTTAGTTAGCGACTATTGGGCTTTCGGCTCCCAGTTATGGGCTCACGGAAAAACATTTCTCATGAATGCATAAAAGTTTGCTTAAAGCCTAAAGCATCTTAATTGCAAGCTTTTCCGTGAATGACTACTTTTCCTTCCTGCACCTCATAAGTAGCCTCGATTACTGAGCAAATCAATTTTAACTTTTCTGGTAAAGGCTCATCGCCCAAGGATGCCGTAAGTTCGCAAGCTGACATTAATTGCTGGTCATAGTCAATTTCTACATGGTAAGTTGATTCTAACATCTGAAAAACTTCCGACAATGGCGTATGCTTGAACTCAAAGCTCTGCGTTTGGATACTTGGTAATTCACGCATCATTTGCGCCGAGATATTTACTTTTTGTAAAGCTAATCTTTCTCGGAGTAGCGTAATTTGTTGATTAGGTGTCAAAATAGCCTGGGCCGTCGCTTCTATTGCCTGAGGTCGTTGAGCGTCTTTGGCTGTATAGACCCACACTTTTCCCGTTTTCACAATCACTTTTACTTGCGAATCATTAGCAAAAGCTTTGATGGTAAAACTCGTTCCGAGCACTTTGGTTATTAATTCGTTGGCATATACCAAAAAAGGCTGTTGAGGATTTTTAGCAACTTCAAAAAATGCTTCTCCAGAAAGCACCACCGCACGAACAGAATCTTCAAACTGAGCAGGATAGCTAATCCTACTTTTGGGTTGTAAAATGACCGAACTTCCATCTGGCAAGGTAATCACCATAGGCTCGGATGATTTATTGAAAGTTTCGAGCATTTTAGGGTTGCTTACTACAGTTGCCACCGTTTGGGTATATAGTTCTGAGGGTCTATTGCCCCAATAATCGTAAGCATACCAAGTAAGTCCCAATACAGCAACGATACTGGCAGCCCAGCGAATCATGTTTGTAGAAGACCAAATTGGACGAATAACAGGCTTGGGCTGTGCTCCACGTTGATTGGCAGCGGCTACAATTTGCGCAACAGCCATATCAATTTCATCTTCAGAAATTTCCTCTTGGGCATTTTTTAGCGTGATTACAATTTTTCGAGCCTTCTCAATGACTTCTGATTTTTCTGGATTTTGCCACAACCAGTTTTTCCAAAATGCTGAAGCATCGGGTGTAGGCTTCAGTACCCATTCTCGAAAGAATGCGTCCATCGCAAAATCATTGGCTGAAAAGTTTTTGTAATCGAACATAGAATATCTTGTATTTTTCGCACTTTGCTAGTAATAGCCTTTGCTCCTACTCAGATACTCACTTTGGAAGTTATTTTTTTGAAATATTTTTTCTAGAAAAGAAAAAACTATTGAAGTCTGACATTAAAGTACAGATAATAAAGAAGATACACCGCTAATTGCCAATTTTGTTTTAGGTTATGAATAGCTCTTTGTAATAAATTAGAAACAGATTGCTTGTTCATATCCATAATTTCAGCAATTTCTTCGATGCTTAGCGTTTCGTAGAATTTGAGAAAAATAACCTCTTGTTGTCGTTTAGGAAGGTTATTTAAGACACTTCTCACTTTTTGCTCATTTTCTGCAAAAAGCTCCAAAGCAATAATAGTAGATTCGATATTGGTATTTTCCGAAAAAGGTGACTCTGTATCAAAATCATCTAAGACCCATTTCTTCTCTTGATTGAGTTTTTTGAAAAGATTATGCTTAAGCGATTTTAAGAGATAAATAGTCACAAAAGGAGACGAATGAAGATTTTCGCGTTGATCCCATAGGTATAAAAATAAATCCTGAATACAATCTTTGATCAGTTCTCTATCCTTGGTAAACTTCGTGGCATAGTTATAAAGTACACGGTAATGCTCACTAGCTAATTGCCCTAGTGCTTCACTATCGCCACTTTTAAATGCCAGCCAAAGTTGTGTATTCCTTAGATTACTATCCATAAAGTCCTCTTTACATCCCAGCGCAAAACTACCAGTAAATTGTATAATAACTGCAAATAGTGTTACTTTTTTAAAGGGCTTGTCCTGCTTATAGAATTGAGTGATTTGTGATTTAGTGATTGAGTGATTATGCTAAATATCGTATTTGCTGCTGTAGAAACGTCATACTTTACTTACTTATACGATTCATATTCAGCATTATACCATCAAAACATGTGTTATTCCTAATTGAGTGAGTTGATATAGAGTGAATTAAAAAAATTTTTATTCTAGCAGTAGAGACGCAATGATTACGTCTTGAGCCGAGTTGGATAGAGCGTAGTAGCATCAAAAAAGCGGTCAGAAAAATAATTTCTGACCGCTTTTTTGATGAAATTGAGAGAATTATCTATTTCGGATTTCTGATGTTGGATTTCGGAGGTAGGTAAAAAAGTGAGATATGTATTTGACTCCGCAATCGAGACAAATTAGGCTTTTTTATCATCCGAGTCAGAACTTACTTCACTGCTAAAACTCCTGTTTTATAAATTTTCTCAAGAATATCTTCTCTAAAACTTCTTCCAATCGGCAATGAGCGATTATTGACAATCAGGTCATTAGCTTCGATAGAAGTTACTTTATGAATCGCTACAATGAATGATTTATGAATTCGAGCAAAATCATCTTCTGGTAGTATTTCTCCTATGCCATTCATGGTTTGATAAGTCACATAAGATTCAGAAGTTGTGTGCACTCGAATATAATCTTTCAAACTTTCAATAAACAAAATATCATTGAAATACACTTTCACGATTCGTTTGTCTACTTTGATAAACATTGCCTCTGGCTTACCAGCAGGAGCTTGAGGTTTGAAAGCGTTGGCCTCGGTCACTAAGTCTATCTCTTCTGATTTTTGTTGAACCTTATTCACAGCTTTGACAAATCTTTGAAAAGGGATAGGTTTTACCAAATAATCGACTACATCCAACTCATAACTTTCTACAGCATAATCACGATAGGCAGTTGTAATAATTACCTTGGGTGGATTGTGTAAGCTTCTCAATAATTCTAATCCATCTAAAGTTGGCATTTCAATGTCCAAAAATAAAAGGTCAATCCCTCCTTTTTGCAATAAATTAAATGCCTGAATGCCATTTTCACAACGCCCTACAAGCTCCAATCCCTCTACTCGCTGAATAAAAGTCTCAAGCACGTCAAGGGCTAATGGCTCATCGTCTACAATTAGCGTTTTTAATTTCATATAAATTTAGTTTTGGGAATATCGTCAAACCTTGGAAAAATAGCGTTTAAACATGACCTAAGCATAAGTGGAAATCCAATTACCAAGGGTCATGCTGCTATTTATTTGATTTTGATTCGCTTAAAACAACAGGCTCAAAAGGTAATTCTAGACTAATCGAATATTCTTTGGCCGTTGGTAATATCTGGAGCTTATAGTTCTTACCATACAAAAGATCCAAACGACGTTGTACATTTTTCAAGCCTAGTCCTTTGTGTTTTTTCCTTGAAGATTGATTTTCAAACCTTGGGTTTGTCACACCAAAAACCAATTTGTCATGAAGGATATTCAACTCGATTTTAAGATGAATTTCTCCAGTTTCATGAGAAGTACCATGCTTAAATGCATTTTCGATAAATGGTAAAAGTAAAAGCGGTGGTATTTTCTTTTTGTCCACCTCTCCTATGATATCAAAATTCAAGTGTAGACGCTTGCCAAATCGCAAACCTTCCAAATCCAAATAGTTTTTGATATGTTCTACTTCCTTGCGAAGAGTCGTTTCTAAACTGTCTGATTCATACAACATATAACTCATTAAGTCAGAAAGCTTTACTACAACCTCTGGAGCCAAATCAGATTTTTTCAGCGTTAATGAATATAAGTTATTTAAGGTATTGAAAAAGAAATGGGGTTGAATTTGAGATTTCAAAAACTCCAATTCATTCTTCAAATTTTGTTTTTCAAGATCTTTGATTTTTTCTTGGTGTCCAATCCAATCTTTAGTCAATTTAATTCCCGTAGTCATACCAAATACCGAGATCATGTCAAACATTCGTTTGACAGTTGGCTTGGGATCAAACAAAATATCTGAGCGGTAACCAACAGGGCAATAGTTGATATAAATCAAATGATTAATCAATGTTTGGAAGCAGGCTACGGCCAACAAAGTGGAGCCTGTCAACAAGACTACGTATTGGAGATATTTACCTTTCAATAAAAACTTTGGAATAAAGTAGTAGATATTACCGTACACAAGGGTCAGGTAAAAAGGAAATTTTACAGCAAACTCAAAAAAAGCTTCTGAATAGTCATCCTTCAAAAAACCTAGATAAAGGGTATTGTACAAGCTAATTACTATCCAGAAAAGCGTATGATAAACTGCTCGTCTAGCCAGAATTTTCTTTAGCGGGATATCCTGTAAAATAACAGTGCGTGTATGATTGAGAGCGGCTGATGTTTCCAATGTAATGCGTTAATATGTGTAAACAAGAATTTTGGTTAAAATTCTGTATTTCAACTTCGTATAAAAATCAAATTCTATTTTGTCTGTATCCAAAATCTTACCTAAGGCTATTTCTTGGTAATCTTGTTTACCAAAATTAAGAATAATCCTTTGTGTAAAAAACGCCCTAGGTTAAAAAATAAAAGCTTTTTCGACAAACAACTTCGAGCGAATGATAAGTGCCTTTTACGCTGAAAACGTCATTGGTCGAGTACTTATTCAAGCTTGGCGAATAAATTTAGCGGTTAGTCCTAATAATATGATTTTTGCAAGAAGTTTTTTGGTTACACTTCGTTTAACAAACTTGTTGAGGTTCTTCTGAACGTAGCGAATGGACTGGTGAGACATCCATTTTGTGAATCTCAACTTTGGTTAAAAGATTAAAATTAATTTGGTTAGGGGTTAGGGACTTAGCTTTGCTTTGTCCCTAATTTTATGTGCAATCGGCGTATAGCTAACGGGAGTCGGCCTTGAGCAATGGGCATAATTTTTCTTGGCTAGTTATAGCTTCAAGTATTCAACTTTCAAAGTTTTATTTTAGCAAAAAAAGAGTTAGCACGCTAATGGACAAACGATTACTCCTTGATTTCAATTGCCATTCAACACAAATTTACAGTACCTTTTAATTAGTTTTCAGAACTTTGTTTTTCCAAAAATCAACCTCTTTCTTCCATCAACAAGTAAATTTTATCAGTATGTTTAAGCTTTTACAGCTAGGAAGTTTTTTACTTCTCTCTCAATCGATATTGGCTCAGAATACCTTCACACCTAAGCAAGAACGCCAAAAAACTACTGCAAATAGCATCTCAAAATCCTTAAAAGTGGATGGAAAGCTCGATGAGCTTGAATGGAAAAATGCGCCCACAGTCCAACTTGAGTTTGAGGTAGAACCGCATCAGGGTGAGAAAGCCAAACAAATCACCTCTGTCAAGCTGTTGTACAACAAAGATTTCTTGTATATCGCAGGCATCTGTCATGATTCTTTAGGAAAAAAGTTTTTGAGAGCCCCAGACTTTAGAAGAGATTTTGAACTTCGTAATCACGACTCGTTCGGGGTAACTATTGATGGCTTCAATGACAAAAGAAATGCCATGACCCTTGTAACCAATCCTTACGGGACACAGCGCGACCTTTTGGCATTTGACGACCGTTTATATGATGTAGACTGGGATGGACTTTGGCGTGTACGTACCTCTCGCTCCGACTCTGGTTGGGTAGCCGAAATGGCTATTCCTTGGCAAACACTTCGTTATCCTAAAAATCAACAAACGCACTCTTGGGGAATTAATTTTTTCCGAAATCGTCGTTCGAGTAACTCCACGTATTCTTGGTCGCCATATCCTCGCTCCTTTACGGTCAATCGAATGGAATATGCAGGCATTTTGGATAGTCTTATGGCGCCTCCACCCTCTGTCACGAATATTCGTGCTATCCCGTATATGTTGTATGCGTATGATAATTACAAAGGAACAGACTACGAAAAACAAGGTGGCTATGGCACTTTCAAGCCCGGTGGCGAAATCAAATGGGCGATTAATCCTAATACCGTTTTAGACCTAACATTCAATACAGATTTTGCCCAAGCTGATGCCGATCGTCAGGTGAATAATGTGACACGTTTTTCGGTTTTCTTTCCAGAACGTCGTCAGTTTTTTCTTGAAAATGCTTCTTTATTTGGCGTAGGTTTGTCACCCATTGAAGATTTGGCAGGTGGTGCGATGCGTATTCAACCATTTTTTAGTAGAAGAATTGGCTTAGATGCAAACGCCCGTCCTGTACCCATTGAAGTAGGTGCAAGAATGGTCTATCGCTCTGAGAAAAGGAATTTTGGCGCTATTGCTATTCGTCAGCATGACGGCGGAAATATTGGTAATACAGATTTTTTTGTAGGAAGGTTTTCGGAAAACATTGGTTCTCAAAACCGTATTGGAGCACTCTTTACACTCAAAAACACCAATGATTATAACAACCTGACAGGTGCTGTAGACGGCTTTTTCCGCTTATCCAATGTGCTTTCGCTGAGTTCGATGGCGATGTTTTCTAAAAACTCCAACGAATCAAATACAGGCTTAGCTGCTTACAATCAGCTTCATTACAGAAACAATCAGGTAGTGGCGTGGTACACGCAGTCTTACGTCAGCAAGGAGTATAATCCTGAAATGGGTTTTGTGTCAAGAAACGATGTACTGAGCAATACCCCTGGCTTTTATTTGACTGTTCGAAAACCTTGGTTGCCAAAATGGGTACGTAGCTTCGAACCTGGCGTATTTATCGAGTATTATCATAAAGCCTCAACAGGTACTTTACAAGAACGCCAGCTTAATTTTAATCCTATTTGGGTCAATCTTCAATCTGGTGGATTTGCGGGTATTTTTTATGCCAACTATTATCAAAGACTCGACGAATCTTTTGCACCCTTAGATATCGAAATCAAACCTGCTGAATACAATTACAATCGCTACACACTTTATTTGGGAAGTGACCAGTCGAAAAAGATTTCTTATTTCCTAAACCACGAACGTGGAGGATATTATGATGGAAGCTTGAACTATACCTCTTTTAGTTTGAGACTGGCGCCTTCACCTCATTCGTCCTTTAATTTAGGTTTTGAGAACAATGAGTTTAAAGAAGTAGGTATTTTGAAAGAATCTAAAAGCGTTCAGCTTTATAGCATAGAAGGACGTTTGGCGCTGAATCCACGTTTGCAATTGATTGGTTTTTACCAAAAAAATACCCAAAACAATCGAGATACTTTCAATGTTAGATTTTCGTGGGAATACCGCCCGCTTTCATATATTTATTTAGTATTCAACCAAAGAGGATTTACAGGCACTGATTTTACCAAACAACAAGAACAACATCTGATTAGTAAAATATCTTATTTGAAGCAGTTTTAGGTAAAAGTTCAGGGAGAAAAATTAACATTTTCTCCCTGAATATCCTTTGCAAGTATAGACTCTAGGAAAGTATAAAAAAGTATTTATGCGTCCAGAAATCATTACACAACCCAGTGAGTCTGTTTTAGAAAACTTTCAAAATCAAACGCTCAGACCTATCCTCAAACAACAGAATGAGCTATTACTTGCTATTTTTCGACAGTATGTTTCGGTTAGAAAAGGAGCATTTTACAAATTATCTGAAACAGAACAACTAGAATATATTAGTCATTCGGTAAAAAGAGACATGAAGTTTAAGCACTATCTCGAAGGTGTCATTGCAGGGCATTTTACACTTGAAGAATATCAACTTTTTCTAGAAAATGAAGAAGAATTGACCAAACGCCTTATCAATCTTTTGGTTCAGAGACTACAATCTCAATTGCGTTTGTTGACCAAATAAATACCAAGCATTACAATCAGACCACCTACAATTTGTTCTGTTCTTAAAACTTCATTGAGTAAAAAATAAGATATAACAGCCGTCAATACGGGTTGGAGCAACAAGGTTGGTGACACCACCGCCGCAGGAATATGTCCCAAAGCATAATTTATGGACAACCAACCCGCCAGATGGCAGATTACGCCCATGGCGATAAAAGCCCACCATGTTTGGGTATCAAAACCAAGCAACTGCCAGTCACCAAACCAACATATTCCCCAGGAAAGAATCATGCACGGTATGAGCGACCATGCCATAAAATTGACCGTATCTATGCCTCCGCGTACTTTTTGAGTCACAAGCATATATCCTGCATAAAATACCGCCGCTGTAATCGCCATTAGATGCCCAACACCTACGCTTTGATTCTGCGCTAAATCTTTTCCTGCTACAATAAAAATACCTAGCAAAGAAACACCTAAGCCCATCCAGTAGCGTCGAGAGAGACGTTGTTTGAAGAAAAACATAGCCCCCAAACCCACAAAAACAGAGGCATTGTTAGCCAATAAAGTAGAAACCGAAGCCGAAGTTTTTAGGATAGAAATATTCCAGAAAGACATATCCAGCACAAATAAGAGTCCACCCAGACCAATCCAGCTCATCGTTTTCGCAGAAGGTACTTTTACACCTTTTACTAACCAGATAGGCAATAACCCCACAAAACAAAAAAAGTATCGGTAAAAACCAGAAGTGAGCGCTGGAGCATGAGCCATTTTGACAAATATTGCCGACCATGCAATACAAAATACGCCTAGTAATAGGCACAGATAAGCTTTAGTTAGTTGATTCAAGGTATTGATTAGTTTGGAAACAGAAGTAGTTATTTTTTCACTTCTCCAAAATTAAGTAAATTGCCGAAAATCTAGATAGCAATTTTTGTAAACAATACATTATCATCAACTACTAATCCCATGAGTGAATTAAGACCTTTAGAATTAAGAAGCGATACTTTTACCAAGCCAACGCCAGCCATGCTAGAAGCCATGTTTAGTGCAGAAGTTGGCGACGATGTTTTTGAAGAAGATACCACCGTCAAAAAGCTGGAAGCCAAAGCCGCTGAAATGTTCGGTTATGAAGCTGGATTATTCTGTACGTCAGGCACTATGACCAATCAAATTGCCATCAATGTCCATGTCAACCAAGGTGACGAAGTGATTTGTGATGCACTCTCACACGTGTATTTGTATGAAGGCGGTGGTATTGCCTCCAACTCATCGGCATCTGTGAATTTACTTCATGGCAATAGAGGAAGAATCACTGCTGAGCAAATTATCGATGTAATTCAGCCAGACAACTTGCACCATCCTATTTCGAGATTGGTATCTTTAGAGAATACCGTAAACAAAGGAGGGGGGGCCTATTATGATATTCAAGAGATTGCCAAGATTAAAGAAGTTTGTACGGCTC
The DNA here is from genome assembly GCF_030056595.1 of Flectobacillus roseus. NCBI lineage: Bacteria > Pseudomonadati > Bacteroidota > Cytophagia > Cytophagales > Flectobacillaceae > Flectobacillus > Flectobacillus roseus. The sequence goes on from NZ_JASHIF010000009.1 coordinate 156,090, forward strand.
ACAACATGGCATTGCATTTGGATGGAGCCCGTATTTTCAATGCCTTAGTCGAAACTAAAGAATCGCCAAAACAATATGGTGAACTGTTCGATTCTATGTCGATTTGCCTATCCAAAGGACTTGGTATTCCTGTGGGTTCTGTTTTATTGGGAACAAAAGACTTTATCAAAAAAGCCCGTCGTGTGCGTAAACGTTGGGGAGGCGGTTGGCGTCAAGCAGGGTATTTGGCTGCCGCAGGGATTTATGCTTTAGATAATCATATTGACAGACTTACAGAAGACCATCAGCGTGCAAGAGCCATTGGCGAATTAATGTCTCAAAAAGCAGAGGTTCTGGAAGTATTACCAGTAGATACCAATATTGTGATTTTCACCTTGGATAATGGTATTCTATCTTCTGACTATGTCAAAAAATTGGCTGAAGTTGGTATCAAGGCAGCGACATTTGGCAAACATCAAGTTCGTTTTGTAACCCATTTGGATTTTACAGACCAAGATTTAGAAGAGTTTTCGGCAAGAATAAAAAAAGATATTTTGTAGAAAAAAATTGGTGGTAAAGATATTAACAAAAGAATCTTATCAAGGTTTTGCGTATATATACACCTTTGCCACCAAGCCCAACACAATCAACTCATTTACAAATACATACCACTTAATAAGATTCAAATAGTTTGATTGGATGTTTATATATTTTTTAGGTATTTAAGATTATTTCTCATGTAAACCCTACAATGTATAACTCCATAAACTATGAAAAAACTACCTAAAATTCTTTTATTAATCTTTGCAATAGTAATAATCGGAATCGTCGGCATCCTATCCTATGTATCTCTTGCCCTGCCCGATGTGGGTCCTCCTCCTGAGATTAGTATTAAACCCAACGCTGCTTCTATCGAAAATGGTAGATACTTGGCCAATCACGTGGCGGTTTGTATTGACTGTCACAGTACGAGGGATTATACCCTATTTGCTGCCCCTCCTATTGCAGGTACAGAAGGTAAAGGCGGAGAGACCTTCGATCATCAATTAGGCTTTCCCGGAAGTTATACTGCCAAAAATATCACCCCTTCGGGTCTTGGAAATTGGACAGATGGTGAAATTTACAGAGCCATGACTACTGGTGTGAGTAAAGACGGACATGCACTTTTTCCTATTATGCCATACCCTTATTACGCCTCGATGGATCCTCAAGATGCCAATGATATTATCGCATATATCAGAACACTAAAGCCCCTTGAAAATACACCGCCTCCTTCTACCTCGGATTTTCCAATGAATTTTATCATTAATACCATTCCGCAGAAAGCTAAAGCAATGTCCAAACCTCGTGAAGATGATGTGCTAAAGTATGGAGAATACTTAATTACGATAGCTTCTTGCAGAGAATGCCATACAAAACCAGACGATAAAGGAGGAAAAGTACCGGGAATGGATTATGCAGGAGGGTTCGTATTCCCAATGCCAGGATACGGGACACTGGTTTCGCCCAATATTACACCAGACCCTGAAACAGGGATAGGAAAATGGAGCAAAGAAGCGTTTGTAGCTAGATTCAAAGCTTATGCAGATAGTACCTACCAATCTCCAAAAGTTGGCAAAGGTCAATTTCAAACTATGATGCCTTGGACCATGTACAGTGGTATGAAGGTAAAAGATATAGAAGCTATTTATACCTACCTCAAAAGTATAAAACCTGTAAAAAATAAGGTTGTCAAATTTACTTCTGAAATATAGGCATCTGTGGCGTTTTGTGATTGAGTGATTGGAGACTTTTCAAATGGTTCATCTTCACACACTCAATCACAATTCGCTAACTTACTAGATACTTTTATAATGCACTTCTGATAAATCTCTCAAAATTGCAGCACTTTTTTCCGCTGAAATATCTCTTTGTGGATTGGCTAACATCTCATAACCTACCATAAATTTCTTAACCGTTGCGGAACGCAATAAAGGTGGGTAAAACACAAAATGCCAATGCCACTCTTCGTGAGGCAAACCATCGGTTGGCGCTTGGTGAATACCAGCAGAATAAGGAAATGATGTCTCAAACAAGTTATCATATTTCACCGTCAAACGCTTATAAGCATTTGCTAATGCATCACGTTCCTCAGAAGTCATTTCGCTGATACGCGCCATTTTACGTTTTGGAATCAACATGGCTTCAAATGGCCATACTGCCCAGAATGGCACTAAAGCTACAAAATGCTCGTTTTCAAACAATACACGCTCTTTTTTCTCTAATTCTTTTTCCAAATAATCAGCCAAAAGCGAACGATTGTGTTTTGCCCAATATTTAGCTTGTGCGTTTTGCTTTTTCAAAGGCTCATCAGGAATACCACTTTGTGCCCAGATTTGTCCATGTGGATGTGGGTTTGAACATCCCATGACAAAGCCTTTATTCTCAAAAATCTGAACATAATTGATAAAATCCTTTGCCCCTAAAACATTGTATTCCGCCACCCAAGCATCTACAACAGCACGGATTCCCTCCTCCGACATTTCTGGAACGGTAAGGTTGTGAGCAGGTGAAAAGCAAATCACACGACCTACACCTTTTTCCGTTTTTGCTAAAAACAATTCGCCATCTTCATATTTTTCGTCTGGCGTATCTTTCAGTAATGCAGCAAAGTCATTATCGAAGACATACACTTGCTCATAATTAGGATTTACTTCGCCGTTGGCACGCGTATTTCCTGCGCACAAATAGCACTCAGGGTCATGTGCTGGACGTTCGTCATTTGCTAATTTTTCTACCTGACCTTGCCAAGGACGTTTGGCACGGTGCGGTGATACTAATACCCAACTTTCAGTAAGTGGGTTATATCTACGATGTGGATTTTCGTCGAAATTCATAAATAGTTTTAAGCTGTTAGCAAAATACTTTGAGCTTTTTTGTTTTTTACCATGCCTAAATTTTACTTAGGGACATGATTATTTTTTTAGACTAATTCTGTTCCGTTGGTCAATGCGACTACGTAATACACTAATTCACGGCTATACTCTTTTTGATAGGCCTCTGTCAATTGTGAAATAAGAGCGTCTAATTGGGCTTTTTCGACAATATTAACAGTACAACCACCAAAACCACCTCCCATCATACGAGAACCAATGACCGCAGCGTTATCTTTGGTTTGGTCTACCAAAAAGTCTAATTCTGGACAACTAACCTCATAATCATGTTGTAAACCATGATGGGTTTCATACATTTTTTGCCCAAAAGTGGCTAGGTCATGTTGTAAAAGAGCCTCACAAGCCACTTCTACACGCTCAATTTCTCCAATCACATATCTGGCACGACGATACACAGCATCAGTCATCGAAGCCTGCACCTGAGCCAACATATCAAATGACACATCTCTCCAAGATTTAACCTCAGAAAATTGAGTTGCAATCAAGCGTAAGCCCTCTTCACATTCCAAGCGACGAGTATTATATTCAGAATCGCCCAATGAGTGTTTTACGCCAGTATTGCATAAAACAACCACGTGGTCGGGTAATGCAATTGGGAAATATTGGTACGAAAGATCACGACAATCCAAACGGATTACAGAATCCTTTTTGCCAAACATTGAAGCAAACTGATCCATTATACCACAGTTTACACCAACAAAATTATTTTCGGCAGCTTTCGAGATTTGCACCATTTGCAAAGTCGATAAGCCTAATTCATAGATATGATTGATTGCAAATGAAAGACCTGTTTCGACTGCAGCCGAAGAAGAAACTCCAGCGCCCAAAGGAATATCCCCTCCGAAAACCAAATTGAAACCACCAAACTGATTACCTGCTTTTTGAAGCTCATCTACTACCCCAATCAAATAATTACACCAAGAATGCTCAGAAGCAACAGGATTATCTACCGAAAAAACGGTTGAACTATCCAAATCGAAAGCAACAACATGACATTCGTTGTCTGGACGTGGAGAAACAGAAAAGTAAATAGCCTTGTCTATACTAGCTGGCAAAACGTAGCCATCGTTATAGTCCGTATGCTCGCCAATGAGATTGATACGTCCAGGTGCACGAACTGTAATGGTTGGTTCAGCCGAGAAGGTTTCGACAAATTTTTTGATGATTGATTCAGGATACATGTTAAGTTGTTTCAAAAAGATTGCATAAGGTAAGATGACATAGACTTGGTACTTTTCGATGAATATCAAACAAGAAGCTTTACTCTTCGACTTGTAACCTACTTGTCACCGTAGGCCAAACAGCTTGAAAAAACACAATCTGAAAGTTTTTTTATACAGTTGGCACAAATGGATATTCAAAGGAATCAATTTTTTAAGCAAAAAGCTAGCATAGCCGATTGGGTAAAGTCTCAATTTAACAAATCTTAAGTAAAATGGGCTGTAAAGGGTATAATCAAACATTTGCACAGATTTGCACAATTTAGGGAATCGTAAATCCTACTAAGACTATTGCAGGAATGTTTGTAATTTAGCAGTTCCATAAGCCTAGGCTTGGGACTTCCTGAAAAATATGCAAAAGACACAAGTTACAATCAAACATATAGCGCAAGCGTTGAATATTTCGATTTCGACCGTTTCACGCGCATTGCAAAATCATCCACGAATTGGTTTGAGAACGAAAGAGAAGGTTTTTGAAATGGCTCAAAGACTCAATTATGTTCCGAACCCTGCGGCAATTTTGCTCAAAAAGAATAAAACCTATACAATTGGCGTTGTACTTCCTCATTTACAAGAAGAGTTTTTTTCCCAAGCGATTACCGCCATTGAAGATGTTATTTCAGCAGAAAATTATAATGTAGTTGTTAGTCAATCTCGTGATAAACTGGAAAGAGAAAATAGAGCAATCAAATCCTTCATCAGTAGCCGTGTCGATGGCGTTATTGCTTCTATTTCGGCCGAAACTACCCAATATTATCAATTTAGAGAATTAGAAAAATATGGTATCCCAATTGTATTTTTCGACAGAGCGCCCAAAGATGTTGCCGTCAATAAAGTAAGAGGGAATATCGCAGATGCTGCTTTTGAAGTAATAGATTTTTTGGCCAAAAAAGGCATTAAAAAAGTGGCCATTCTGAATGGCCCTGCCAGTTTAGAAATCTCCGACGAGCGCCTAATGGGTTATTGGGGCGCTATGAAAAAGTTTAATCTTCCCATCATTCAAAACTATATTAAATCTACTGATTTAAGTAAAGAAGATACCACGAAGAAAATGATTGAGCTGTTGAATGGTGAAGAATTGCCAGAGGCAGTTTTTTGCTTCAATGACTATGTGGCACTGTATGCCATGCAAGCCTGCAAACAAAAAGGTCTTGTTCCGAATAAAGATATCGTGTTTGTAAGCTTTGCCAATCTTCCTATTACTACTTATTTGGATAACCCTCCACTAGCGTCGGTAGAACAGTTCGCGTATCAAATGGGAGAAAAAGCGGCGCAACTATTGTTAAAAATCATCCAAGCAGAAAAGGAAACACTTGAACCTGAAGACATTGTAGTAAACACTAAGCTAATTGTACATTGAGTTGGGCTTTAGTGCCTGAGCTGTAGGCTTTTTTTCAGCCGTTGTTGGTCTTTTGAGCAACAACACAAGTATCAGAAACTCGTAGACTATAAAAACGAACATTTACTTTAGTAGAAATACTGTATTTCATAAGGGTAAATTTGATACTTGCTTTCGCACGTATTGTCGGTCAAAAGACCAACAATGGCAAAAAAGACCAACAACGACAAAAAATCAGAAATCCCAAATCTGAAATAGTCTGATATTTATTGTTGTTTTAACACAAACTGTGGAGGTCGCTGTTTGGACAACATCAATAATATTCCTTCATAGGTTAATGTCTCTAATAGTTTTTTAGCACGGTATTCCGAAATATTAACCAATTTGGCGTATTCTCTTGCAGACACTCTTTTATTTTTCTTCAAAAATACCATTAAGTATTTTACATTTTGTTGTTCCAACAATTCACTTTCAACAGCTTTGTCGGTCTTATCCAAAATTTGAGACATTTCTTTGGATACAGGCGTTGTTTGATCATTGGCACGAACATAAACAGTCCGATTGCCTTTTTCGTCCAAAGCTTCATGAGGTTTATCAGAACTCTCATCGATTTCAACGACTAGAACTTTTTTCCTGTTCTCCCACATAATCGCACGATAACGAATTTCGAGAGGAGGAATAACCAAGTGCTCAGCAGCCTCTGCCAACTTAGTCATTTCTTCTAATTCCGAGCAACCTTTTACCGAACGGTCGTCGTTGATACCAATCAAAAGAGTACCTCCAGCGGTATTAGCAAATGCCGAAATAGTACGGGCTATTTTAAAAGGACTATCAATTTTACTTTTAAATTCAAGCTGAGAAGACTCTCTTTGGGTTAAATATTTGGTTAAGATTTCTGACATTTTATCAAATTAAACAAGCTATATTCTGCTGTTTACAGAGTATTAATTTTCTTTAATCAATTTTGAATTTGGATAGCTTTGTTTTCCATGAAACAATACTTTTCCCTAGTTTTACACAAAGATACATATTACCATGATCTATCACTTCGAAATAGTGGGATGTAAAGTAGTTTTTCAAAATTTCAGAAAAATAAGCTATCTTGTAGAGTCTTTTCCTTTGTGGCTAATGCATATACCTATCAATTGCTATCAGAGGAACCCGTAAAAAAATCCTATTAAAGATTTTAGTTTAATCAAAAATAATAAATCATTTATATTATGAATTTACCTTGGGTAGAATCTCCTTTTTTTAACGAAATCCTCAAAACCAAGAATCTCACCGAAGAAGAGAAACAACTAGCGACCGAATATAACAAGAATGGTTTTGTTGTATTAAGAAATGTTTTTCCAGAGGATGTAATCGACCAAGTAAAAGCCGATATGAATCAAAAGGGCTTTAACGAAGACTTTCCTGTAACTGTTTACAGAGATAAAACTCGTATTCAGGACCTTTGGCAATATTCAGATAGTACCAAACAGATTTCGTCAAACGACACTATCATGAAGACCCTGGAAATGCTTTACGACCGTGAGCCTATTCCATTCCAAACCCTAAATTTCAAGTTTGGGTCTCAACAAAGAGCACACTCAGATACAATTCACTTTAGCTCAATTCCTGCACGTTTTATGTGTGGAGTTTGGGTTGCATTGGAAGATGTCACTCCAGAAAATGGTGCAGTATTCTACTACAGTGGCTCACACCGTATGCCAGAATACAACTTTGCGCACATCAAAGATGCTCCAGAGGATACAACCTACAACGACTACGTACAATACGAAGACTTCATGCAAAGCATCATGAATGTTTCTGAATTTGATAAGAAATTTTTCTATGCTAAAAAAGGGGATGCGTTGATTTGGTCTTCAAATATTATTCACGGAGGTTCAAAAGTAGAGGCAGAAGGTAGTACTCGTTATTCACAAGTAACTCACTATTACTTCAAAGATTGTATCTACTACACGCCAATGTTGTCAAACATGGTAACCAACGAACTATATTTGCGTAATGGTTTCAAGAATATTAAAACCGGAGAATCGGTTCAATCCAACTTCAATGGGCACGTGATCAATCCATTACAAACAGCAAATGACAAAGCAATTTTGAACAATCGATTAGATGATGTTAAAAAAATCTTAAAACTCATCAAACTAAAAGATAAGATTGTTAAAAGGCTTTTCAAATAAAATAAAAAACGCCTCTCGAAAATGTTTCGAGAGGCGTTTTTGTTTGGTGGAGACGGAGAGATTCGAACACCGAAAAGTTACCACTAATACCGCTTATTTTAACGTATGGGGCATTTTTCTCGTTGACGTATAGAGAATTTCCACTGCCACTCAGCTTTTTTTTAATTATTAGCCTCTAATTACAACAGCATACTTATTCTTAATCAGAAGTACTTCTATTATTTTTTCTGCTATCCCTGAATCGAGATTTAACTTTTCAATTAAATATTCAGCAATTTCCTTTTCACCTTCACCAAGTGTACCATCCGCAAGTAATAAATCAAATACTAAACAGAATAGAGTAGCTTTATTATCGTCAGCAATTAATGGAGCACTGCTATCAATTAAGGCTTTTGAACCAACTTGTTTAAAAGCATCAACCACAGGTTTAAAAAGTGTTGGTACGAGTTGAGTTTTGTAAGGATTAAACAAGGTTTTTAAAACGACTACTGATGAAATTTTTTCAATTTCAACGTCAGATACATTTCCTTCAGCTCCTGCACAAGCATAAAGAATTGCAACCCATGCTTCTTGTTCTGATTTTGGAGTGTAAACAAACTTAGACTCACTAGATGCATTCTTGAAAAACTTATCAAAGATTCCCATTTAATTGTATGTTTATAGATGTTAAAAAATAATTTACGCTTTCAATTTTCACCTAAGAACAGAATTTTCCGAAGGTGTAGAAATAGCTTGATTCTGTTGGGCTTGTTTTTCAATTATCTGCTCTTGTAGCTCTATCATGCGTCTTTGCATTTTTATAAGCTCATCTTTCTCTACTAGTAGAAAACCAGTAGGTGGCTCATTTTGAGCTACTGGCTGAACCCCATCAACTAAATACCCAACTGTTGTATGAAGTGCTGCTGCTAAACTTACTAATTCATCATATTTTGGTTTGGATACTCCTTTCTCCCAATTAGAAATAGTTTGTTTAGATGTATTATGTATTTTTTGCGCCAATTCGTCCTGTGTAAGTCCTAAATCAACCCTGCGCTTCTTTATACGAGATGCAAAATTTTCGTTCATGTTAATATTTTTTGTAAAACACGCTTGGATAAAGTAAAAATAAATTTTACTTTTACAAAGTAGTTTTTACTAACTAAAATCTAATGAGTAAATATAACAATTTATTAGAACCGAACATCATGGAAAATTTTGAAACTTATCAAGCGGGAACTACTGAAAATCATTTTTCAGTGGAATATTGGAGAGGAGAGCTAAGTAATTTATTGTTAAACAATAACTTAGAAAGGAGTCTTTTAAAAGGACTTGAATCTGTAGATCCATACTTTGGTACAAAAAAAGGTTTCTTTGACTTTCAAAATGCCAAGGCAAATAGAGCCTCCCTAGTAGTAACAAAGAGAGTCGTTGATACAATTAAATTGTACTTATCAAAACTTGAAGAAGACACCAGCACTCTTGAGGTAATTAAAGCTCGCTTAAACATCAAAATGTAACCCCCACTTACAATAATGAACAAAGCTACGTCTTTGCAAACTCCACGGACGATTCAGGAGTTTGCCAGAACCTTTATGGCCTTTTCGCAAGGGTCTCAGGTAAATATCAAACACCTAGGTGGTGGATTCTGGGAATGTGAATTTACTGTTTATCAACAATTTAACTACTGGAACTCGGTTAACGATTGGCCTTCGGAGCTATACTCTCATGCCTTTTTCTCCGAAAAAATCTGGAACCCACAGTGTAATTCTTTTCAACGTATCCATACCATCGGCTTTAATTTCCAAATACAATGACTGTTACCTCACATACTACTAGCTATCAATTGTTGCGCCTTTATCTGGCGGGGCAGCTCTCGCAAGACGATTGCCCTGCGGCTATCGAGATTTGTAAAAACAAGTTGGACTTTCTGAACACTTGTATTGGCAGAGCCCATAAAGATAAGGCTTGGGGCATTAGTGGAGCAGACGAAGATTTGGAGATATGGTTGGACTATAAACAACGCTTCGAAAATATGCTTGAGCACTTAATGCAACTTTCTGAAACACAACAAGCCCCTATCTGAAAATGTCTTATATCACAGTAGAAGAATACTATCAACATACAAACGGAGGTCTCGATATCATAGTAGAACTTTTCCCTGAAGCTGAAAAAGCCTCCAGGGAAAAGAACCATAAGTTTAGCATTAGAGACGAACGCACCCCAAGTGCTACTTTATATTTCAACGAAGGCCGTAAACATTACTATGTCAATGATTTTGGCGATAAGATGTACAGTCCTATCGACTTGGTAATGACTGAGCAAAATCTTGACTTTAGGGGCGCATGCAGATGGATAGAACAAACTTTCAATATAGCTTCTAAAACGCTGGGTGTGGCCACATCCAAACCCAAACCTGAATACCGCAAAACAGATGCTGAGGAATCAGATCCAATCGGTAAACGCTCGTGGGTAATTCAGGAAAAACCTTTATTGAGCCACCTCAAGATTCTTTTTTCTAAGTATGTATGGAGCTATTTGCAAAAGCAGGATTCCAAAAACGACGAGCAAGCCGACGATACCGCCTATCGTAACGCTATGGTACTACTTGAGCGTTATAATTTGTTTGTATTGGAGTCGTCGAGCCTTGTGGGGCGTGACAAGGAAACTGGCAAGAAGGTAGTGCATACTTTCTACTCTACGGAGTCCTACCCTATTTTTATGTACAATGAGGGTACATGGCAAAAGTTTTATGAACCGCTTAAAAGTGACCCTTCTCGTAGATTTGTAAGCTATGGTGACAAACCCCAAAACTATATGTTTGGGGAGTCTCGTATTGCGAAAATGTACGCCAATGTACAGCGCTATGCCAATGGCGATGATGAAGAAGAAGTAAAGCTTCTGGATATTATTATCTGTACTGGTGGTAGCGATGCCCTCAATGTGGCAGCGCTAGGGTTTGAGGTGGTGTGGTTCAACTCCGAAACCGTAAAGCCCTGGAATATCGATATCAAAAAGCTGAAGGGATGGGCTCATAGGGTGTACAATTTGCCAGACATAGATGCCACTGGCAAATCAAAAGCTTTTGAGCTGGCCATGTATCATTTGGATATCCATACGATTTATTTACCTGATAGCCTACGTCATATCAAAACAGGGAAGTTTGACGATGAGAACCGCCCTAAATACTGCAAGGATGTACGAGACTACCTGAACCATTACGGAGCCAATGACTTCCGTAATCTTTTAAATGTATCTTATCCATTTAGGTTTTGGAATAAAGTAAAGGCTTTAGACTCGAAAGGTTTACCCAAAATTGTAGAGGGTAAAGAGGTCTATAAATACAGTGGACGCCCAAAAGTATTACTCAACTTCTTGTATCGCAATGGCTTTGCCCAGATAGCCACCAGAGCTGGCGTGTTTCAGTATGTCAGAATAGACAAGAATATCGTCAAGTCGGTAACGGTCGAAGAAATCAAGGAGTTTATTGATAATTTCTTGGAAAGCATTCATGCCGAACCTGAACTGTTGGATGCCTTTATCCGCTCGAAGGACATTAGCGAATCTACTTTTAGTCGTCTGCCCAAAATCACTTTGGAGTTTAAGGATCACGACCGCAATACGCAATTTATGTTCTTCAAAAATGAGGTTTGGCGAGTTACCAAAAACGATATCGAGGTTATCAAAGCCCAAAAAGCTGATAGATATGTGTGGGAAAATGAGGTAATAAAACCTTTGTGTTTTGACGAACATGGTAACGATTTGGAGCTGGAAGTAAAACGGAATGAACCCTACTTCAAAATCCGTAAAGACGAAGAGGGAGACTTAATTATCGACATATTGCGAAACGATAACCCTTTCTTAAACTTCTTGATTAACACCTCAAGAATCTACTGGCGCAACGAGCTGGAAGATAATCTTGACCGCTCAGGCTTGGACAAAGAAGCCTATCGTAAAAAGCACCAATTCTCAATAGCTGGTCCATTATTAAAACCTGAACAGCAAAAGGAACAGATGCAACACCTCATAGCCAAGCTTTGCGCTTATGGGTATTTTTTGCATCGTGAAAAGGATGATGCCAATACCTACTGTGTGTGGAGTTTGGATTATGTCATGCGTGATTCTGAAAAATCGCAGGGTGGTACTGGTAAATCTATTTTCGGTAAAAGCCTTATGCACCTGATGCAGTACGAAACCCTAGATGGACGAGAAAAAGACCTTACCAAAAACCGACATATCTATGAAAACGTAACGGAGCATACCGATTACCTCTTGGTAGATGATGGTGCGAAGTACTTGGATTTCCCGTTTTTCTTTGCCCTTGTTACCACCTTTATGAAGGTAAACCCCAAGGGTACCAAGTCGTACAACTTGATGTTTAAGGATACGCCAAAGCTCCATATCTCAAGCAATTTTCCACCGATGGACTCAGACGACAGTACACTTCGTCGATTGTGGTTTTTGGCGTTTTCGGATTACTATCACTACAACAGTACTGGCGAGTATAGGGAAGTCCGTAGACCTATAGATGAGTTTGGGAAAAGCCTTTTCCAGCATTTTAACCGTGACGAATGGAATGCCTTTATGAATATGGCAGCACAATGTATTCAGGCATTTATGGAGTACGGTAAAGTGGAGCCTCCTATGTCTGAAATCATGGCGAATACCTACCGCAACAAATTGGGACCTAATTTCTTACAGTGGGCTAATATGTACTTTCAGGAGGATAACGAAACCCTTAACTGCTACATACCAAGGTATAAAATCTTTGAAACCTATAAAATGGAAGTAAGCAGTGATATCACAGCGGCCACCTTCAAAGACAAGATTGTGATGTACTGTAGAATGAAAAACTGGACATTGAACCCACTTGATGCCAAACATATACAGGAAGATAGAAGGATTAATATCAAGTGTGCTACCAGAGAGGTATATGATAATAAGATAAAGTCCTGGTCTACCATAGAATTACCCAAACCGCAGTCAATAGAACATTTCTATATACAAACACCTGGTACCGATCTTACGAGCCGAGGACTACCAGAGAAAAAGAGCTTACCATTCTAGTACAGTATGATAAGAATAAGTGGCCAATGCTGAGGAGTCGAAATCTTGCCGGACAAAGCTCCACAGCATGGCCACCCTGATTAAAAATTATTAACCAAACCAAAGTTAAGAAAATGACACAAGACGAAAGAAAAAAACTCAGAGAGCATTACAATCTATTACCAAACATCGAGGACGATATGGCAGACGTACTGATGGAGAACTTCGAGGAAATAGAAGAAGTCAGCCAGAAAAAGGTACAAAAGGTATTGGCTGAATTATGGGAACGTGGTTATCAACTTTGTCCGATACTAGCCAATGACGAATAACCTGCCTGCAAGAGTCAAGTTTCTTCAGAAGTATCTTGACGAGCTTCAGACTACTTCTTACCGAAAGTCTGTATTGTTGTTGATGCTAACCCAAGCTGAGGGTATTGTCAGAGAGATTAAGCAGGACTTGGGGCATATACCTCCAGAGCCTACCTATGAGCCAAAAACGCCAGAACACTTGGAGAAATATACTTTTAAAGCCAAAACCTGCTGTGGCAAAACTTTTCATACACCACAAAGCTGGGCGGGGCATTTGAACTCATCAAAACACCGTAAAAAAGATGAAGACAAAAAGAGATCTAACAGTAAGTAAATGGTGCTGGAGAGTAATTATACTATTGTCCATTCTGATTTGGAGCACAATCATTTACTACCTATGGATATAATAGCAGCACAATTTAGACGTGGTACTTGGTGGAGAGACCAAAAAGGTCAGCGAATATTTTTGCTGATAGGGATAGACTTCCTTGAGAGCGCCCAGGAGTTTTATGTAGACCTCTGGGAGTACGGCAAAGACCAGAGCAAATACATATCGTTTGAGGTATTCAAAGCTCAGGTTGATGAAGAAGCTTTGATACACGTCAGTAAAGAAACCATCTATAAATCGTATTTAAACAGCTAGAAAATGAAAACATATATTGTCTGTAAAATGTCAAATGTAGGTCCTATGAGGACTGTCTTAAACAAGGAGCACGTAGACGAAACGATATTCTTTGAAAAAGTAAAGGAGGCATTATTAGATATTTTTGAAGGTAATGCTAACGAGGCAGAAAAAGCCTTTCCAAGTGTGAAGCAACACTTAGTCACTCGACCAGGGTTATTGGAGATTAATGAAGTCGGCTTTGAGATTGTTGACAACACCCATCGTTTGAATAAAACCTCAGAATATCATGAAAGAGCAATTATTAATAAAATTTAAGCTACCGATGATTCAAAGCTTGGCTGTTGTAAATGCCATTGTGACCATGGGGTATAAGGCAACAGGAAATAAATTTACCGTGAGCTTTAATGGCTCGAAGGGTTACTTGAATGATATCACTATTGGATGTGAGGGAACCCAAATAGCCGATAACAGAATCATGTATCAAGAGCTTCTAAATAAGGATGGGAGCCTCAAAAGTATTAATGTGAATGTCTTTTACTCTAATGAACATGGAGTTCGCATAAGCACTGGCAAAGATGAACCTAGGGTGGTTTATTCAGACCTAAACTAAAACTTTGTGTATGATGAAAACTGAAATAGAGAATTTTATTAAAGAGAAACTAAAGATTCTACCCCAAAAGCGGGGACATATTGTTGATGAAATTGAATTTAATGTAGAGTCAATTTTCAATTATATCAGTAAAATTGATGTGTATAGATTAACACAAGAGGAAATTGACGAGCAATATGAAGATTACGAAAATTATTACGAAAATTTAGTTGTAAATGAAGTAGTCTTTTATGATGGCGAAGTTCCATTTAAAATCGAACTTTTAGAACAGTGGATTTATGAAATAGAGTCTGCTTGGCGAAATAGAGAATATCGTACAAATGATGTTCAACAGTATATAACTTACCTATATGCCCAAGAGCTCGCAAGTTTAATAAAGTGACCCTCAAAAACAATTTAAGCTAAATCCCCTGCTACCCCTGCTGATAACCACAGCAGGGGTATTTTTATGTAGGTGGGTAGGTATTTTATGCGATACACTACTCTAGTTAATCTACCTTATAAATATTATACAAAAATACAATCCGCTTTTTAATACATTTCTCTCCGTCTTGAGTTGGCGTTCCCTTCTCTCTCTGACTCTCTTAGGGTTGATTCATAAAAATTGAGTATCCTTGTAACTTTGTAACCGCTTAACTTTTCAAATTTGTAACCATCTGACTATCATTTATTTACATCAATGTATTCTAACTATCTTTTATTCTAAAGTTTGTAGAAAAGTTACAAATAGTTTGTAACCAAATAAGAAAGAAAAAGGCTGGTTACAACAAGTTACAAACTGGTTACAAATTTGGAAAAGTGGTTACAGCTATATAAATTGTGGTAAAATCCTGATAATCAGTAGAGTTACACACGGTTACAAAAACACAGCGATTTTGCATTGAAACTCAACTCTACCCTAGGGATTCAAAACACACGAAATGCCAATCGCACCCTCCGAATTTATTAGAAAAGTACAAAATCACAATTAATCAGATGCTCAAAACCAAAATAAGTATCAAGGAACCTCATGTAAGAAAGTTTGTGATAAGCCGCTATGGTGACGATACGTCTGTAATTGACCTGACTCGTAGAAGTTTCTTAGGAAAACTCACCGAGTTGGGTTGTCAGAAGATTGGTTATGTTCATAGCTTGCCCAGAACAGAACACGACGAAAGTACATTGGTAACACTACTACTACCCGACTCGCTCAAGAATCATTTTTTACACCCTGCCAAAGTATTATTATTTGTACAAGCTTTGGAATTCCATTTCAGAGAGATATTTTTGGCGCACTGTGAAGTTTTTGTAGAGCTTGGCGTAAGTGACTACAACGCTGTCGAAAACTTTATGGATAAGTATGCTATCGAGGATGATGGCAAAATTGCAGAACGTTTACGCCAAATGTGGCGCAATCACCAATCCTACCAGCGAAGAAAATTGGAAAAAAAGTTGGGGTAGTTTTCATTAGATTTCAGACCTATTCAATGAATTAGGCATATTGTCATTTATAATCCACTAGATTAACTTACCAAAAAGCCCTCGTACATCGTGTATGGGGGCTTTTTGGTGTTGGTAGATCCTCTATTTCTATCCTAACATTTTCGATTTTTTGAACATAGATTTGAGCCATGAATACACTTATTGGCACCAAGTCTATCAATGGCAAAAGTAATGCGTCTGGGCTCCGACAGCTCAGGCTTATTCTTGTTGAGAGGGTTCGTGGAATCAAGGTAAATAAAGGCTTATGGAATATTCCAATGGGAGGAATTGAAGTCACCAGTGCAAGCGATGTGGTTAGCATTCCTTTTGTGAATGGGATGTACTCCGAACCCTTAGAAACCACCGAACATGGGGAGGCTTTTAGAGGAACGATTGATATCGAAGTACCTCGTGATTCAAAAGACCAGACTATAGCCATCAACTCCTACAGAGGCAAAAAGCTTATAGCGCTGATAAAAGACAAAAACGGCACGTGTAAAGTTATTGGTACGCTCAAACAGCCTTTAAAATTGGTAGGTATCAACAAAGAATCTACCAACACCTGGCAAGTGCAGTTTTCTACACTCACTCCAGCTCCATCTTATTATACAGATGGGATTTCTCTTTTTACTGTCAATTCTCAGTTTGTCACCTTATAAATTTTTATACTCCTATGGCAATGGTAGTACGGGTAAAACCCGAATATAACGGCAAAATCGCTGTACAATCTAGCAACTCCTACAATGGGATTATCTTGAGCAACGACCTTTCTCAAGCAACCCTTGTACAAATCTACAATACCGAAGACGAGCTTCGAGACTTCTTGTACACTACGTACACAACTGTTGGAGATTCCTATGCTCCAAGTCAAATAGACCCATCATTGATTCATGCGTATGCGTCTGAGGAAATTACTCATAACCCTGCTAGAACGGACTACCCTGCTAATACTGTTGGAAAGCAGTTGAATGAAACCTCTACCAATCTGGATACGGTGGTGAAAGGTTTTCAAAGACCAACACAGAAAGTAGCTCATGTCTTGGACTTCGCTAATGCCAGAATGATTGATGCAAGCTATTTTACCAGAAATAGTATCGCTACCTACATTGATAAAAATGGAGTACTTCGTGTGGCGTCTGCTAACCAACCGAGATTTATCCATAATGCAATGACTTTGGAGTCTCTTGGCTTGTTAATTGAGCCAAGCCGTACTAACCTATTGACTTATTCGACTGACCTCAGTACTTGGACAAGAGGCGGGAGTACTTCTTATGTTGGGGCATCTACTTTATTGGGTTACAGTGCCCATACTTTTACCAATTCAGCTATTGCAAACGCCTTTGTGGCTAAAGTGGCGGCTGTAACATTTGGTAAGACTTACACCTATAGTTACCTTTCTTCTAGCACGAATATAGGCTATATCAGATTGGTAAAGTCTAACGGTGGTGTGGTGATGCGTATCCTGAATAATTTCGTTATCACTCAGTTAGCTATTGGAGTTTACAAACATGAAATTTCATTTACGGTAGCAACCGATGAGGATACCGCCTTGTTACATGCTGGTCCAGTAGATAAAATAGAAACGTTTACTGTTGGAATGACCCAGTTAGAAGAGGGTAGTTACTCTACTTCATATATCCCAACCTCTGCCGTAGCGGTAACTCGTGATGCTGAGGTCTTCAATATGGCATCAAATGCTTTTGCAAAAGTATTTGATAGCTATAAAGAAGGAGCGCTTGCTTTGTCATACACTGTTATCGGAGCAAATGAATGTACTGTTTGTGAACTTAGAGGACCAGATACAACAGGATGGAATGTTGCTAGAATCGTGGCTACTCAAAGCAACTGTAGATATGACAATATCAAAGATGGCACAACAACAGCATCTATGATTTCGAATACACCTGTGGCAACACTTAACAATGTGGTTGTAAATTTTGGCTACAATGTATCCACTATGTATTTGAATGGGGCTTTAATCAACACAGATAACACTGTTGATATGCCTCAAAATATTGATAGAGTTAAAATATTCTCTCAAGGTATTTTGATTGTTAAGAATATCTATTTCTACAAACGTACCCTTTCGGATACCGAGTCAAAGCAGTTGTCCAATACCGACAGAAAGTACTCCAGTAAAATGGACTTCTCAAATTCCGCTTTTATTGACAAGAATACACTTTTGGCGGCAAAAAGCAGACAGGAATTTTCAGTAGATGGCACAGGGGCTTCAGTAACTAGAAATATCCGTAGAGGATATGATTTTACTTTTGAAATCGTGGATAGCTCTGGGTGTACCATCACCGCACAACCAGCCTCAAGCTGTACCGCTGGAACGGATAATGCACTGACCTTTACAGCACCTGTGGGTAAAACATTGACCTACGCCATTACTCCAGTATTCGAATATTAAACTTGAGCTGGCCAATGGTGCCAGCTCTATACCTTTTAATTCAACACTTATTATGAAACGTGCCACCATCAACATTGCGGTACCTTACACAGTACCCGTAATTCCGACCTCTATGCGCTACTCCCTCAAACGTGATATGTTTGAGAATGAGGGCGAAAAGTTTTGCGAAATTCAATTCGAAATCCTTTGCGAAAAGTACATCAAGATGGTTCCGAAGCTAAACCCTGAAACAGGTGCTCCAGTCTTAAAATCGGGTAAACCTGTATTGGAGGAATCCATTGCGAATTTTACTACTCCAGTAAATTTCGATAACGGGTCTAAGGTTATTCCGTTTGCGCTGTATTTGCTTATTGAACAGTACAGAGCCACCAAACAAACCGAATTGTTAGAGGCTATCAATGAGGCTCTTCAGGGCTTTGGCTTCGAAGGAAGTTTGGCAGATTTCAGACTTTCGGTTACTGATGTCGAATAGTCCATTGATTGTAAAGTATCGTGAAGCTCCCACCGACAAATCAGATTGGTGGGAGCTTTATGAACCACTGGAGGAACACTTGAGCGATGGTACCAAACTCATTATCAATGCGGGTTATGTAACCGACTTTGCTAGTGTACCCAGATGTTTGTGGTCGGCTTTTCCGCCCATCGGCAAATACAACCGTGCGGCTGTGGTGCATGATTTTTTGTATGACCTTCAGTATCGACAGAAGGAAATAGGCGAAAAAGCGGCTCGAAAGTTTGCGGACGAACAGTTCCTATTTTTGGCTAATCGGGTAGACCCCAAAAATACTTTGCGCCATTATATCATGTATTTGATGGTACGGTGGTTTGGTCGAAAGGCTTGGAGAGCATCTAAATTCTAACCTTTTGACTAAAGATTATTTAGCACAATTTCGCCCTGAAGAAAACTTAAAAGTACTACGTTTTACACCTATGTTACATTTAATCGGACAACCCCTAGCAATAGACACGTTTACTTATCTCCAATTTCTGCAATCTCACAAGGCTGGGCAGGTAACCGAAACTCGTCAGATCACCAAAGAGCCTGTCAAGATGTTTGCCTCTGCTCAAATCAATAATTATACCCAACGAGAACTTGGATGGCTTGGCATACAGACTGCCGAGGGCAAAGATGGACTAGTTGCCATGATTACCATCAGAGGCGCTACACAGCGTTATTCGGATTGGTATCAGGATGGGACAGAGTGGGTAGCTCAACAGATAGATATCTGTAACGGTAATCCCTTGGTAAACTCTATGCTCTTGCGAATAGATAGTCCCGGTGGTGCCGTGAATGGTGCTCAAGGTTTAGCAGCAACCATCCGAACATCGCCCAAACCAATCCTTGGATGGGGCTCTAATATGGCAGCCTCTGCGGCGTTTTGGTATTTGTCGCAATGTAAAGAATGCTATATCGAAAATGAGTTTACAGCCGTGGGCAGTATTGGTATTATGTCTATTTATCGTGATGTATCAGAGGCCAACGAAAAGGCTGGAGAGAAATACGCCATTATTCGTAGTAAAGGTTCGGAAGATAAAAACCCTTTGAACGGCTTGGAATCTTTTGCGGGTGAAATGCAACAAAAGGCACTTCAACAAGAACAGCAATTGGTGGATAACGCTCGTAAAGTGTTTTTAGGGGAAGTTCAAGCCAAACGTACAGGCCTAACCGAAGACCCAGGAGGCGGTATTTTCTACGGAAAAGAAGCTGTTAAAATGGGCTTCGTAGATGGGATTCTGCCATTTATGGATGCCCTTAAACGTGCCGATGTACTGGGTATTCAGTACAAACGTGGTGCGTAGCAATTAACCAGGATATTTTCATTTTTAACTATTTTATACCTATGGATTTTCAATTCAAAAAACTTCGTGAGGCTATGGGCAAATTAGTAGGTAATCCAAACCTACATGAAAGCATGGCCAAGGATATCGAAAGTGCGATGACGGCTGACGAACAGGCCGTTAAATCAATGTTGGAGGCCAACGGCTCTCAAGGAAATGCTCAAGCCTCTGCCACTACTGTAGAGGCAAATACAGGAAATGCCTCTCAAGGAACAGCTCCTACAGCCCAAACGGTGACACCAGAAGCTCAAGCTTCAGCGAAACCAACCGAGCAAATGAGTTTGGAAACAATAGCACAGCAATTGGCAGCACTACAAACTGAGGTAAAGAGCTTGAAAACAGAAAACCAAACTTTGAAAGCTGATAACAAAGAGCTGACGGAGTTTAGAACTGCTCAAAGTCCTCGTAATGTAGCCATCCAAACTGAAAACACTGGTGTACCTCCTACGAACCAAAGAGTAAGCCGTACAGCAGAAAAGGATGCGGCTCGTGTAGCCGAAATCAATCGTTTGTCAGAGGCGTATCCTGAACTAATGTCAGATATGGTCTAACATTAGTGGTATTCTGACAAGCAAGCCTTTTCAAAATAGTTTTTCACCTTTTATTCTTTATAAGCTTTATGGCTTCTTCATTTAAAATCAGTGATTTGCACGTTGAACTTCAACGCAATATCAAAGACTACACCACCATTTTTGGGCTTAAAATGTCTAATGGTTTCGACGAAAAACGTAATGGAGACTTTACGGTTATCCCGACCAAAGACAAAGTACCATTGGTGCGTGACACTGTTTCGCCAATCTTACAACCTGGGCGTACAGGATCTACCAATTTTACCAATGATGTTGTTTCGTTAAGTAGCCGTATCGGTGAAATCAAACCGTTTAAAGCCGATTTGAAATTGGACGAATTAACATTGTATGCTTGGTCAAAATCATATTTGGCAAACAAAAAACCAACCGATCCAACGGATATCTACTCTTTTGAGGCAATGAACTACTACATGGGTAGAATCTATGCTCGTTCGGGTGCCGATATGACCAATGCCTTGTACAAAGGTGTGTACAATGCGGCTGGTGGCGTTGGTGGCGTAAACTTGTTCGATGGGTTGGGCTTTAAAGTTACCAAGGGAGTATTGACCGTAGGTAACGGCGGTATTGGCGATATTCCAGTAAGCAATATGGTAACGGCAGCGGCTACCATTACTCAAGCGAATATCTTGTCCGAAATCCAAAAGATTGTGGATGCCATTGTAGGTTCTGAGGTACTTCAGGAGTATGTAGAAGAGAATGCGACTTATTACATGCCATTCAAGCACTACGCTATGATGATTAATGCTGTTTCGGCATTGCCAATTACGGCAGGTAACCAAGTAGTATTTAAGGATGGTAACAATTGGAAATTGGTATTATTGCCAAACACCACTATCAAATACCGTCCAATGTTCAATGGTACCGACAAGCACCTTTGGACGCCTTCAGGTAACTTGTTTTATTTGGCTCCTGAAGGTGCGCCAGAAGACGTGGCATCGATGGAAGTCGAAAAGGCAGACCGTGCCATCAAGATTTTCTTGGACGGCGAAGGCGGCGTGGACTATGCCGATGGTCGTCTGATTGTGATGAACTCCAAATAATTAGTTGCTCTAGGACGAAAGGCAACCCTTGAAAAGCGATTTTCTACACTGGGCTACCGAATAAGTAGCCCACAAATTCAATCCATACAATGAAACAAAAGCTTTTAATTTTTGCATTTAGTGTCATGGCTCTTGCCCTTGGCCTTGACTTTATGAGTACTACCAATCCTATCGAGGGTCTTTTGGCGGTTGGGGCTGTTACTTCGGCTATGGCTCAAGCGAGTCCCGTGGGGCTATCTCCTTCTTGGCTTTTTTGTCTTTCGCTTACCACCGTCAAGCGTTCGCCCTGTAATAAGACCAATCCCGGTGGAAACAAAAAATGGTTGGCAGCTAGTTGCGAAGACTTTACCCGTGCATGGCCAGAAGAATCCGACGTGGATGCCAATGGGTATTTAACTGGAACGATTCCCCTCAAGCCAGGAAAGGCTTTTGCAGAAATTGAGTTTACCGATAAAACCGCCAAAGCAGACTACGCTAAGGAAGGTGACGAGGGACACCAATCTTACAAGCACATGGCCGAAAGTAAGGTTTCGGGCTATGGCTCAGAACAATGGTTGGCTTTGCGTAAGTACCTAAATATGCGTTTTGTGTTGATTGCCAAACATGGTGATAATCAAATGGTGGTGTATGCGCACTCTGAAGATGGTTTTTCGATGAAAGAAACCCATACTACTGGGCTAAAAGGTAGCGACAAGCGTGAATTTACCCTAAAGATGGAGGTTGATGGCTTGAACCTAGCGCCTCCGATTTTGGGGCCAACTGTCAACGTACCTGTATTGGTATAGGTGTTTAACCTTTTAGCATTTTAAAAGATGGCTCTAAAAAAATATAAACTTGTCAACTTACCCGAAAAGGGCAAGCTCAAGTTTGAAAGCAGTATCGGAACTATTGTTCTTGACCCTGAAGAAATGACTGACGAAGAGGCTGAGCGTCTTCTTAAGACCAAGGATGAAAACATCCTTCAGTATATTAAGGAAGCTTAGTAAATCGTTGTCTATTTGGGGTATCCCACCCTATTAACACTTTATCAAAATGAATATCAAGGAAATTGAAAAGGCGGTGGCAGATGTAGCCAAAGCCCAAAAGAGCTTGGAGAGTGTCTATGGAAGAGAGTTTGCGGTATCATTGTTGGCATTGGCTCAGAACCAATTAAAGCAAACCAAACTGCATCTGGAATCGACCAAGATATATGAAGGCATGAGCGATGAGGAAATTGAATCGCAAAAAGCTGAAGAGAAAAGGCTAGAACAAGAACAGCTTCAGGAAGAAATGAAGCAGCGTTTGGAAGCGATGCGACCAACTACCACAGCTCAAGAAGAAACACAGGTACAGGAAACAGCTCCGCCAACTACCACGGCTCAAGAGAAAACATCAGTACAGGAAGCGACTCCACCAGCTACCACAGCTCAAGAGAAAAAGCCAGTACAGGAAACAGCTCCGCCAACTTCAGAAGCTACAGCTCCTGAAGGAGACCCACCAACAGGTGAAAACCCAACACCTCCTGAAGCTCCAGCAACTCAAGCATAAAATCAAAACCTAATAGGCTATACGCTTGTTAGGTTTTTTTGTTTGTAAAAAACAGAAACCTTGTATATTTGCAACGCTAACATTATTTACATTTTCGAAATATCTCCAATCGGCAAGGTCTTGCCGATTGGCTTGCCGTTGTAAGTACGGTGATGGAGGTATTTCGGTACTAATGTTAGCAGAGACCAATCGGCTTTTTTATGATACCTGCTCCAGAACATTTCGATAGTTTAGAAGACCACCTAGAAAATAGTGGCGTTTCGGTATCTACACTACAAGAAGCCCTTATTTCCTATCTAGCCCAAAACGACTACGTTGTATCTGAGCACTTCCTAATTGACCCTACTACCGACCATCAAGCTGTATATTATCGCCAAGTCATAACCGAATTTTTAGAGGCTATCGGTGGCTCATGTGAGTAGGGACTTAGATTTTTCTATACTATGAATCTTGACACCGAAATCTTGCAGGCCGAATTGGCACTGAATCTCAAAAAAACTTTATTCAAGGCAAACCGCTGTACTCAGTCCGAAATAGACCAGGCTACGGATCGTCTCAATACCTTGAGATTGGCAAAGCAAGGATATCCATCTGAACAGACCGCACAAACCCCTATTACTCAAGCGCCCAAGCAAGCAGCTTTGGAGGTGCTTCCATTGGTGGGTACGTCTTATCAGGAAACTCAAGCAGCTTTGTCCAAGCAAGCCAAGCAGCTTAGCGACGAACAGGCTATAGCCAGTAACCAACTGGTGGCAGCCTATCAACAGGACTCAAAGCAAAATGTGTACGGCTTAATGCAAAATGCCTTGACTTTGCGCAGACAAGTAGAGGATGTATGGGACAAAAAGAAATTCTTGGAGCGAAACGGTTATTTACCTCAAGAGCCTCAAGCACCTGTTCAAAGCAGCTCGGAGCCGCTCGAAAAATTTGAACTCCAACAAAAGCGTAAACAAATCAGAGACCAAATCCTTAAACTAGAAAAAAAGATAGCCGACCCCACCAAGCACGTGCGCTTTCATAAAGTAGAGCAAAAAATGATGGAATGGCAAAAGCAGCTTTTGATTTATAAGGAGGAGTTGGAGAGAATTACTCAATCATAAAAACAAATCCAAAGCATGAAAGAAATATATATTAATCCCGAAAACTTAACGGCCGAAATTACTTACACTCAAACCAAAACAGATGAATCTGGTATTATAGTAGATACCATTATCATACCTGTAATATATTCACAAGAACAATTTGATACTGAAAATATAACCCGGATCGACTACTATATTAATGAGCATATCAAAGATGATAATATCAAAATATACGAAGACCTTTGTTATAGTGTTGGGAAAATTAATCGGTTAGCAGAAGTTAACTTTGATAGATTAAGGAGACTTATCAATCAATATTTTTTGAATCGGAAATACAAAAGTTTTTTTAGAAAGCGTGATAAAGCAACACAAGAAATTGCTAAATACAATGTATTACACAATTTTAACAAATTAACTTTTAGGCAGCTATTCAATATTTTGAAATACATAATCGAAAATGACAGAAAATTCCAGAGTATTGCTGAATTTGAGACTCTGGAAAAAAGAGAAGCTTTTTTTGAATATTATGATAGATTTATAGCAAATAGAAATATTTTCACTCATGGAATAATATTTATCTCACTTCCGGACATGAAGATAATGTGTAGAGCCATCGTAAATAATTCTGAGGTTTACCGAGAAATAGATGAAAACTCAATAGTAAGCACACATCAAGTATACCATTTATTAGACCGTGTAATTGGTCAAATGTTAGAAAAGTTAATATAATGTCAATATGTCTACACCAACAAAACTAGAATGGCACGTTGAGCGTATCGCCTGGCGTGATATGATTCCTTACGAGCATAATCCTCGTAAGATGTCCGTAAAGACCAAACAGAAGCTTCGTGAAAGCTATGAGAAGTTTGGCGATGTCGAAATCCCTGTACTGGATTTCGATAATATGATTATTGCTGGTCACCAGCGTCACTCTGTAAAGATAGCCACTGGCTTCGGCGACGAGCTGGCAGACGTTCGTAAACCAAACCGTAAGCTCACCGAACAGGAGTATAAGGAATATAACATTATTTCGAATGCCCTTAAGGGTGATTTTGTTGGCGAAATGCTAGCAGAACATTTTGCTGAAGTAGTGGAGCTGGAGGATTATGGTATCCAACTCGATGCCATCGCCAAGATTCACGAGAAAGAGGCAACTGTTGATGCTAAACCCGAACTACCCATTGTGCAGAAAATGTCAGAAAAGTACACCGCTTTTGTGATTGTCTGCACCAACGAAATCGACGAGAACTTTTTGGCAGAACGTTTTGGCATCGATAGGATGCAATGCTATAAAAGCTCAAACGTTGGGGTAAGTCATGTGTTGGACGCTAAAAAAGTCATTGAGCTATGGAAGTAAAATTGGTTATTCCATCCCACAAACGCTGGGAACGTGTATTGACTCACAAGGCTGTAGACAATACGATTTTATGCGTAGAAGAATCTCAAAGAGAACTCTATCAAGAACACCACCCCAACACCGAAATAGTTACTCATCCTGATTCGGTAAAGGGTCTGGCACTCAAACGAGACTGGATTATCAAACACTTTGGCAGCGTCTTTATGCTCGATGATGATATAAAGGCCATGCGTAGAGTGTACAGTGAAAAGGGTGAGAAAACCAATGTAGAACCTGAAACAGCTTACGATATTATCCAAATAACTGCCCAAGCTTGTCGAGAAGCTGGGTTTTATTTGTTTGGGTTTTCCAACGCTCCAAGCCCCATAGCTTTTGACCCGTTTAATCCGATTCAGCTCAAAGGCTATTTTACAGGTTGTGCGCACGGCGTGCTAAGTGGCTCAAAACTTTGGTACAATCCTGATATCATCTGTAACGAAGATTATTGGATCTCCTGTCTCAATGCCTACTATCACCGTGGAGCCTATAAGGACAGCCGTTTTTATTTTGCCCAACAAGATACCTTTGTCAATAGAGGTGGTTTGGCAGAATTCAGGAACATCGATGCCGAAAAAAAAGATTTCGAGTACTTACAAAGTGTTTTTGGAAAAGAAATTGTTACTTTAAGAAAAAGTCCTGGCAAAGGACATGAGTACCAAAAAAGTTTGAAATTACCGTTTTAATCAAAAACCTTTATAATGGAACTAACGAGTTTTCTTGATAATTTAAAAGTTATTGACCCAGATATTAATTATTGGTTTGTAAGGACTGACAGTGGATATCATTTTGAAACATTTTATAATAATGGATTTATAGGTATAGGGTGGAATTTCATTTATCACGAAGACTTGATATTTCTTTCACCATCTGAGGTTCAACAAAAAATTGCACTTGAAAAAAAATACGACTTAACTAAATCGAGAGGAAAAAGTAAAGCAACTCGCGATTATAATAAGCTCATGAGATTCCACAACTTAAATAAAGGGGATGTGGTTATTATTCCAAGTCATTCTTCATCCAGATTGGCATTTGGTATAGTTGCCGATGACTCCATTTATACAGTACTAGATCCAAACGATGATTGTGAATATTTGAAAAGAAGAAAAATTGATTGGGTTATTGTAAAACCCATGTCGGAACTAGAGTCTAAATTCTACGAAATAAAGATTAGTCAACATTCGATAAGCCAAATAACCAAATATGCAAATTATATCGACAGAGTGATGTCTTCATTTTATTTCAAGAATAATACAGGAAATTTTGTATTGCATGTGAATCAAGAAGGTAATATAAATCTGAATGACTTGTTAGAGTTAATGCAACAAAATAATTCCTTACTTCAAACAATTAATGATTTTTTTGAATTGGGTGAGAACATTGACGAAAGTTCAATTAAAGTGAACCTACAATCAAAGGGTACAATTACTTTTAATGTTCCAGGAGGAATAAGTTTGGCAACATTATGTTTAATTATTACGTTGTGTAGTTGCGGAAGAGCTGACGATACTCATCATGAAGTTAACGGTAAGCCTGTTTCAAAATTTGTCGAAATTAACAAGGCGTTATTAGATTCAACAGTACACTCTTACAAAAAGAATGAGGTAATTCTTGACAATATTGAAAATGACAAATTCAAATAGTTATGGAAGGAATTTTAAATTTTATAACCGGTGAAAATCCCAACAAGTTTTCCTTAACCCTTGGGTTAGTAATGATTGTCTGTGCAATTTTTTACCCTGAAGACAAAAAAAATCAGAATAAACTCCAAATAGTAGAACATAATACAAAAATTGAACTGTTAAATCTCCAAATTCAGAACTTGAGTGATGAGGTAAATAAGATAACAACTAAAACAAATGAAATTAATTTAGAATTAAGTAAAGTTAAGAACCGCAATTCCAAAAAGTTTCTGAAATTAAAAAATCAATTTTATGAAATAAAAAAAAAATCGCAACTTAATAAAATATTAATTGATAGTATTTCAGTCAAAGAAATAGAGCTAAAAGGTAATAAACAAAGAATTATTGAGCTTGAAAGCCAAGCAGAGTCATTTGGGAGATACTCCACTTTTTTAATAATTTTAGGTACTATTTTTACTATTGTAGGTTTTTATGGATGGGTTATTAAACCCCTATTACAGAGAACTCAACCTTAAAGGATTCTTGCCAAAATAACTGCCTCAGCCTGCCATAATAGCAGGCTTTTTTTTTCTGTAATCCGTTCTGTCGGGAGATTTTTACAGTACAATAAATCAAACAATTAACTGTAAAATCATACAATAATGAACACTCAGACGACGGAAATCAAAGACAAATCAAAGGTTCAAACTAACCTTGAGCGCTACATCCAAAACACTGGAAAAACCGAAGCGGAATACAAAGCTTGGGCTACACAGGTAGGTCGCAAAATGCACATCAATACCCTCGATAAATTGATTTGCGCTACCATGAATATCTACTCAGTTTCGCACCTCTCCTACCTTACTACCGAAATCAGTGATTTAATGTCACAGGAACAATTAGCAGATTATTTGTTCGAACATTCTCAAAACCCTTTAGAAATTGCCCAGCTCTGGCAATCTGCCAAAACTGAGGAAAATGCTTGGCTCGATAAAAACAGCGTTATCAACGAGTATTTAAAACCATTCCCAAAAACTGATTTCGAACGTTGGGGCGATAAGAATTGGTTAGCCGATGTATCAAAGTCTTGGTTTAACAAAGAAGGTTTAAACCTCGATGTTCAAATCCAAGAAATGAACCACCTGTACGAGCTTGAAATTAGCATCGATGATGCATTGGAGTTTGTCAGAATTTATCGTCGTAATACCTACAGCTCACCAGCGGCACAGAAAGTTAAAGCCCTAGAAAATCGCTTTAAAGAACTCACATCCTTTGCGCTAAAAGACTACTACGCAGAACACCTGATTAAAGCCAACACTTTTACACAAACCATCCAAACCGAAGACGTACCATTCTAAGACCAAAGCCCCTCGACCGAGGGGCTTTTTTATTGCCCATGAGCCTCATTCAAGACGTCCCTAAAGAACTCAAGGAGTTTGCGGAAATACTCGACAAGATTGCCTACCGTCACAGTAGCTACAACGAAGTTTTCAGTGATTTTTTAGATTTTACCATTGCGTGTTTTCTCACCACTGGCGACAAAGAACTGGCCAACCGCCTGCAAAAGAAGTACGGTGCAGAATATAAACTATTCAAAGAGCTCCTTCAAGCCTATATGTCCTGCCAATATGGTTGTATTCATTCTGATATCGACTGGTACGATACCCTGGGCATTATTTACGAAACCATAGCGAGCCGATGGAAGTCCTCAGCGATGGGGCAATTCTTTACACCACCATCTATTGTGGATTTAATGGTAATGCTCAAACAAACTCACACTACTGGTCAAAAGCAGAAAGTTCTGGATCCATGTTGTGGCTCAGGAAGGATGTTGATTGCTTCACACGCTAAAGCTCCAGGGAATTTTCAGTTCGGTGCAGACATTGACCCTATTTGTACCAAAATGACCGCCATCAATATGCTAGTACATGGTTGTGTGGGTGAAGTTTCGTGCATGGATTCTATTGCATACGAATGGCGCTTTGGTTACAAAATCAATACCTACCTCAACAGCATAGGGCATCCAACCCTGATAAAAATCGAAAAATTCGAGGATAGTTACTTTTATGTAAAACCGACTAAAGCCCAAACCAAGGTAGCACCTAGAGGTGAATTTGTACCAGCGAAAACTGAAGCGAAGGTTTTAAACAACGGGCAAATGAGCCTTTTCTAAACCATTGAAAATCAGTATTTTATTTAAAAAAATAAATGGGAAAACGCTTTTTATATCCGTTCTGTCGGGAGAAATTTACATCAGTTAAAACAATATAATTAACTGATAATCAATACAATAATGAACAAAAAAGACAGTAAAACGTACGACTTCCAGAAGCTAATGAAGCGAGCTTGGAAACTATTTAGAGATGGGCTAATCAGCTTTTCGCTATCCTTAAAAGTAAGTTGGCAAATCGCCAAAAATCTACTTACTGAATCTCAAGTTTACAAATCAATGAAAGGAGGCAGAAAATGATGAAGCGCAGAGATTTCGAAAAAATGTCACCAGCAGAGCAAAAGTTATTCCTAGAGCTTGTGGGAAATTATCAAGTAAAAGTAACCAAGCGCAAATCAGAGCAGAAACGTAACAGCGATTTGCCACTTTTTAAAAAGGACGAACAAACAACACTATTCTAAAATCAAAAAGCCCAAGGGACGAGCTTGGGCTTTTAATTACTGTAAAATACATTACAATAATGAACAGCTCAAATTTAAACCAAAAAGCTAGAAATATCAAAATTTCTAGGCGATATGTACGAAGCCGTTGGAAAGAAAGCCGAGTACCAAAGATTGTGATATCGGGTGAATATCTCAGAGAAGCAGGCTTCAAAATCGGCGAAACAGTCAACATTTCATTTGAAAAATTAGAGGGTGGTCATGCCCTAATCAAGATTGCAACAGTATGAGTCAACATAAAATAACAACCAAGAAAGGCTATGAGGGCAGTGAAGTAATATCTGCCCTCCAAAAATGTATCAGAAGAGGTTTGGAACGTGAAGCTTTGTTCTGGGCAGTGGAGCTCTATGATAGCGGTTACGGAGAATGGTGCTTTAAGCGTCTCAGGATAATGTCAAGCGAAGATATAGGACTTGCCGAACCAAATATCTCTTCAGAGATTTGGGCTTTATACGAAATGTATCGCGAACAAGCCAAAAAGAAAGACGATAAGAACGAGCCACAAAGGCTGTTCCTAACCCATGCAGTAATCAAGCTCTGTCGAGCCAAAAAGAGTAGATTGATAGATTGGGCATTGATATGGGCATGGCTCACTCATCCCTTCAGAAGAATACAAGTCCCAGACGTCGCCCTGGACAAACACACCGAACGAGGCAGAAGATTAGGGAGAGGCTTCGGTCACTTTTTCGAAGAAGGAACGCTACTAGAACCCCACGAACCACAGCTAAGCGAAGAAGCCTATCGAGACTTAGCAAAGGATGCCATTGAGAGTAAAGGTGGTGGGTTGAAGTTGTTTGAGTAAATTTTATTCAATAACTTTAAATAAAAAATTACGATGGAGGAATTAGTCTTATCTACAAAAACCGATATTATAATCGATGTTTTTAATTTTTTTACTTCAGAAGCAAATAATCCACAACTCTTTGAAAGGATAAAAGCTTATGTTTTAACAGATCCAATTGCTAAATTAAACATTAATTACGAAGCAAGATTAGCGTTTGGGTATTTCAGTTGCTCAGACTATATGCACTACGTATTTAATTGTTACGAAGAAAAAGATAGAATCAAATTATACCCAAATGGAATCCCCGATGATTTAATAAATCGGATTCTAAATAGATTTGAATCTAATCATATAATTCAAATTACAGATCACTATAATATGACTCCTAGAGAACGATATTATAAAGCTTGTGTTCCTATAGCTAAATTTCTCAACGATAAACACATGCTACTTTCAAAAGTTCTAGGATTTAATTATGTTGCAAAAACGTATAATAAGTCCGTTTTTAAGATTGATATTAAGGATGATGATTCTAACACTAATATAGGAAATGCCTTTTTGTGTACTTTTTTAAATAAAACCTTTTTAATAAGTAATTTTCACGTAACTGGTTCTAAAATATCCAATTTTAAGGTTTTTGATATTGATAATCATGAATACACTGTTAATAACCTGATATATTGTGAGAAAAGAGATTTATCTATAGTTAAATTAGACAGTTATGGTGATGCCGTAGCTTTTAAACTTAGTAACGATTTAGTTTTACTTTCAGAAATACTTACAATAGGATACCCTCCTGTACCATTCACAAGAGATAGCTATCTACTTCTTCATAAAGGTGAAATAAACAGCATTGTCCAGACATACAATAATCTTGACTTTTTTATTTTTAGTGCAAAGACAAATCCAGGGAATAGTGGTGGCCCTGTTGTTAATAGTTACGGAAATGTTTTAGGAATCATTACACAACAATTAGAAGAACAAGAGTGGTATAAGAACAGTAAACTACCTTATTATGCTGCAATTCCAAGCAAGATCATCATGGATTTTATTTCAGAAAAATTCAACTATTTGTAAGTATTAAATATTGTCCTATATCATTTACAAAGTCCGTCATACATTTATGGCGGACTTTTTTATTACACCTATGGAAGAACTTCAGAAAAAAGAACAGAGTCTGGCCAAAACTCAAGATAAGCTAGACAAGTACAAAGATTACCTACTAGGTAGAGGCAAACTCTCTCCGTCAGAGCAAACCATGCTCGAAAAATACCGTAAAGCCTTTAGTTGGCGTTGTAAAGGGTTTTCACCTCAACACGTAAAACAGATGCTCATGCAAGATGATGGTACTCAGTATGCCCAAGCAGCTAGAATCCTTCAAGAAGCAACAGAACTCTACGGGCGTGTTGAGGAAATAGACAAGGAAGGTACCAAGCGTATTTTAGTCGAAAACCTCTATATCGCCATGAGTCTTGCCATCAAAGAACGTGATGCCCATGCGGTAATTGCTTCGGTAAAAGAAATTGGTAAACTATCCAATGTTTACTCCGATCAACCACAGCTCAACCCTGCCGATTTGATGCCAAAACGCCAAATTGTCTTCAATCGGGTAACGGTAAACAACAACTATCAATCTACACCAGAAGAAAATGCAGACACAATCGAACTTGAGTAATACGTCCGAAATCCTGCTAAATAACAAACAAGCGGACTTTCTGGAAGCCTTTCTCAACAACCTAGCAGACACACCCGACCCCAAAGACCCACGAGGTTGGGGTTTCACTGGTGGCTGGCGTGCTACCGCTCAATGTGGTCGTGGGTTTGGGAAAAGCCATCTACTCTGTCATATTATTGCTCTATCTGCCAGTGAGCTGCCAGGCGCACGTGCGGGATTGGTGGGTTTAACCCTGCGCCAAGTTTCTGATATCATCCTGAGCCAATCGGCTGAAGTATTCAAAGCTTGGGGATACGAAGAATACAATTCAAAGACAGGTACTGGTTGCTACACCGTCAATCAACGTCCACCAGAGCATTGGCAAAAAGCCAAATATCCTCTTCGAAAATATGATAACTGTATTTGTTTCGCCAATGGATATACCGTCGATTTCTTATCTGTAGGACAAATACAAGCCAAAAGAGGTACAAGCCTTGACCAGTTATTTATTGATGAATCAGCAACCATCAAAGAGGAAATCTTTAATAAAGTCTTGCGTCCAACAGTAAGAGCAAACAAATACGCTTACCAAGACACAAGACCAGAAAGGAAAGGCTTTAACCATCCGCTACACTGGGCAATTATTGATTTTACCTCTGCTCCTTGGCTCGCAGAAGGAAGATGGATTTACAAAACTGAAGATTTGGCTCAACAAAAACCCTACAAATATCACTATATGCAGGGTTCAGCGTATGACAATCTCATGTTTTTACCAGGGAATTATATCGAAGACCAAAGAGAGGTTTTGGATCCACTCAGTTTTGATGTCGAGATTTTGAATAAAAGAAGAACAAAAAATCCAAACTCTTTTTATTCAGCCTTTTCGGACAGACACGTTTACATGGACTATGAAAGGCTAGATTACGACCCCAATAGACCTCTGGAAATTAGCTGGGACTTTAACGCCAAATTTACTTCAGTCTCTGTTTGGCAAGATTTCGGCAATGAATTTAAGTGTATCGATGTGCTTTGGGTCAAGGAAGCTCCAGACGGACTCTTAGTAAACAAGCTCACAAATGACCTTATTACGAGGTACAAAAATCACCACAATAAGCGGGTTGTTTTATATGGTGATAATGGAGGCTCTAAAAAGGACGCTAATAGAAAGCCCTATTTTGAGGATATAAAAACGGCCTTCCGTAAGGATAAATGGGTGATATTTGATGAGGTACAAACAGGGTATCCACCTTACAACATACGCTATAAGCTAGTTAATGAGATACTAAAAGGTACTATAGCAAAGGTACCTACCATCCTTATCAATGGCTGGTCTGCTAAAGCCATGGTTATGTCTTTACAAGATGCGCCAATTGTTGGAGACAACTTTGAGAAAGATAAAAGCTCTGAAAAGAAAGACATTCCTCAAGAGTTCGCCACACACTTAAGCGATACATTCGATTATATTATGTTTAGAAAGTTCTCAAAATATCTTTCCTACATCAGCGCCAAAGCCAGACCCTTCCTATTCAAGAAGGCGAGCTAAATTTTTTGGCGTTACTCAGTTACAGGTTTCATATATTCCCAAAAATCTTTTTGGCGCACGCCATTTTGTCCCTGTGCGAGCATGGAATTGTGAAAAGAGTAGAATTTTTAGCCCCATACACGGGGCTAAATTCCTGACTATCAAGTTTATCACCCTTTTGTAGAGTAGAATTCCGCTCAAATCCTCCCCTATTTCGCCCCTAAAAGTTTTGTCCTATGATTTTTTTGATTCAAATCCCAACTTTGAATCATCAAAACGGCATTCGTATGTATTTCAAAGATGCTTATCATCAGTACCAAATGGCGGGAAAAGGCTCAGGCTTCCCAGACACTTTCGATTTGATTTATACCAAAGTCGATGGAACATTTGGAGAAAAAAAGGGCTGTAGTAGAAGACCCTCAAATCCAAACCCTGATAGTAAAAGAGATTTAAGCTCTATCAAACATGAAAACCGTGTAGCTGGGAAATGGTATTTATGGCACCCCACTGTCGGAAAATTCGAAATTCATGCCTGTGGCATTATTGCCTTCAATGGCGAGTCTATTGACCATCGTTTTTAGTTGTACACCTATGATAAATTCAGTCGGGAAAGCTGTATTTAGCTCCCATGAAAGAAAAGCTACTGTCAATGTTGGAACTCGTTCGGATTCCAACGTTGGCAATGGCTCAACTCAAGTAAAGAAAAACGTCAAGGTTGGCGAGAAAAGCTATCAGATATTTCCCTGGGGAATGAACAACAAAAAGCCCAATGAAATGATGGACTTGCTTGCCTCCAATAGCGACTTAATCAACCTACTGGAAGCTAGAAAGGACTTTCTTTTTGGTGCAGGTATTGGAGTTTTCGAGCAAACTTTTGATAAGGGAACGGAGATTTTAACCCCGATTGAAACGGAGAAATATAAAAAACTCCATGATTTTGTCCAGAAAAACGACCTCAGCGAGTTCAACGAATCGGCTGGATGCCATATAGTAGATACGGCAAACCTATTTACTAATGTGAGCATTGAAAAGGATAAAGTCCCGTTAATCACTGCCATTGACCCGCTTTTGTGTCGGGCAGACAAGGAACTCAAATTGGGAGCTGTCCAAAATTATCTGATTAGTGGAGAATGGGCGAGTAATTCACAAAAGGATATCATCGCCACACCTTCCCTCAAGTTGGATACTGACTTGAGCAAACAAGGTGAGTATATCATGCACGTGAAGCGAACCCAAACAGGACAATTTTATTACAGCTATGCGACGTGGTGGCCAGTCCAAAAAGCCATTTCCATTGCGAATCGTCTTTGGGATTTTCATATCAATGGGCTAGATACCCAGTACAACGCTGCCAATATCGTTCGTGTTGCTAGTGAGTACTTTAGCAAGTTCGGCGCTGAATATGAAGGTGGTGAAGATGCCTTTAGAGAGGAGTTTTGGGAAAATGTAGATTCGCTTTTAAGTGGAGAACAAGGCTCAAACCGAATGCTTGCTGATGAATGTGCCGTGGGGCCCGATGGAAAGTTAACCCCGTACATCGAGATTGTTCCCGTAGAACGTGGTATTAAAGGTGACGAGTATCTCAAGCTGTACGAGATTGTGATGTTAGCGATTTCAAACGCCTCATCAATATTATCTAACATTGCAGGGGTTTCCAATGGTAAGGTAATGGGTGGCTCAGGCTCGGAACTTCGTGTTTCGGCGGAGTTCCAACAACAGTACCGAACTCCACGCGAACGCCAAATGATTCTGCGAGTACTCAACCGCAAAATCAAACCTGTGTTGGAATTGCCCAACAATGTAGTTTTTGCTTATAAAAATATCATTCTGCAAACCTTGGATGTAAACCCAACGGGAACGCAGAAAACCACCTCAAACGCCTCTTAAGATGGTAGCACAAATTATTTGGATTGTGTTAAGAATTATAATCCTTACGGTCATTTGGATAGGAACACGAGTACAGGTAAAACGTGGTGACATTTCCGTAATCAATGCGGCTGGTGTTATTATGGGTACTTGCGTCTACTTTGGGATTGACCTTATCTTATTATTATTTGGTGGGTTCTTCGATAAACTATTTTAATCATGCTAATCAAATCCACACAGGAAATGAGGGCATTTTTAGGAAGAGCCATTTCCTCTGATTTCACCTTTGATTCTTTAAAACCATACCTTGAGCTGGCGCAACAAGATTACTTGGTCAAAGCTTTGGGAGCTGAATACTGGGCAATTTTGGAAGCACAAGCACAAAATAATGAGGCTAACCCAATATTACCGTTTGTCCGCAGAGCTTTGGCATTTTATGCGTATCACAAGTATTTGCCCTACTCCATCGGCTTGGATAGCGACAACGGTTTACAAGAAACCGAATCCGATAATACCAAACCTTTGAGAATCGGGGTACTTGAAAAACGCCAGAGAGAAACGATTGAAAACGCCTCGAATGCACTAGAATCAGTTTTACTGGAGCTTTTCAAGAATAAGACTACTTACCAAGCTTTTTGGACTACTCCTTACGGCTTATCGCTCAAAAGTGTTTGGTTTCCAACTGCCACCCATCTTACTGATGTATTGCCCTTGGTAGGTGGTTCGTATAGGATGTTCGTTAGTATCAACCGCTACTTTGTTTGGGCTGAGGTATCCAAGGTTTTACCAGTGGTGGGAGCGGCGACTTTAGCACAAATCAAACAAGCGCATATCAACAACGCCACCGATGAGGTATTGGTCAATGCTTGTCGATTACTCAAGCAATATATCGCTTGGGCAGCGTATGAAGAAGCCTTACTTTTTTTGAATGTGGTACAGCTCGGCAATGGGTCCTTGAGAGTCTTGAGTGAGTTTGACGGTATCAACAACACCAAAGCACCCGATGAGAAACTTTGGGCAGAATACAAACGGGGTATTCAAAACCGAACCGATGGGGCGTACAACGATTTGATAGGCTTTTTATCGAAGAATGTAACAACCTTCGCCGATTTTGCGAATCAACCAGCGTACAAGCCAGAACGTGGGCGACTACCCGACAACAGCAAGTATAAATCAATTTTTAGGATGAAATAGTAAATTTTTCTACACCATGTTTAAAAAACTTATTGCCCTGTTCTCCCTAGTTTTATTATTAAATCTCAATGGCTTTGCCTCTGTTTTTGACCTGTATTTTCCTCGATTGATTCAAGCTGAAGGATATTACTTTGTCATGGTTCAATACGATAAAGGAGGTGCCACCAAGTTTGGAATCACCTACGCGGTGTACAAAAATTGGTGCAATCGTACTACACTAATTCTTATCAGTTGCGATAAAGACAAAAACGGTAAACTGGAGGTAAATGATTTACGGATAACGACCCTGCTCGATGTCAAGCCGATTTATCTTACTCGATACTGGGAATTCCATCGGCTTAGTGAAGTCCATAACCAAGGAGTTGCCGAAATCATAGGCGATATGATAATCAACTGCGGGACTGGTCGAAACCACGTACACGTCAAGACTATCCAAAAATATCTCGGTCTAAAGGCGGATGGTATCATTGGAACTAAAACCCTTGAGGCCATCAACAAGGCTAATCCTTCAAAGCTTTATAAGTTCATTTACCAGTATCGATCCAATTATTACAAAAAGATAGGGGTAGGTACTCAACGAAAGTTTTTAAAAGGCTGGTTAAACCGAATTTCTACACTAAAAAACGCTCATACCGATGAAAATTACATTGCTCTTTAGCGCCTTTATTTTTTGCGCTTTTACCTTTTTCGGTTCGCTAAATGATACCGTAAAAAGCACTAATCCTCACAAAGATTCTGTCCAAAAAATTACCCAAATCGCTACGATTCGTAAGACTATCGACAGTATCGACACTCATTCTGAAGGGCTTTGCGATACCTGCGTGGCAGCCTACAAAACGGTAATTATCGAGAACCGTTTATTGGCCAAGCGTATTTCGGAGCAAAACTATGAAATGAGTAAACTCATTGAGCAAAACGATGCCATACTCAACCGCAAGCGGATAGCTAGGCGTTAGGGCTCAAACTGTTCCATCTTTTAATCCTATTGCTTGTATGCTCAATCAAAATTTGGGTGTTATCGAGAGACTTACTTCTCCTACCCCGTCCATTTTCCGAACCATCCGAAATATTTCCCTGGTATTGGCTGCCATCGGTGCAAGTATCGCCCAACTCCAAGCACAAATGGAGCTTCCTGACTGGTTACTTTTAGTGGGTGACAAATCCGTTTGGATTAGCGGTTTGCTCACTGCCTTGGTTTCACAGCTCACAGTGGACTACACCACCAAAGCCATTGTGGATGCCACCTCCGAAAAAGCCGAAAAGGGGTATTTGAGATGAAATGGCTCGAATCACTATTGACCTCCCAAACGACAGCGAGGCTGTTTGGCTTTGGGAACTCTGTAAAAAACTGGGCTATCAAATACAAGCTGTTCATTTTGGCAACGATTATCCTGTCGATAATTATCCTAAACAAATGCCAGCGTGTGAAATCGTCTCAAGTTCAGATCTTACAGCAAACAGCCAAACAGCACCGCACTCAAGCAGAGCAGGCGCACCAAAAGGCTACTTCAGCCGAAAAGAAACTCGAAGATTTATCAAAGACAAAGCAAAACGATGAAGCTCAATTTAAGCGTAAAAGTGATTTTATTGATAGGATGTCTGGCAACAACCTGCAAAGCGCAATCGACTCAGCGTACAACTACCGATAGTCTTCGTCAGCTCCTTCCAAAAGGGTATTATGTCTTGACCGAACAGGGTGCCAAGGATGTCCTCAAAGCCAAAATGGAGGCTGATTTTCTCAAGAAACAGTTAATCATTCGTGATTCGGTTATTGCCCTAAAAGACACCATCATTAGCTACCAGAAAGTTGAAATAGCTGAAAGAGTTAATGTGGATATCCTTCAACAACAAGCCCTCAAGAAGTCCAAAACCAAAACGGTCTTAAAAACCATCGAGGTTTGGGCGTATCGAGCGGTGATAGTTCTCAAAATTGTAGGTTTATGGTAAAGGTTCAATTCAACGCATGGGAGTTTGATATGCCCGAACGCTGGGAGGAATGTTCTCTTGAGCAAATCGCCAAACTCTCTCCTCTGATACACTGGAAAGTAGAAGACATCACCGAAACGGAACAGGAATATGCTGTTTTTATCCTCTTGGGTTGTAGTCCTCAGTTCTGGAACGAACTAACCTTGGAAGTCCAGCAATACCAAGCCTTGGTAAAAATTGCCCGTTTTGCTTTTGAACAAAAGATAGTCGAAAGACCTTTTGCCGAATTCAAACACCAGGGAATTACCTACTATGTTTTTGAAGAAAGCTTTGCGAATTCTGATGCGGTGGACGTTGCTTGGGCAAATATGCAGTACCTAGCTTTTGCCAATCCTGATGAACCAAATCTCGATGCGCTCGACGAATTACTGGCAACCTTGTGCCGTCCTGCTCGTAACGATCTCCACGATTTCCAATTATCCAAGGACTGGGACGGTGATATCAGAGAACCATACAATGGTCAACGGGTAAAAGCTCGTGCCAAGGAATTTAAAAGCCTAGATATCGGTATCAAAATCGCTTTACTCCAGTATTTCGAATCTCAAAACACCCTGTTTTTAGAATCCTATGCCAATATGATGGGTGACGATGGGCGTGCGCCTCGATACGAAAACGGGATGGGATGGGTCACCATGCTCATGTCTGTAGCCGAAAAAGGAACTTTTGGCAATTTCGAGGCGGTTTGTCACCAAAATGTACACCTCGTATGGACCAAATGCCTTGATGATACCCTTGAGGCAAAAGAACAAGAACGTTTAATGGAAGCCCAAAGACTCAAATCATGATATCAAACTTTTCCCAAATGTTAGCCTTTTTAGAGGCTCAAGCAAAATCCACTACGGGCATAGTGGATTTTCGTCATGTAGGCTCAGCCGAATTTATCATTGAGCGTATTCAGAAGTATTATACCAGCAATTACGCGCCAGGCGCTTGTCTCTTTTTGGATACTTCAGAAGGAGTATTGCAACCTATCGAATACGATATCATGAATATCTCCTTTGCTCTGGGTGTGACTGTACTCATGAAACCAAACTCCAACGACCCTGTAGAACAAGATGCTATTTGGAGCGAAACCCTCGATGCGAGCATTCGTTTCTTCTCGAAACTCAAGGAGCAGGAAGCTAATGTAGAAAATTCGGACTGGTTTGAGTGTGGAATCATAGAAAACAAACTGCATCAAGTTTCTAAAATCACCAACTCCAACGCGATGGGCTGGCGTAACGAAATCATTTTTACCTACAACATCGACAAGATTTTTAACCATTGTAATTGTAACTAGTATGGATTCACTTGCTACTGGAATCAGTCACCTACCTTTATGTTTTAGTAGAAATAAGCTTACCTATCATGTGGATGCCTTCGACCCATTGGTTACCCTTAGAGCTGGCCTATTGACCTATATCGAAATTCATACGCCCAAAGCTTACCAATCTGCCGAATTTGTCAAGCTTGCTGAGCGTGTGGCCAGCGAACGCCCCATGCAAATGTTATCGGGTGCGCCTTTTTATTATGGGACTGATTTCGAGATTGATTCTATTTTGGATGGGTTATTGTCTTATTGCCCACCCAAGTACAACCAAACCCAAATCATGGTTTGCGCCTCCATGACGATACCTTTTAAAGTCAAAAGCGCTATCAAAAATAATACTGGGGTACTAGGTACTGTTTCTACTTCAGATACACTTTTTGCCATCAAAGCAGGTTTAAGCGCCGATCAATACCCTGGCTGGAAAGACAACTTTTTTACCAATTATTTTGACCAGAACAAACCATTTTTAACGTTCCATCCCAGGGAAAAAACTATTGACCGAGAACAACCTGAATTCTTATACTGGCTTTGTAATCTGCTCCCAAAACCTAGCAAAGTCAATATTCGGGTAGAAGTGAGTTTTTCGGATGGCAACACTACTGTTCTCACACCTCAATTTCTGGTAAATCCTACCCAATACACCGTTTACTGTATCCCTGTAGGATTTGTAACCTTGGGGCTTGATTTGCTCGAAACTGGCACCAAAAAAGTAGTGGATTATCAAGTATGGTTAAGCAATGATGTCAACCAGCGCTTGACAGAAATAAGAACTTACACCCTCGAAACCCAGTATTTCCCTAATAAGAAGTATGTCATTTTTGTCAATTCTTTGGGAGGTTATGATACTATCCGAACCACTGGAACGGGTCAAGGAAGCCTCAAGGTCAACCGTACCAAGGGCGAAAAAGTACTCGAAAGCAATTATCAGGCTTCGAGTGCTGAAGTATTTGTAACCGAAATCACGGGCAAAAAGGTACTCAATCTCAATACAGGCTATTTTGATGGCGACCAAACCGCCTATCTAAACGAGCTGATGTTTGCCAAAGAAATCTATTTGGTGTCAAACGATGACTTTATTCCTGTTACGCTCAATAGTGATGCCTACGATTATACGCAAGACAATGAGGATTTGGCTGGACGTACTTTTGAATTTGAATTTGCCAAAACCGAAAATGCTTTTTCTGACCTACCTACAGCTCCCCAACAAACCACCCGTGAGCTGGTATGGATTCCTTCAAATCCGTACTGTATCTATGACCCCGAAACGGGTCTGACTACGGGTTTTCAGGCAGCTTCGCAATTGGTTTTGGCGTATAAAGACACTGGTGAAAAGGTTAAGGGTGTTCCTCCTAAAGATAATTTCCCTGGCACTGAAGGGTACTTTGCTCCTGCCCTTTCTTCGGCTTGTAGCGCTGGCAATGCACCCTTTAAAAACACTGTAATTGCTCAAAAAGGCACTTATACCCGTAACAATTGTATCAACAGTTACGGAGATTACGCCACGATAACTGTACCAGCTAATACCTTTGGCGGACAGTCTCAAGAGGAAGCAGACAACCGAGCTAAAGCAAGATGGGCATTTCTCAATACGCAAGAATACGCCAACCTGTATGCTTCGTGTCTTGCGGCGCCAGAATTTTATACCATAAATCCACAACCACCAGTCAATCAGTTCAATTACCGCTATGTAACCAAACCTAGTACTATGAACTGTCAAATT
This sequence comes from Flectobacillus roseus, assembly GCF_030056595.1. Taxonomy (NCBI): domain Bacteria; kingdom Pseudomonadati; phylum Bacteroidota; class Cytophagia; order Cytophagales; family Flectobacillaceae; genus Flectobacillus; species Flectobacillus roseus. The sequence continues at coordinate 197,984 of NZ_JASHIF010000009.1, forward strand.
AACGGTGGTCTTGGTGCGGCTTCGGGCAATAATGCCGATTTGGTATTTGGTAACCACTGGGCGATTCAGAACAATACCAACCCAAATTCCAAGGTGTATCCTGTGGGTAAAAATGATATTTTACTGCCGTGTGGTGAGTCTTATATGTTGACTATTTATGGTTGGGATAAATCGGTAAGAGTGAAGATTTATGCAAACGGAACTTCTTTAGCAACCAAAACCATAACTCCAGCCGAATTCCAAGCAGGTGAAGGTGCATATATCTATCAAATCTCTGTAGCTATTCCCTCTCAAGCTAAAGTTTTTGTCTTGTTCGAAACCCTATGAAACTACTCATAAAAATTGCTGGGCAAACGGTAGACGTTTCTCCAGATACAGCCATCAACCTTGTGCGAAAAAGTCCGGTGTTTCAGCGAGATGAAATTATTGGCGATTATGCCGAGGAAATCAGCTTACCTTTTACCTTACAAAACGATAGGATTTTAGGATATTTTAGGCATCCACAGTCAGCCACGGCCATCCAACGAATGTACTGTGAGCAATATGTAAATACCAATATGCTTACTCGTGGTTACGTGCTACCAATGGAGGCGATTGATAATTATCGACTGGCTTACACGTCTGGTTTGGCAGATGCTTTTGGCAATATCAGAACCAAAAGTTTAAGAAGCATCGACTTTGGAGGCATTGCTTTACCGACCAATTACAACAATACCCTTACCAATACCTACCAAAATGGCGGTTTTGTATTTCCCTGTATTTGGTCTCCCGAATTTTATCAAAATCCCCCTGAAGGGTTCAACGGCAAAATCAATGAGTATAACAATGGCTATACCACCGGGCCAAAAGTGCCCATGTTTTTTGTCAGGTATATTCTCGAACAAATAGCCTCACTCACAGGCTTTGTTTTTAGTTTCGATACACCCGAAATCAACCATTGGATTATCTATAACACACAAAGCCTTGATTCTTTGGGAGCGATTTTACCGCAAAATCATTTACCAGATTTAACAGTAGGGCAATTTTTAATGGAGTTTGCCAAGCTTACCAATTCGGCGCTGTTCTTTGATGTACCTAATCGTACCCTCCAGTTCAAAACCCGAAAAAGTATTTACCAATCTGAATGTACCTTGGACTGGAGCAAAAAGGCAAGCCCCATCAAAGGTAAAATTCCATTTGGATCATCTGGTTTGGAGTTACTATTTACCGAAGATTCGGACGACGGCGTCACAAAACTTATGCCTCTTGAAAGCTACCTAAGTACAGGAGCCAGTGAGGATATCACCAAAATCGAAACTGTTTGGAGTACCCTCCCTACGGTTAACGGTCTCCCTTATACCCTCCAACAGGGCATCACAGCAGGGCAAAACGACAAAACATTTAGTCCAAGGATTTTACAATGGAGTGGTTTACAAAATGGTATTCCCTTGGCAAAAGCAGAAACTAATTCCCTTGAGCTTTTTTGGAATACTTCTAATGGGCTTTTCAATCGCTATTACCAAGAAGAAGAATGGCTCAACCAAAACACCTTTATCATACCCCCAGTAACCTTGTACCTAACTGAAAGTGATTTGGCACAATGGACACCCGACCAAAAGGTACATATCAACGGAGTAAATTATTTATTTGACCAAATCGAGTGTCCTTTACACAACCTCTCTCAAGGCTGTATTGGCACTGCTTACCGTGTTTATTGATGGAAGAATTAGAAAAACTTTTCGAAACAGAGCTAAACGAAATACAAGATGCTGCCGTCTTGTATTTCCAACGATTTATCAAAGAACGGGGTTTGGTGCTTACCAATGAGCTACACGAACAGTTCAAAAAATCAGTGATTGTTGTGGCAAGTGAGCTGTACGCTGAGGTAAAAATCAGTTTCCATCATTACGGAAGATTTTTGGATCTAAAAACGATGCAGTTCAGAGGGGGCAAACCCGACCCTGAAGGAGCATTGATTGAAGGGCTAAAAAAATTTATCGCTTTTAAAGGCTTATCAGATTTCAATGGAATCCCTGGGTACTACGGAGCGAAACGAATGCCCATCACAAGCGTAGCAATCAACCGCCTAGCCTACGCAATGGCATACAATCGAGTAAACAGAGGAACAGTAAGACGTCGTGGCGACGGCTGGTACAACAAAGGAAGGTCAATGTTTGTGAGGGATGTGAGGAGAAGGATGCAGGGAGCTATTGCGGAGTTAATTACCTCAGAGATTGCAAAGAAGATGGAAATAAACTAGAATAGGCAACATTAACATTGCCTATTTCTTTTAGTCCAGTTATAATCTCTTTAATCTTTTTTCACTTCCTTTACCTCTGATTTCTTTTCAACATCTTTTTTCCCGTAAGACTTTAGTAGTGCAACTAGGTCGTCCTTTAATTGAGGTGCAACCTCAATGATTTTAGAAAACATCTTACTTTCTAGAAACTCTTGAATTGGTGTGTTTTTATCCTCTTTATTATCTACAAGTCTAATAGGAGATTCATCCAGCCGGTCTAGGGCTATGCTAAATAGTTTGTTGTATAGAGTTTCATCAATCCTTCCAGCTTCTGATTTATAACCGCTGTATGCTTTTGCAAGTGCCGACTTATATCCGTAATCTTCTGATAGCCTGAAGTACATTCCAATCTGTTTAGTCGCTAACCATGCTGCCCAAATTGTCCCACCAAATGAAATAATTACAAGAATTAATTTAATTAAAACCACAGACCAATTTATTGTAATAGTTTCAGTAGGTATAGATTTTGATACTTTGGTTACAACATCCAATTCATTAATTAATGTATCCAACCTAGTGGTTCCAAAGTTTATACCCACATATAATGCTCCAAACAGCAAAATGACCCAACCGAGCATAATCCATTGAAGTTGAGCGGCTTTGTCTGAAAATGATTTTGCTAGACCTACGGTTGTAGATGCGCTAAAGGCATCATTGCATGACTTTAATATTCCTTTTGCTTCAATTTCAAGTCTGTTCATTGAAGCTATATAACCATTTGCATTTGACAATAATTTATTGATTGATTCAGTTTCCTTTCTCGAATTTTCTACACCACTTGAAATTATACTCATGTTAAAATCTAAATCATTTCGCCACTGATTAAAATCAAATAAAGTATTACTTGCATCTGTAATTAATTGTTGATGAGATAAAACTTCATTATAAATGTTTTGAAAATTTTGAAATTCAGCTTGGTAACTCAATGCGTTAGGGAAAGTAAGAATTCTATTAATCTGAATTCTTAGAAGTATATTTTCTATTTGTCCAAGATAGTTGAGAAAATGATTTAAAGGATACCCTCCATTGAATAATGGGTCATTAATCCAATATGTGATTGATATTGTTGAAAAGGTAACTAGTTTATTATAAACCTTCTCAAGAATTTGAATGGTTTCAGAGTTATTTTCTAGATTTTCGATCATCTTTTCCAATTCATCCATTTTTTCAAAAATTTCCTTAATTGTAATGAAAGGTAGTGTATTTGAGAAAATGGTATTTATGGAAGAATTCATTTCGCGAGTTGAATTTGCGCTAATTCCAATTTTGATTTCATCAAAAGATCTCTTAATTCTTTGGTAAGTGTCAGTCATAAACAATAGGAGTTAATTGTACACTAGAATATACATACTTGTCACTACATTCCCACAACTTAAATCAAAACTTTTTTCCTATTATGTCTTTTACTAAATTTTCAACTTGGTATAGAATAATAAAACTATTCTATACCAATGAATCTTGTAGAAGAAAGTACCGTAGTTTTTCGCCTGGATGGGCGCCCCTTCCTTAGCGAACTCTCCCTAGTAGAAGCTCAACTCGTAGAAGCCAAAGACAAACTTGCTGGCCTTGAAAAAGGAACCAAAGAATGGGCAGACCAAAAGGCTGTTGTCCGTGAGCTGGCCAGTGCCGTAGAAACAGCTCGGCACCAAATGGACCTTAGCGAGCTAACCGTTAAACAGCTCACCGACCTTCAGCGTGACATGGTTAGAGTAATGAAGGACAGTGTTGTCGGCTCTGAAGAATATAATGCTGCGGCTCAAAGGCTATCTGAAATCAATCCCATTCTACAAGGCGTACGTGACGATATGCGTAGCCTTGGCAACGAACCCGAAAAGCAAAAAGGTATTTGGGAACAATTCAAGGAGGACTTTACTCGTGCCTTTTCTGTGGTTTCGGTTTTTGAAGCAGGAAAAGCCGTTTATGATTTCGTATCAGACAGTGTTAGAGAATTTAAGGTTTTCCAAAGTGCAGCGGCTGATTTATCTGCCGTTACTGGAGCCACAGGTGACGACCTAAAATATTTAACCGATACTGCCAAAGAGACTGCTCCACAGTTTGGCATGATGGGAAACGAAATGTTAGAAGCCTACAAAATGATGGCTTCGGCAAAGCCAGAATTACTTGACCAAAAAGAACTACTTGCCTCTACCACCAACGAGGCTATAAAATTAGCCCAAGCTAGTAAAATGGAGCTGGGTCCTGCAACCGATGCCCTTGCCAGTAGCTTAAACCAGTTCGGCGAACCAGCCAGCTCAGCCAGTCGTTTCATTAACGTAATGGCAGCAGGTGCCAAAGAAGGTTCAGCCGAAATCAACGAAATGGCAGCCGCTCTCAAAAATTCCGGTACTGTGGCCTCGGCTTCAAAAGTTAGTTTCGAGCAAACCAATGCCATTTTACAATCCCTCAGTACGATTGCCCTTAAAGGTGGCGAGGCTGGTAATCAGCTAAAAAATGTATTGCTAACCCTATCCGCAGGTGCTAAAGAAACCAATCCACAGGTAGTAGGTCTGGACAAAGCCATTGAAAACTTGGGTAATAAGCAACTTTCAACGGCTGAAATTGCCAAGCTTTTCGGTAAAGAAAACGTAGTGGCTGCACAACATATCATTACACATGGTAAAGAAATCACTGAATTAACCAAGAAACTTACTGGTACTTCTGAGGCTTATTCTCAAGCCGCTAAAAATACGAATACCCTTGATTTTCAAACCAAACAAGCAAGCTCGACCGTTTCAACACTTAAAACAGAAATTGGGTCAGGTCTTGAACCAATCTTAGTTAAAGTAACTGCTAGCTTCATCTCGTTTGTAAATATTGTTAGAGCCACACCTGCATTTATCAGAGATAACAAAGAAATGGTAATTGCATTGGGAGCTGCTATTCTAGCATTCAATGGTCACTTAATCTTAGCAACTGGCTCTAGTTTGCTCCATACAGCCGCTGAAAAAGTAAGAACTATAACGACTCAAGGTGGTGTAATTGCACAGAATTTATTGAATACAGCTCTTAGAGCAAATCCTATCGGTGCTGTAATAGCAGCCATAAGTATTTTAGTGGGTGCTTTAATAACCTGGTATCAAAAAAGTGATACAGTCAAAGCCTCTGTATCTGGTCTTTGGAATACTATCAAAACCCTCATTACTGTAGTTTCTGACGCCTACCGAGCGTTTACAACTTTTGATTTTGCAAAGCTCAGCGATATATTCAAAAATGGCGCTACAAAAATCGGGAATAGCTTTAACGAAGGATATAATGCCAAAATGACGGAGCTCCGAAAACAGAATGAAGCGGATAATCAAAAACACCTCAACAATACAGCCAACGCATCCAAGGCAACAGCTAAAACTATTGCCGAAAATGACGTTTCGGAACATAAAGAAACCCTTTCAAAAAAGGAAATAGCAGCGGCTAAACATCGTCAGGAGGAAATAAAACGTGCCAAAGAAAAAGCACAAAAAGAACGTGAGGACCAATTAAAAGAAGAAAATCAAGCGCTCAATGAAATCAAAAAGATGGATATTGAGCGTATCAAAGACGAAAATGCTAGAGAAGTAGCCCAGCTCAAGTTTAAGCACCAACAAGAATTGGCACAAATCGCCCAGTCCAAGGCTAGCCAAACTACCAAAGCTGCATGGGAAAAAGCCCTCAACGATAAACTCATTCGTGATATTGATGCTTTAGAAACCAAAGCTCGAAACGAAAAAGTAGCCGATGAGAAAAAGGCAGCTAGTGAAATCGCCAAAGACCAGGATACCAAACGCCAAGCTAAAATAAAGAACTCATTCGATGCCGAAAAAGCCATTAATGAGTTTGAGTTACTCACGGCTCGAAATAATCAAAACGAAATTCAGAGGCTAAAGCTTCAGCGCCTTGATATCGAAAAGCGAGAAACCTTGGCTAAACTCGATGCTGAATTACAAGCCGAAAAAAGAACCCTTCAGGAAGCGTATGAATCTGAAGTTGCCAAAGCGGCAGCCTCTGGACGAGATACTACCGAAATTCATAGAAGATACCGAGCTGACCAAATGAGCCTCGACCAAAAATATTTGGCTGAAAGTTCACTGGCAATCGCCAATTATCAACAAGCCAAAACCAAGGAGCAAGAAGACCACAACAAATTAAGAGAAGAAAATCATAAGAAGTTTTATGCAGGTCTCAAAGCTTTAATGGATGGCGACTACAATGGTTTTATCGCTGGGCTAACCGCCAAACTCGGAGCTGATACCAAAAACCTAGATGCTAGAACCAAAAACTTTGTAAAGCATACCGATAAGGTAGGAGAATACGCCAATATGGGTTTTGACTTTTTGAAAAAACTCAGTGATTTGCGCTTACAACAAGATGTAAATAACCTCAACAAAGAAAAAGAAACACAGCTTAAAGCTTGGGAGGAAAAGTACAGTAAAGGACTCATCAGTAAAGATGAGTATGAGTCTAAAACCGACGAGTTAAACAAACAATATGCTGCAAAAGAACAACAGCTAAGAAAAGAGGCCTTCGAAAAGCAAAAGAAAATGGATATTGCTCAGGCACTGATTAATGGCGCTTTGGCAGTAGTAAAATCTCTAGCGATGTTTGGTTGGCCTTTTGGTCTTATTGCAGCGGCAGCGGCTGGAGTAATGACAGCAGTACAAGTGGCATCTATCAGCTCCAGAACTTTTGCCCAAAAAGGAGCAGTCATCAAAAACGCTGGTGTGCCTCAAGGCTCTAGACATGGCAATAAATACGGAGATGCAGGTATCCAACTAATCGACCGTACTACTGGCCAAGAAATTGGAGAAATGGAGGGAGGTGAGCCTATCATGATTTTGTCAAGGAACACCTACCAAAACAACAGACCCGTAGTAGATAAGCTTTTGCACAGCTCCCTACACCGAAACGGTGCCCCTATTTATAGAGATGGTGGTTTGATGTTCGACAACGGAGGTACACTTGACGAAAGTGTACAAGACCGTATCCGAGAAAAACGAGAAGCTGAAAGACAGCAACAAGAAGAAAAACAGCAAAGTGATGCAGTTCAAGCCGAAGCAAATACTACTGCAGGGGATGGCAATAGTCCAGCGGCAAATAATGGCATGGGCGACACCACAGCTCAAGAACAAGCCATTGCCGAAAATACCAAACTTCAAAAGGAAATAGCTTCAGGAGTTACCAACACGGTACAAGAACTCAAGGATAGTAATCTAACCGAAAGAGAGATTTTGTCCGAGCTTAGAGGAATGCGAGGTGACATGAATCGATTATTGAATAGTATTAATTCAAACACCGCCAAAACAGCAGACCGAACGGCTAACCTTAGCTCTTTGGCGGTTATTGCTAGTAAGTTTAAGTAATCCTATAATGCTGGGAATGATTCCAAAATCTCAGATTCAAGGAACATTCCCAGACTTTTCAAGTACTTATCAGTTTGCTCAAGTGAGCTATGACGGCACATTCTTTGAATCAGTTTAATATCCTTGGTAGCCCGATAGAGCGCAATTACACCAGTATCTTTCCACGAGTATTGAGAGTAATTTTTATTCTTCAAATTCAGCGCATCAAGTACTTTCGCATGCTGAAGATAAAACCATCTATCCCCTGGACACTTCAACCCTGGGCGACCTTGTAAAGTAAAAATGTAAAGCTCTGGATCATAATCTCGGAGTTTGTATTCTTGTATCAACTCTTCTAGCCCTCTCGATATCTGAACATATTGAGTTTTTCTATTTTTGGCGTCATCTGAACGTACTCTAATATAGTGCTCTCCAATATCCCCGATTTTCAAATTACGAACCTCTTCCCCAGGGCGAAGGAAAGTATAATACATAATAGCCAAGTACAACCACAATTGAGGATTTGGATTAGTTTCTGTCAGATATGTTTTAATTAAAGCTCTGTCGGTATCTGCAAATGCTACACGTTTCCCAATTTCAATAGGTAGGCTTTCCATTTCAGTAAAGGGATTCTCTTTTACAATTTTTCGACGCATCAAAAAATTAAAGAAGATACTCATCGTTCCAATGCTTGTCTTGGTGGTCTTATTCGAGAGCTCCAAACCACCTTCTCTCCTAGTCTTCAGAAGGTGGTCAAAAAACTCAAAAGCCATTTGACTAGAAAACTCCGTAACCTCTCTAAAATTTGGATAGTACTTAATCAGAAAATTCGTGTAGCGTTTAAGATGTGATTTATAAGTCCGTAGGGTATTTCGCTTTTTGGTATTTTGGGTAAATTTGAGAAACAAAGAAACATAATCAAAGACGGTACTTTTCTTTTCTTCAGCTTGAGGGCTTGCGGGTAAAACCTTCTTTTTCTTATCAACGGTATAGGCTCCATTCTTCAACCAGGTACTTATCTCTTTAATAAGGTTTCTAGAATCCTTATAACGCTCTTGTGCTGTGGCTCCTTTAGAGGTCAAACGTTTCCTTTCCAGCTTCGCTAAATCAATATTCCAGATATAGAAAGTTATCAACCAAGGCTTAGAAATATCCCCGTTGTAGTCATTCAAACGGGGTAATCTAAACTCGTATTTGTATTCCTCTTTTGATGCTTTTACTGCCATTTTTTGTCTGTTTACTGCCAAATTTTTGCCATTCCGAGGGGTATAAACGCAAAAAACCGCTTATACAGGCCGTATAAGCGGTTTTTAATAGTGGAGACGGAGAGATTCGAACTCTCGTCCAGACAAGGAAACTCATAGCTTTCTACACGTTTAGTCTTGATTAATTGTCGGGAATACTTTGGTTCAAGCCGGACCAAAAATACTCCTTAGACTCGGTATACTAAATTTTACTCAGAGACATCAGTAAAACCCGACTCTGCTTGTCGTCACCCCAATTCCACACGGCAGAGTTTGGCATGGAGGGATGTGGCAGGAAGCATCAACCTAGTTGAAAGCGACCTAAGACTTATCCTAAATTAGGAATTAAGCTGCCATGGCATACGAAGTATTGCCAGTTATTGTTTGAGTTGATTTTTAACAGGAGGTCTACCCTACTCCCGACGTGCTTACTATCAGAATACACAAGCTGTCAATACCGGTCGTCCCCAGTATTTTGTCTTAATAAAGTGCAAATATAGCAATATTTCATCAATTTCTAAAATTCAAATCAATTATGCCAATACTGCTCTTTTAAGTCAAATGATTGATAAGATTTTCAAATATGTTAATCCACTAGTAGACATTATCTTACACTTGCTGTTTTGCTTGTTATTCAAAGCAGATTCCATAAAATATTCATATTATATTCCCAATTTTATGCCTGCATAAATCGTCCTTCCCGCGGCTGTCTCGTAGTATCTGTTAGCAGTTGCGTTGATTTGGATATTGGCAAAATAAGCAGTATCAAAAAGATTGTTTACGCCTACAAATGGTTCGATTAAAATCCCTTTTATGTGATTTTGCCAACCTGCTCGCAAATTTAAAGTCTGGTATCCATCAACAGAAACACTATTGGCATCATTGGCATACATCGACGATATACTTCGGAATTGAGCAACCGCAAATACACCCGATTTAGGGAAATATCTTAATTCTCCATACACTTGATTTTTAGGAATTCCGGGCAAACGATTTCCTGCAAATTCTCCTGCTAAGGTTTTATAACTTGTGTACACAAAATCTGAATAGGTAAAATTGAGATAAGTCGTCAGTGCTGGGATAATTTGATAGCTTAATCCCAATTCTATCCCTTTACGGACAGATTCCCCTGCATTTCTATAAAAAGTACGCCCAACTTGATTAGGTAATTGATAAGGGACAATTTCACCCTGAATATTGATCTGAAAAATGCTTAAGTCAATTCTGGTTTTATTACCTAACCACGCTTTATACCCCAATTCATAATTTTGCGATTTTTGGGGATTCAAGTCTGGATTAAAGCCTCCTTGACCTGTGGGGTTGTTAGTCAACTCATTGAGAGAAGGTGTTTCGAAATTACTCGTGAAATTAGCGTACAAGGTATTTCGTGGAGAAAGACTATATGAAACGCCAACCATAGGGCTAAATCGTTGAAAATCTCTCTGAGCCGACTGATTGCCATCGGATAAAAATTTATCAGAAACACCTATTTTAATCCAGTCATAGCGTGTATTTAATACTACTCTCAAAGCTGATATTGGGGCAAATTCTTGTAAAATATATGCTCCTGTATTATCAAAGCTCTCGTCTTGGTCGAGACGAAGAGTTGTTCGTACGCCTAATTTATTGTCGTATCGCTGACGATTATCAGCTTGATTCTCCAAATCCAAACCAGTACTCAATTTGTATCCCTTGGTAGCAAACTGATACGCTAGTCCACCTCCCCAAAATACACGTTGAAAGGCTATTTGACCACTAGCTTCAAAAGCTTGATTGGTATTAAAATCGCGATTTATCAAAAAAACTCGTGCATTGACAGCACTTTTTTCTCCTAACTTTTGATCCAGAATTAACGCATTTCTCAACTGGTTGAAGGACTCTGTTGTATTATAATCTACATTAGCTTTGCGGGCTTGTGTTCGGTCTTTATTGACCTCTTCAATAGTCAATCCACCAGGGTCTTCGGCTTTGGGGCTATCAATATAAGTAGACAATAAACTTAATTTTGTTTTTTCAGACGGACGAAATCCTATCTTGAGGTTCAATAAATTACGTTCTAAAGCACTCTTTTGACGATACCCCGTACTTTCCAAACGAGATACACTTCCCAATACCGACCATGCTCCCCAAGAAGAACCAAACTTTACTTGATAGCGCTTTAAACCATAGCTACCAAATGTGCTTGATATTTCGGCGTATGGCTTACTTGGCATACTTTCGGTATTTAATGAAATAACTCCACCAGAGGCATTTCCATAAATCCCAGCAGTAGCTCCTTTTAGCACCTCTACTCTTTCAATCAAACCCACATCGATATTCCCCAATTTGGCGGTTCCATCTGGTGTTGATTCTGGCACGCCGTCAAGAACAATTTTCAGCCCGCGAATCCCAAAAGCAGCCCGAGCGCCAAATCCTCTTATGGATATTCTTAAGTCTTGAGCAAAATTCTCCGAATTCATGGCAAAAACTCCAGGTACGGTATTCAAAGCATCGAACAGAGATAGTTTTGTTTGACCAATTTGCAAACGAGCTTTTCCTATTGTTGTGACTGATACTGGCAGTTGATTTTCTTTTTGAGGAATTCGTGATGAAAGTACCGTAACAGGAGCTAATTCTTTTACAATATTGAGAGAATCCTGAGATGGTTTTTGGGCCCAAATACTGAAAGGAATTAAAAATAGCAAAGTGGCGTATTTCATGTGCTTGAGTGAAAAAGAAGGATTCATTTGGTTGCATTAAGACTACAGTAACTCAAAGCATAAAGGTACAATCAAAAAAACAAAACCCCGAAAAGTTTAGCTCTTCGAGGTTTATTATTTGATTAGGTATTTACTAAGGAAGTAAGGATTAAATTCTTTGGGTGAATAAAAAATTTATATTCCATTCTAATATCCTAAGGATGAAAGATGGGGTTCAAAGTCAAAACATCCGCCAATGTTTACAAAACCCCACCAATTCAAACCCGTTCTACATTGGTTCAATTTACTGTTATATGCTTAATACATCCGCCAATGCAAAAGCACAATTAAAACAGACTGACGCCAAAATATAGACTGTAGGTTTCTTTACAGAAACCAAATATCATCAGCCTATCAGCAATCATGCGAAATAGGAATTAAAGACAAAAGTATATTGCTGTACATCCAAAATAATTTTGGGTACAATATCAAAAGTTAAGATTAGTTGAAGTTTTCTTTAAAGCACATAAGCACCTTTTCTAAAAGGCGATTTTTCAAAGAAATTTTAGCTAACAAACTCTTTGTATATTAGGCGAATACAAAAAATTACTAGCAACTCCATAAGCTTTTGTAGCGGCAAAAGGATGGAATAAAAACTAGAATAACTGAAGGCTCAATGTTATTCCAAGGCGATTATGTTTCTAAAAATACAATCTTCATGCCAAATGGAAGAAAAGAAATGAAAATATCCAAGTGTTACCTTTTGCTCAAGTTATTGGAGCTTTTCATTCAAATGAATAAGATTGAGGTACTTTGTATTAATTCTTCCCAAAATTACTATGATTTATATTGGTTTAGAAAAATATTTTAGGATAACTCACGAATTATTAAAATAATTTACGAACTGCATATTTACTACCATTCTTCACGAACAATCATCAAAATTGCCGACTGAGAGATAATGATATATTTTTCATGATCTACTTCTACTTCAATGCCATTTCTCTTCAAAAATAAGGCTTGATCGCCTTCTTTTACCTGAAGAGGAATATAACGCACTTGATCTGAATCTTTCCAAGGCTCATCTTCTTGAACCGCAGGAATCGGAAAGCCTGGGCCAATTTTTATCACATATCCTTTTAATATTTCCTCCTTTTCCTGAACTGTTGGAGGCAAAAACAAGCCTGAACGAGTTACACCATTACTTTCTTGTGGGCGAACTAACACTTTATCACCCATCATAATCACTTTATCCAAAGTATTGATACCACCAATTGTCGTAATCATCTCTTTTAGTCTTTCTATTTTAGGAAAATTTGTTTCTGTGCAAAATTAAACAATATTTTACTCAAAAAATTAATATAGATTTAGAGAAAACTCAGTTAGTAGGCAAAATTAAATTCCAACATTGAACTTTTGGCTTTCAGCAATGGGCTTTTGGCAAAAATATTCCCAGTTCAAAGAAGCTTTTTTGCGTAACTCCAACGGTTTACAGCTCATAATGTATTGATACCATTTTATTTTGCACTAATATTTAACTGACTCTCGTTTTAGTTCTTGGCATATTTATGACCTCTACATCAAAAATACGCTTACCATCAATTTTTAGACGAACTGCTGTCTGAACAGGGTGAAAACCATGCTGCCCTGCGGCACCTGGATTAATAAACAACATACCTTTTCTATTCAAATCTCTTTTAACTTGAAGAATGTGAGAATGCCCGCAAACAAATATTTCTGGCAACTTTAGTTCAAAACATTTCAGTGCATCTGGTTTGTATTTGGAAGGAGCACCAGCAATATGTGTCATACCTACTAAAACTTCTTCGCAATAAAAATGGTTTATTAATGGATAAGTCTGACGAATGGGTGTGCCATCAATATTACCATACACCCCAAAAACTGGCTTAAGTGCTGTCAAGGTATCGGATACCGCTACATCACCCCAATCACCACCATGCCAAATTTGATCGCACCATTCTACGTGTTCCATCAACCTTGGATCAAGATAACTATGTGTATCTGATATAATTAATACTTTTTTCATATGATCACTCGGTCGTATTTTTGTTAGTACTTTTTGTGATTATTTTATACATTTAAGCATATAATACCGAATTACATTCATTGACTAGAGAAACAAAATTGGCAGGTAAGCAATCTCTCTTCAGATTTGAAGACTTCCTAACATTCTGTAAATCCCAATATGAGCACTCAAGCATTTGAAATACAGTTATATGAAAAACTCAACCAGTTTTTCTTTGAGCATGATTACCTATTGATGGTAGATAAAAAGCAGTATAGAAAAATTACAAGCTCAGGATTTCTGAACGTTATTTTTACCTGCACTTCATACGAGAACGAAATTTTGCTGGATGTAAATATCGGTTGCCGAAATGAAAAGATTGAGCAAATTGCTCAACAATACCTTGGTAACTCGCGTGATTACTGGGGAGATGCCAACACCTTCGTGATTTCTATCGGAAAATTCAACGACTCCAAAAACTTTCGGTACAAAATTCAAACTGATTCGGATTTGGATGATGTTTGTGAAGAAGTACGAAGTTTTATGCTAACACATGGCTTTGAGTTTTTAGAAACCCATTCATCGCTTGAAGCCATAAATCATATGTTTAATGCGACACCAAAGATTTCCTGTAAATATGTTTATAATCAATCACATAGACGATTCAAAGGATTAATCGTAGCGAAATTGGTAAATGACGATAACTTTAAGGATTTATTCGAAAAGCATCAACGAGGTCTTATTTTTTCAGTAGCTCCTGAAGAAGAACTTCAAAAATTTGATAGGCTTATGGGATTTTTGATGTATGTATCAGATAATTAAGAATTTTGTATGATAGATACAAGGCAATATTAGACTATTTACCTATTGCCTTGTATCAACAACAACTTAGTTGATAGACTGTCCTACTGACTCAATCCACTCATTGAACAACTTGGTCTCTAATTGACAAGCTACTGAAGCGTGATCTTCCCAATTACTTGAAAACTCTTTTAATTGAGTAATCATTTCCGCCAAATGTCCCTCTTCCTCCACAATAATAGATTTCATATTGACTTTTGACTTGGCTTGGTCTAGTACTTCTTGGTAAACTGGATATAATTCATCGGCACGAACTTCGATAGCATAAGTCACCAATAAATAAGCCGCATATTTGAGTTCAACCCCTGATAATTGCAAAGTAGCTTTTAGGTATTTACAAACCTGTAAATCAAGGAGATTCAGATAAGCATAACTAGCAAAAGGAGCTATCAAGAACTCATCATCATAAGTTGCATAATCGTCAATTTGGGCAACTTTCTGAATTTGTTTCTTTAGATAAAAAGCGTGACGAGCCTCCTCAGCGGCGTGTTTTAACACAATATAAGAAACTTTTCTTTTGTGTTCAGATGCTGAAATTTTTCTAGCACCAGTGTTTTCCATCAACGACAAAGTATTCAAAAAACGAGCATGAATTGCATTGTCGGATACGACTTTTCCTAAAATTTCTTGTAATTTCATATTCAAAAATATATTAATCGCAGTATGCTGTGGTTTTCTTCATCAAAAAATTAAATACTTTGTTTATTTTATGCAATTTCATTATGTAAACTATTCAAATCAGGAGCTTGCTGTAGTTCAGGAGTTATTTGAAGAATACTCGCGTGAACTAGGAATAGATCTATGTTTCCAAAATTTTGAGCAAGAACTTCAAACGCTCTCAAAAGTCTACGCTCCACCGATGGGTTGCATAATTATATTGTATCATGAACAACATCCTTCAGGTTGTGTAGCACTGAAGCCTATAGGTCAGGGAGTTTGTGAAATGAAAAGACTATATATTCGTCCTGATTTTCGTGGTTTAAAATATGGAAAAAAATTAGCCCACGAATTAGTCTCATTTGCTTACAAAGCAGGGTATTCGACCATGAAATTAGATACCCTCACCACGCTAACAGACGCCATCAGACTGTATCGTTCGATGAAATTTGTCGAAACAGCACCTTATGTCTACAATCCGTTAGACAATGTTTTATACTTTGAATTAAACTTAGAGGACTATTTTCAATCCAAACTTGAGAGTTAGCCCAATAGCTTTAATGCTTATCTATTCATAACAAACAAAAATAAAGCGCTATTGTTATTTTGCTTTTATCACACTACCTACAACACTTTTGTTGTTATTTAAAATTTTAATGAAAAAACTATTCATCACTTCTTCAGCCATTGTATTGCTTTTGGCACTTGGCTCGTGGGGATTCTTAGTCCACCGCACAATTCACCAAATTTCAATTTACTCACTTCCAAAACCATTGCAATTATTCTTTGGAAGCGAAATGGATTATCTCGTTTACAATTCTGTTCGCCCTGATGTTCGTCGCAAAGATGACCCAAAAGAGGAAACCAAACACTTCATCGATGGCGATGCGCCGGTTTTTGGCAAAGAAGGTCTTGACAATATTCCTCACAAATGGGAAGATGCCGTAAAAAAATACTCGGAAGATACTCTTCGCAAATACGGTACCGTACCTTGGGAGGTTTTGTGGCTCAAAGATAAGCTCACCAACGCATTTAAGAACAAACAAAAAGATAGTATTTTGTATTATGCGGCCGATATGGGTCATTATATTTCGGATGCGCACGTGCCTTTGCACACTAGTTACAATTATGATGGTCAGTTGACTAACCAAAAGGGCTTGCACTCTTTGTGGGAAAGTACTGTTCCAGAACTCCATTTGGATTCATATAATTTGTATCAAAAGCACAAAGCTCATTATTTGAAAAACCCTGAAGCTGAGATTTGGAAAGTTGCCCAAAAATCAAGCGAAATGCTTAAGGCTGTTTTTGAAGAAGAAATTAAGGCTTCTGAAGGATTTACTGAAGCTCAAAAATTTAAACGTTCAGAAAGATTTGGTCAAATGCGCAAAAACTACACGCCTGAATTTGCCAAAGCCTATGCCAAACGTCTTGGCAACTCAGTAAATGAGCGTTTGTTAGAATCGTCGCAATGTGTGGCTGACTTTTGGTACACTTGTTGGGTGGATGCAGGTTGTCCTGATTTGAGTGATATTACCAAAAACATGGACGCTACCAAACAAAAAATCAAGACTGAAAGTAAAGCTTGGAAGAAAAATGAGCTTTTAAAGAATGGCTTACTTCAATCTCGCAAAGCAACTCCTGAGAACTAGGTTATTGCTATTGAGTGATTTGTGATTGAATGAATGAGTGATTATTCTTTAAATCTATGTTTCATCAGTAGAGAAGCAATGATTGCGTCTAAAGATATGTCATTCTGAAATATAGTATCAAAAAAAGGCGGTCGAAAAACTAATTTCGACCGCCTTTTTTTGATAGATAAAAACTTGAAGAATAATTCTAGTTATGAGACGCAATCATTGCGTCTCTACAGAGATTGATTCACTCAATTACTAAACCTTATCTCTCATTTCGGAAGGTGATTTGCCATACTCCTTTTTGAATATTCTGGTAAAATATGATGGATCGTTGAAGCCTACTTTATAGGCAATTTCGGACACGGTATAACTTTCTGTTTCGAGCAATTGCACTGCACGCTTCAAACGAATATTTCTGATAAACTCATTTCCTGAAAGATTGGTCAAGCTTTTGAGTTTTCGATACAACTGCATATTACTCATCTTCAATTCAGATTCTAATTGCTGAATATCAAAAGCTGGATTGTCGATATTCTCTTCAACCGTGCGAATGGCTCGTTCAAGAAAATGCTCATCAGCAGTATTAAGCGTAATTTCTTTAGGTTGAATTTCGACTTCTTGTGTAAAACGCTCACGGAGCTTACGACGAATTTCCAAAAGATTTTTGACACGAACTTCCAATAAATTTGCATTAAATGGCTTTGTAATATAGTCATCGGCACCAACTTCCCAACCTACAATCTTACTTTCGTTATTGCTTTTCGAAGTAAGAATAATCACTGGAATATGGCTAGTTTTGACATTTTCTTTTACCAAACCACAAAACTCAACACCTGTCAACTCTGGCATCATCCAGTCCGAAATAATCAAATCTGGAATAAAGTTGAGGGCTTTTTCCCAAGCTAATTTACCATTGTCGGCTTCTAAAACTTCAAAATTCTCACTCAAAACTTCTTTAATGTACTCACGAAGCTCTTCGTTATCTTCAGCAATTAAGACAATTGGTTTTTCAGCATTGACGTTCACCTTATCATTTTTCGAAACTGCCTTTTTCAAAATAGTAGGTGTTTCAATACCTATTTCCTTCGTTGTTTCTTTTATCCAACTTCTTTCAAAAGAATTTGCCGACACAGGTAATATGACTTTGAAGGTACTGCCCTCCTGCGGAATACTCGCTACAGAAATGTCGCCTCTATGCAATAAAATCAACTCTTTACAAAGTGCTAATCCTACTCCAGTCCCAACAATTTGTGGTTGAGTAGACTCCTGAATTTGATAAAAACGGTTAAAAATATTTGATATATGCTGTGGAGCAATACCCGAACCTGTATCTTTTACCAAAATTTGCACCTTATCTAACTGCCCTTCTAACTGATAAATTGGCTCAAGGCTTACCTCTATCTTTCCTTTTTCGGGGGTGTATTTAAAGGCATTTGATAACAAATTAGTTACCACTTTCTCTAAAATATCTGCATCGTAAAAAGCCATCAACTGTTTTGGCTCTGTCACAAATGATAAATCAATCTGCTTTTGTTCTGCTAAGTTTTTGAAAGAAGAAGTAAGCTTTTCTAAAAACTCTACAATATCACTCTGAGATATTTCTGGAGTGAATTTACCTGCCTCCAATTTTGACAAATCCAACAGTTGATTGATCAATTTGAGCAACTGTTTGGCATTGCGATGAATCAATTTAAACTGAGATTTCTGTTTTTCGGGTAAATCAGGATTTTCAGCAAAGAATCGTTCCAACGGTGAAATAATCAACGTTAGAGGTGTGCGGAACTCATGCGAAATATTAGTAAAGAAATTGGTTTTGAGTTTGTCTAATTCTCTAATTTGCTCTTTCTCTTTTTCCTTCAATCTCAAATCAGATTTGAAACGCTCACGCATTTCAATCATTCTACGAAGAAATACCAAGCCTGCAACCAACATCATGGCATACAAGAAAAATGCCCACCAAGTACGATACCAAGGCGGCAATACCACTACCTGTATTTCGGCTGGTTTTTCATTCCAAACACCATCATTATTGGTAGCTTTTACTTTGAAGGTATAAGTGCCAGGGTTGAGGTTGGTGTAACTGGCAGTTCGCTGCTTACCAACGTAGTTCCAATCTTGATCAAAGCCTTCCATGATATAGGCATATTGATTATTCTTGAGTTGTTGAAAATCCAAGGCTACATAATCAATGGCAAAAACATTCTGACTTGATTTAAAAACAATTTCTTTTGTTACTGAAATATCTTGTTCCAGAGGCGAATCTTCTCCGATAGAAACAGGCTTATTAAACAATTTTACCCCTGTCAAATAAATATGAGGCACCTCATTGCTTCCTTTCAAGCTATCAGGATTGAAAACGTTGAGACCGCCTGTCCCGCCAAAAAACATATCGCCTTTTTGGTTTTTGGCATAGGCATTAATCAAAAATTCTTTTCCTTGTAAACCGTCTGACTCAGCAAAATTTTTGAACTTCCATTTTTTGGTATCAAAAACAGCCAAACCTTCGTTGGTCGCAAGCCATAAGTTTTGATGACCATCTTCCATAATACCCTTTACCGCATTGTTTGGCAAACCATCTTTGACTGTTAGACTTTTAAACGTTCTGGTATTTGGATAAAACAAGTTTAGTCCTCCGCCATTTGTCCCTACCCAAATTCTTTTTCTAGAATCTTGAAAAATACGAAGTACAGCACTTCCTCTCAAACTTCCTTCGGCGTCAGTCTGCTGGTAATGAGTCACCCGACGAGTGCGAGGATTATAGGCGAAAATGCCGTTGTTGTTTGAACCAACCCACAAATTCCCTAGAAAATCTTCCATCAAGGAATTGACATTTACTCCTAATAGTCGACCAACTTTATTCAATTCGGGAATCGGTGTAAACGTTTTCGCTTGTTTGTCAAAAAGTAATACGCCTGAGCCTTGTGTACCCAACCACACTTTGTTGGGGTACCTTGACAAGGCAATAGCGGTCATATTCATTCCATACTTACCTCTTGAGTAGGTAAAGTTTTCAAAACCCCCACTTCCTTTCTTCAATAATCTCAAACCAACGCCCCAAACGCCCACAAACATATCGCCATCTCGGTCATGCTGAAGAAAGACAATATCATTGTTATTCTGAATTTTAGCAGATTCTTGGTCGTTGATATAATGTGTAAATTGATTATTGGCACGGTCGAGTAAGGTCAAACCACTATTACTACCAACCCAAATACGGTCGTTGGTTTCGCAACTGATAGAGGTCACACGATTACTTAATAAACTTTGTGGTGAGTTAGATTTATGACGATATAAAGCAAATTTTGAATGGCGACTATAATGTACATTGACGCCACCTTCCCAAGTCCCAATCCATATATTATTGTCTCTATCGACACATAATGACATGATGGAAAACGAGCTTAATCCAGTATCTGAATCAAGATTTGCCTGTACACGAGAGATATTGGCAAAGTCAGAACTTTTGACCAAAATGGCACCGTTGTCTGTTCCAATCCATAATGTACCTTCCTTATCACGTACCATAGAGGTAATGATGTTTTCTTTGTCCGTTACATAAGGATTGTACAGTAGCCGCGTGAATTGTTTGGTACGAATGTCAAATTTATAAAGACCATTGCCACGAGTTCCGACCAACAAATCGCCATTGAGGTCTTCAAATAAACAATTGATTTGATTTTTTTGAGGTGGTAACTCGTTTTCCAGCCTAAAAGTATGCGCTTTTCGCTGAGCATCGAGCATGGTCATTACGCCATAGTGCCCTCCAAGCCAAAGGTTGCCTCTTTTGTCTTTGTAAAAGCGTGTGATATCATTGGCATTGAGCTGACGAGATTCTGTTAGACGCCAAGCAATGGTATTATCTTCGAGATTGAAACACAGCAAACCATAGCCATAGGTAGCTGCCCAAATTTTGCGGTCTTTGGTAGCGACAATGCCCGAAATACTTCGATCACTAATATTAGATTGATATTTGGCTTGCTTGAAGCGAATAAATTTTCCTGAAGCTACATCTAGCTTATTGACACCACCATTGATTGTCCCAATCCATAAATTACCGTCGGGGTCTTCGGTGATACAAGAAATATTACTACTAGAAATAGAATTAGGGTCGTCAAAATCGTGACGATACACGGTGAAGCTGTAGCCATCGTACTTATTGAGACCATCAGAAGTGGCAAACCAAAGAAAGCCTTTACTATCTTGAAAAATATTGAAAGCAGTGCTTTGAGAAAGACCATGCTGAGTACCAATACGGTTAAACCTCAGTTGCCCTGTGGTTGTGTGTACGTATTGTAGTATTATCAATATAATCAGTAAACTTCTGACTTTCATTAATTTAAACCTCCTTGATGCAATTTAAGGGTAAAAGCGCAATTTTCGAAGCTTTTTTGCCTTTTGACTAAATCTCTTAGTTCATTGCTATCGTTCGCTCGATAAGATACGAATGTATTAAAGTGAATTTCGTTGAATAAAGCGAATAGGTGTTTTGATATGTTCTTTTTTACGTTGTAAAATTAAATTAGCTGCCTGTCGACCAAGTTCTTCGTAATTGATGGTTACCACAGATATTCCTCCAAATAAAACTTCTTTTAGAGGTGTTTCATTGTATGAAATGACACCAATATTTTCACCTAATGATAACTGGCGTTTGGTACAAAGTTTCAAAATATCGGCAAGACCTTGTTCTGAAAGGATCAAAAATACTTGATTTGGTTTAACAACCTCTTCTTTTATTTCATTTATTACATGAAAGTCAAAAGAATATTGTTTTGCAAACTTCTGAATTCCTTCTTCCAGTGACTTGGCAATTGTATTGGATTCGTTCACAACCAAATTAATGGTTTGATATTTACTTAATGAATCTTTTATCTCCGAAAATATTCGCTGAATTCCCTCCTCAAAGTCGTGGTACACACAAGCATATTCACCTCGGATAAACTCGTTTCGTTTATCCAAAATTAGTAGTTTTTCCTTAGGAATACTATTAAGTGTTTTCAGAACATCTTCATGAAGATAGGACGAATGCAACAACACCGCCACATGATCATATTCGGTAATTCTTTCACGAATCACTTGATCAAAGTGCTGAGTTGACAGTGGTGTAACCTGATGAACATATACATCGACATGAGCTTTTTCTCCCAATTTTTCGAGAAAACTTTGGTAGATTTTATCTTTAAAATCACTCAGTTTGTTAAAAACTAGCAGCACCTTCATGGAGGCGACACCAGTCTGATTGTCGAGAATAGTTTGAGGTTTTGTCACGTGTATATGTGGGTACGATGGAATACTTTCTATTTTCAAATCTCTATTTTTTTCTACTTACTCAAAAATACTCAGTAGGTAATATAGGTAATGTCCTGCACTATGCCGTAAATAAAATTTGAAGCATGACAGCCACCTACAGCAGGGCATTTCAGGACAGGGCTTGGATCATCGAAAGTCTACCTTTGACAGAAAGTTTTGGTTCAAAAACTTACTTCAACAATTCAATGAAGTTTTAAAGTTTTTGTTAATTAAAGTCCTTTACCTCTGGTCTAGGACTTTTTTGTTTTCAGGAATATTCCCAGAAAAATACAACTTCAACATTTCTACACTTTACTTGTAGCAAACCGTATTTTCTTCTGACATTTTTTACACAATCTGCAATATATGTCCTACCAGATTCAAAAAAAGAACTTTTTGCAAGATATGTACTAGTATTTGCCAAATGTGTCCTAACAGAATCGAGCAATATTGGTCTATCTTTGAATCATCAAAAAACTGGATTTTATCATAATTTTTCGGTACTTATCCAATTCAGTAAAAAATTAAAAAAGCCCTTTTAGTCTTACCTCAATACAACTCAAAGGCATTTGAAACCTATCATAACTTTAGTAAGTATCGTTATAAGGTAAACCAGTTTTTTGAGATCCCTTTTTCGTCGAGTACCCAATACCTTATAAAAACTATAGTAATTCCAAAAATTAACGTAATGAAGACTTTTGTAGAATTTGCCCAAATTAAGCACGACTCGAAAACTCCGAAATACCAACAATTGGTAAACTCGCTTTTGACCGATATTGAGTCGGGAGTCCTGAAAGTTGGAGAGCGTCTCCCTTCTATCAACGAAGCCAGCGAGGAATGCTATCTTTCAAGAGACACCGTAGAACGTGCTTATGCCGAGTTACATCGTTTGGGTGTGATTACGTCTATCTTTAGAAAAGGTTATTTTATTTCTGGAAAATCTGCACAAAAGAAAACTAAAGTTTTTTTCTTGGTTGGTAAAATTACCGAAAGCAACAAAGCCATCTTCAATGCTTTTGTAAATGCAGCAGGTAAAGAAGTGATTGTAGATATTTTTACTTATAACTACAAGAGTGATAATTTCCGTGAGATTATCAACAACCACCTAGGTAATTATCACTACTATGTGATTATGCCTCACTTAATCGAGGAAAACGAAGAAAACATCAAATGCCTCAAGAAAATTTCGGGCGAACGCTTGATTTTGTTGGACAAATCTCTCCAAAATCTTAACGGTACTAACTCTTCAATCGTAAATAATTCAGGCGAGGAGATTTGTAATGTTATGCAAAGCCAGTTAGAGGTATTTAAGAAATATAAAACACTCAACTTGGTACTAACAGAAGAAGAATACTTCGATGCTGAGTTGATTACAGGTTTCCGTAACTTCTGCGAAAATAATGGCTTCGATTTCCAAGTGTTGGATGGCTTAGAAGGCGAAGAAGTAGAAGAAGGAAATGCCTATTTGACGATGGATGATACCGATTTGGTATATGCTATCAAGTCGAGCACAACGCAAGGATTTACTTTAGGAAAAGAAGTTGGCTTGATTTCACTCAATGATTCATGTTACAAAGAAATCCTTGCGGGTGGTATCACGGTAATTTCAAGTCCATTAGAGGAAGTTGGCAAAATAGCAGCATCTGTTGTGGTTGAGGGCAAAAAAACTAGCACACAAATGCCAATGCAAATCATTTTAAGAAATTCATTATAATAAGGTATATTAGAAAATAATAAAGCAACTTTCCCTTGGATTGTTGCTTTTTTTTGTGCCTTATTTTTTGTCATTCCAACCAATAAAATCAATATTCCTTTTCAGTCCCTCTAATTTGGTTCGTTTGACTGGAGATTTTTTAAAAACTTGATTAAAAACCTCTGTGGTTATTTCTTCCCAATCTTTATTGGTAAAATCTTTCAAGTCGGGGTGTAGATTAAAAAGGGGTTCTTTATGTGGTTTTGAAAAACGATTCCAAGGACAAACATCTTGGCAAACATCACAGCCAAACATCCAATTATCAAATTTACCTTTCATTTCGATAGGAATTGCGTCTTTGAGTTCAATGGTAAAATAGCTAATGCATTTTGAACCATTAACCACATAAGGTTCTACGATCGCCTCGGTCGGACAAGCTTCTACACAACGTTTGCAAGTACCGCAAAAATCTTTGACAGGACCGTCAGGTTCTAGCTCCAAATCGATAATGAGTTCTGCAATAAAGAAAAAGCTACCGTGACCTTTATTGATCAAATTAGCATTTTTCCCAACCCAGCCTAAGCCTGACTTTTTGGCCCATGCTTTATCCATGACAGGGGCAGAATCAACAAAAGCACGCCCTCCTACTTCACCAATGTTTTCTTGAATAAAATCAAGCAACTGTTTGAGTTTGTCTTTTATCACAAAATGATAATCCATTCCGTAGGCATACTTGGAGATTTTATAGTCCTCCTCGTTTTCAGAAAGTTTTTCCTCTGGGTAATAATTATAAAGTAACGACACCACCGACTTAGCATCATCGACCAACAAACGAGGGTCAAGACGTTTATCAAAGTGATTTTCCATGTAAGTCATCGCACCATGATAATTATTGTTTAGCCACTTTTCTAATCGAGGTGCTTCTTCTTCCAAAAAAGTAGCTTTTGATACCCCACAAAAATCAAATCCAAGCAATTTTGCTTGTTCTTTGATGAGTTGAGTATGATGTTGTCGAAGTTGGTTCATAATATCAAAAGCCCGTTTGTTCTATTACAAAGGTAGTTTGGAATTGTGAAACTTGAAAAATCAGGTGATAATCTGTAATTTTGATAGAGTTTCAGTTATCTCTAATGCCATAGGTTAGTTATTTCACATCTCTTGCTGCCAATTTCCATTTTTTTTAGCTTTAGAAACATCTTTTCTCCAATAAAAGATGTCTTTATTAGTACCCATATCAAATTATTTATCAAGCATATAAAATCATCAATTGTATGAAGCGAAGTTTATTACTCCTATCGATATTATTCTTATGTTCACTAAATTCTATAGGACAAGTTATTGGCGGTACAAATTTCTCAGCACTACCACGAGATTATCAACTATATCCACGAAATGTAAGTGGTCAAAGTACCGTCCCTATCAGTGGGAGTACTACCAGAGCCAATGTGAGTTACTACTCAGTACTTATTAACCGAAATGCTCAAAAATATAATTACCAAAAAGCTAATGTGAGTTATATCTCTGGAAAAGGAAGTTTTAGTTTCAGCAACCTTATCATAAAATCAGAGCAAGCCAATTATGATTTCAGCATCTATCAAGTATTATCATCTGGTGACTCTTCTTTGGTAACAAGTGTTGGCAACGTAGTTTCAGGGGAAGTGATTGTGATTACGGGTCAGTCTAACTCAACTTGCTTTTTTACAGAAACTCGAACAAATCCATTTTGTAGAACCTTCGGAAAAATCACTGATACCTTTAATACTGCCAATTATAACCCCGCAGACACACTTTGGACATTGTCTAACCAAAATGGTTATGATTACAATGTCGGAACCATGGGATTTGAACTACAAAAACTTATTTTGGACAATTATGGCATTCCAACCTGCCTTATTAACGGTGGCACACATTGGAGCAACGCACAGCAACACGCCAACCGAACAGCGTCCAACCCAGCAGATTTAACTAATACCTATGGCAGATTATTATACAGAATACAAAAAGCAGGATTGCAAAATGCAGTAAAAGCATTTATCTATAGACAGGGAGAAAGCGAAGCCTACGGAGAGGGTA
This sequence comes from Flectobacillus roseus, assembly GCF_030056595.1. NCBI lineage: Bacteria > Pseudomonadati > Bacteroidota > Cytophagia > Cytophagales > Flectobacillaceae > Flectobacillus > Flectobacillus roseus. The sequence continues at coordinate 223,726 of NZ_JASHIF010000009.1, forward strand.
GTGATTTCAAAAAATACTTCAATATCACGCTATCCAATCTAGCACAAGATTTACCATCAATCAAAAAAGCCTATCTCTTTCAAATTGATATTATCGAGAATGCCATAGGATATGCTCCCTCGGTAAGAGAAGAACAGCGACAGGTTGGTATTGAAAATGCTCTTGTTGATGTGGTGCCATCTATTGGTACCACAGGCTTTGATGGACTTCATTATTCTACACTTGGTTATCAACAAAATGCAAACGAATTATTTCGACTGTATAAACGAGATATTTTAGGTGCCATGGACGACGGAAACTTCTCTGCGCCAAATATACAAAAGGCCTATTATACCACACCTCAAAGAAATCAGATTGCCGTTATTTTTCAGAAAGGACAATCACTCAAATGGCCAGAAAATGTTAATGGCTTGAACATGATAGATTTTTTTTATCTCAATGGAACAAACGGGCATTTCAAATCATGGACTATCTACAAAAATGCTATCTTATTTGATTTATACAATACCAATCCCTCTACTACAATTGGCTACTTACCCCCTATTGTGAATAAAGGAGACCCTTTGTTTCCATATGTGGGTCCATATATCACCAACCAGTCAGGAATGCGTGCGCTTAGTTTTTATCAATATCCTATTGGAGAGTATGACCCCAAAAACGTGATTCCAGGCAATACAGACCCTGTTATTTCATTTAGTAAAATTCCTCAAAACTTACAGATGTTTCCTCGTAACAGCAATAATACTTCTGAAATAGAGGTAAAGGCTAGCTTACAAGAAGCTCCAATAAAGTATGATTATGTCTCTATTTTAACCAAAAGAAGTAGTGTCAATTATAGCTATACCAAAGCGGCATTGAACTACAACAATGGCAAAACTGATTTTAGTTTAAAAACTACTATCAAAGCTGAACTAGCTACTTATGGCTTCAGTATCTATGCCATAACAGGCTCTGACTCTGTTTTGCTGGCTACAAGAACCGATTTGGCATCGGGAGATTTCTTTACAGTGATGGGACAAAATAATGCAAAAGCATGGCATAGCGAAAATAATACTGTAACCTACAACTACTACAGTCCTTATTGCCGAACTTTTGGTTCAAAAGCAAATACCAATTATGCTTTGTCTGATACAACATGGAAAATAAGCGGAGATGTTCGTTCAGAAGTTGGTGTTTGGGCTATGGAACTTCAAAGAAAATTAGCTGAGCAATATGGTATTCCTAGTACCATTATCAATGAGTCTGCAATATCGACACCTCTTTCACAGCAAAACATTACTAATTCATCTGGCGATGACATTAGCACTGTTTACGGGCGATTATTATATAGGGTAAAAAAAGCTGGAGTTGGTATCCAGCTCAAAGCTGCCTTTTGGTGGGGAGGAGATGTTGAGGCGCGTAGTGCCGCCAGTACTTCCTTTCCTAATGAGTTTGATAAACTTTACAAACGTCTAAGGAGTGATTTTCCTAGCACTATCCCACTTTATACCTTCCAGAGTAATATTTATTACAATGGAGTGCAAGATGCTGGTAAAATGCGTGATTTCCAGAGAACTATTGCTAATAACTACGCCAATACAAAGGTATTTTCAAGTCTAGGTTACGATGGATTTAATGGCGTTTCAGGTCAATATTCATTAGAAGGTTATACGCAAATAGCCAATACTCTTTGGAATACCATCAACAATGATTTGTATGCCACCACTAAGGCTAGTATTTCAACCAGCCCACAGGTTCAGAAAGCTTTTTACACTGATGCCAACAAGAAAGAAGTTGCAGTCATTTTTGAAGAAGGACAAACCCTCGTATGGCCGAACGATGTAGACCAAAATGGTAATAAATATGAGATGCGTTTTTACTTTTATCAAGATAAATCGTCAGCTGATATTGGTAGCGGAAGTGTCAATCAAAACCGTCTGACACTCACTAGTAATACCAGTAGTTCTGCCAAGACGTTGACTTATCTTCCAGATTTCATGCCTTCTAGTGGTAATACATTCGATACGAGAGTAACATTTAATGGTCCATTTCTCAAAAACTCACAAGGTCTAACAGCATATAGTTTCAAAGACTTTCCAATTGCTGATGCCTTAAATAGTCCTGTGCTGTCAGTCAGCAAAGTAACAGCTACTTCTCTGGATATTACTTGGCCAGCTATTGCAACCGCAACGAGCTATATCATTGAAATCTATAAGCCAGGTAATAATACTTTACTAAAACAGAATATTGTTTCGGGCACCACACTGAGTGTGTCATTCACTGGTTTGGAGGACAAAACGCAGTACACTGTCAAGGCTAAAGTTATCTCAGCGGCGTCCGAATCGCCATACAGCTCTATAACAGCACTTACTTTCAATGCTCTAAAAGCTCCAACCTTCACAGGAAATGCAACTTACTATAATGCAAATCAATTAAATTGGGGAACTATTGACTCTGACGTTACTGGTTTTATACTTGAACGTAAAACACCCGATGTATCAAACTACACAGTAATACTTCAGCCCAATGCTGGAACAAATTCATTCGCTGATATCAATCTTACCGCTAATACCACGTATCAATATCGAATCAAAAGTAAGAATACAGTAACCGAGTCACCCTATACAATGCTGGAAATAAAAACGCCGGCATTACTTAATACTCCGGCACTTAAAGCAACAGCCGCAAGTGAATTTAGTATTAAATTGACATGGGATAATATCGGTGGTACCAACACCTATCAAATTGAAAAAGACGCAGGCAATAATAGTTTTCAAGTCTTGACCAAAACCGATGGTAATACCATAACTTTCACAGACACTAAACTTGAAGCGAATACCACGTATAATTACAGAATTAAGGCTTTTTCAAGTTTCTCTGAATCTAATTATGCCTTTGCCACTGCTACAACCTTGATTATTTTAGGATTTGACGACCCAAGTTTTAGCAAAACCCTATTGTATCCTAACCCCAATAATGGGAAGTTTATAGTAAAGTTTGAAAAACCTTACTCTGGCGAGCTACGTGTGATAGATTATTTAGGACGTGAAAACTACAATGCTAAGCTAAATCAAAGCACTGAAAAAGAGCTAGATTTATCAAATTTACCTTCTGGCAATTACCTTATTAATTGTCAATCAGGAAATGTCTGGCACACAATAAAATTCCAGCTCATTCAGAATCCTTAAAACTTTTCAACTGAAAACTGACATTCGGGAGAAAAGCCGTAACTTTGTAATTCTCTAAATCTGCCAAGTTGGCAGAAATCATGAAATGGCAAAAAAATTGAACATTTTTCAGAAAATTAAAAATAAAGCGAAAAGTTCACTGAATATGGAAAATAAAGAGGAATTACAGGCGGAAGAACAAGTTTTACAACAAGATACTGACAATCAGACAGTCGGAACAGAAGAAAATACTCCAGAAGTAGAAAATAAAGAAGCTAGTCAATTAGAGAATTTATCCATCGAATTGGCAGAGTTGAAAGATAAATATATTAGATTATATTCTGACTTTGATAACTTCCGTAAGCGTACTGCAAAAGAAAAATTGGATATGATTCAATCAGCATCTGAAGGAGTAATCAGAGATATTCTTCCTGTGGTTGACGATATCGAAAGAGCAGTTGCGAATGCACAAGAAGGCGAAATTTCAGAAGGCGTTACTTTGATTTTCAATAAGCTAAATCATGCGCTTACCAGCAAAGGCTTAAAACCAATGGACGCAAAAGGTGATGTATTTAATCCAGATTTACACGAGGCTATTACCCAATTCCCTTCTCCTACAGAGGAAGATAAAGGTAAAGTATTCGATGTAATCGAAAAAGGATATTACCTCAATGACAAGGTAATTAGATTTGCAAAAGTTGTAGTGGCTAACTAACATATCATGACATAATGCCACATTGGCATTATTATCTATTATAAAATCATGGCAAAAAGAGATTATTATGAGGTACTTGGCGTAAGCAAAACTGCCAGCGATGACGAAATCAAAAAAGCGTATCGTAAGCTTGCGATTAAGTATCACCCAGATAAAAACCCAGGCGATAAGCAGGCTGAAGAAAGCTTCAAAGAGGCTGCTGAGGCGTATGAGGTATTATCAAATCAACAAAAACGTCAGCAATACGACCGTTTTGGACACGCAGGTATGAGTGGTGCTGCAGGTGGCGGTGGTGCGTATGGTGGCGGTATGAACATGGAAGATATCTTCAGCCAGTTTGGAGATATTTTTGGTGATGGTAGTCCATTTGGCAATATGTTTGGCGGTGGAGGCGGTGGTGGTCGCCGTGTGCGCAAAGGATCTGACCTTCGTATCAAATTAAAATTAAACCTTGAAGAAGTCGCTAATGGTGTTGAGAAGAAAATCAAGGTAAAACGCCATGTAACTTGTAAGGCTTGTACTGGTAATGGTGCCAAAAATGGTACAGAAGTACAAGGTTGTCAAACTTGTGGTGGTTCGGGTCAGGTGCGCCGTGTTCAACAAACCATGTTAGGACAAATGGTAACTACCTCTACTTGTCCTACTTGTAATGGCGAAGGTAAGATGATCAAAACTCGTTGCGAGGTTTGTTTTGGTGAAGGTCGTGTGCTTGAAGAAGAAATTATTCCAATCAAAATTCCTGCTGGTGTAGCCGAAGGTATGCAATTGTCGATGGGTGGCAAAGGTAACGTGCCTCCTCGTGGTGGTGTAGCAGGTGATTTGTTGATTGTTATCGAGGAAGAACCACATGAAATATTACACCGTGATGGCAACAACGTTATTTACGAATTGTATCTAAACTTTGCTGATGCTGCCTTAGGTACTTCTGTGGAGGTTCCTACAATCGGAGGTAAAGCTCGTATTTCAGTTGAAGCAGGTACGCAAGGGGGTAAAATCCTACGACTAAAAGGTAAAGGTATCAAAGAAATCAATGGATATGGTACAGGCGATCAGCTTATTCATGTGAATATTTGGACCCCAAAAACATTGAGTAAAGAAGAAACAGATATTCTTGAAAAATTAAAAAATTCACCAAACTTTGCACCAAAGCCAAGTAAAGGTGAAAAATCTTTCTTCGAAAAAATGAAAGACTTTTTTAATTAAGTAAAAGGGAGTTATTAGAGACTAGTATATCAGTTATTAGAATAAATGCATAACGCAGATATAATTCTAATTATATCTTTTCTATTACTTAATTACAAAAAAGGGTTCGATAACAGTTTTGTTATCGAACCCTTTTTCTTTGTCAAGACTTTCATAAACTATGCATTATCTTAAATCCTGAGACAAGAATAATGTTATTAATTTCATTAAAAAAGGGTGCGGAAAATATTTCCCGTACCCTTTTTTAATACTACTATGTGATATTTTTATTCTGTGTAAGACACAATCATTGCGTCTCTACTGCAAGAATACAAATTTTAACATAATCGCTAATTCGCTCAATAATGATTCATATTATGATTGAACTATAAGCTAGCTTTTTGCAACTGACTATTAAACATTTGTTCATATTTAGCTGCTTCAGGCATTTTAGCTTCTTTCAAGCCATTGACGATAATCTGCATTTCGTACAATGCTGTTTGAATTTCTCTAGCATCGCTACCACGACGTTCTGTCAAATAGTAATCTAACGCTTTATTATTACGATTCATCATTGTATCAGCAATCTGAAGAGCGGTTTTCTTGTCTCCTACTGCCAAGTATAAAGCTACATAATTTGCACTCAACTGATCGTAAGGAATCGTTTTATCAGGCATTACCTTCATTTCGTAATCCAACGCTTGTTTTGCCTTTTGCAATTTACCTTCACGTACCAATTGGTCTACCAATCTCAAGAAGCTCAAACGTGCCGTCACTACTGGTACTTCCAAATAGAAATCTGAATGATAATACGTTTTAGGATTATCCAAATCACGCCAAGCCATTTTAGTAGTCATGTTGTTATACATGATGTCTGTGTTGACAAAGCCATCTTTCGCACCAGGAACTTTAAATGGCATCAAACGATAAGCATAACCTTCCAACTGCATAAATTCTTTCATATTCAAATAGCTACTGCTTGCCAATGTTGTAGCGAAGTAAATTGGACGTTTCCAACCTTCAGCTGCGTTTTGAGCAATAATGTCTAATTGAATCAATTCTGGCTTCATAATCCCACCTTTACCTACATTCCAGCTAATCTGATCAGTTAAGAACTGGTCCATATCTTTTGGAACAATACCAGATTTTTTCACTTGGTCTACATTCACTGGCAGAAATACTGTTTCAGAAGGCATCGTATTGATCATTGAACCATCTTGCAAAGGTACTTTAATTGCTTGATTATCATCCTTCACCAATTTCATGTACTCTTGTAAATTGATTCCTGTTTTTACGTTAGGGTTTTCGTAAAACAAGATTTGGTCATTAACACCTTCCAAGAAACGATCTTTTGACAATGAAATCGGCAAAGCCTGAGACTCATACGTTTTGCGTTTCATTTGATCGATATACCAATCTGTACCCAACAACGATAAGTTACAAACACGTACGTCTGTACGGAAGCCTTCTACTTCTTGCACATACCACAATGGGAATGTATCGTTATCTCCTCCTGTAAATAGGATAGCATTCGGAGCACAAGAGTTCAACATGTTTCTCGCAAAATCTACTTGGTGATAACGGTGATTTCTATCGTGGTCATCCCAGTTTTGCTGAATCAATATCACAGGAACAATCGCAGAAAGCGCTGTAGCAGCAATACCACTCGAAGCACCATTTTTCAAGAACTTTGTCAACCACTCTGCCAATTGCATCACACCCAAACCAATCCAGATAGCAAAGAAATAGAACGAACCTACATAAATATAGTCACGCTCACGTGGCTCAGTTGGTGGCGAGTTTAGGAATACAACCAATGCCAAACCTGTCAGTAAGAACATCAGAATAGTTACTAAGAAATCTTTTTCATTTTTACGATATAAAAGATAGAAACCTAATAATCCTAAAATTAAAGGAAGATAGAAATAGTTATTTCTTGCTTTATTCGTAGCTAAAAGCTCTGGTAAAGCTCCTTTTCGAGTATAATCAATCACGCCAGCATCTTGAATATCGCTTTCACGACCTACAAAGTTCCACAACAAATAACGCATATACATATGTCCCATTTGATGCGAGAACATGAATTTTAAGTTATCCCCAAAGGTTGGTTTCTGTCCTTCTGGAATACCCAGCATTTCTCGATATAATTCTACGTGTTGAGGTGCGCTAGAATAAATACGTGGGAAAAGCATCTGACCATCTTTTGAGTAAGATACTTTTTGCTTGTGATCATATACCACATATTTACCATCCTGCATTTTGTAAACAGGTGCTCCTTGCTCTACACTTTCAACTTCTGCTGTATAGATAGGCCCGAACAATAAAGAACGATCGCCATATTGCTCACGACGCAAATATTTCAAGAAGTTGAGGATATTACTTGGGTCATTTTCGTTGATTGGTGTGTTGTAATTTGAACGAACCAAGGCCAAAGTATACGACAAATAACCAATTAGTACGAATGACAATGCCAACATACCAATATTCAAATTAACCTTGTTTTTCTTCTGAGAATAGAGAATTCCACCCACCATAAGTCCAACAAACAAAATCAAGAACACTACTACCCCAGAACCATAAGGCATTCCCATGCCATTTACCATTCCTAATTCAAAACTGAAGGCAATAGATGGAAGTCCCGGGATAATTCCTGAGTTAATCACTCCTAGAATAACCAAACCTGCGAAAATTGAGGCAAATCCTCCTAGATATGTAGGTTTTGGATACTTTTTAAAATAATACAACAATGCCAAAGCTGGTACTGTAACCAAGTTCAATAAGTGAACTCCGATTGATAAACCAACGATGTAGGCAATCAAAATCAACCAACGGTTAGCCGTAACTTCATCTTCAATGATTTCCCATTTAAAAGCTGCCCATACAACCAAGGCAGTGAAGAATGAAGACATAGCATATACTTCTGCCTCTACTGCTGAGAACCAGAAAGTATCTGAAAAAGCATAAGCTAATGAACCAACAACACCTGAGCTCAATAAAATAAGTGCTTCATTGAAAGTAAGTTCATCAAATTTCTTATTAAGAACTTTTCTACCAATCAAGACAATAGTCCAGTGCATAAACAAAATAGTTAGGGCACTCGAAACTACCGATAACATGTTTACCCAATAGGCCACCTGCAATACATCACCAGCCGCGAAGAGGGAAAATAATCGACCCAACAAGAGGAACAATGGTGCCCCAGGAGGGTGTGGAACTTGAAGCTTGTAAGCACAAGCAATGAATTCACCGCAATCCCAGAAAGAAGCTGTTCTTTCTACAGTTGCAGCGAATACGATTAATGAAATAACAAAAACGGCCCAACCAACTAAGTCGTTAATCTTTTTAAAGTTGTTCATTAGGAGATACTTTATCTGTTTTAGAGTCTATGAATACTGTATCCGACAGTATTGCGCAAACGGAATATTTCGCCTTTCAAAGTCAAAAATAGCAAAATAGGCCGGTGTATTTACTTTTACTTTAGTTAAAATGTGTTAAAATGACTGTTTAATGTCAGCTTTTCCAAATGAAATGATTATCTGTCCTTGCTCATTACGCAATTATTTCAACCGTCTAAACAACAAAAGACCTCACAGAGAGTTGTCTGTGAGGTCTTTCTGAAGACATTTAGACACCTTCAAACTGGCGCAGGAATCGCACGTCGTTCTCGGTAAATAATCTTAAGTCTTTAATACCATATTTTAGCATGGTGATACGTTCGATACCCATCCCAAAAGCAAAACCTGTATATTCTTTCGAATCGATACCACAGTTTTCTAATACATTAGGATCTACCATACCCGAACCAGCAATTTCTACCCATCCAGTGTATTTACAAACGTTACAACCAACTCCTTTACAAATCAAGCAAGAAATATCGATTTCAGCTGAAGGCTCTGTAAATGGGAAATATGAAGGGCGGTAACGTACTTTGGTATCCTTACCAAACATTTCTTTGGCAAAGTGATAAAGTGTATCTTTTAAGTCTTTAAAACCAACATTTTTATCAATATACAAACCTTCTACCTGATGAAACAAGCAGTGAGCACGTGCCGAAATAGCTTCATTACGATATACACGGCCTGGCATAATTGAGCGTAAAGGAGGTTGCTTTTGTTGCATCAAACGAATCTGTACGTTTGAAGTGTGCGTACGCAACAATACGTCGTCAGCTACATTTCCACCTTTTTTCTCAATAAAGAAAGTATCTTGCATTTCACGAGCAGGGTGATTTTCTGCAAAATTCAAAGCCGTAAAGTTATAAAAATCTGTTTCGATTTCTGGACCGTCAGAAACATTGAAGCCCATTTTCTCAAAGATTTCGATAATTCTTGCACGCACTATGCTCAATGGATGTAAGGTCCCGTTCTCTTGAGGAACTACAGGTAATGTCAAGTCAAACTCAATACTTACTGCATTCTCAGAAGAAGCTTCAAGCAAGGCTTGCATCTCGTTAAATTTGTTTTGAGCAAAGTCTTTAAGGCCATTCAATTGCTGACCAATTTCTCTACGCTGTTCGGCTGCTACATTTTTTAGTCCATCGAAAAGCTCACCAATAACACTCTTACGCCCTACGTATGCTATACGGAATGCCTCTAACTGATCTTTGTTTTCAATCACGAAAGCATCAACCTGCTGATGTATTTCTTGAATTTTCTCTTGCATTTATTCTAAATATCTTAAGTAAAAGGCTTTGTTCATATCCCAAAACCTTGAATCAGCAACGCTAATTGATTCAAGCCTATACAATGGGTCTGCAAAATTAATAATTTAAGCCAAAGCAACGAGATTTTAATTGGAGGTTTTTCGAAAATGTAGGCAGAAGTAGTTGATATGTGAACATTCTTAACATGAATTAAACTTATTTTCGGTCAATCTTCTACTGCTTTTTCGTTTTGTCAGTTTCATATCCAACTTTTAATCTCACTGGAGGATTATCAGAAAAATTAATGATTGCATCTACAAGTCCTTTTACTTTTGCAAATACACTTTTTTTCTTTCCAGTTGAATCTTTCTCTTCCTCATTGAATACCAACTTGATCCTGAGCTTCTTTTTAGGGTTATCCATAAATTTCTCTACCGTCAAAACTGGAGGAGCTTCTTCTGAGGCATAAATTTTGGTACCATTACTGAGCATGGCAATACTAAAAACCAATAGAAATGTTTTAGTAAAATATTTTTTAGAAGGGAGAGTATTCATCATATAAGTTTAATAAGGTTGAGTCTATTGAGTAATTCAAAAGCATATTGTTAACTGCATAACAAATTAATCATCAATCGCCCATAAAACCAAATCATATTAAAACAAAAAGCTCATTACCTACCTTGGTAATGAGCTTTTTATAATTACTTTAAATTTCAATCTTATGCGCGTACTCTCACGCGATTGAAATGCTTGTATAATTTCTGAATTCTACCTTCTACATCTTTATCTGAATCGATTAAAACGCTAATATTTTGTACGGCATGAATAACTGTACTGTGATCACGACCACCAAAATGATAACCAATAGATTTTAAAGGTAAATTGGTAAACTCCTTCATCAAATACATAGCTACCTGACGAGGGAATACAATTTCTTTCTTACGACTTTTACCTTTCAAATCTGTCATAGTAACATCAAAATGAGCAGTAATCGCATCAAAAATATTATCTACCGTAATTTCTTTTTCATTATCGACTACGATGTTCTTCAAAGTAGTACGAGCCAAATCCATATCTATTTCACGACGATTCAACGACGCATGTGCCATCAACGAAACGATTACTCCTTCCAATTCACGCACGTTGGTGTCTACACTATGAGCCAAATATTCAATAACCTCGTCTTTGATATAAATGCCATCCGCTTGCAATTTCTTTTGAATAATAGCAATACGGGTCTCAAAATCAGGCTGTTGTAAATCTGCTGTCAACCCCCACTTAAAACGTGAAAGCAAACGGTCTTGCATACCCGCCAAATCACGTGGAGGGCGGTCAGAAGACATAATAATTTGCTTACCTGATTGATGCAAGTGGTTAAATATGTGGAAAAACGACTCTTGCGTTTTTTCTTTTCCTGCCAAAAACTGAACGTCATCCAATATCAATACATCAATTTGCATGTAAAAATTCGTAAATGCCTGCAAGGTATTATTACGAATCGCATTGATGAATTGATTGACAAATTTTTCAGATGACACATACAATACAAATTTGTTTGATTGTGTGCTTTTGATATAATTTCCAATTGCTTGAATCAAATGTGTTTTTCCCAAACCTACTCCACCATAAATCATCAAAGGGTTAAATGACGTAACACCAGGGCGTTGTGCCACAGCCAAACCTGCTGAGCGTCCCAAACGGTTACAGTCTCCTTCAACAAAATTATCAAAGGCATAATGTGGATTCAAGTAAGAATCCAACTCCAAAGAATCTAAATCCTTTAATTGAAAAGGACTTTCATAAATTGTTGGCTCTGGACGTCTTTGTACGGGTGGTGGTGTGGTACTTTTCTGATTTGGTACATTTAAGGCGATAGGAGGATTTTTACGATCACCTTTGTCAACGATAATAGAATATTCGAGCATACCCTGACGACCCAAAGTATAATCAATAGCTTTGCGTAAGGCATGTACATAATTTTCCTCAAGCCATTCATAAAAAAACTGGCTCGGGACTTGTATGGTCAATGTGTTATGTTGAATTCGAAGAGGAACTATGGGTTCGAACCACGTCTTGAAGCTCTGTTCGTTGACTTCTTGACGAATAATTTCGAGGCACTTAGCCCACACTTGCCTTGTTTCGGTTTGCATGGTTGGGGTAAATTTTTAAAATAATGGCGAAATCAGATGTTCTATACACAAACCTCTGGAAGTTAAGCATTTAACTTTTTTGTAAAAAGCAATGACTTGTCTTGTGCCAAATCAAGCCACAAAAATAGTAAATTTTATCATCAGAAAACGCTATTGGGATGAGATAAATCATTTTTCGAACAATCTCAAAACGATTCTCTTAATTCCATTCCTTGACTATCTTATTTGAGCAGAGGTTTTGCTTATTTGAAAGATTTTACCGTATTTATCAAACAAAGTAAAGCCTAAATTATAAAAAAACTCAAAATACAACACATTATCTTTCAGGATATTAATCAACCGTTTAATAAGTTATCGCTTGTACAGTCTGTTTATTTCTTCCAAAAATAAAGTCATTCAGTAGCGATATCTACTATAGTTTTGTTCTATAAAAAATACAATAAAATCCTTTTGAATATCAAGTTTTGGAGATTTTTTGGTTTGATAAATCTAAGACATTACATTTGTTCAACTTTGAAAAATTAAATTATTTGAAATCCATTTTCAATATGGCAGCATCACTCTTTGAAGACTTTCAACCTCATTCTAAAGAGGTTTGGAAAAATCAAGCAATCAAAGACCTTAAAGGAAAAGACTTTGATCAAACGCTGATTTGGCAAGCCGAAGGCGACTTGCATATTGAGCCTTATTACAATCATGAAGACTTATCTTCTATTCCTGTAGATTTGATCCAAAGTGCGCAAAAAAATACGGCTATGGCCGCATGGCATAATCGTGAGAAAATCATTTTTTCAAGCGAAAAAGCAACAAATCAGCATATTCTAGAGGCTATCGAATGGGGAGCAGATAGCGTGATAATTGATTTTGAAGGAAAAGATATTACAACTATCGACTTCAAAAAACTCTTACATCAAATCAAGCTTTCGGAGATTTATGTCTTTTTTAAAGTTCAAAATCAAAGTTTACAACTACTCGAAACCTTAGCTTCTTTGATTCCTTATCAAATGAAAGGTGGTGTAGAAGACGACTACTTAGCGACTTGGATGAGTACTGGAGAGTTATCAAAAGATAGTACAATCCAACTAGCACAATCTATTAGAAAAGTACAAAACCACCCTCACTTTAAAGCTCTTCTAGTTTCGGGTGAAGTATTCCATAATGCAGGTGCAAACAGCGTACAGGAAATTGCCTTTACATTGTCCAATGCCTTAGAATATATCGATCAACTTACAGAGGCTGGTTTATCTTTGGAGGATATTTTGAACAAAATTGAATTTAGTGTTGCCGTTGGAACAGACTACTTTACTGAAATTGCCAAAATTAGAGCCATGAGATATTTATGGCAAAAAGTGTTGTCTGAAGGATACAATTTCGACAAAACAAATGAATTTCCAGCCATCATTACCGCTCATACTTCGAGCTATTTTGATGCTGCTTTAACGCCCAATACCAATATGCTTCGTGCCACAACCGAGGCTATGTCTGCTATTATTGGTGGTGCCAACGCCCTAGTTTTACATGCTTATAACTCGACCTTCGAAAATGAAGAGAGTTTTGGGAAAAGAATTGCTCGCAATATTTCAACCATTTTGAAAGAAGAATCGTACCTTGACAAAGTAAATGACCCATCAGCAGGAAGCTATTATATTGAGCATTTGACTTTCGAATTAGCTCAAAAAGCACTAGACCTCCTGCAAGAGGTGGCTTCGTTAGGTGGAAGTATTGCAGCGTTCGAGCAAGGATTCATTCAAAATACGATTGCACAAACTCATAATAGTCGTACGGAAGCAACAACTTCAGGTAAACGTGTTATGGTTGGCGTTAACAAATTTAGATTTGATGAAAAACCTTTTGTTTACGAAACAACAGAAACAACATCATCAACAAGACCATTATTAAAAGCCCTAAGATTATCAGAAGTTGTAGAAGCTCAGTAATAGTCTCAGTGAGAAATAACAAAACAAAGCTATAAAACCAAAAATTTGTTTGATGACTTTATGAAACCAAACCTTTCAAATATTCAATTACAAGAAGGAAAAGCTAAGGGTGTTGCTTCTAGTTCTCCTAAATTCTGGAAATCACCTGAAGGAATCCCTGTAAAAGTACATTTTACCCAAGCTGACCTCAACGATGCCGAGCATTTGAGATTTGCGGCTGGTTTGCCTCCTTACCTTCGAGGTCCATATTCGACTATGTATGTCCAACAACCTTGGACTGTACGTCAATATGCAGGGTTTTCAACTGCTGAAGAATCCAATGCTTTTTACAGACGTAACTTGGCAGCAGGACAAAAAGGACTTTCGGTAGCATTTGACCTCGCTACTCACCGAGGTTATGATTCAGACCATCCACGTGTAACAGGCGATGTTGGAAAAGCAGGGGTGGCAATCGATTCGGTTGAAGACATGAAAATTCTTTTCGACCAAATTCCATTAGACCAAATGTCGGTTTCGATGACCATGAATGGCGCAGTATTGCCCATAATGGCTTTTTATATTGTAGCAGCAGAAGAACAAGGCGTTGGTTCTGAAAAACTGTCTGGTACTATTCAAAATGATATTCTCAAAGAATTCATGGTGCGCAATACCTACATATATCCGCCAGAGCCTTCGATGAGAATCATTGCAGATATTTTTGAATACACCGCTCAATTGATGCCAAAATTCAATTCTATTTCTATTTCTGGCTATCACATGCAAGAAGCAGGTGCTACCGCTGATTTGGAATTGGCATATACCTTGGCTGATGGTTTGGAATATCTTCGCACGGGTATTGCGGCGGGTCTTGATGTAGACAACTTTGCTCCTCGCCTATCCTTTTTCTGGGCTATTGGAATGAACCATTTTATGGAAATTGCCAAAATGCGAGCTGGTCGTTTACTTTGGGCAAAAATTGTAAAACAGTTTAGTCCCAAAAACGATAAATCCTTGGCTTTGCGTACGCATTGTCAAACGTCGGGGTGGTCATTGACAGAGCAAGACCCGTTCAACAACGTTACTCGTACTTGTGTAGAAGCAATGGCTGCTGCTTTGGGACATACCCAAAGTTTACATACCAACTCGCTCGACGAAGCGATTGCACTTCCTACGGACTTTTCGGCTCGTATTGCTCGTAACACGCAATTGTATATTCAAAACGAAACTAATATCACGCGTGTCGTTGACCCTTGGGGAGGTTCATATTATGTAGAATATTTGACCAAAGAATTGGCTAAAAAAGCTTGGTCATTGATTGAAGAGGTTGAAAGTTTGGGGGGAATGGCAAAAGCAATCGAAACAGGCTTGCCAAAAATGCGTATCGAAGAAGCAGCGGCTCGCAAACAAGCCAGAATAGATTCAGGAAAAGATATTATCGTTGGGGTAAATAAGTACAAATTGGCAGAAGAAACCCCAATTGAGATTTTGGAGGTAGATAATCAGGCAGTACGTTTATCACAGATACAAAGATTAGAGCAAATAAAGGCTGTTCGTGATAATGAAAAAGTAATAAAAGCACTCGAAAAAATCACTGAAGCCGCTAATACCAAACAAGGAAACTTATTAGCTTTGGCAGTAGACGCCGCTCGCGAGCGTGCCACTCTTGGCGAAATATCCATGGCACTAGAAAAAGTATATGGTCGCCACAAAGCTATTATTCGTTCAATTTCAGGCGTATATTCATCAGAAGTGACAGACGACGAGAATTTCAGAATTGCAAAGGAAATGGCAGACGAGTTTGCCAAATTGGAAGGTCGCCGACCTCGTATTATGGTGGCCAAAATGGGACAAGACGGTCACGACCGTGGTGCCAAAGTAATTGCCACAAGTTTTGCCGATTTAGGTTTTGATGTGGACATTACCCCACTTTTTCAAACACCAGAAGAAGTTGCCAAACAGGCCGTCGAAAATGATGTCCATGTAGTTGGTGCCTCAAGTTTGGCTGCAGGACACAAAACGCTTGTTCCTGAGCTTATCAATGAATTGAAAAAACTCGGTCGCGAAGATATTATGGTAATTGCTGGAGGAGTAATCCCTGCGCAAGATTATGCATTTTTGTATGAATCAGGTGTGAAAGGTGTTTTTGGTCCTGGTACCATTATATCAATTGCAGCACAAAAGATTTTGAAAGAATTGATGGACTAGTTCATTTTTATGAGACATTACTAATTGAGTGAATGGTGATTTAGTGGTTGAGTGATTATTTCATAAAGAAATTTACTAAATCATCATTCACTCAATAGTAGAGTTCTTATACCTTTTTGGCCTTATAACACTGTTGTATTAGCCAAGTGACAACCTTCTCTCTAAAATCACCTTGTAGGATGATTTCACCATCTTTCACAGAACCTCCGCACCCACAAAGATTTTTAAGTTTTTTACCCAAAGTATTCAAGTCATCATCATTTCCAACAAACCCTGTAATAAGTGTTACTTGTTTACCTGCACGAGCCTTTTTATCTAATAAAGCCTTTAAATTTTGTTGATTAGGAGGAAGTGTTTCCGCCACTTCTTTTTCCTCAAATTCATATTCAAAATCAGGATTTGTAGAATAGACAACTCCTAATGGTATTTTTTTATTTTTTGACATGGTAAATGATTCCTATTGAGTTAGAGTACCAGTTTTTTTAATTCATTATTAACAAAGCTTTCCAACTTTTCTTTATTGGGCAACTGTAATATATACTTACTGACAAAAATATCTTTATCTGTATCAGCAATTGCATATTCCACCAATGCTTTATTTTGATCTGTAACCAACAATATTCCTACAGGAGGATTATCGTTACTATCCTGAAAATTTTTTTTATAATAATTCAAATACGTTTTGAGCTGTCCAATATGTTCATGTTTTGCTCTTTCAGTCTTTAATTCTATTAAAACATGACATTTTAAAATCCTATGATAGAATACTAAATCTATGAAATAATATTCATCTCCTATTAAAATTCTTTTCTGTCGAGCTTCAAAGCAAAATCCTATCCCCAATTCTAACATAAACATTTGCAAATGTTCAATTAACGCCTGCTCTAGTTCAGTTTCTTCAATAAGATGTGGTTGCGAAATATTTAGAAATTCAAAGAAATAATGTGATTTGACAAGATCTTCTCTATTTTGAGGTGTTATTTTGTTTTTTACGACTTCAAATGCTTTTTCTTTATTCTCTGAAAAACCTAATCTTTCGTATGTTAACGTTGCGATTTGTCGCTTTAGCTCTTTTACGGAAACTTGTGTTTTTAAAACTAATAGCTCGTAAAATTGTCTCTTTATTTCATCTTCAATTTTAATCAGCTCAGTGAAATGTGTGTAGGATATTGTCCTAAATATTTCTTTTATATACCCAATTTCTCTTTCTTCCTTTATGTTTGCAGATTTTTGGGTTGATAACCCAAAAATTTCATTTTTAATGAAATCCAGTTCAGAATCAAATATCGGTGATTCTGGTTTTATAGAAAAAACATTAGAAATCCTAGTTGGTAAAAGTAAACTAAACTGAGGATATGTATGATAAAATTGCCTACACCTAGATAGTTCAGGAGCAGTAAGACCTTTGATTTGTAAGATAGCAGCTAAATTGTGAAGTAACTGGCTCCCATAAGAGGCTCTATCTTCTCCTTTTTGTTCAAACTCTACAATATAAAAGCCTACAAGCCAATTTCGGAGCGTAATATGAATATTAACAGCCTTAATAGACTGCTGCTGTAAATATCTATTAGTGTTATGGATAGAGGCTACTAACGATTGAAAATTCATATTATTAAAGAATCTATTAAAATGAAATTACTCTACTCCACTACCCCAGCCACTACTTTTAGCGATTTTGGTTTGATATATACACGAATCTCGTTGGTATCTAACTGTAAAGGTTCGCCATCAAAGTGAATCAATAAAGGCTTTTCTGACTTGAGCACATAGTCTTCCGAAACCTCCATATCAATGTAACGAGAGTTAGGTAATGTTCCTCTAAACAAACGTACACCAATAATTGGAGCCGCGCCAAAAGGGAAAGGCTTCAATATAACTAAGTCGATTAAACCATCATCAATCTTAGATTTTGGAGAAATCAGGGCATTATTACCGTACTGGGTAGCGTTGGCAAACGTGATGGAAAAAGCCATTTTTGCATAGTCTTTTCCTTGGTGCGAAATTACATAAGCTTCAGGCTTGTAGGTTCGAAATGACTTAAGAGACATTTTAGCATAAGTTTTCAATCCTCTTGAATCCTGTTGTGCAAACTCATTTGCCACAAAAGCATCAAACCCAACTCCTGCAGTACAGAAAAAGGGAATTTCATTCAAATAACAAGCATCTATTTGGGCAGTAGGTTGCTGAATAGCAAACTGAATCGCTTTATCAATTTTTAACGGTATATTCAGGTGACGAGCTAAGCCATTGCCAGAACCAATTGGAATGATACCAAGCGCAGTGTCCGAACCCACCAGCCCTCGAGCTACCTCGTTGACTGTACCGTCGCCACCGACTGCTACAACACGGCTAATACCTTGCTGGACGGCTTGCTGAGCGATTTCGGTTGCATGACCTGCATATTCTGTTAAGATTAATCTACAATTTGCCTGTTTGTTGATAGCTTGAATTATTTTATTTCTCTTTGCTGGGGTTGTGGTTCCAGACTTAGGATTTAAAACAAACCAAATCATATTATTATGTAAGTTTACGAGACATACGCCCGATCTATAATTTATAAGTGTTTTAATCAATCACCCAAAATCTGTTGGAAGCGTATTTCTATGGTTGAGTTGCGAAACGCAGGTACTAACTGAAAAACACAAACATCAAGATAATCATTATAATAAAAGAAAGATACATAAGGCCATCTACCAAATAGTAGTCTTTATATTTATCTACAAATTCTTTGAATTTCATAAAAATAATTATCTTTATTTGAGCTGAATTGATAAGAATTCAAAACTACAAAATTTTGGAGGGATGTATTCTATCTATTTGGATAAATCTCATATTTAGCACCCTAATTTTATCTATTTCACATGACAAAAGGCTTCATCTTTTCCGTATTATTTTGCTTATGCGGTTTTATCAGTTTCTCACAAACTAATCAAGACCGTCAAAAAATTCTAGAAATCTTAGACAAACAAAACCAAGCTTGGAATCGTGGCGATGTGGTTGCTTTTATGAAAGGCTATTGGGAATCCGACTCTTTGATGTATATCGGTAAAAGTGGTGTTACGTACGGTTATCAAAAAACCTTGGCAAGCTATCAGAAAAACTATCCTGACAAAGCCAGCATGGGGACGCTTAAGTTCACCATCATTAAGGTAAATTTTCTAGGACCCAAAAATTGCTTATTAGTAGGAAAATGGGCCTTGACTCGTCCAGAAAAGGGTGATATTGGTGGGCATTTTACCCTAACATGGCAAAAAATTAAAGGGGAATGGGTCATCATTGCAGATCACTCATCGTAGGGAGCTTTCGGCTTTCAGGTATCAGCTTTCAGCAAAAATATATCTATCGTTACTAAAAAATATTTTAACGACCACAGACATGCATTTTACCCCAAGCCCACCGCCGAAAGCCGTTACCTGAAAGCCCAAAGAACAATCTTAAATTTTTGAGCTTACGGCTTTCAGCTCTCGGCAATCGGCAAAAAATATATCCATCGTTACTAAAAAACATTTTAACACTCTTTGCCTTGTGCCTGTTGCCTTATGCCTTCAACAAAAAACTTAAATCTTATTCTGCACGATTACTTAATAGTAAAACCTTTGAGTTGAATCCGCAAAGAGATTACCTGTAAGCAATTGTTTATTGTTACTAAAATCAAAATACTAGAAGTATATTTGCATAAAATTAAGAAATGAAGCGACCATTAAATGGGCACTATTTCATTCAAAAAATCTTTTCATTCATGATTGCACTCAATACAGTACACCGTCATAAGTTTTCATTCACACAAGATGACGTAATTTTATTTGCAAAAGTATCTGGTGACCACAACCCACTTCATTTAGATGCTGAATTTGCAGCTAATACCCCATTCAAGCGCCCAATTATTCATGGCGCATTAGCTTCGAGTATTTTTTCTAAAGTAATGGGTACGGAATTTCCTGGTTTCGGAAGTGTTTATTTAAAACAAGTTTCTGAATTTAAGCGCCCAATGTTTGTCGACACGGATTATGAAGCAGTGTTTACCGTAGTAAATATTGATGAGAAGAAACACATTGCGGAAGTCAAATGTGAAATATTCGATGTTACTACCAACAAAAAAACTACAGATGGTATGGCTACGATTATGAATGCAGAACAGTTCTAATAAGTGTCAGCATAAGATAAGATCTGTCTTTCCAAAGATGTTATAAAAGCAAAAGGCTAGCAATCGAAATTGCTAGCCTTTTTTATTTGCCTGAATTATTCACTTTGGTTTTTCTTGTTTTGGATTTCAGTACGAATCTCTTGAGCCAAAGTTTTTAATGCTTGCATGCCACCTCTTACACGAGTTCCAGCAGCTTGATTGCCTTTTTCATAGAACTTTTCGAAGTCACCCTCTAATGACAAAATCAAGTCTTTTACTTCTGAGAATCTGCTCATATTTGTAATTGGATTTAGGTTGGATAAATGGTTAAAAAAGCCTCATATGAAGCCTGTAGGCATTTTTTACGACCGAAATATAGTCAATTTCCAACATGATGCAAATTCTTTTATCAAAAAAAGCATGAAAAAAGCACAAAATCGTATTAAAATTATGCTAATACTGATTTAAACTGCTCAGCTTGTGCTTTATAGAAGCCATCAGCCAATCTTTTTTGTACAATTTCAAACTGGTTCATTGTGTACTCAACGTCCTCCAACGAGTGTGCTGAAGTAGGAATAATACGCAACATAATCTGTCCTTTTGGTACTACAGGATATACTACGATTGAACAGAAGATACCCATATTTTCACGCAAATCCTTAATCAAAGACGTTGCTGTAAGTACATCGTATTCACCGTGCAAAAATACTGGAGTAACAGGAGATGTAGTATCACCAATGTCAAAACCTCTTTTACGGAAACCATCTTGTAAAGCACGTACGTTTTCCCATAATTTCTCACGCAACTCTGGATGTTTCTTAATCAACTCCAAACGCTTCATACCGCCAATTACATATGGCATAGGAAGTGCTTTTGCATAAGTTTGAGAACGCATATTATATTTCAAGAACATAATAATGTCTTTCGGAGCAGCTACAAAACCACCAATTGCGGCCATTGATTTTGCAAATGTTGAGAAGTACAAATCAATACCTTCGATACAGTTCAAATGTTCGTGAACACCACGACCATTTTCACCCATTGTACCAAAACCATGAGCATCATCTACTAAAATTCTGAAGTTGAAATCGCTTTTCAATGCAACGATTTCGTCCAAAGAACCTACTTTACCAGACATACCAAACACACCTTCTGTAATTACTAAGATACCACCGCCAGTTTCTGCAACCTTCTTAGTAGCACGCTCAAGGTTTTTACGCAATGAGCCCATATCGTTGTGATTGAACTTATAGTAAGCACCCATTTTAGCTTTGTGCAAACGGATACCATCAATCAAACAAGCATGGCATTCTGCATCGTAAACAATAATGTCACGGTGGTCAACCATACATTCAATAATAGACATTACACCTTGATAGCCGTAATTCAACAAGAAAGCATCCTCTTTACCTACAAATTCAGCTAATTGACGCTCAAACTCCTCATGCAAATCAGAGTTACCCGACATCATACGAGCACCCATTGGATAAGCCAAACCATAGTCAGCAGAAGCTTGTGCATCTGCCTCACGAACTTCTGGATGGTTAGCTAAACCAAGGTAGTTGTTCAATGACCAGTTAAGCATACGCTTGCCATTGAAGTTCATATAAGGGCCTAATTCGCCAGTCAATTTAGGGAATGAAAAATAGTGGTGGCCAATTTTGTGGTAAGAACCTAGCGGCCCCATGTTGTTTACGACTTTCTCAAAAATATCCACTTTATATCTGCGTTTTAGATTTATGAATAGTGTCAATTATTTTCAAAGCAACAAGTTTTTCTGTCTAATATATTAGCGGAATATGTGCAGTGAAAATCTTAAAATAATCTCAAAGTTAATTCTTTATTTTTTAACTGCCAAATATTGTATTAAACAAAGAATAACAAGACTTCATTTGGTTATTACTTGCAATATTTCAAGAACTTTTTTCGCTAAATACATATTTATCGATTCGTTTTATATCTTGTATCAAAATTGGGTAAAGGCAGCACTTTTTCAATTGTAAGATTTCAAGTTGAATCCATCTTTGAAAAATCCAAATGAGCCATGAGTCTAAATAGTAAACTTACCATTTGCGAAGACCAAAGCACTATCCTAGACTTTTTGGTTGATAATCAGGAGTTACCGCAGGATTTTAGCCAGAATATGGTTAAAAGTGTTTTGAAGGATGGCGCCTTCTATTTGGCCATCTACAAAGCCTACGAAAAGGAGGATAGATTTACGCTTTATCGAATTGATGATTTCGCTTATCAGTTTGATGATTTGCTATATTTATGGCGTTTTTTTGATGAAAAATCATTAGAAAAACAACATGCTCAAGTTATGAAAAAGGCACGCAATATTGTTCATGATATTATTGCAATGCTCGAAACATTAAAGTCCTTATTTGAGCCTCCTCAGAATATTTAGGTTGAAAAATAAGACATTTATAAAAATGACGAAAGTATCAATTAGTGGATAAAATGAATTTTACCCGCTTTAAGTTGTAGGCATTATCCCGTAAAATGAAGTTGAAAACGGTTTCTCATGGAATATGTCAAATGCCTACATCTTACAGTCTAATGCGTAATAAAGTAAGATAAAATTTAATCTATTTTAAATATAAAACACTGATAATTAAAAAATTATATTCTCAACTTATCATTCTGCATTAATACATTAGTAACAACAAAACAAAATCGAAGAAACCAATCAATGAAAAAAATTCATAAGCTCCTCGTTGCCAACCGTGGCGAAATTGCTTTGCGTGTGATGCGTACTGCTCGTGAAATGGGTATCAAAACTGTTGCTATCTATTCGGAGGCCGATCGTTTGGCACCACATGTAAAATTTGCAGATGAAGCTGTTTGTGTAGGGCCTCCCCCATCCAATCAATCGTATCTATTAGGTGATAAAATCATTCAAATTTGTCAAGATTTGAACGTTGACGCTATTCACCCAGGTTATGGATTCTTGTCTGAAAATGCAGCCTTTTGTAAAAAAGTAACAGATGCAGGCATCATTTTTATTGGTCCGTCGCCTGAGAGTATTGAGGTGATGGGTGACAAACTTTCTTCAAAACACGCTGTTGCTAAATATAATATTCCCATGGTCCCAGGCACACCTGATGCCGTGACCGACCGTGAAGTTGCTAAGCAAAAATCGAAAGACATTGGTTATCCAGTCCTCATCAAGGCATCTGCTGGTGGTGGCGGTAAGGGTATGCGTGTGGTAGAAAATGAAGAAGAGTTTGACGAACAAATGGACCGTGCAGTTTCCGAAGCCATTGCTTCTTTTGGAAATGGTGCTGTTTTCGTAGAAAAATATATCACTTCACCTAAACATATCGAGATTCAAGTATTAGGCGATAAGCATGGCAATATTGTTCACCTTTTTGAAAGAGAATGTTCAGTGCAACGTCGTCACCAAAAAGTAGTAGAAGAAGCACCTTCAGCTGTATTAACACCCGAAATTCGTGCAGCTATGGGGCAATGTGCAGTGGATGTAGCTCGTGCTTGTAATTACTATGGCGCAGGTACAGTAGAATTTATTGTAGATGAAAAGTTAGATTTCTATTTCTTAGAAATGAATACTCGCCTACAGGTAGAACACCCTGTGACAGAACAAATTACAGGCGTAGATTTAGTAAAAGAAATGATTTTGATTGCTGAAGGACATCCTATTTCGTTCAAACAAGAAGATCTAACAATTAATGGTCATGCCGTTGAATGTAGAGTTTGTGCAGAAGATCCTCGCAATAACTTTTTACCAGATGTGGGTACTCTGACAACCTATGTACGCCCACAAGGAAACGGTGTACGTGTAGACGATGGCATGGAACAGGGAATGGCTATTCCTATCTATTATGACCCAATGATTGCTAAGTTGATTACTTACGGAAAAGACCGCAATGAGGCTATAGACAAAATGATTCGTGCGATCGATGAATATCAAATCACAGGTATTCAAACTACCCTTCCTTTCTGCAAATTTGTATTGCGTCATGAAGCGTTTCTTTCTGGTCAATTCGATACACGTTTTATCAGTCTTTATTATACTCCTGAGGTTTTGGATACTGCGCCAGATGCAGATGAAGAAGCTATTGCAGCAGCATTGGCAGCACATTTGATTCTTCATAAAAAAGCAGCGCCAAGTCAAGAAAGTACTGGTGGTCAATTGGTTAAAAGTCAATGGAAAGCCAATCGTACTGCTATGAGATAGTGCTTATTGAGTGAGTTTTGATTGAGTGATTGAGCGATTATTTTTTACCCGTTGAGAAAGAATATATTATTTCACCATATAAGTCATCCAGTATTGTAGTAAAACTAAAAAGGGTTCGAAAAATAATTTTCGAACCCTTTTTAGTTTTACTTAGCTTTAGACACTAAATACTTCGTCTCAACTTGAGTATACCAATTTTAACCTAATCACTCTTGCACTCAATCTCCAATCACTCAATTAGGTAAGCATACTATTTCTTCACTACTTTCACCTCAATTCTTCTGTTTTTTGCTTTACCTTCTTCAGTGGTATTTGATGCCACAGGAACAAATGGACCTTTGCCATCAAAGTCGATACGGATAGCACTAATGCCGTTCGTAACCAACATATTACGAATAGCAAAAGCACGTTTAAGAGATAATTTCTTATTTTGTAGAGTATCCCCAGCGTTATCAGTATGACTAGTGATTTTTACTTGAACCTTTGGAAAAGCTGTCATAATTTTTGCCAAATCTTGAACGTTCTTCTCTCCTCCAGTCACGAGTGTGGCAGTGTTTCCTTCAAAAGCTACATTTTCTAAAGTAAATACCTGAGATGGACGACTTGCGGTATCTGCTACATATTTGGTAAAGCGCTCTACAAATGACCCCGGTAGTGTTTCGATAGTTTGACCATTAGGCAATGCAATTCCAGTCAATTTAACTTCAGCAGCAGTGTTTGATGAATCAATTTTTGCTACAGCTGTATCCTTAGGCAAAGCCGTTGTGTCAATTTCAGCACCTGTTACTTGTTCCACCTGAGTGCTATCTACTTCATCAGCAGTACTGGCAAATGTTGATTGCCAGTCATAATTCACTAAGAAATAGGCCGCAACCGCTACCACCAAAGCTATAATACTGGCAGGGAAAACCCATTTTGGAAGAGGTTGACGTTCTTCGTCCTCCGAATCATAATTTTTGCTAGAATAAGTAACAACCTTATCTCTATCATCAGAGATTTTAGGAGCTGTTGGAGCAGGAACACCCGGAGAACGCAAAGGAGCACCTGACGCAAACTGTACAGGTTTTAACTCTTGGCTCATGAATGTTGCCAAACCTAGCACATCAATCATTTTTACTTGAAGATTTTCTGGTGTTTCACCTAATAGATAACTCTTCAATTCGAGTACATTGTTGGCTAGAGTACTCTTATCTGCATTTTGATTCGCAACAATTTTGCCTAATCTGCCAATAACCACAGGCATCACAAAAGCTAATAATGAAGTAGCCGTAGAATTACGAACACCTGCAAACTGTGAAATCAAGGTTGCGATTGAGCTTTTCTTATCAGGTAGCAACATGCTTACCAAACTATGGCCTTTCTCAACAACTTTGGCAAAACTTTCACGATCTTGTACAACACTTGAAATTTCAGAAAGAATAGCCCCATCGTGACCTCCTTTTTGGATTACATTCATAAGCGTAGTAGCGCCAGCCTCATTCGTTGCTCTTTTCATGATACCACCAATAATGGTTGGTACAAGCCCCTCTATCGCCAACTTTACTTTGTCTTCTTTTTCACCTACTAGCGAGGCAGCTTTTACACTGATGTCCCCTCCTAATAACTCTTTCAACTCTACAATTAAATTCATATCAAATGTTTTAAGATTATTCTATCGAGATTTTAGATAAGCAATAGGCACTGTTTGTATGTTAAGGTACATAACAACTCCATTTTTTTGCTCAAAAATACAATCCTTCCTTGATATTTGGCGCATATTTCCCAATATCTTATCAAATCATTTTATCAACGCCCTTGTTGACTTGTTTAATGCAAAATAGATGTTAAAAAAATGAAATTCTTCTAAAAAAATTTAATTACCAAAACATGAACCTTAACTTTGTGACTCCATACAAAAAGGATAGCTCAAATTTTACCTCCAAAAATGCTATCCTCAGACGTAATCACAAAAACAATGAAAAAAGTTTTATTTATCGACCGTGACGGTACTATCATTCAAGAACCTCCTGTTGATTTTCAAGTTGATTCATTAGAAAAATTAGCTTTTTTACCTAAAGCCATCTCTAATCTTCGCAAAATTGCTGAGGAAACCGACTATGAATTAGTTATGGTGACCAATCAAGATGGTTTAGGAACCGATTCTTTCCCAGAGGATACGTTTTGGCCTGCTCACAACAAAATGATGGATACCCTTGCAGGTGAAAACATCATTTTTGCAGACGTACATATCGACCGTACATTCGAACATGAAAATGCGCCTACTCGCAAGCCTTCGACGGGAATGTTGACTAAGTATTTTGATAGTACTCAATACGATTTGGCAAATTCTTATGTATTGGGAGACCGCTTGACAGATATTCAATTGGCGATTAATCTTGGAGCAAAAGCTATTTATTTAGGAGAAAAAGCCATTGAGCAACCAGAACATACAGAAGCTACAGCTTTGATTTCGGCTGATTGGGATGCCATTTATGAGTTTTTACGTTTACCTGAACGTAAAGCGTCGGTTGAGCGTATCACAAAAGAAACTCAAATTTGGGTTGAATTGAACCTAGATGGTAAAGGAAAATCACAAATCGAAACAGGCTTAGGCTTTTTTGACCATATGCTTGATCAGTTGGCAAAACACTCTGGTGCAGATTTAAAGGTAAAAGTTGTAGGTGATTTACATATCGACGAGCACCATACTGTTGAAGATACAGCACTTGCCCTTGGCGAAGCTTACTTGAAAGCTTTGGGTGACAAAAAAGGAATTGCTCGTTATGGTTATTTCTTATTACCAATGGACGAAGCGCTCGTACACGCTGCGATCGACTTCTCTGGACGTAACTGGATGGTATGGGATGCAAAATATTCTCGCGAGAAAATTGGTGACGTTCCAACAGAAATGTTCTTCCATTTCTTTAAATCATTTACTGATACTGCTAAGTGTAATCTGAATATCAAAGCAGAAGCAGACAATGAGCATCACAAAATCGAAGCTACCTTCAAAGCCTTTGCTAAAGCCATCAAAATGGCAACTAAAAGAGAAATTAAGGACTTGGATATTCTTCCATCAACTAAAGGAGTTTTATAGTTAGATTCATAAAATATCCGTTCGGATAACTTTGTTTTTATTGACTTAACAAAAAACTACCCAAAGTTTAGCAGTTAATATATGAATCTTTCGGTTTTGAATTTTATCTTTGTGGCATCAAAACTGACTGTTCATTTTCATAAATCTAAAATATAAATACCATGGGTGTTTCAGGAGCTTTATTCTTTATCGTTCTTTTTGTGCTAGCAGCAGTTGTAGGTTCGAAACTACAAAAAATCTATAACGAAAGAGGCAAATAAGATGTCAAGTACAAAAAAAGAGAACTAAAGCAGTTCTCTTTTTTTGTATAGCTACTATTCTCAACTACACTTTTTCGACTCTATACGTCGTTCGTCCCGAAAAATACATTTCAACTTCTTTACATTTCCTCTATTCACTCAAAAATACGCAATTCGCAATTACTTAAATATCAGCAATTTAATCATCTACAAGTCCACATTCTTTTCTTGTGATTGTTTTTCCATTTGAAAGCCCATTTCAATACTACTGCGTTCGTGTAATTCAAGGTTTTCAAATAGGTAATTGGCATAATTACTGCTTGTAATTTCATATTAACTTCTTTAAATTCAAGACAATACGATTATTTTACCTATTTAAAACTATGCTGATTATTAAACTCAAATATTTATTTAACCGTCTCCATACTATCTCTCCCACCTCAATAAAGTCATTTAAACCGCATTATAGCACTTACTACGCCTAGCTGTAAATGTCTCAAGTTTAAAGCGCCGTCAAGCAAATGATTTTTCACAATTTAAAACCAAGTAGCCATGAAACAACGTGTTTTCTTCTTATCCGCTTTAGTACTTTTCTTGCTTTCTAAAATCGAAGTCGTTGGCCAAACCGACTCACATACCATAGGCATTACGATTCCAGCAGTTACAATGCTAAGAATTGCACCGACTGCCAGCAAAAATATCACCATGAATTTTACATCGCCAAGCACCGCTGGAGATCCCATTGTAGCCCCTACTAATAATACTTCTCTGTATTTGCAGTATAGTTCGATTATGACTGCTTCTGCAACTGGTCGTAAAATTTCAGTACAAGCTTCTGCTACGGTAGCAGGTTTGACGATTGCGGTAACCGCAGCAAACCCTGGTGCAACCAATTTGCAAGGTGCTGGCGGTACAGGCAGTACAATCTCTTCGTTGGGTACTACTGCTGCCGACATTATTACTGGTATCACAAGTTGTGCAACAGGAACAGGATCTACAGATGGTAGTAATTTGACGTATAGCATTGCTACGACTAGTGCTTCGGCGTACCAAAACCTTCGTTCTGGAACGTCAAGTATTACAGTAACATATACTTTAGCTGACAATTAAAAGTATCTAAACTCTTTGACATTCAATTACCGTATCTTAAAGAAAAGAAGCTTGTTAGGTCATAGCTTATACTTTAGGATACGGTTGATTTTCCGTACCCATATTAATTTATTTAGCTTATGAATCAACTCATTAAGTGGGCTTTGTGCTGGGCGATTATTTTCTCTTCCATAACTGGATTTTCAAATATTTTAATTTTGAACGGACTTACCCATGAACACGCCATTTTGGGAGAATCTGCTCAAGTAAAAGGAGTCATAAAACTAAAAAATGATGCCGAGACTCCTATGAAAGTGCTATTTTATAAACAAGAGTATTTACTTGCTTGTGGTCAGGAATCTAATTTTGCCAACACACCAACACACTCGTATTCGTTAGCACGTTATCTCACAACGCCATTATCTGAGAAAATACTCGCGCCTAAAGAAGAATTTGATTTGCCCTATTCGGTAGCATTGCCACAAAGCTCTCCAAATGGAAGTTACTGGTCGGTTATCATGATTGAGGCTGCCGACCCTATTACTAGTAACGACCCTTCGGGGGTAAGTATCAACTCAAAGGTGAGATACGCTATTCAGGTTATTGCGAACAAAGGTGCCTTTGAAAGCCCGAAATTATCTTTCTTGGATGTTCGCTATAATGCTAAAAAACAGCAGGCTTCAAATAGTCAGGTAATTGTCTCACTCAAAAATGAAGGACGCTTTTCAGCTAAAACAAAGGTTTCATTAGAGATTTATAATGACAAAGGTGAAAAAATAAAGGTATTTGAAAGTTTGTCTAGAAGAATTTACCAAGACAAATGCAATACCTTCGAAGTAGATATTGTAGGACTCCCGAAAGGAAAGTACGAAGGAATTTTGATTGCCGATAACGGCACAGATTTATTTGCCTCCAATCTTGAACTATCTATCGAGTAAAGTAGCCTAGGTTGACAATGTGTTCCCTCAAGTACATATTATCCCCAAAAATCTTTATTCTATGTCTAGCAGTAGAGATATTCGGTGCTTTCACAAAAGCACAGGGACAAACATTGCCCAAAATTCAGCAATTAAAATACCCTTCGGATATTTCTCCAGGCGAGCACTTCACTGTTTTTTGTGATGTCAAACATCCTTTAAAACAAGGGATTGTGCCTATTCAGTTAATAGCGCCACCCAATTGGGCAACGATTTTGACCAAGCAAATTCCTATTAACGATAGTACAAGCAGGTTTGTTCAAACGATGGTATGTCCGAATAAGGTAGCGATTCGCCCCTATTATTTTGTATTTCAGTCACAAAAACAATCTATTGCGAATTTTCCCATTACTATCAGAAAGGTTCATCAATTGATAATTACGCCGATCAATCTTCCTGAATTTGCCAAAGAAGGAGATACACTGAATATTTCATTCTCCATTCAGAATGCGGGTAATATTCCTGAAAAAGCAACAATTGGCTTAAATCAAGGTAAAATATTTAGTCAAAAAGATACCCTCGATGTGCCAATAAATGCGAATGAAAGCTTCACTATTTTTACGAGGCATGTTATTCAAGCCACCAACCAAGGAAACTGGAATTATAATCCGATTCTATCACTTAAAACGAAAGACACTTCAATTATTAGCGTTGTATCCATTCCTGTATACGGAACCACTCGCAAGGAAGATAATTCGTGGCTCAAGTTTCCCCTAGAAATTGGTGGCGTTTATATTGGCACAAAGCAGGGTGATTTGTCGACTTCTGCTTACCAATTTGACGTAAGAGGGAAAGGATTCTTAGACCTTTCGAATAAGCACTATATTGATTTTACCGCCCATGGACCCAACCAATTTCAAATTCCTATGATTGGCTCATATGAGATTTATTCCATGAAATATGATTTCAAAAAAAATCTATCAGTACAATTAGGCGACTATAATTTAAGACTTTCTAACTTACTAGAATTTGGTCGGTTTAGCAGAGGGGCAAAAATAGATTGGCGAAATGAAGTAATAGGAACGAGTTTTTACTATGCAAAACCTCGTTTTGAATCTGACCTCAACTATCAATTGGGAGGTAATGTATCTTGGTATTATTCAAAAAACAATTTTATTACCGCTGGCTATCAACGAAAAGGCGTGTTACTCAGAAATCAATCTTTTGATGCTAATATCTTGAATCTTTTTTCTAGTATTACGACTGCCAAAATTCATTGGGAAACAGAGTTAGCACAAAGTATTTCTAACAATGGAACAGATTATGCGATTCAGAATAATTTTAATTGGTATAATAAATGGATAGCGATTTCGAGTAATTTGATTTATGCAGGCAAAAATTTTTACGGATTTTATAAAAGTGGCTGGCAGACTTTCAATTCCATTAATTTTACCATCAACAACCATCTTTCTTTAGGGATAAGTCATAATCTCACTAGAATAAATCCTTCTTTCGACCTGCTTGTATATAATTCTTCGCCCTATCTCAAAAGCCTGATTGGGCAGTTGAATTATCGATTCAACTATCGAAGTATGTTACGACTCAGTTACAATATTCTTGAAAGAGAAGATAGATTAGAGCCAAAATCTTTCTATTACAGAGAATCCTTTGGTGGGCTAGGCTATGATTATAACGGGGAAAAATTTGCGCTCTCTTACAATGGCAGATGGGGTAATGCCGAAAACTTGTTGGTTCCCAATGATGAAAACATCATTAAAACCTCTTTTTCCAATGCTATAAATCCTCAAATCAGGCTAATTCCTTCGCTTTGGCTAGGGGGTATTTTTGAACACCTTTACACGAGTAAATATTCGGCGACCAACAGTAATACAAATTACTATTTCTATGGTGGCTCTTTCAGACTTAACATTCGTCCATGGCTCAATGCAATGGCGACTTATCGAAACAACTTTACGCCTGATGCATTTGTTCAAACACAAAGTTTTTTGTCAGGAAACCTCAATCTCGATTTCAAGCATCATGCCTTTAGTCTAATTGTTGGTCAATCTTTTGTCCCTCAAGCAATTAATCTTGGAAATATCAACCGAGATGCTATTTATTTTTCGTTAAAATATACCCTAAAACTGAATTTACCTTTAGCAAAAGATAAACGCCAAGGTACAGTAATAGGTCAGTTGAGTAGCAATGACAACACGCTTTCGGTAGGGAATGTCATGGTATCTTTAGGGGAGAAAAAGGTATTAACAGATGCCAATGGCAAGTTTACTTTTAACAAAATCATTCCTGACAAATATCTTTTCAGAGTAGAACCCAATCCTAACTTTTTTAATGTTGCGATAACCCCTCGTGGTCCGATAGAAGTCCAAGTAAAGAATGATAGTGTTCATACGTTAAAAGTAGCGATTGCCAGAACGGGTATTATCAATGGTATAATTCAACTGGTAGACCAAAATGGCAACAAAAAAATAGATAGCACACTGGTATTTCCTACTATCTTTATTAAAATACAAAATGACCAAGGCTCTATTACTACCAAAGTAAATGCCCTTGGTGAATTTAGTTTTAGTGATGTAATCCCTGGTTCTTGGAATTTATCGGCATGGCTTGTCAACAATCAAAATACATTTCAATTAATAGATGCCAATCAGAATGTCCAAGTAAATCCAAGCAAAACCGTTGATATCGCCATTGGCTTACAGTCACTTCAGCGAAAATTGGTATATGGTAGTAAAAGTTTTCAGATAAAATTACATAATAAAAATCCTTAAAGAATACCCCATGAGATAATTGGAGCCAACATGGGTAAAAACGAAAAGCCTACATGATGAAATTGCTGTTATTTGCTAAAATATTGATTTTACTATTCCTAAGTGTACAAATTAATGCCCAATCTACTGTATCTGTAGGCATTACGTTGAACTCTGTGGCATTGCTAAAATTAAGTCCTAATAGCAACTCTATTACCTTTAGTTTTTCAGCACCTTCTACCGCAGGTGGAGCTATTAGCACTTTGACAAATACGACTAAATGGCTCAACTTCAGTTCGGCTGTTGCACCTAGTGCCTCTAGAAGAATCACAGCACAAATTTCGGGGGGTACTGTCCCAAGTGGCTTACAACTTACTGTACTCGCAGGAACAGCCGTAACAAGCACAGGGACAGTTGGTTCGTCATCAGGCACAGTTACCTTATCAACATCTAGCAATACAATTATTAACAATATTGGCGGCGCTTACACAGGAAGTGGCTCTAATACGGGATATAACCTTACCTACTCTTTAAGTGTGAGTAGCTATCAACTATTAAGATCAGGGACAAGCTCATTTTCAGTAACCTATACGATGGTCGATAATTAAAGAAAAAGTTTCAGTATATGCTCAAAAATCTGTCATATTATCTCCTCTTTACGCTTTTCTTTTTTGTTTTTCAACAAAAAGGCATTACTCAAAGCATTGCCATTCAATCAGGAGGAACCTCTTGGTCTGTTACTGTACCTGCCAGTAATATTACCACTGCCGGGCTTGACTACAGCATCAATATGACCAGCGCAACCAACCAATCGCTAATGAATATCAGTACACTTCTGACTTATGAAGTTCGAGCCAAGAAACAAGATACACTTTGGGATAGTAGATTAGAGTTGTATGTACGAAAAACAGGAGATGGAACTCCCGTGCTTCTCGCCACCATAAGCCCTTCGGGAGTTGGCAGCTATAATTTACTCGGAAGCTCTGACGTAACTCTTTTCTCAGGATTATTGGGTAGAACAGGAGTTCCACTTCAGTATGAAATCAGGGGAATTTCAGTTGTAGTACCTGTTCGAACTTATTCGACCACCATTGTTTATACTTTTGTGGGGTTATTATAACATACCTTCATCGGCAAAACTGAGATAAGTTTTATCCGTAAAAATCAAATGATCTAAAACGGGCATATCCAAAAACTTTCCAGCTTCTACCATTTTCTTTGTCAAATCTTTATCCGCCTGACTTGGTGCAGTGTTTCCAGAAGGATGATTGTGAGACAAAATCATCGCACTCGCGAGATTTTCTAAAGCAAGTTTAAAAATCAATTTTGGATCGGCAACCGTTCCAGCCACTCCACCAGAGCTAATGCATTGACAACGAATTACTTGATTAGCACGATTAAGCAAAATCACCCAAAATTCTTCATGTGATAAGTCCAGCATATAAGGCTTTAGTACTTGATAGGCATCATTGGAGGAGGTAATTCTTGGTCTTTTAGGTACTTCAGCGTCTTTTCGTCTACGCCCCAACTCCAAAGCACTTACAATCGTGATTGCCTTCGCTTCGCCGATTCCTTTAAATTTAGCAAGTTCTTTGACAGTCAGTCGAGCCAATTGGTTCAAATCACCGCCGACACCTTGTAAGATCAATTTGGCAATGTCGATAGCAGTCAGTTTTTGAATACCAGAACCAATCAGAATCCCTAATAATTCGGCATCCGAAAGAGCTGATTTGCCTTTGAGGAGAAGTTTTTCGCGGGGACGGTCCTCCTCCGCCCACTCTTTGATATTGAGATGTTCGCTAGAATATGATGACATAGGTGAATGTATTTACTATATTTTTTTAGGTAAATATGTAGAAAAGTATTGTAATAAGTCGTATTTTTTGAAAATTTTAGTATTTGTACTATCACTTCAATAGGTATTAAGTATTAGTGCAAAATTATATTTCAGTTTTTATCCTAGGGACAAGGCAACAGGCACAAGGCAAAGAGTGTTAGAATATTTTTAACGATCAAGGACATACATTTTACCCTAAGCCCACAGCAGGAAGCCATTATCTGAAAGCCCAAAGAACAATCTTAAATTTTATTTTGCCCACTAACTTAAGCTACATACCTTAAGCTAAAAGTTTAAAATGTATTGAATGAAATCACGAATACATTTTTGCCTAATGCCTACGGCTTATAATCTAGTATTAATCATACAAAAAGGGTCTCATTTTCAAATGAGACCCTTTCTAGACTTAGTATTTTGAAGCTGATTAAGCTGCTACTTTACTCACCAACTTAGCTAACTTTGATTTCAAGTTAGAAGCTTTATTTTTGTGAATAATGTTCTTCTTAGCCAATTTGTCTAAAGCTGAAGAAACTTTCTTATAGAGTTCAGAAGCTACTGCTTTATCGTTAGTTTCACGTAAACGTTTTACCATTGTACGAGTAGTCTTGTGTTGGTAACGGTTACGCAATCTTTTAGCTTCGTTCGCTCTAATTCTTTTTAACGCTGATTTGTGATTTGCCATTTTTATTTCCCGAATAATATTGGTTTTCTAAATTGAAGTGCAAAGGTACAGAAAAAGTTAGACTTCCACAACCTAATTGTAGTATTTTCTTTTCAGATTTACCAATAATATACTCAATATTAATTGAAAAATTGATTTTTGCGGTGCAAATGTCGTTGAAATAAATTGCATTTCCAAGATTAGCCGTGTAACTTTAATCAGTTTATTCATCTTATTTTGATAGTTCTCACATGAAACCTACCCTATTTCTACGAAGTTTTTTACTTCTTATGCTTTATGGCTACTCCTTCCCTGCTAATTCTGACCAAGTTAGTCATTGGGGATTTTTTGGGCATCAACTCATTAATCGACTTGCAGTTTTTACACTCCCACCAGAAATGATTGTTTTTTATAAAAAACATCTTGGGTATATTGTCGAACATGCTGTAGACCCCGACAAACGACGCTATGCGATTCCTGATGAAGCACCAAGGCATTTTATCGACTTAGATTATTATGGCGACAGTGCGTTTTTTCATTTGCAAAAACCTTGGGAGCAGGTGGTGGAAAAATACTCGGAGGATACCCTCAAAAAGCATGGTATTGTACCTTGGCATATTCAGTTTATGAAATATCGTCTCACCAAGGCTTTTGAAGCTAGGAATTTGACACTTATCCTTAAATGTTCGGCAGAAATTGGGCATTATATTGGAGACTCAAATGTTCCATTGCATACTACCTCTAACTATAATGGACAAAAAACACAACAAGTTGGGATTCATGGGCTATGGGAATCAAGGCTTCCTGAGCTTTTTGCGAAGAATTATGATTTCTTTGTAGGAAAAGCCGAATATGTAAAATCTCCACAAAAACGCATTTGGGCACATATTAGGGTTGCGAACGCTTGTCTAGATTCTGTTTTTAGATTTGAAAAAGCACTACAAACTCATATCCCATCCAACAAGCAATTTAGTGTGGACGAACGAAATGCGATAAACACAAGAACCTATTCTCAATTCTATAGTCAAACCTATCATAATCTTCTCAATCATCAAGTGGAGCGCCAAATGCAGGCAACAGTGAAAATGATTGGAGATTTTTGGTACACTTGTTGGATCGATGCAGGACAACCTGATTTAAACGATTTATCTCAACAAAACTTGAGTGATTCATTACAAATAGCGGATAAAAAAGAAGCTAATTCGTGGCTCAAGCGTATTTTTTCAGCTAGGGACGAAAATGAATAATAAATTTCTGGTAGAAGATAAGGATAAAAATACGGCATTAGGATTTAAGCATTATGCTAAAGACTAAAAGTTGAAAAGTATTTTAGAAACATTATTGCGTATTCACGAAAATTATGCAAGTCTATCACTTGAGCTATAATTTTGCTTCAATTCAGACAATTTATCTTCTACCTTTGTATTATGAAAAATCAATTTAGAAGAAATAGCGATTTTCGTAGAAAAAATCAGCCTAATCATAAGACTAATAAACCTGGTGTAAAGTCAGATTTAAGTCATCTTAGTTTGGATAAACCTGCGGTTGTATTGAATGCAGGCAAAGAATTACCTGTAAAACGTTTTCACCCTTGGGTATTTTCGGGGGCAATTTCCCAAATTTTAGGAGAACCAACAGACGGACAGGTGGTAGATGTATTAGATTTTGAAGGTAGCTTTTTGGCTACTGGCCATTACCACGAAGGAAGTATTGCTGTAAAAATATTCTCATTTGAACAAACAGAAGCTGACGAAGAATTTTGGTTTAACAAAATGGCGAAGGCTTTTGAAGTACGCAAATTAATCGACTTTGAACAAACCAATTGTTTCCGTTTGATTCATGGCGAAGGCGACGGCTGCCCAGGGTTAATCGTTGATATTTATAATGGCGTAGCAGTTTTGCAAGCTCATAGCATTGGAATGCACCTTGAGCGTCATAAATTGGCAAATGCCATCAAAAGAGCATTGGGCGATAACTTAGTGGCTATTTATGATAAAAGCGTAGAGACTTTGCCTCCTCAATATGCCGCAAATCAAAAAAATGGATATTTAATCGGAACAAGTTCGGTACCACATCCAGCCAAAGAAAATGGTCACACTTTCTTAATTAACTGGGAAACTGGGCAAAAAACAGGTTTCTTCCTTGACCAACGTGATAACCGTGCTTTATTGGCTCGTTATGCAAAAGGCCGTAAGGTATTAAACTCGTTCTGTTATTCTGGTGGTTTTTCTATTTATGCTCTCAACGAAGGAGCAACTTTGGTGCACTCGGTAGACGTTTCACAAAAAGCCATTGACTTAGTTAATCAGAACGTAGAAGTAAACTTTGGAGATAAAAATGCCAATAATCATGAGGCGTATGCAGAAGATGTTATGAAATATCTGAAAGCAAACGACCAGTTTTATGACTTAATCGTTCTTGACCCTCCTGCATATGCGAAAAGCATGGATGCTCGCCACCGTGCAGTGCAAGGTTATAAGCGTTTGAATATGGAAGGTTTTAAGCGTTTGGGCAAAGGTGGCATTTTGTTTACGTTCTCATGCTCACAAGTAGTAGATAGAGAATTGTTTTACAATACAGTTGTATCAGCAGCGTTAGAGGCTGGGCGACAAGTGAGAGTATTACACCATTTGACGCAACCATCAGACCACCCTGTTAATTTCTTCCATCCTGAAGGAAGTTATCTAAAAGGTTTGGTTCTTTACGTTGAGTAAATAAAACCAAAAAGATATACAAAAAGGGCTGACTCAGTGTTGAGTCAGCCCTTTTTGTATATCTTTTTCTAGTAAATCAATACTTGAAATCTTATTGCTATTCAACAAATCTGAATAATCTGTTCCAACGAATTTTGCTCAAGAAAGATTTGTTTGGGTCGAGTGACATCCAGATAAATACCGCTTTACCAACGATGTGGTCAGCAGGAACAAAACCAAAGAATCTTGAATCTTCTGAATTGTGACGGTTGTCACCCATCATAAAGTAATAATCTTGTTTGAAAGTATAAGAAGTTACGGGCTTGCCATCGATACTTACTTTGTAATTTTCAATAACAACGTTTTTGTTACCTTCATAATATTTGATCACATACTTATACTTATCAATATTCATTGAATCCAATTGGATTGTCAAACCAGCTTTTGGCACTTGAATCGGACCAAAGTTATCACGATTCCAGTTATAAAGTGCTGAACTCATTGGCGCATCTTCTTGGTGGATGATATTAGGTCCAACTTCCATGCGCTCCCCTTTTGGAGAAATAATAGGAGTGATTTCTTTCACACCTTCCAACTGCTTTAATTTAGCAATATTTGATTCGAAAGTATTCACCACATATACAAAATATCCTTTTTTCGTATCAGAAGAATCTCCTTGATAAGGTCCAACCAAGTTATTATTCTCATGACCCATTGCATCTATACCATTGTATATTCCTAATTCTTCAAAAGGTTTTACGTCTGTAATTTCTTTTGTTGTTTTAAGAATATAACCATGTTGCATTTTAGCAGGATTGGTAGCAGGTTTACTATTGATGTACAACTGCGTATTTTTAATTTCAATCAAATCTCCAGCTGTAGCAACACAACGTTTGATATAATAGGTTTTTAAATCAACTGGAGCATCGCCATCTGGTGCATAATTTGGCACATTGAAAACAACGGCGTCGCCTTTAGTCACATCAGAAAAACCTGGCAAACGGTAAATAGGAAGATCTAACCAAGTTAAATAAGAAGGTAAATCTGTACCCCAAATTTTTTGGTGAGTCAATGGTACTTGTAATGGCGTTTTAGGCGTACGAACACCATAGTGGAGTTTGCTCACAAACAAGAAATCTCCAACCATCAAGCTACTTTCCATTGATGAAGTCGGAATCGTATAGGCTTCGAAAAAGAAGAAACGAATCAAGGTAGCAGCCACAACTGCAAATACAACTGAATCAACCCACTCACGAAAGGCTGACTTTTTAACAGGCTTTTTTTCAGACATTTTACAAAAATCTTAAATTTCTTTGATGGTTATGTAGCTAAGCTTTTACACAATAAGTCGTGATTCTTTACCTAGAATTACATTTCCATGAATTTATTTTTCAAACATTGACAAAATAAAAGCACTAAGTAATCCAACATTGTATTACTTAGTGCTTTTGAATGCTATTATTCTGCTAACAAATCTTCCATGCCAAATACGCCTTTTTTGTCAGCAATCCACTCTGCTGCAATAACTGCGCCTAATGCAAAACCTTCACGACCATGTGCTTGGTGCAAAATTTCGATTTGGTCAATATCAGAAATATATTTAACAATATGCGTTCCTGGCACTTTACCTTCACGAGCTGACCAAATTGCCACTTCGTTTTCGGCAGGAATTTCGTTATTAATCCATTTTTCTTTGCCAGCAAGATTTTCAATTAAACCTTCAGCAATAGTAATTGCAGTTCCACTTGGAGAATCTTTCTTTTCGGTGTGATGAATCTCGGTTGTGCTTACGCTATATTGTTTTTGAGGGTTCATCAATTTGGCTAACATTTTATTCAGTTTAAAAAATATGTTAACACCAATAGAATAATTTGATGACCAGAAAAATGCACTTCCTTTTTCTAATGTTAAAGCCTCTAACTCAGGCTTTTTCTCTAGCCAACCTGTCGTTCCTGAAACTACTGGAATACCTTTTTCAATACAAGACTTTACATTTTCGTATGCTGAAAGAGGATGGCTAAATTCAATTACTGCATCCACATCAGCAGCGGTTAGAGCATCAAATTCGCTACGGTTATTTACGTCGATTCGTGCTACTATGTTATGACCTCGGCTCAGAGCAATCTTCTCTATTACTTTACCCATTTTGCCATAGCCGAGAAGAACAATATTCATGTTAATTGAGACTATTTATGTGAAAATTTTAATTCTATTTATTATTTCAACGCCAATGTGATTTTTGCACCAAACGCAGGACTATTCATAAAAGGAGTCGTCACAGATGGTTGTATTTTCATTGAAATATCATCAGTCAAATCAAATGTTTTTAAGTGTGCCGTTACATTGGCATCAACGATATTGGCTGCCCAAATGACGAGTACAAACAAGATTGCAGTATCTCTATATCGGTGATAATATTGGGTTCCAGTTTTTAGTTGTGCTGCCGTCATCTCACGAGTAACACCATTATAAGTAATGGACGTCCCCGTTAGCTTATTCTCTGTTACATATCTTGATTTATTCAAAAACAGTTGATAGTATTCATTGTTATGAATAATAAAATAAACATTTACCCCAAAACCCGCGGCTAAAATCGGTAACTTCCAATACTGTCGATTATAGATTTGTCCCCATCCTGGCACCATTGCTGAACGAATAGTGGCTATTCTTGGAATAATCTTATACTGCTTTTTCCCTGAATCTAATGACTTAGCTACTTTTGTCAAGTCATCTTTTGGAATTTGAATGGTATCGGCTTTCAAGATTTGTGCTGGTGAACAATAGCTCAACAACATAGCAATTATACTCAAAAGCCATACTTTTTGTATGTGTTTCATGCGTATTCTAGTCAAAATTTCTTGCAAAGTTCATGTAAAATAACTTCGTTTTCAATGCCTTAACAAGATTTAACAAAACTATTGTTGGAAAATCGACCAGAGTTAAGCTTTGATTGAGAGCAAAATTTTGTCTAATTCTTCTTGTGAAGTAAACGGAATCTTGATTTCTCCTTTGCCTTTGTCATCTGCTTTTACGGTTACTTTTGAACCAAAATAAGCTTGAAGTCTAAATTGAAGGCTTCTTATTTCTTGTTTTACGCCACCTTTTTTATCAACCCCTTCTGCCATTAATTTGGCGTTTGACAATTCTCTTACAGCCTCTTCTACTTTACGAACAGACCATTCTTCGGCGATGGTTTTGTTAAAAATAGATAGTTGGTGCTCACGATTATCGATATTGATAATAGCACGAGCGTGTCCCATTGAAATTTTGTTATCGCGCAATGCCACCTGAATCACATCAGGAAGTTTCAATAAACGAATATAGTTATTGACAGTCGTACGGTTTTTACCAACTCTATCTCCAAGCTCTTCTTGCTTAAGACTACATTCGGTAATCAAACGCTGATAACTCAAGGCAATTTCAATCGCATTCAGGTTTTCACGCTGAATGTTTTCAATTAAAGCCATTTCCAACATTTGTTGGTCGTCAGCCGTGCGCACATAGGCAGGAATCATGCGTAAACCTGCACGCTTAGATGCTTGCAAACGGCGTTCTCCCGAAATAAGCTGATATTTATTTGGGGCAATTTGACGCACCGTAATAGGCTGAATAATCCCTTGTACACGGATTGAATCGGCCAATTCATTGAGAGCCTCCTCATCGAAATGAGTACGGGGTTGATACGGGTTGGTTTCGATAGCATCTACCGAAATTTCGTTCATCGAGCTAATTTGCTCCAAACGTTGAGGACGCTCGATGGGTGTAGGGTTACTAGGTCTGGTATTATTTACACCATTAACTGAATCTGAGTCCTGTAACAAAGCTCCTAAGCCTCTGCCAAGTCCAACACGTTTTTTTGCAGGTAATTCCATTTTACTCATGGTATAAAAGTTAATAAGTACAAATGTATATTGGCGCTAATTTCGGCAAGAATCTCTCACCATGTGAATATCCCAATAAACAGATAAGTTGTTTTTCTAAAAAAAGACATTGTTGCATCAGCGTTTTCTCCACCAATCTATTCCTGATTTACATAGCCATTTTTTGCAAGAATTTCTCTGGCAAGGTTCAAATAACTAATTGCACCCTTACTTTCTGAGTCGTGAGCAATAGCTGGTACACCAAAACTAGGGGATTCAGACAAACGAATATTGCGAGGAATAATCGTGTTGAAAACCATGCTTTGGAAGTGTGAAGTAACTTCTGCAACCACTTGATTGGATAGGCGAACACGCAAATCGTACATCGTTAGCAAAATACCTTCGATGGTCAAAGCGGTGTTGAGTCTAGATTGGATGATCTTAACGGTATTCAACAATTTACCTAAACCTTCGAGGGCAAAATATTCGCACTGCACTGGAATAATGACCGAATCAGCAGCTGTAAGAGCATTGATCGTAATCAAGCCTAGAGAAGGTGAACAGTCAACAATCACGAAATCGTACTCGTGCAATACCGTTTGAAGGCATTCTTTCATACGCTGTTCGCGGTCGCGAAGGTTAATCATTTCAATTTCGGCACCTACCAAGTCGATATGTGACGGAATCAAATGTAAGTAAGGCAAATCCGTCTCGATGATAATATCTTGTACCTGAACCCCATCTACCATGCACTCATAAATCGAGTTTTGGATTTCTTTTGGGTTGTAGCCCAAACCCGAAGTAGAGTTTGCTTGAGGATCGGCATCGACTATTAGCGTCCTAAATTCTAGTGCGGCAAGACTTGCTGCTAGGTTGATAGTGGTAGTTGTTTTACCAACTCCTCCTTTTTGGTTGGCAATCGCAATTACTTTCCCCATTTGATTTTTTGAGTTACTTGTTTCAGTTACTGATTATTAGTTATACAGCCGATGGTAATTTGATTTACAGAACTACGAATCCTGAATAACCAATAAGGAATAACTCAATCTACCTTCAAATATCTCTCTTTCGAAGGAGATTTACAAAGAGTGTTCCACAAATGTTTCACGAATATAAAAAATCTTTCCAAAACTTTCCTACTAAACTCTGATAATTGAAATCAAATTTGCGCTTTTGTAAAAAAAACTATCTACTCGCACCACCTCGCCTACAAAAGTCATATTAATTATTTGATTAGTACCTTTTTATAAACTCTTCTATTTCTGGTTTTTTCTAAGAATTTGACTTAAAATTTGACCTTCGAGTTATCAAAAAGTTGGTATTACGCTGATATAGGTTTAACTTAGAATGTTTTTTTCCATAAAAACAGCGATTTTAGACTATATTACAGATATTTCGCCAAAAGTTTTTCTCCTACCCTAATGAATGTTATTTTACTTACAAGTTACAAATAATAAGTCGATTAACGGGATGTAAACAGGGGGATTGACCCTAAGATTTAACATTGAGTTAAATTATAAAACAGGAAGGATATCAGTCTAAAACAAAAACATTATATTAACTTAACAAAAACAAACTATTTACAGCCTACAAAGTGGCAACCACGAATCCTAAAACTACTTTGATAGGCACAAAGCTTTAAAAATATATGACTTCAAATCATTCTAACGAAGCCCTAACAGAAGAAAAGAAAGGTACGTTTCCAAAAGCGATCCCTTACATCTTGGGTAACGAAGCTGCCGAGCGTTTTAGCTTTTATGGTATGCGCTCTATCCTATCCACTTTCTTAGTTGCACAGTTCTTCAACCCTAGCGGAAACCCTGTACTTCAAAAAGTTGCCGAAGCAAAATCCAACGAAATGGTTCACATGTTTGTGGCATTGGCGTATTTTATGCCAATGATTGGTGGCTTAGTAGCTGACTGGTTTTTCGGAAAATACAAGGTCATTTTTTATGTATCTGTTTTATATTGTTTTGGCCATTTAACCTTAGCGTTATTCGAAAACAACTTAGATATGTTCTCGCTAGGTTTACTAATTATTGCTTGTGGTGCAGGAGGTATTAAATCTTGCGTGTCGGCCAACGTGGGTGACCAATTCGACAAAAGCAATGAACATTTAATGACAAAAGCATATAGTTGGTTTTATTTCGCTATCAACGCTGGCTCTGTGGTATCTAACATTTTTATTCCTGTTATTTATGCTTCTATCGGTGCTGCTTGGGCATTTGGAGTTCCGGGTATTTTAATGGCGATTGCGACGGTAGTGTTTTTCTTAGGAAGAAACAAATATGTGCATGTTCCTCCATCTGGAATTAATCGTAACAATTTTGTATTTATTACCTATTATGCGCTTACCCACTTGGGAGACAAGAAAGAAGGTGAAAGTTGGTTAGACGTATCAAAAGCTGAATATGATCACGAAAAAGTAGAAGGCGTTAAAGCCGTTTACCGTGTTTTGGCAGTATTTGCCTTTATTCCTATCTTCTGGGCATTGTGGGACCAAAACTTAGCAGAATGGGTTTTACAAGCTAAGAAATTAGACTTAAATACAGGTTTAGGCTACACATTCCTACCTGAGCAAGTACAAGTATTGAACCCGTTATTCTTAGTTAGTTTTATTCCTGTATTCACTTACGTAGTGTATCCTTTCTTCGAAAAATTAGGTATCAAAACTACTCCACTACGTCGTTTAGGTGCTGGTTTCTTTTTAACAGCGGTTTCTTTTGTGATTATTTCCTTGATTCAAACAAGTATTGATGCAGGTGGTCAGCCGTCGGTATGGTGGCAGATTTTGGCATACTTGGTATTAGCTTGGGGCGAGATTTTAGTATCTATCACAGGTTTGGAATATGCTTATACCAACTCTCCAAAATCAATGAAGAGTACTATGACCGCGATTTGGTATTCTGCAGTATCAATCGGTAACTTAGGCGTTGCTTTAGTCAATGGTAATATTGCTAATGGTGGCTTCTTAGCTCAATTGGAAGGTGCTTCTTACTTCTGGTTCTTTACAGGATTGATGTTCGCTAGTACTGTGATTTTTATGTTGGTAGCAGGTAAACTTAAAGAAACCAAATACGTAGGATAGGTTCGATAATTTATTTGTGAATTAGTGATTGGGCGAATGAGTGATTATTTTTTATCTTCATTCCACTCGTAGAGACTTAATATTTTACGTCTAATCCCAAAATAATAGTAGCCAAAAGGGGATCGAAAAACAATTTTCGACCCCCTTTTTGTTTGATATGTCTTTTAGAACCTTTTTCCGAATAGGGTGCGACTTAAGTCGCACCCTATTCGGAATTTACCGTACCTTTCGAAATTCCGAAATCTACAATCAGCATTCCCAAATCTAATGTGTTTGAGTTGCCAAAAACTGCATTTTGTGCAATTGGGCATACCAACCGTCTTTTTCCAATAGACTTTCGTGCGTTCCCTCCTCTTTGATTTCGCCTTTGTCCAAAACTAAAATTTTATTGGCATTTTGGATTGTAGAT
This sequence comes from Flectobacillus roseus, assembly GCF_030056595.1. Classification (NCBI taxonomy): domain Bacteria; kingdom Pseudomonadati; phylum Bacteroidota; class Cytophagia; order Cytophagales; family Flectobacillaceae; genus Flectobacillus; species Flectobacillus roseus. The sequence continues at coordinate 268,640 of NZ_JASHIF010000009.1, forward strand.
AAACGATGTGCAATTACGATGGCAGTGCGACCTTTCATCAATTTTGCAATGGCGTTTTGAATCATCTCTTCCGTTTCAGTATCTACCGAAGAAGTTGCTTCGTCGAGCACAATTACTTTAGGATCGTGTACAAGCGCACGCACAAACGAAATCAATTGACGTTGTCCTACAGAAAGCGTCGCACCACGTTCCATTACATTGTAATCATAACCATCGGGTAGTCTTTCAATAAAATCATGGGCACCAACTAATTTGGCTGCTTCAATAATTTTTTCTCTAGTAATAGACTTATCTCCAAGCGTGATATTATTCTCAATTGTATTCGAAAACAAGAATACATCTTGCAATACTACCCCAATTTTACTTCTTAAACTTTGTAATTCGTATTCATGCAAATCACGACCGTCGATGAAAATTTTTCCTTTATTGATTTCATAAAAACGGCTTAAAAGATTTATAGTCGATGATTTTCCTGCACCTGTAGCACCAACTAGCGCAATAGTTTCACCCTGTTTAACCTCAAAAGAAATATCTTTCAGTACATATTCCTCGTCGTTATAGGCAAACCAGACATTTTCAAACTTGACATCACCTTTCAAATCATTGGCGCTGTACGAGCCGTTGTTGGCAACATATTCATCCGAATCCAATAATTTCAAAATACGCTCTGTTGACACTATACCCATTTGTAAGGTATTGAAACGGTCAGCCAAAAAACGAATAGGACGGAAAAACAAGTTCATAAACATGATAAATGCCGTAAGGGTCCCCAAGGTAATATCATGATTGAGAATTTGTTTTGAACCAAACCAAACTATCAGCCCTGTTCCAGCCGCTAAAATAACATCGGCTACAGGAAAATAAACCGAATATGCCCAAATTGAACGAATATTGGCATCACGATGCGTTTGGTTTATCGCCACAAACTTCTTGTATTCTAACTCTTCAGCACTAAAAGCCTGTACGATATTCATCCCCGTGATATGTTCCTGCACAAAAGAGTTGAGGTTGGATACCGCAATACGCACCTCATTGAATGACTTTTTGATATATTCTTTAAAAATATAGGTCGACACTACCATGAAAGGAACTGTCATCAAACAAATAAGCGTCAAACGCCAATCGGTATAAAACATCACTCCAGTAATCAATACCAATTGTAAGATATCGCCTGCAATGGATGCCAAACCTTCCGAAAATACATCGTTGAGCGTTTCAATATCCGAAACGGTACGGGTCACCAAGCGACCGATTGGGGTATCGTCAAAAAACTTGAGTCTTAAATGAAGGATTTTTTCGTACAATGCCACACGAATATCTCGAATCACCGTTTGTCCGAGCCAGCCAGCCATGTAGGAAGTTACAAACTGCAAAAAACCTTGCAATAGTAATACCCCAAGCATAGCCAGAAGCATCAAAGATAAGCCGTTGTAATCGCCACGTGCTATCTCATTGTCAATCGTATGGCGAATCAATAATGGATTGAGTGGTACTACACAGGCCATTACCATAATCAAAACCACCAACGACCAAAAACGTACTTTGTAAGGTTGTAAAAAACCGTAAATGCGTCTTAATATCTCAAAATCAAAAATTTGCCCGCTTTTTTCTTCTTTTCTCAATGTTCAGAAAAATTAAAATTATAGTCTATTCTCAGTTATAGAAAGCCCAAAGTCCTCTCAAACTTTTGCTATCTTTGACAAAGTTATTAATAAACCTTATCCTTTAAAAACAACAGCGACAAAGCGCAATTAGTTTAGATTGGAGAAAAAACTAAGAAACGAGGCACAAAGTGGCAAAGGCACAAAGTGTTTTTCTTTGGCTCACCCGTTTTAAACCATTCATTCACTTTGTGCCTTTGTGCCTGTTCCCTGTACACTCAAAAAAAATGAACCTACAACACATTACCGAACAGGTAGCTTTATTGACACGCAAAACAGCTTTGTTTGTGAAAGAAGCTGCTTCTGAATTTTCTAGAGATAGTATCGAATACAAAGGACTCAACGATTTGGTTTCATATGTTGATAAAGAAACCGAAATTCGTTTGGTAGAAGGGCTCAGACAAATTTTGCCTGAAGCTGGCTTTATTGCCGAAGAAGGTACTGCCGAACGTACTGAAGACCAAGAATATGCTTGGATTGTGGACCCTGTGGACGGAACCACGAATTATATGCACGGTTTGCCAGTTTTTGCTATCTCGATTGCGCTCATGCACCACGACAACATCGTGAGTGGTGTTGTGATGGAAATCAACCGTGAAGAATGTTTTACTGCGTGGCTGGGCGGTGGCGCCTATTTGGATGGAAAACCTATCAAAGTGTCATCAGCCAATCACCTGAAAGATAGCCTTTTGGCAACAGGATTTCCGTATTATGATTTCAAACAAACAGACCAATATTTGGCTATTTTGAAGGAATTGATGCAAAAATCACATGGTTTGCGCCGTATGGGTTCGGCAGCTGTGGACTTGGCTTACACAGCTTGTGGACGTTTTGAAGGCTTTTTTGAATACAATCTCAAACCATGGGATGTAGCAGCAGGAACACTCATTGTGCAAGAAGCAGGAGGAATCGTAAGTGATTTTAAAGGTGGCAACGATTTTATCTTTGGTCGTGAACTAATTGCCGCATGCGGTGCGTTTCATGAACTGAAGGAGGTCATTCAAAAACACTGGAAATAGCTAGGTGAATTGAAGATATGTGGATTTAAAGAATTGAAAATGGAGTAAACCAATAATTTTCAAAGTACCTTTTTTCTAACTCAAAACTTATCCATCTTAACCCGTCACACAATGGAAAATATCATTATAGCACTTATTTTTCTTGCTGCTATCGCCTATTTAGTGCGATTGGTTTGGAACAATTTTAATCCTAAAAATACAGCAGGATGTAGTAAAGGTTGTGGGTCTTGCGCAGCGCTCGATGCTGATAAAATCATAGCACAAATGGAAAATCACAAGACCATCTAACTACTCGTTGACATTGGCAAAGCCTCGAGCCTTGCCAATGTCTCCTTTAAATTATTTTATTAATTATCAAAATAATCATACGCCATTTACATATTAGCTTACTACACCAAAGTAACCAACTGTAAATCAACAACATACAAATCTTATCATCTATTTCCAATCAACTTCCTTCTCCGATATTTTAATTTTTAAAAATAAACTACCATCTTTGAGTAAAAAGGAGTTTGTTGCAAAACAAAAAATACTCGCATTTACATAATAAATAATCAAATGGCACAAGCAAAATCGGGCGATAAAGTTAGCGTCCATTACACAGGTAAATTAACAGATGGTACTATTTTCGATAGCTCAGAAGGTCGTGAACCTCTAGTATTTGAACTAGGTACTGGTATGGTGATTGCTGGTTTCGATAATGGTATTACTGGTATGACTATCGGAGACAAAAAAACTGTTCATATTCCAGTAGATGAGGCATACGGTCCAGTAAATCCTGAGTACATGGCAATGTTCCCTCGCAACGAAATTCCTGCTGACATTCCTTACGAAGTAGGTATGCAGTTGAATATGCATCAAGATGGTACTGGTCAAGTAATGCCAGTTGTGGTAACTGAAGTTACAGATACACACATCACATTGGATGCAAACCACCCATTAGCTGGAAAAGATTTGATTTTTGATATTGAATTGGTGGCGATCGGCTAATCACTTCATTCAAATAGACTATTAAAGAGTGATGAGTTTTGAGTGATGAATTGTGAATGTAAAACTTTGAAAACTAAGTTAGTGGGCAAAATAAGCTTATGTACTTACGCTTTATCTTACCTTCATAATTCATCACTACAGCTTAGATTAGTGGGCAAAATTAAAATAATTTTACCCGCTTTAAGCTCTAGGCATTAAGCTAAAATTCAAAAAGTATTTCTCACGAAATAAGCATACCTTGTACTTGCCTAATGCCTACGGCTTACTGCTTAAAGCCTATTAATGCAATTTTATTTTGCATTAATACTTTTTACATTTTAGCCAATTGCTTCAATGCCTCTACAAAAGCATCTAAATCTTTGGTGGTAATATATAAATGAGGCGTAACTCTTACACCAAAAACTCCTGCGTAACCGATAGCTACGGTAAAGATTTTGTATTCCTCCATTAACTTCTTGGCTAAGTCTGCAGGGTTCATTCCTTTAATACCCACATTGGCAATTCCACAAGCTCGGTGTGATTCTTCGGGGGTATTCACAATGATATTGGGAATATTACGAACTTTTTTCGTCCAATATTCTTGTAAATATCTTAATCTAGCCTCTTTTCTGGCTACGCCTATCATATTATGAAAATCGATGGCATCAACAATCGCCAAGTCTGTAGCCACAGGATGCGTACCTGTATGATTGAGTTTTCTAATATCTTCATCCTTGTAACCCATATCGCCAATCATTTGCCAAACGGGCTTTATTTTGTCTTTACGAACATACAAAATACCTGCTCCGAGTGGATTTCCCAACCATTTGTGCAGGCTACTTCCATAATAATCTACGCCACCTAAATCGTCAATTTTAAAATCCAAATGAGCAAAAGCATGAGCGCCGTCTACCATAACCTCTACCCCATGACGATGCGCCATTTCTGTGATTTTCTTGATAGGCAAAATTTGTCCTGTAATATTTATCAAATGACACACCATTAATAGTCGAGTCTTGGGCGTAATCGCTTTTTCATAAACTTCCACAATTTCTTCATCTGATTTGGGATGCAAGGGCACTGAAATTACCTTATTTGTCAAGCCATGCCGTTTGGCTTGGAGCTTAAACATATCCAACATGGCACCATAATCATGCTCGGCCATGAGTGCTTCATCGCCTGGTTTCCAATCAAAACCTGCAATAATGGTATCTAAAGATTCTGTAGTGTTTCTGGTGATAATCAATTCTTCGAACGAGCAGCCCAATAAATCAGCTAATTTTTTTCGAGAAATCATTTTATCATCAAACTGACGAGTTCGCATATAATATGAGGATACTTTATTGACAGCCTGAATATGTGCCAAATATTTTTGCATAACAGGTTTGGCTGTAATTGAGTAATAGCCATTTTCTAAATGAATAAAGTCTTTAGGCACCTCATAAGCTTCTCGAATTTTTGTCCAAAACTGTTCATCTTCTGCTAATTTTTCCGCAGGTAAATGTTCATGGAGTCGAATCAAATCAGATAAATTAGTCTGTGATAATACAGCAACACCTGTGAGGTTTTTGAGAAACTGGCGTTTGGAGAGGTAAGGTTTCATGCTTTTATAAAAAATTAATTTAGTTATGTTAGACGTTATTAGTGTATAAGTTAGCGGATTATGCGGTTAACTTATAACTTCCTTTACTTTCTTTCTAAAAAAGATAGGTTGAATAAACGAAATGAGTATAAGTCGTCAAGAGATTTACTATATAGAAAGTGATTTATAATTAGGGCTGTACGAAGGATTCCAAACTATTGCAGATTTGGGATTTCTGATTTCGGAAATAAATGGTTTTGATAATCCTTCTCTCACTACTAATTTATTATTGCTATTTCATTATCATATTCCCAATTTAATTAAAAACTATATGACCTTTAAAAGTATTATTACCTCTCAAATAGCCAGTTTTTGTCTTACCACAGCATTGCTATCCTCCTATTCAAGCATCAGTACTTCCCAAAGTATTCCACAGGCAGTAGGAGCAGTTCCTACCGAAAACCAGCTCAAATGGCAGGAAATGGAATATTATGCCTTCGTGCATTTTTCGACCAATACTTATACCAATCAAGAATGGGGATTTGGTGACGATGATCCAAAGATTTTTAATCCAACACAATTAGACTGCCGTCAGTGGGCTAGAGTATGTAAAGAAGCAGGTATGAAAGGCATTATCATCACGGCAAAACACCACTCTGGATTTTGTTTGTGGCCTTCTAAATACACAGAATATTCAGTTAAAAATTCTCCTTGGAAAAATGGGAAAGGTGATATTGTTGGCGACTTGGCAAAAGCTTGTAAAGAATACGGACTCAAATTAGGGATTTATCTTTCTCCTTGGGATAGAAACTTTGCAGACTATGGTAAGCCAGAATACATTACTTATTTCAGAAATCAATTACGAGAATTGATGACTCAATATGGAGATATTTTTGAGATTTGGTTTGATGGCGCTAACGGTGGTGATGGTTATTATGGTGGTACACGAGGAACACGAAAGATTGATAGAACAACCTATTATGACTGGTCTAATACCTACAAACTCATCCGTGAATTACAACCTAAAATTGTTATTTGGAACGATGGTGGCGACCGTGCTGACCTTCGTTGGGTAGGAACAGAAGAAGGATATGTTGGTGAGAAAAACTGGAGTTTGCTCAATGCCAAAGGTGATGTGCCCGAAGATATGCTACGTCATGGTGTAGAAAACGGTGAAGTTTGGGTGCCAGGAGAAGTCAACACGTCAACTCGACCAGGGTGGTTTTATCATGAATATGAAGATAGTCGTGTCAAAACATTACCCGACTTAATGAATACCTATCATCATTCTATCGGTAGAAATGGGACCTTGTTACTCAATTTTCCTATTGATAAAAGAGGTTTGATTCATGAAAACGATGAAAAAGCGGTAAAAGCATTGGCTAAGGCGGTAAAAGAAGCTTACTCGGTCAATTTGGCGCAAAACAAAAAAGCCACTGTAACAAATACCAGAGAAAACGCCTTGATGTTTAATGCCTCTAAAGCATTGGATGGTGACAAAAATACCTATTGGGCTACCGATGAAGGTATCACAAATGCCTCGATTACGATAGATTTGGGCAAACCAACCGTCTTTAATCGCTTTATGGCACAGGAATATATTCGCTTAGGGCAACGAGTGAAATCTTTTAAAATAGAGGCTTTGATTGATGGCAATTGGAAAGAATTAGCCCAACAAACCACTATTGGCTACAAACGAATTCTAGTTTTCCCAACCGTAAAAGCTAGTAAAGTTCGCTTTACGATTTTGGATGCCAAAGCTTGCCCATTGATTTCGAACATTGGAATTTATAATGCGCCTCAGATACTAACAGCACCGAGTATTAAGAGAAATCAAGCAGGAGAAGTGACCATCAAAGCCGATGATCCAGAATCACTTGTGTACTACACGCTTAATGGTAGTACGCCAACCACAAAGTCGGCAAAATATGCTGGAACTATTCAAACAAATGGCAAAGTGACAGTAAAAGCTATAGCAGTAGAAGCCAGTACTAAAAAGAGTTCGGAAATAGCTGAGGAAAAGTTTGACATTGTGAAAAAGGACTGGAAAATTATGGGTATCGCAGATGAAAAAGTGTATAAAGTAATCGATGGAAATGCTCATACAGCTTGGTATCAAGCCAAAACACAAACACTTCCTGCTGATTTGGTTATTGATTTAGGAAAAGACATTACGCTTACAGGATTTAAGTATTTACCTTGGCAAAGCACAGACGGCGTCATTGCAAAATACCAGTTTTCTGTTTCGTTAGATGGAATTAATTGGTCAATAGTAAACGAAGGAGAGTTTTCAAACATTAAGAATAATCCTCTTTTGCAAGTCAAAACCTTTGCTCCGAGTAAAGCCAAGTTTATCAAGTTTACGGCTTTAAAGAACACGAAAAACGATAATTGGGCAGGCTATGCTGAATTGGATGTGATAACGAAGTAGACATCTTTAATTGAGTGATTTAGTGGTTGAGTGAATGAGTGATTATTTTAAGATACATTAAATAATCACTCATTCACTCAATCACAAATCACTAACTCTACTATAAATCTCTCAACATTTTTTCAAGTGCATCTAAGTCTTTTATATATACTTCACGTGCTTTTGAGCCTTCAAATGGGCCTACAACGCCAGCTTTTTCAAGTTGATCGATGATGCGTCCAGCGCGGTTATAGCCTAATTTTAAACGACGTTGGATTAGTGATGTTGAGCCTTGTTGGTGAGTCACTATCAACCTTGCAGCCTCTTCAAAATATTCATCTTTATCTTTCGAGTCAAAATCACCTTTTTCATTTCCACCGCCAGAGTCACCTTCAAATTCTGGTAACAAATACGCTGAATCGTAGCCACTTTGTTCCCCAATAAATTCACATACATCTTCTACTTCTGGGGTATCTACAAAGGCACATTGTAAACGAATAATATCAGACCCTGTCGAAAGTAGCATATCCCCCATTCCGACTAATTGTTCGGCTCCACCTGTATCCAAAATAGTTCTTGAGTCAATTTTAGAGGTCACTTTAAACGACAAACGAGCTGGAAAGTTAGCCTTAATTGTACCTGTAATAACGTTTACAGATGGACGCTGCGTGGCAATAACTAAGTGAATCCCAATAGCACGAGCCAACTGCGCCAAACGAGCAATAGGTTGTTCTACTTCCTTACCTGCAGTCATCATCAAGTCAGCAAGCTCATCGACTACCAACACGATGTATGGCATAAAATAGTGCCCTTTATCTGGATTTAATCGACGATTGACAAACTTGGCGTTATATTCTTTCAAGTTACGGCAACCTGCATCTTTCAACAAATTGTAACGATTATCCATTTCGATACACAAGGAATTGAGGGTATTTACTACCTTCTTGGTATCGGTAATAATTGCTTCAGCGGCGTTGGGAAGCATAGCCAAGAAATGACGTTCGATTTTATTGAAAAGCGTCAATTCTACCTTTTTCGGGTCAACTAATACAAATTTTAGTTGTGATGGATGCTTTTTGTACAACAATGAAGTCAGAATCATGTTCAATCCTACCGACTTACCTTGACCAGTTGCCCCTGCCATCAACAAGTGAGGCATTTTGGCTAAATCGGTCATAAATATGTCATTACTAATGGTTTTACCTAATACAATTGGCAAATCAGCGGTTGATTTTTGGAATTTTTCAGAGCCAATCACCATCTTTACAGGCACCATTTCACGGTTTTTGTTTGGTACCTCAATACCAATGGTTCCTTTTCCTGGAATAGGCGCAATAATACGAATTCCTAAGGCTGCCAATGCTAAGGAAATATCATCTTCGAGGTTTTTGATTTTCGAAATCCGAACCCCTGCATCAGGAATAATCTCATAAAGCGTTACTGTTGGGCCAATTGTAGCCTTGATATCGGCAATACCAATACCATAATGTCCAAGTGTATCAACAATCTTATTCGAATTTGCCTTCAATTCTTCTTGAGAAACCTGAGCTTTACCCATGTCATAGTCCTTCAACAAAGAAACGGATGGGAACTGATAATTAGGTAAATCCAAAGTCGGGTCATATAAGCCAAATCGTTTGACTAGCTCATCGCTGGCTTCGTCTTTTGAGGTTTCTGTAACAGGAATATCCTCCTCGATTTCGTCGATTGTCTCAGGCAAGTCCCCTTCCAAAGTATTTTCTATCGTTAAAGAAACCTCTTTTCTAGCAGTACTTGCAGGGCTAATCGTTTGGGTTGCGGCATTGGCTTTTGCTTCTACAATTGGTGGCAAATACGGTCTTATGCTCTCTTCATCCGCATTATCTTCTCTTGTCAGCAAATCATCATCCTCAAACTCTGGCTCTGGTACTTTTAGGGTATTCTTTGCACCTTTAGCTGTATTTTCGAGGTCATCTCGTACTCTACGAATATTTTTAGCTTGGCTAATATCATCTGCATTTTGCTCTTCATCAGCTTCGACTGATGTTTCAGAGGGAGATAACAACTTTTCCATAAATTCCACCAAAACTTCAGTACCATAGAAAAACGAGATAAAGAGTATTAGTAGAAATAATATGACAAAAATCGTGAATGGTCCCATGAGACTATCCATATACTCGTTGAGATAGTATCCCATGCCCCCACACAAATCACTCCAGTTATCGGCAATATGAAAAGTATATACCCAAAAGCCTAAGAAGGTACTTCCCCACAAAATACCGAAAATAGACAGTTTGGTAAATCTTTCTAAATTAACAAGGCTTCTTTTTAGTCCGATTTGTACTCCTGTAAAAAATGTCATTGGCACCAGCCAAAAAGCCGAAACACCAAAGTAGCGAAGCACTAATAGGTCTGCCAATTTTGCACCAAATACGCCAAAAAAGTTTTTGGTTTTCTTACCTGTTTCTGCCAAACTTGACAATGAGTTATGTATCTCACTTTGATCTGCTTTGCCTGTAAAAAGGTGCGAGAAAAATGAGAAAAACATAAATACGGAAAACAATACCAAAACACCACCAATCAGTAAACGAGCACGTTCCACACCTGAGCCCCCAAAATCTAGTTTGAATGGGCTTGGCGAAGCTGAACGAGCTTTTTCCTTAGGTCGGTTTTGCTCTGGGTCTTTGGGAATATTTCTAGCCATAACATTTTAAATATTTCGAAGTATGTTCGCCCTTCGAAATGATGATTTGAGTTATTTCAACCTCTCAAATCGGATTAGAGTAAGGAAACTACCATGAGTGCAGAGTTAAGAGTGATGAGTTTTGAGTTGAATTTTTGGTAACAACTTGCCTCAAAATCAAATTAGTTCTACACAATTCTTTAAGGAAAAAACAGTATTATTATAGATTAGAAGAGAAGAAATCAGTCATACTTTACACTAATGCCTTATGCCTCCTTGCCTGAACCCTTTACTTACTTCTTCGCCAAATAACGATTAATTCTACTTACCAGTCCTGGACCTTCGTAAATGAAACCTGTATATACTTGAACCAAATCAGCACCAGCGTTTAGTTTCTCTTCAGCATCTTCTGGAGAATGAATACCTCCTACACCAATGATAGGAAATGCTTTTCCTGATTTTTGTGATAAATAACGAATCACTTCTGTTGAGCGTTTGGTTACGGGTTTTCCACTCAATCCTCCCATTTCTTTAACTAATTCTTCAGAAGATTGTAAGCCTTCTCTTGAAATAGTGGTATTAGTGGCAATAACTCCAGCGATTTTAGTTTCTTGTACAATTTCAATAATATCATCCAATTGCGATTCGGTCAAATCTGGTGCAATTTTCAACAAAATTGGCTTTTGTTTCGGACGACGTTCATTATCTTTTTGCAAAGTTTGTAACAAATCCTTCAAAGGTTCTTTTTCTTGCAAAGCTCTCAAGTTTGGCGTATTGGGCGAGCTTACATTTACCACAAAATAGTCAACCACATCGAACAGTTCGTTGAAGCAAATCATATAATCATTCACTGCTTCTTCGTTTGGTGTAACTTTATTTTTACCAATATTTCCACCAATCAAGACATTACTATTGCGCTTTTTCAAACGTGCTGCCGCTTCCTTTACACCATCGTTATTAAAACCCATTCGGTTGATTAAGGCTTCGTCTGCCTTCAAACGAAACAAACGAGGCTTGTCATTACCGGGCTGAGGTTTTGGGGTAAGTGTTCCTATTTCTACAAAGCCAAAACCCATCGCAGAAAGTTCATCTACTAATACCGCATTTTTATCCAAACCAGCCGCTAAGCCAACTGGATTTTTAAATTTTAACCCAAATACCGTTTTTTCCAAAGTAGGATTTTCATACTGATAAATAGCTTTGAAAATGGTTGAAAAAAAAGGGATTTTGAATAATGCCTTTATTAAATCGAAAGTAAAATAGTGAGCCTTCTCGGCATCAAAACGAAATAAGAGTGGCTGTAAAAAAAGTTTATACATTATATTGTCAGAATCTGCGCCCTGATCCTAAGGATTGGAGGACTTTTTAAGATTTATTACAATAACAAAATTACAAAAAGGGCAAACAAAAACCTCACAGCTTTTGGATTTAGCTATGAGGTTTTGAAATTGTTTTGGTCAAATAGAAAAGTTTTTCCTCATTCATGGGTTCAAACCAGAATTTTAGAGTAAAAATCCTCTATTTTACTTTTTTGAAGGTTTTTTGAAAATTGCTTCATCTATTGTTGGATTCAATTTGATAGAATCAACTTCCATTGTCATTTGACCTCCTCCCATCGGTGATGGAATTTCGGTAGTGAATGGAAAAATCAAACCGTCTACTGCTTTAAAATTTGAAAAAGACAATTCAATATCTGTACTTTTTGCATTAATCACTCTGCTGGCAGTAGTTTTAACAATATAATATGTCGATGGCGAAACGAATACATTGGTTACATCACCATTTTTTTCTGTCAATTTCAAACGATACGCCTCCACATTGTCAACTTTTTCTTTGCCAACCAATTCAAGCGTAGCTCCTTTTTCAACGTAATCGATTAGTGCGCCGCCAAAATTCATTTGACCTTTAGTTTGTTTTGCCACTGCATTCGGTAATTCTTGAGGTTCGCCAGTACCTCCCATCATAGACGGAAGAATGGTCCAGCCTTGATCTCCGTCTAATGCTGTTATTATTTTTTGCCCCATCACAGATGCCTCAGTACGAAGTCCCTTCCCTACCAAAATAATAGATTTAGACTCCACGTCCATCCCACCTATAGACATACGATTCTTGATTTCGATGCCTTTAATGGCTTTCCATTTTTCTGCTCCACCAATAGCTTCGATATGTTTTTTTGCTATTTCTTCGGCTGTTTGAGCCATTGATGACACTGTGGTTGCGACAACAACTAGTGCAGAGACTAAAAATTTTGAAACCTTCATTTTTTGCTTAGTTTTAGTTAATAAGGTATTAAGTATTAGTGCTGAATTATGAGTTGTGAATTGTGAATGTTTTTTTAATTATCAACATCTTACATTCATAATCAGATTGAACAATTAGGCTTTTGGCAGAAATGTAATCATGATTTTTTCAAAATACTATTTAAACCTATGGCTTACCTCAATCAAACCTTTGAGCTCCAATTCCTGCTTGAAAGCTACTTTATTTATTGCTACTTATCAAACGGAATTAGGACAAAACGTATTATTCGCTGACGGATGGTTGTACTTTCTTTTTGGGAAAAGATAAATACGCAATCACAAGTCCAAGAGCTGCCAACACCGATCCCGAAAAAAATGCTGCCCCAGGAAAATAAATTGGAGCATTGGGTGAAGAAAAATAGCTGAATAAATTAGAAGCAATAATAGGTCCCAAGATGGAGGTCATACTAAATATACTGGTAATTCCACCTTGTAACTCGCCTTGCTCATCGGCTCCAACCTGCTGTGTCATAACCGATTGTATTGCAGGCCCTGCAATACCCCCCATGGCAAAAGGCATCATCACAACGTACATCATCCAACCTTTCCAAGCTATAGAATATAAGAAAAAGCCAGCCGACCAAAAGGCTAATCCAACCAAGATAGATTTTTTCTCTCCAAGTTTGGGTATAATTTTTCGACTCAAAAACCCTTGTACAATAGCAACTGCCACGCCAGCAAAGCCTAGGGACAAGCCAATCTCTGTTTTAGTCCAATGAAATACGAGTTTGGTGTAATATGCCCATGTACTAGGATTGGTTTGTCCCGCCAATTGGATACAGAATAACGCGATAGACAAGCCAAACAATAGAGGATATTTGGTCATGTTCGACAAGGTTCCTATTGGATTCGAGCGACGCCAATCAAAGGGACGACGGTTTTCTTTGGGTAAAGATTCTGGTAAAATAAAATACCCATATAGCCAATTAATGGCCGTTAGTCCTGCCGAAGCAAAAAATGGCAATTTGATATGAATTTCGCCCAAAACACCCCCAATGACAGGCCCAATAATAAAACCGAGACCAAATGCAGCACCGACCATTCCAAAATTTTTGGCACGGTCTTCTGGTTTGGTGATATCGGCAATATATGCACTTGCAGTAGTGAAGCTCGCTCCTGTAACGCCTGCAATCAAACGACCCACAAATAACCAAGTAATATTAGGGGCAAAAGCCAATAATAGATAATCTACCGAGAAGCCCAATAATGATGCTAAAATAATCGGGCGACGACCATATTGGTCGCTCAAACCACCTATAACAGGCGATAACAAAAATTGCATTACAGCATAAGATGCCATTAGCATTGAACCATAAATAGCGGCATTGGAGGTTCCTCCTCCAACAAATTCCTCAATTAAGTCTGGTAAAATTGGAATGATAATACCAATACCAAGAACATCAATGAGCATGGTGATAAAAATAAAAATAATGGCAGGGTTGCGCTTGTCAGACATAACGACGAAGTGTTTAGCGATTGTTTAAGGCTTTTCAGAACATTAACTTTTTAATAAGACACGACCATACGTCGCTATGATAGCATGAATTACAGTATCATTTCGCATGATAGTTTTTCATGAGATCACAAGTATCTTATCTTAAAATCAAAAAGCTAATAATTACCGAAAATGTATTGTAAAGAATATTCGAAAGGGCATTCTCGCTGTCAGAAGTCAGCTAATGGGTGTACTAGATAGGGTTATCCAATGCCTACACCAAAACCTTAGAGGAAATAGTTAATTCATAATATGTTGGTTTTGAAAACCCTGCAAGATAGGTGTTTTTGTAGAAAAAGGCAAAAACATGAGGTATTTCTATATTGAGTGATTTAGTGGTTGAGCGAATGAGTGATTATTTTTAATCTACATTTTCTAGTAGAGACGCAATGCTTTGCGTCTAAAGATTTGTCAATTAGAATTTTAGCTTAAAAATGCGACCGAAATTATTTTTTCGATCTTATTTTTTGATAACCAGTTGGTTAATAACTCAAATGTCAAAATTTGGGATGACTCAACTGAAGACGCAAGCATTGCGTCTCTACCGCTAGAATACAGATTTTTAAAATAATCACTCATTCGCTCAACCTCTAAATCACTCAATTGGATATTTAATATCACTCAGATACGCTCAAAAATTCTATATTTTTTGTTTCAATTTATCATTCAAATAGGCTTTGCTGATAGTCGCTGATTCAAGAGGTGTGCGATTTGGTTCGGGTACCCCATCCAACTCAACCACAGCCCAACGGTTAAATTTAACTTTTTCTAAAGCCTTAAATACCGCTGGCAAATCCACGTTTCCTTGTCCTAACTCCACAAACTTATAGGCTTTAGGTTCTGGTTTATCTGCTAGAGGTGATTTCACATCTTTGATATGTAGTGCAAATAATCGGTCTTTATATTGCTCAACTGCCTTGGCAGGTACGCCTCCTCCTTGGTGATAATGCGCCACATCCAAAAGCATTTTCACAAATTTTGGATTCGTTTCTTGCATCAAAATATCTACTTCTTCTGGTGTTTCGCCCCATTGGTGCATGTGATTGTGATAGGTAGTTTGAACACCCAAGTCAGCTGTTTGTTCTCCAATTTGGTTCATCACTTTTGCCAAAGCTTTCAACTCATCTTTGGTTGGTGCTTGGTTATTTTTTCGCAGACTATTAGTCAATTGAAGCGCATCACCACCTAATGCTTTTACAAAACTCGCATGTGCCACGTGGTAATCCACATTGCTTGAAATACGAGCTGGATCAACCTCTACATTACCACTCGAAAACATGGCTAATGATAGATGATGCTGACTCAATAAGTCTTTTAACTCCTGAACTTTCGTTTTATAATTATCATAAGCATTGGCACGAAGCTGAATTCCTTTGAATCCCAAAGAAGCAATATCCTGCATGGCATTAAGGTCTTTCCCTCCCCAAGTAATAGCAGAATAGGCAATTTTGATAGATGATGGTTTTGCAGCAAAAAGCGATTGTGAGAGCATAGAAGCAGCCCCAATCATAGTTAAGTCAGCTAAAAACTGACGACGGTTTGAAGTAGACATAAAGGTAGTAAGTTTGTTTCTCGAAAAAGTAAACTAGATGGCTTTTATACTGATTTTCAGGGAAAAGCTTTTTTCTGAGTTTATAATTTAAAGTATTACATAGCACCATCAAATAATAGTGCTGAATTGTGAGTGGTGAATTGTGAATGTAATTTTTTTATTATTGCTGATTGGGGATTGCTGATTTCGGAAATAATGTAAAATAGTAAGTTAGAAATCCGAAATCAAACATTCCCAAATCTGCCATCATATCACTGTCGGATAAACTCTACACGGCGATTTTTCTTTTTATTTTCTTCTGTCGAATTTGGTACAACGGGGTCTAGAGGCCCACGTCCGACCGCCTTCAGTCTATCCGCTTGAATACCTTTTGTCACTAAATAGCCTATGACTGACTGGCAACGGTCTTGTGATAATTTTAGATTTAAGTTAAAATCTCCCACATTGTCGGTATGACCCCGTATTTCGAGTTTGAGACTTGGATTATCTCTCAAAAGATTGACCAATGAATCTAATTCTTGAAATGATTCTTTTCGTAAAACAGGACTACTTTGGTCGAAATATAAATTACGCAAAGTAATAGCTCGACCCTTTTCGATAACCCCAAACTCCTTTGATTGAATAACGAGATTAGGTTCTGCTTTGGCTATTACTTTTTTCTTTTTTAGAATAAAATCTATGGAAAATTGTTTATTCTTTATAAAATTCAAAGGAGCGAAACGAGCAATAACAGGCTCGTAGCCATTGGCAACTACATGAATACTGTATTCTTTGAAAGGAAGTAACTCGACCATTGGAAATAATCCTTGAAAAGCTAGGGGTAGCATGGTATTCGTCTCTAAATTGAATACTTTGTACGAAGCCTGAATATGTTCTGTCAGCTCTTGATCTTCCCAGGATTTCAGGAGAAATGTGTAGCTTTTTCGTTCGAGGGGAATAATCAATTTTGAAAGATTCAAAAGGGTATCCGTCACGACAAAATGCTTAGCATAGGTTTGATATTCTTTAGCAGCTATTTCAACATCTATTTCATCACCATCTACCAAAAGTACTTTGTAGGGCTTGGTTTCAGTCAATTTTAAGTTTGTTGAAACCACCTCAAATACAGGAATCAAATCTTTGGTAAGCTGGTCTTGTGCCACTACGGGAATGACTACACTCGCTTTTTTGACTGGTGTCAACATATAATTTAGTACTCTGTCGAGACTTGAGGAGTCTAATTTGATAGTTTGTGGTTCATAGCCTTTTGCCGAAATTTCGAGTTCATATTTGAGAGGTGAATCAAACAAATTCAAATATACTATGCCTTCTGTACTGATAGCTAGGTACTTTTGTAACTCTTCAGTATCGATATTTTTGACAATATAATTTACTTTTTTGACATTCTTCTTCGACTCTGCGTCAATGGCATTGACACGAATAACGCCCACTGCTTTTTCCATTAATGCTTCAAATTCATAATGTTTTCCGAATGGAGCCAGTAAAATTTGGAAGGTTCGTTGTTGATTCTGATAGCCTTCTGATTGGGCGATGATTGTCAGTTTTGTTTCTTTTGTAAAAGTGACAACATGCGTAGAAGCAGTTTCGATAAGTGTCTTTTGACCATTCTCATACTGTACGATGAATTGACCAAAAATATATTTTCGGGAATGTTTATCTCTCAAACGAAGTGTTAGTGAAGACGGCGTATAAGCCTGCTCTGTTTCCTTTTTGACAGAATCAGCAGCGAAATTTTTCCCCCATATCGGATCTTCACAGGTGACCAATAAAAAAATAAAGCAAGCACAATGTAAAATACCTTTCATATAAAGCACAAAGTAAAAAATCAGTAATTCACTCAACAAATAGGTAAGTGGTTGTGCAACAGAGTATATAATTTGAGGTATTGGGTTCATGTAAAACTTATCGATTCAAACGAATCGAAAGCTACTTAAGATTTAGTAGTGTCCAAATCCTAAGAATTCTTTTTTCGGAGGTTAAAGAACAATAATAAGTTTGATTTTTTAATAGATAGGATAAGGGAGAATTTGTCCAAATTTAGTAGACTTCTTGAATAAATTCAAAATATTTGGATACTTATGCATGAAAGTACAAAGCCCCAACTACCGAAGTAATTGAGGCTTTGATATATAGGTCGTTTTAGGACAGAATCCTAGTAACGGTACAAGTCAGATTTGAATGGACCTTCTACTGTTACGCCGATATAAGCAGCTTGCTCTTCGTCTAATACTTCCAATTTAGCACCGATGTGAGCTAAGTGCAATTTCGCTACTTTCTCATCTAGGTGTTTTGGAAGGATATATACGTTTTTCTCATATTTGTCTGTGTTCAACCACAACTCTAATTGAGCCAAAGTTTGGTTACAGAATGAGTTAGACATTACAAAAGAAGGATGACCCATTGCACAACCTAAGTTCACTAAGCGACCTTCAGCCAATACAATGATTTCTTTTCCTTCTACAGTGTACAAATCAACTTGTGGTTTGATTTGTTGTTTAGTAGCGCCGTAAGTTCCGTTCAACCAAGCCATATCGATTTCGTTATCGAAGTGACCGATGTTACAAACTACCGCTTTGTCTTTCATTGCTAAGAAATGACGACCTTTGATAATGTTTACGTTACCTGTAGCTGTTACAAAAATGTTTGCACGAGTAGCAGCTTCGTCCATTGTAACTACTTCAAAACCGTCCATTGCCGCTTGAAGCGCACAGATTGGGTCGATTTCAGTTACTAACACACGGCAACCAGCACCACGCAATGATTCAGCAGAACCTTTACCTACGTCACCATAACCAGCAACTACAGCTACTTTACCCGCCAACATCAAGTCAGTCGCACGACGGATTGAGTCAACTAATGATTCTTTACAACCGTATTTGTTATCAAATTTAGATTTTGTAACTGAGTCGTTAACGTTGATAGCTGGTAAATACAATGTACCATTTTTCAAACGCTCATACAAACGGTGAACACCTGTTGTAGTTTCTTCAGACAAACCTTTGATACCACCAATCAATTCTGGGTAGTTATCAAATACCATGTTAGTCAAGTCACCACCGTCATCCAAAATCATGTTCAAAGGTTGACGATCTTCGCCAAAGAACAAAGTTTGTTCGATACACCAGTTGAACTCTTCTTCGTTCATACCTTTCCAAGCATAAACTGGGATACCCGCAGCAGCAATAGCAGCAGCAGCGTGATCTTGTGTAGAGAAGATGTTACAAGAAGACCAAGTTACATCAGCACCCAAAGCTACCAATGTCTCAATCAATACAGCAGTTTGGATAGTCATGTGCAAACATCCTGCGATGCGAGCACCAGCCAATGGCTTAGACTCACCATATTCAGCACGAAGCGCCATCAAACCTGGCATTTCAGCTTCAGCCAAACGAATTTCTTTGCGACCCCAATCAGCAAGGGCGATGTCTTTTACTTTGTACGGAGTGTACGGTTGTGTTGTAGTTGACATTTATTTTTTACTTTTATTATTTCTAATACTTGAAAAATTAAGCATTTAAAAAACTCTATCTCAGCCACTTAAATAGCTATATTGTTTTTTGATTATTTACTCAATTCTTTATAAAGTACAAAATTAGTAGGTTTTAAGAAGATTTAAAAAGCAAACCAATAAATCATTTGGTATTGAATCAAAAAATAGAAATTATAAAACATAAATACTTATATTTTTGATAAATTATCTAAAAACATACAGTATTAAAGATAATTTATTTAATTCATGATACGGCGTTTTATAAAATGAAAAAGCACAATACAAATCAATAAAACTCTTTGACTTGTATTGTGCTTTTTTTTGGTGAGTCTTCCATGAATACCTACTTAATCTCAAAACCGCCAATTCCGATTTTAAAACCTTCGGCAAACAACTCAACCGTATATTTACCCGAACGATATGCCGTGCCTCTGTGGTAGGCAACTTCTACGAATTGATTGATATTATCGTAATAAATATCAGCCTTGGTGGTGTAAGCGTAATCTTTGCCTTCAAAAATAAAACTACCTGAGCCTGTTGCCGCATCAAAAAGTGTTGACCCATCTGGATCGAGAATACGAATGAAAATGGTTTTCTTTTCGTGCTCAGTCAATTCATTTTTGGCTAACATAAAAGAAATTTTGAGACGAGCTAATTTGTCATTTCTCATTCTTCTGTCATCAAATTCTCTGCCTTTTTGATTGATACCTGTAATTTTCACAAACTCCGTTTTTAAGGCTGTCGCACGTGAGACTTTTTCGGCTAATGCCTTATTCCGAATATCCGCATCCTCTTTTTGGGCGCGTATTCGAGCAGCAGTATTGGCGAGAGCGGATTTCTCAGATTTTAGACTAGTGTTCTCCTCACTAAGATCTTCATTTTGAGATGCCAACTCGGTATTCTCTGCACGCAAACGCTGTATTTCCTGCTCTTTAACAGTTAGTAGTGACTCATAATTCAAAATTTTAGCCTGATACGTAGCCTTAATACTCGCAATTTCTTCAGAAGTATTTTTGAGTAGTTGAGCCTTATCCAGCTCCAACTTAGCTTTGGCTTTTTGTAGCTCAGATATATCTCCTCCCAGTTCTTGAATCTCTGCAATCTTACTATCCAATTGATGCATAATAGAATCTAGCTTGATACGAGTCTCGGCCAACTGTACAACTTTTTCTTCGATGACTTCTTGTTGACTTTTTTTAATATCATTGCTTTGAATCACCATGTATAGCAACACCGCAGCTACCACCGACACGACAGCAATACCTGCTCGCAGCATTCCATTGACACCCTGATTAGGACCTCTTAGTTCTTTAAACGAATCATTACTCATATTTTCAAACAAAGTTAGAGAAATTGCACTGTAACACTTTAGGCTGTAAGCTATATGCCGTAAGCAAAAAGTTAAATGTTTTTTTCATGAAAGAATATAAACTTTTTTGCCTAATGCCCACAGCTTACAGCCTAAAGCATATTAATTTACAAAAACTGTAATACACTTTCTAAGCCCATTCCTCTCGAACCTTTCACGAGAATATGGGTATTTTCAACTTTATGGTCTTGCAACCATACGTGCAAACCAAACTTGTCTGGGAAATAATGCACCTTCATGATGGGTAACTGAGACACAGCGGATTCCATCAATTTTCCTGCCAAAAGAATATAGTCAAATTGACAATTTTTCAAGAGTTCTCCGATAGCTTTATGCTCTGCTTCTGCCTCCTCGCCTAGTTCGAACATATCACCCAAAATCACCATTTTTTTATCTGCCTTCAAATTATTGAAATTGGTAATAGCGGCATTCATTGAAGATGGGTTTGCATTGTACGCATCCATCAAAACAAGATTTGTTCCTTTTTCAACAAACTGCGAACGGTTATTATTTGGCACATAGTCAGCCACTGCCTGACAAGCAGTTTGAGTATCTATGCCAAAATATTGCCCTATGCGAATGGCAGCGCACATATTGAAGAAATTGTATTTACCCGTCAAATGAGTGGTGTAAGCATGTCCGTCCGAGTCTTCAAACGTCACGCTAGGGATTTCTTCAGTCAAGGTTACTACGGTAGCAAAATCAGTACTTGGCTCAGCACTATAAGTAATTACCTCAGCAAAGTTTTTGCCTTGCGTCATTTCATAAGTCGGAGTTGAAGCAACATTGACAAAAACTGTTCTATGATTTTCTGATAAAAAATCAAACAATTCACCTTTTCCTTTTCTAACGCCTTCAACACCACCAAAACCCTCTAAATGTGCTTTTCCGATATTGGTAATAAAGCCGTGCGTAGGCTCACAAATTTCAGCTAATTCCTTAATATCGCCTTGCTTGTTGGCACCCATCTCGATAATCGCCAGCTCTATCGAATCATCAATCGCCAATACTGTTAAAGGTACTCCAATATGATTATTGAGGTTTCCAAGCGTTGCATACGTTTTATACTTTTTGGATAAAACACAGTTTATCAGCTCCTTAGTGGTGGTTTTCCCATTTGAACCAGTGAGCCCCACGAAAGGAATATTCAACTGTTTGCGATGGTAATTGGCTAGTTGTTGTAAAGCCAGTAGACCGTCCTCGACCAATAAATAACGTTCATTTTGAACAACAGCGGGGTCATCAACTACCACATATGCAGCACCTTTTTCAAGTGCTTGGGTCGCAAACTGGTTGGCATCAAAGTTGGGTCCTTTCAGAGCCACAAACAAAACTCCTTGATCAATCTTACGGGTATCGGTAGATACGCCAGTACATTCTTTGTATTTTTGGTATAATTCGCTAACCGAAATCATCATTTTTGTCGTTTAGTTGTTATCAACAATTTGCCGAAGAAAAGGTTTGATAATAATAGAATCTCTAAAAGTAGTTGTGAGGACTACGCTATTTTTTATTTTATTTTGAAAAAACATGCAACCATCTCTATATTCAATTGGGTCTTTGAGACAAGGTGGTTTTTTCTTCTTTTCGTTAAAAAAAATAATATACTGATTAATAATCAATTAAACCTCACAAACTAGTTATCTGTTAAATACTCATCGAATTTCGTATAATTCAACTACGAAATAAGCAAACAAATATCGAATGAAAAAATTACTTACGCTCTATATAGTTTGGTCTTCTATTCAAATTTATGCCCAAGAAATCTCTTTTAAGTATAACGACCAAGTAAAAATCCTTCAGAATGGACAAAACCTTGTCAATGCCTTTGCGGGCGGTTTGAATGCTCCACAGTTTTCGACTTGTCAGCTCAACAACGAGGGTCCAGAAGACTTAGTCGTTTATGACCGTACTGCCCAGAAGGTATTTACTTTTTTGGCAACCAAGAATACTTCTGGAGTCTATTATTGGCAATATGCACCACAATACGAAACGTTATTCCCTACACTGCAAAACTGGATGCTATTGGTAGATTATGACAAGGATGGTCGAAAAGATTTGTTTACTCATTCCTCAGCAGGATTAAAATTGTACCGCAATACCACTACTGCGGATAAGGTTTCGTGGCAATTGATTGCGAGTCCACTTTATAGCATCGGTTTTTCAGGGAAAATCAATCTCAATGTAACCGCTACCGATATTCCTGCGATTACAGACATCGATAACGATGGCGACATTGATGTTTTATTATTTGATCCTTCGGGCGATTTTGTCGAATTTCATAGAAATAATGCCGTCGAGAAATACAACGACCCAACTCGTCTCGAATTTGTAAAAATCGGTTATTGCTGGGGGGATTTTATCAAGCAATTATGTCAAGATTTTCAGTTTGGGATAGATTGTGGTGATACACCTGCTGGACAAAAATCTACAGACCCTAGTGCGCAAAAAGTCCTTCATTCGGGCAATGCCTTGCTATTACTTGACTTAAATGGTGACAATAAAAAAGATGTGCTTTTTGGACATATCACCTGTAACAATATTGCTGCGCTGATCAATCAGGGTACGCAACAACGCGCCTCTTTTAAGTCGGCAAACTATGTGTATCCCACCAATACCACTGCCATTGATTTTCCTATATTTCCAGCAGTCTATTTCGAAGACCTCGATTTTGACGGCATCAAAGACTTAGTGGCAGCACCAAACGGATTTGACAGTGCGGAAAGAACTGTTGACTTTCAACAATCTGTATGGTTTTATAAAAATACAGGAAAAGATAACTTGCCTATTTGGAATTTTCAGGGTAAAAATTTTCTCCAAAATACCATGCTCGATTTAGGAGAAAACGCCTCTCCTGTCTTGGTCGATATTGACGGTGATGGCGACAAAGATTTGGTGATTGGATATAGCGGAAATATAACCTTAACTGGCGTAAAAGCTGGTTTGGTTTTATTGGAAAATAAAGGCGATAACACGTTCGAAGTAAAAGATACAGATTATTTGGGACTCGTAAAATCTATGCAATTGTTGGATGTTCGTCCCTTCGTGGCTGATATTAATGGCGATGGTGTCGATGATTTGGGCTTTAGTTCTAATTCGTCTAAAGGCATGGAAATAAGATACATTCCCAACAAGGCAGCTCGTAATCAAGCTTTTAATATTCAGTTGAGCAACGCGGTGTTATTGCCCACATTTACAGACTTTTTAGCTGGCGAATCTGTTACTTTTTTTGACTTTGATAAAGACGGGAAAATGGATATTTTACATGGAACCTCGCGTGGAAATATTCGTTTTATCCAAAATACTGGAAGTAATCAATCACCTAAGTATGTGGTACAAAATGATAACTTAGGCAAGCTTCAGACAGATTATATTGCAGGTAATATATTTCTGACAACAGGTGATGTCAATCTTGATGGAAAAACTGATTTGCTTGTTGGGAATCGTACGGGTAATATGAGTATTTACAGAAGTTTCCAAGAGCAAAACACCAATCAATTCGTAGCAGATACTAGTCTGATATTCAACAGTTTTAGTAATAAGTCTGAAAACTTATTGATTGGAGGAAATGCCACAATTGCCATTGGAGATTTAGACAACGATTTGCTTCCTGATGTAATCATTGGTACTAATACGGGAGGATTACGAGTATTAAAAAACCTTACCAAGGTGGTCATTACTGGTACTGAGCAAGACCAAATTAGTCAGGTTTATCCAAACCCCACCAATAGGTATGTCTATGTAAAAATGACCGAAAATGCACAGGCAACGCTGATTGACTTGAGCGGTCGTATTATCCAAAATACAAGAATGGTTCGTGCCAATACAGAAGAGGTCTTCGACTTGCAAGGACTACCCACAGGTATGTATTTGCTCAAAATAGAAACAGGTAAAAAGTCCCAAACCTCTAAAATCATCTTGAGAAATTAGGGCTAGGCTATGGCTTTTAGCTGGACAAAATTGAATCTCCTAGTTCAAGACTTAGTCTTGGACTTTCTTTTTTTATACAGTTTACAAGTGTTTTAGTAAAATTGAGTGCCAAAGTTTAAAATTTCCTCAAAATCTGGGATGCCTCCTATTTTTACAAAAAACCTATAACGAGCACACAAGGAATTTTGTACTAACCTCTCTATTTAGCCATTATATTTATTTTCTCACAAAGGGACAATAATTGAATTATTTCTATTTAATTTTGTTATAAATCATTTGATTTTGAGTTAGTGCGCAAAATCAAATCTAATTTTTTAGCTTTCGGCTTTCAGCTATGTGCATTCGGCAAAAACGTATCTATCGTTACTAAAAAATTATTTAACTCGCTTTGCCTTGTGCCTGTTAACTTGTACCTAAAACCCAAAACTTAAGTTTATAGGAAAAAAATAAACATTGATTATTGTCATAAATGATGTTTTTCCCTAAAAAACAAGACACCAAGCTGAGTAGATGTTTTTATCTTTACAAAAAGAAAGAAAAGGTTTTTGGTCCACATAAAAGATTTCTTTTGGATAACCCCAAAACCCTGAGTCATAAAACTATCCCAAAACGATGACGTCTATCCAACATATACTATTCAGTGCTATTGAGGCCACAGCAAATGAGAAAGAATTAGAGTGGGTTAAAACTAAGGCTAATTCTGATGTAAAAGCGATTCAAATAGCCTTTGTTTCAGCGCCTAGATTTATTCGCAAAGTAGCAATTCGTGTCGACGAAAAGGTAATTCATTCGGTTGTACCAGATTGGCAAATTGAAGAATGGACTTTAGAAAGATTGGTACGTGTTTATCTGCTATTGCATATTCCAAGCGAACAAAGTGAAGAATATGTCAAAAATATAGAAACGCTTTTTGATACCGCCGAAATCAATGAATTAGTAGCGCTTTATTCGGCCTTGCCAGTATTGTCCTATCCAGAAAAATGGCTTTTTAGAGCCACAGAGGCTGTTCGCTCTAATATGGGCGTCGTTTTTGATGCTATCGGATTTGGCAATCCTTACCCTTTTCTACATTTTTCAGAACTAGCATGGAATCAATTGGTGCTAAAATGTATTTTTAATGATAAACCTATTCATTTGATTGTAGGCTTGGAAAAACGTGCTAACCGCAAACTTGCTGAAACACTTTCCGACTTTGCACATGAGCGCTGGGCAGCCGACCGCAAAGTGCCTGCACAAGTATGGCGTTTGGTAATCAATTTTATGAATGATACAATTTTGGCTGATTTGGATAAACTTTTTCAGTCAAATGACATCCAAAATCAAACAGCAGCAGCTTTGGTATGCTCCGAAACATCATTTCCTGGTGCTGAAAGTTTGTTAGAAAATTACCCTCAATTACGAGCTTCTGTACAAAAAGGACAATTGAGCTGGAAGCAATTGGAGGTTCATCAACTGTGTTATGTGTAGTGACTCAAAAGATAAGAAGGAAACGCAAGCAACTCACTAACTCACTCATTTTCAATTCACTCATTCGATTATGTGTAATAAACATTCAGAAATACAACAAAATCCTTCGCACTTTGAAGGTTCGGCAGAGGAGAAAGTAACTGCGCAACACGTGCAGGCCAATTTCATGGATTATATAAAGGATATGAAGTTTTTTGACCCGCATATACACATGACTTCACGTACAACCGACGACTATCAAGCCTTAGCCGACGCTGGTGTTGTGGCGATTATCGAACCTGCTTTTTGGTTGGGACAACCCCGCACAGGTTTGGCGACATTCAAAGATTACTTTAGCAGTCTGGTAGGTTGGGAAAGATTCCGCTCGTCACAGTTTGGTATCAAACATTATTGTACGATTGGGCTTAATTCTCGTGAAGCCAACAACGAACCCTTGGCAGAACAAGTCATGGAGATTTTGCCACTATATCTTTACAAAGAAGGCGTGGTTGGTGTTGGAGAAATTGGTTTTGATGACCAAACTCCCGCAGAAGAAAAGTATTATCGTTGGCAATTAGATTTAGCCAAAGAAGCTAATTTACCCGTACAAGTTCACACGCCACACCGCGATAAACGCAAAGGTACCGAGCGTAGTATGGCTATTGCGCTCGAACATGGTATTGCTCCCAACATGGTAATCATTGATCACAACAATGAGGAAACCGTAAAAAGTGTGCTCGACCAAGGTTTTTATGCAGCATTTACGATTTATCCATTTACCAAAATGGGTAACGAAAGAATGGTAGAAATTGTAAAACAATATGGCTCTGAAAGAATCATGATTAATTCTGCGGCTGACTGGGGTATTAGCGACCCACTTGCCGTTGCCAAAACTGCCGCTTTGATGAAAATGAAAGGCATTTCGGCCCATGACATCAAAATGGTTACTTATCAAAATGCCATCGACGCATTTGCACAAAGTGGTCAAATCAATGTGGAGGATTTTGAGAACAATACGGTTATTGACCAAAGTAAAACTTTCAATGGAAATACCATTTTGAGAGGAGGACAACAACCACGTATCGATAAAAATGCGATAGTGATTAGATAGGTAGGAGTGATGAATTGTATATTAGGCACAAGGCAAAGAGTGTTGAATTGTTTAGATATGTTTTTGCCGAATGCCCATAGCTGAAAGCCGAAAGCTCAAAAATTGAATTTTATTTTGCTTACTTACTAAGGTGCTGGGCATTATGCTAAATTTGAAAAGTATTTCTCCTGAAATAACCAAAGCTTTTTGCCTATAGCCTACGGCTAACAGCCTAAAGCGCATAAACCAATTCTCTGTTTTTAACTTCTTTAATAGACAAATTGAAACTTAAATATTATTTACAACTCATGCGACCGGCGAATATGATAACGGCGGTCGCAGACATTTTGGCAGGTATGAGTATTGTACACTTTGTGTTTGACACAAACTATTTTCATGTACAATCTGTTCTATACTTGTCTATATCCACCTTGGGATTGTATGGAGGGGGTGTGGTGTTCAACGACGTATTCGATGCCGAACTGGATGCCATCGAACGTCCCGAACGAGCGATTCCGAGCAAAAAAGTGACTCTTACTGAGGCGAGCATGTTAGGCAGTATTTTGTTACTAATCGGTGTGATTAGTGCCTATTTACAAAGTCCTTTAAGTGCGATTTTTGCGATTATAACCGCTATTGCAGCTTTAGTTTATGACAAATGGGGAAAACATCATTCATTTTTAGGTCCCGTCAACATGGGCCTATGCAGAGGTTTTAACCTGTTACTTGGCATGAGTGTAATGCCTGAACAATGGCAAAATTTCCAATATTTAGCCATTATTCCTGTTATATATATTGCAGCTATTACGATGGTAAGTCGTGGTGAGGTACATGGAGGAAGCAAAAATATCCTATACTTTGCAGCGCTCTTGTATCTGCTGGTGAGTTCGGCGCAGTTGTATGTATCTTTTACAAGAGGAACACTTTGGTTAACAGCCATTTTGGTAGCCAGCCATCTTTACTTGATAGGAAAACCATTATTCAAAGCTATTCAACTTCCTATAGGTCCCAATATCGGAAAAGCTGTAAAAGCAGGCGTGTTATCTTTAATCATTATGGATGCTGCTTGGGTGAGTTTATCGGGAAATATTGTTCAGACTTTAATCGTTGTATTGCTTTTACCACTATCAATGCGTTTGGCAAAAATGTTTGCCGTAACGTAATTGTGAATGATGAATTGTGAATGATGAATTGTGAGTGCAAATTTATGATTACTAATATCTTAACTCATCAATATGTCAAACTTAATTATTAGTTTTTGGGTGGTCATCTATAAGTATTAGGTAGAAAAGCTTCTATGAATTCATAAGAAATATTTTTGCCGAAAAGCCCATAGCTGAAAGCCGAATGCCAAATAATTGAATTTAATTCACAATTCATCATTCACGATTCATCACTAAAAATCACCACATGTTAATTGTATGACTTAGCGCCCGACAATATTCTTTGGCACTAAATGACTTAAAATCTTAATTCAATGTCAGTTATTCAGCAATCTTTTCAGGTACATTTTTCTTATAATATCCAATTTACTAAAAACTTATTTGCGCCTGAAAACTCATTATTCATAGATTTTCTCCGTAACTACGGTAGTCCAACCTTCAAAAAGAAAATACTTTTTCTCATTGACGAAGGCGTTGCCGAGGCACATCCTTACTTGCAAGATGCCATTCGTAACTATTTTGCAACCCAAGATGCCATTGAACTTGCTTCAGATATTCTGGTATTGCCGGGAGGAGAAATCGTCAAAAATCAACCTAGTTATTTCGACAAAGCTCTCGAAGCGATTGATACTTATGGTATCGACCGCCATTCGTTTGTGGCTGCCATTGGTGGTGGTGCGTTTTTGGACATGACAGGCTACGCTTCGGCGGTGGCACATCGTGGGGTCAAGCATATCCGCATTCCAACAACGGTTTTGTCACAGAATGATTCGGGTGTTGGGGTAAAAAATGGCATTAACTATATCGGAAAAAAGAACTTCTTAGGCACATTTGCTCCCCCAGTAGCAGTGTTCAACGATAGTAATTTCTTGACAACCCTCAACGACCGTGATTGGCGTTCGGGCATTGCAGAAGCCGTTAAAGTAGCCTTAATCAAGGATTTGAAGTTTTTCACATGGCTTGAAGAGCATGCGTTTGCTTTGGCAAATCGTGATGAAGATGCCATGTACCAGCATATTTTCCGTTGTGCCGAATTGCACGTCCAGCATATCTCTAGTGGCGACCCATTTGAAAGTGGTTCAGCAAGACCTTTGGATTTTGGGCATTGGGCTGCACATAAGTTAGAATATCTTACCAATTTCACTATTCGTCACGGTGAAGCTGTTGCGATTGGTATTGCCTTGGATTCGGTGTATTCGCATCTTAAAGGTGATTTAACCGAAAATGATTTACAGAGAATCATTACGCTTTTACAAAATTTAGGCTTTGAGCTATATCACCCAGCCTTGGCAGAAAATGATAAAATCAATCTTTGGAAAGGCTTAAATGAATTTAGAGAACATCTTGGTGGTCAACTAACCATTACCCTTTTAAAAGCATTAGGCAAAGGCGAGGAAGTTCACGAGATAGATTTTGAATTAGTAAAACAAGCCGTAGATTATCTGGCTTCGAAGGTTTGTGTATTTTAAGGCTTTTACGAAATTAACAATAAACTAGCATGAAAACTCCCAATGGTCATTTGACTTATTGTAGCAATATCCATACAGGTGAAGATTGGCAACATCATTTTTCAGTACTTCAAAATAGTATTCCAGTAATCAAACAACAAGTGAGTCCCAACCAGCCGATGGGAATTGGCTTGCGTTTGGCCAATCAGGCGAGTATTGATTTAAGTCAAAAAGATCATCTTGAAACTTTCAAAAATTGGCTATCTGAGCAAAATTGTTATGTATTTACGATGAATGGATTTCCTTATGGAGATTTTCATGATGCTGTAGTAAAAGACCAAGTTCATGCACCTGACTGGACTACCACCAATCGTCGTGATTATACCATCCGAATGTTTGAAATATTGGCTGACATTTTACCAACCGATATGCAAGAAGGTGGGATTTCGACCTCGCCTCTCTCCTATCGTTATTGGTGGGAAACGCCTCAAAAACTGGCTGATGCTATTGCTATTTCGACGACGCATATTTTACAAGTAGTTGAAAAACTGGCTGAAATTCAGAAATCAACAGGCAAAATATTACACTTGGATATAGAACCAGAACCAGATGGTATTCTCGAAAACTCATCTGAGTTCATCGACTGGTATCAACGTATATTACTGCCAACAGCCAAAGAACATTTCAAAGATAAAAACCTAACAGACAAGCAAATAGAAGTCCTTATTCATACGCATGTCCAACTATGCTATGATATTTGCCATTTTGCCGTAAACTTTGAGAAACCTGAAGCGGCTTTGACAAAACTAGCAGAATTAGGGATTAATATTGGCAAGTTTCAGGTTAGTTCAGCAATTCGAGTAGTATTTGATGAACAAAAAGCAGAAAAACTCGCAGCTTTGGCACAATACAACGAACCTACCTATTTGCACCAAGTAGTCGCGTTAAAAGAAGATGGAAGTTTTGAGAAGTTCACTGACCTTGGCGATGCTTTAGTAGCTGCTCAAACAGTGTCTTATCAAGAATGGCGAGTACATTTTCACGTACCTCTGTTTATCGAACATTATGGACTTTTGTCGTCTACTAGAAACGATATTGTCGAAACATTGGCTTTGCATAAACAAATGCCTGCCACCAATCATCTCGAAATCGAAACATATACATGGGGAGTGTTGCCCGCAGAGGTGCAGGCGCCTTTAAATGATTCTATTGTTCGAGAAATCGCATGGGTAAAAACCTTGGTTTAGCACTAAACTCATTGCTCCCAATTTTTTAGAAATATGAAAAAAACTGTTGTTATTGATATAGTTGGGCTTAGCACCAGCGTAATTGGTGAACATACACCATTTTTGAAAAAGTATTTTGAAGATCATCATTTTACCCATATCAAACCTGTACTTCCCGCGGTAACTACTACAGCACAAAGTACTTATGTAACAGGCAAATTCCCTAAAGAACATGGAATCGTCGGTAATGGCTGGTACGATCGTACTGAATCTGAGGTAAAGTTTTGGAAACAATCTAATAAGTTGGTACAGTCAGAAAAAATCTGGGATGCCGCCAAAAAATTAGACCCCAACTTTACTTGCTCAAAGATGTTTTGGTGGTATAATATGTATTCAACTGCCGATTATTCCGTAACACCAAGACCGCAATATCATGCTGATGGTGTAAAAGCACCCGACTGTTATTCTCACCCTTCGAGTTTGAGAGATGAGCTACAAGCTGAACTTGGAACTTTCCCACTTTTCAACTTTTGGGGTCCCAATGCCAACCTTAAATCTTCGAAATGGATAGCCGATGCTTCTGTTTGGGTAGACAAAAAACATGACCCTACGTTGACCTTAATCTACCTCCCACATTTGGATTATTGTTTACAAAAATATGGAGTTGATTTTTCGAAAATTCATAAAGAATTGGGCGAAGTTGATAAGTTGGTGGAAGATTTAGTGACTTATTATCGCCAGAAAGATTGTAATATTATTTTACTTTCTGAATATGGCATCAATACGGTCAACAATCCAATCCATGTCAATCGTATTTTAAGAGAAAATAACTTAATAAATGTACGTGTAGAAAAAGGGTTAGAACTGTTGGATGCAGGTGCTTCAAAAGCTTTTGCCACCGCCGATCACCAAATAGCACACGTGTATGTCAACGACAAAACACAGCTTGAAAAGGTAAGAACAATCTTAAATAATATTGCTGGGGTAGCCTTAGTTTTAGACGAAAATACAAAAAAAGATTACCACCTTGACCATGAGCGTTCAGGCGATTTTGTCTTAATGGCCGACGCAGATAGCTGGTTTACCTATTACTATTGGTTCGACGATGCAGTAGCACCTGACTTTGCACGTTTGGTAGATATTCACCGCAAGCCAGGGTATGACCCAGTTGAGATGTTTATGAATCCTAAAAATCCTTTGATTAAGTTACGTGCTGCATATAAACTTGCTCGTAAGCTATTTGGATTCAGATACTTGATGGATGTTATTCCTTTGGATGCTACACTTGTAAAAGGCTCTCATGGTGGTATAAACATTGGTAAAGAATACTATCCAATCCTTGTGACAGACAAAGCAATCGACAAAAAGGAAATCGATGCTACTGAAGTTTATCAAGTCATTTGGGAACACTTGGTAAACTAATACAATCTTACTGAGCGATTGAAAGACAACACAATCGCTCAGTAACATCATTTAAAAACTACTGATTTGTCACCTCAATAAACTCTACATTTACACCTGTATAGTACAAAGTTGTAGTAGCTTCAAAGCCTGAGTCGGTACCAATCATCAACCATAATTGTCCTTGAGCGTCGGTTTTACCTGTAAATGTTCCCGAACGTTTAACCAAGGTATATTGATTTTTGTCTGTTCCATTCGCTACATTTCCCATTACTTTCATGTCTTTTCCGTCAGCAGCTTGGGAAATTTTTCCTACATTTTTGATTCTGTAATAGCCGTTATCAACCTCTTTTTTTGGTTCGATTGCGCTAAATCCTGCTCCGAAATACACACTCTCGCCTGGCGAACCACCCACTCCCATCATACCGTTAGGTACTGTACTTGCAAACTCCACCTCAAATTTGGCATTGTACGTCTGATTAGGTTTAAGACCTGTTACTTTCTTTTTCAAGAACATAAATAAATCATCGCTATGATTATTTCCTGAAATTCGTAGAGCTTTTTTTGCTGTATCCAGAGGTGCAGGTAGTTTGGTATGGCTGTAGCTCAACTCATAAAACACAGAATCAGTTGTTGGATAATCTGCAAAATCACCTACCCAACCTTGACTGTTTGTCGTAAATTTATCAGATAAAACAAAGCGTGTAGGAAAGCTATCATTGTCAGAACAAGACATCAAAGTAGCCGCAGCGATGATACTAAAAAGGTATTTTTTCATAATGTTGTGTTGATTTGTTTTGCTTTAAAGAGTGCGCAAAATCAACGGAAGGTTGGAAAGAAGTTGTAATTTTTTCTAAAAAAGTATTTAATAATGTGACTATCAGAGCCTTATTTTTTCATTTTTTCCAAACTTGATG
Source organism: Flectobacillus roseus (assembly GCF_030056595.1). NCBI lineage: Bacteria > Pseudomonadati > Bacteroidota > Cytophagia > Cytophagales > Flectobacillaceae > Flectobacillus > Flectobacillus roseus. The sequence continues at coordinate 301,770 of NZ_JASHIF010000009.1, forward strand.
CAGTTGATTAGGTAGCTAAAAACTGAATCTTCAAAAAATTGAGTATAATTACTTTTTTTATCCAAAGTTTTGTAACTTTATCCTATCAATATTTCTATCGAGTTATCCAAACACACCCAAATATCATTTTTCCTCTCTGAAAGCTACATTTTTTATGTTTTTTCGATAAAAACAATCAACAAATTCAAAATTCTACCACTTTTAATTCAGTATCTCAAACTCAATTTATTTTAGTTTCACATTTTTCAATAAGGCAGTATTCTCTCTAATTTATTCAATTCCCACTATTGTGTACTATTATGACACCTAAGTTCGACAATTTACATCGCTTTGAGCATCTGAGCTCGACCCTCAAAGCCGCTCTTGAGCAAAGAGCCATAACTCAAATGAAAAAACATCATGTGTTATTTAAAACCATGAAAGTCACGGAGCATGAGATAATCATTCAAACAAGTCAGCTCCAAAAAGAAGAAAATGAACCCAATATCAAAGAAGTTTTGGTGAAGGTTACAGAAGAAGTTTTTAGTCCATTTTTATATGGAAGAAGGTTACGTATTGGCGTCAAACTTTTTATTCCAACAAATACTGATGTAGTGGACGCTCAGTGGATTTTGGATAAAATGGCACAGCAAAAACTAAAGTTTGAAGACTTAGAAAGGATTTTGGGAATAGAAAAATACACACTATCGGTTTATACCTCTGGAAAATACAAGCTTAATCGTGCCGAAAAAGGGATGTTCTATTACTTTTTTACTTACCGCAATTTAGTAGCACAAATCAAAGCAAGCATGAAGAAGAGGGAGAAACAAGAAGAGGTATTAGAAAATGTGGTGGCTCCGGCGGGAATCGAACCCGCATCAAACGTTTAGGAAACGCCTATTCTATCCATTGAACTACAGTGCCAAGTGGTCTACCATACGAGACCACACAGAACAAAATTACTTAAAAAAGTAAGTAATTAAAAGTTTCTCAAATCGAAACAGGGACTTTATTCTGCCCAGCTTTCAGTATTTTCAGTGTACGATTCATCAGTAGTGAGCCAGTTAGGGAAAATCTGGATATGCTTACTTTTTACCAAATTAAGCACAGTATCTCTTAATTCGTCTAGATTTTCCTTCTGCTCTGCCGAGATAAATACCGCCAAAGGTTGAGGAGTGTGCAAATATGATTTTTTCAAAAACTCTGTAACTTTCTGAATTCTCGAAGCTTGATCTTTTGGCTCTTCTTCCCAAGGATTCTCACCATGAACAACTTCCCAATCGTCCTGCTCTTTTTCTTCTGTTTCGGGTTCTACCTCAAACTTATCGATTTTGTTAAATACCAAAATCGTTGGTTTATCCGCTGCACCAATTTCAGTCAAAGTATCATTTACAATCCCAATTTGTTCTTCGTAATTTGGGTGTGAAATATCCACAACGTGCAATAGAATATCTGCTTCACGCACCTCATCTAATGTCGATTTGAATGATTCAATCAACATGGTAGGCAATTTTCGGATAAACCCTACGGTATCTGACAACAAAAAAGGAATAGAATCAATCGTAACTTTACGAACGGTAGAATCTACGGTTGCAAACAATTTGTTTTCGGCAAATACGTCAGCTTTTGCCAAACGACGCATCAAAGTAGATTTACCTACGTTGGTATATCCCACTAAGGATACACGCACCATTCTGTCACGATTTTTACGCTGAGTAAGTGCTTGTTTATCGATTTGACGTAACTTTTCCTTCAAAAATGAGATACGGTCGTTGGCTGTACGACGGTCCGTTTCCAATTCTTTTTCACCCGGACCACGCATACCCACACCCCCACGCTGTTTGGACAAGTGGGTCCACATGCGTGTCAAACGAGGAAGGATATATTGCTGTTGTGCCAACTCCACTTGCGTACGTGCTTGTACGGTTTGCGCACGCATCGCAAAAATATTGAGGATAAGCAAACTTCGGTCTAATACCTTTACTTCTTTTTGAAAATGTGCAAATTCTGCTTCGATGTTACGAATCTGAATAGGAGAAAGTTCATCATCGAAGATAATCATATCCACATCGTTGTCGATTACATACATCAAAATATCTTGCATTCGTCCTTTTCCTACATACGTGCGGTTGTCGGGACGTTCGAGTTTTTGAGTAAAAGTGTACAGTGTTTCGATACCCGAAGTATCTGCCAAAAATGCTAGCTCATCGAGATATTCTTTGGTCTGAGCTGCATTCTGTTTCTGCGTTTGAACGGCAACCAAAACTGCCGTTTCTTTTTCTTTATAAGTACTATGCATAAAGCTTATTTATCGAATTCACTTACTGAGAGGATAAAATTATCATTACTAAGTCGCTGTTTTTCAATACTATATCCACTCAAAGTGTGTGTGCAAAAATGGCGCAAGGCCAAACAAAATTATTTTATATTTACAAGAGAATTATGTAGTGTTAACTCCTTATGAAAGTGCGTTCAAGAATTTTACTTAACTTTTATCAAACAGGCAAAAGTTCTCTTCGCCACTGCTTACTTTTCTTGTCTTGACACAAGAAAAGTAACCGCGCGGCGGCCGCAAAAGAAAGTCAAGAAATCCTAAACTCGCCTACGGCTCAAACAACAGGATTTCTTAAAATCAAATAGACCAAAACATAAACAGCTCATTAATAGAAACTTACACAATCCAAGTATGTTCTTTGATGACATAAAGCCGAACGACAAAGATACTGCTTTCTCTTTAGAGTTGGTACGTCAATCTGTAAAGCATTGACATACCGAGTTTTGTTATGATTGCTGATCTAGGGTATCCTGATAAGGGGCAATAATCAAGTGATTCTCATTATGGATTTTGAGTGTATGACCAAATTTTTGCGCAATTTCAACTACTTCTTCTGGCTTTAAACTACCTTTTTGAAATAACACTTTCGATAAGGCAACCAAATAATCCTTATTTTGAACCAAAAGTTCTTGTGTTTCTTGCTCCAAATTTTTCATCATTTTCTCAATCGGCCAATCAGTTACAGTCATATCCATACTGTATTCCGCTGAACTCATGTAATAGGATGCGAAATTGCGGTCAAAGCCAAATTTTCGAATGTATTCCATCACTAATCCTGCTGCATCTTCTCGATCGAAACTTTGCGCAATTGTGACGTTTTCTTCTCCAAAAATCAATGATTCGGCTAATCCTCCTGCTAAATAAATTTTGATTTTCTTCAAAACATTTTGCTCCGACATGTGTATCTGATGGGGAAATGAAAATCCTCCTGCATACGACGACGCTACTCTTGACTTCAACTGTAGTGGTGCAACACCCAATAGTAAAGAATATGCCACTGCATGACCAGATTCGTGTACTGAGATATTAGCAATCATATCTGGCAAGTTGTTCTGACGAATCAAATCTACCTTACCTATATAGGGAATTCGTTTTTCGGAGGTTTCGCCCCAAGTGGCAATAAGCTCTTTTTCAACAAAATTATAATCCAAAGTAATTTCTTCTGCACTTTCAACTAATGCTTCAAAAATAACACTAGACAAATTGGCCTCCACAACGTCCACGATACTCGAAAACACTGGTCTAACGCCTTGAACAGGGAATACCCCATTTTGATAAACTAGTTGTTTAACAGCATCTGTCACTGTCGTTTTCAACCCAAAATGCTCAATATTTCTTTCTTGAATTTTACGAACTTCTAAATCAATGAGAGCATTAAAATCTTGCTTTTTGAGTGAACGATAAATCAAGTGAATATTTCCAAAACGTGCGACTTGTTCTGGTTTAAACTTCCTCGATAGCGCCTTTTTAATATCAATAATAGTAATTTTTTCGGTAAAAGCCCTAAAAATATCTGCATCTACATCTGTTTCACCCGCTTCGTCGGCCATTGAATATGCTTCGTCGAGGTTACCACTGATAATGATTAAAGTCTTGGCATGATTAATCGGTTCAAAAACGGTCTTTTTATCTCGTTTTTGCTGCATAATTTTCAACATATCATCCTCTTTCATCTCTGCAATTTCATGTACAGACTCATTGAGAACAAATGTTTTTTTCAAATTATATGCTTCCCACAATCCAACCAAATCATCGTCATCATCTGCTACATCATCATCTACAGGCTTATTTTTTCGTTTCTGACGCTGCGTTGACGAGTGCATATAACGCTGCATATATTCATCTATCGACTCCTTATTATCTTTTTTGGAGAGTCGTCCATCAGATAGCAGTTCCCAAAAATCCTGAGAACGGGTATTCGTAACTACTTTTCCTTCAGGGTCAATCGTATAAAAGCGTTGGATTTCATCGAATAATACAATAGCAGGCTTACCGTCATTGATGCAATTACTCTCAAAAATAGAAGCAACCGATGTGTACCAATAGTTTTCGCCATGTGATAACTCGACTTCTACAAATCTATCTTGATATTCAAGTTTTGAAACCAATCGACGAATCAAATCTGTTTTCCCTACACCTGTCATACCCCAAAGGTTTACAACAATCGGGCGAACCAAAACATCTGGCATCAAATACCAGATTTGGATATAGTTGATTAATTCGTCAATAATATAGTCAATGCCGATAAATTCGGATTTCAGCTCTTGTTTAATAACCTCTAAGCGGCGTTTTTTAATATTTATTTCCTCTAGGTTTACCTCAACCTTCTGTTCTGTGCTCATAAGTTTAATTGTTATTTACGTGGTGGGAAACTAAGTCTTTAGGCATCGTATTCATTTCATGCTACGGAATGAACGAATTGGGCAATGACATCCAGAAAAGCTTCTGAATACATAACAATTGCTAAAACAAAAAAATTGAAATTTACAATGACTAAGTTCCCTAAAATAATTTGTAATGAATCAAAAACCAATGGATACTCACTAATGCCATAAGCAGATGAAGTCTCTATCCGATTGATAGATTCTAAAATGATGTAAAGGTTCAATGAAATGCCTTTACTAAGAGAAGAAATTAGGAGAAAAATATAGGAACTTCATGACTTTACCCTAAGGGTGTTTTTATTTTTTTGCAAAGGTACTATTTTTTTATTTACTGTAAAATAGATAAGGTAGATTTTATTAGGAGGAAATAGTATTGAGTGAAGTGAGATTGAGTGATTAAATCTACATACCACCAGTAGAGACGCAATACTTTGCGTCTTAGGTTGAGTAAAATCTAGCATGAGTCATCCCGAATTTAGCGATTTAGTGTACGAGTGGTTGAGTGATTATGTAAAAATTTATTTTCTATCAGTAGAGACGCAATGATTGCGTCTTAAGCCATTCATATCTAGTATAGTATCATCAAAAAAGCGGTCGAAAACATATTTTTCGACCGCCTTTTTGATAAAAACTTGGAAAGTAATCCCATTCCTAAAAATTAGGGATGACTCATGTTATAATTAAATGCTTTAACACCTAGACATTAGGTCAAAAAGTATGTATCATTTCATTTGAAATATTCTTTAACTTTTCGCTTATGGCATATCGCTTAAAGCCTAAGGCATGAAATTATTTCAACGTAGCAATCAATTTCTCGTTCAATGCTACGTAATCATCGTTTTTAGCCTCTTTAGCTAATATAATAGACTGATTTGCAGCTGTAACAGCAGCGGCTTTGTCACCCATTTTGGCTAAGATTTTTGCTTTCAAATGTACCATCCAAAATGCTTTTGGACTGTTTTCGATAGCTTTGTTCGTCCATGCTAATGCTTGTTTCAAATCTTTTCCAGCTTCAAAATAATAGCTAGCCGCTTGGAAATATGGGCGGTTGTCTACGTTCATCGCTGTTTCGATAGACTTAGAAATCTTAGAATCGATATCTGCTACTACAGGAATGTTGATTTGAGTTTTTTCCCAAGAAACTTGAATATCAGCTGTCGCAGGCGTTACATTACCCAATTGAATCGTGAAAGTCTCAACTGATGAAGGCAATGCTACTGGTTTTACTTTGAAACGAGCAACATCTTCTTCTTTTTTGTAACCATCGATACCCCAGTTACCTAATCCTTTGTTGAAAATCACTTCCCATTCGTCTTTGTTTGGAACAGTGTAAAGTACATAAGTACCTGCTTTCACCGCTACGCCACCTACAGTTACATCTTCACCAAAAGTTACTTTTGTAGCTGCGTTAGCACCTGTTCTCCATAATTTTCCATAAGGAGCTAGATCCCCAAAAACAGTTCTACCCTTCATATTGGGTCTAGAATAATTTACCTCAATAGAAGATAAAGCAAAATCTTGTTTGATGGTTTGGGTTGGGCTTGGCGCTGGAGTTTTGATCCCTTGTGCTTGAGCAGTCATGATAGCTGCAGCTGCCACAAATGTTAATAAAATCTTTTTCATGTTATTGTTTAAATTGGAGAATTGTTTGAAGACTATTCAATCATTTTGAACAGTCAAAAATACGACTTTGTTTTACCTAATGGCATATTATAGAGACAAGAAGATATAAAAATTCGACCAATGGTTCCATTCCACCTCTATCAGTTTTTATAAAGATACTGGCAAGTGCTTAATTACAGAACCCACCATCCAATGTACACTCACGTCGTAGCCAGTCATGAGATTAATCATTTTCTTATCTTTCAGCGCCATTTTCTGGATAATTTCAGCAGTTTTATAACCCTGATTGTACCAAAAGCATACCTGTTCGGTAAAGGATTCAAAATAGTCAAGCTTACGCTCCAGAGATTTTCTACCAAATTCTATTTGTGGGTTATGTGCACAAAAAACTTTATCAAAATATAATGCTAAAACTCGCTTAAGTGAATCAATTTGCTGCCATATATTCTCTCCTTTTCGAAACACTTTTATGCGTTGACTTACAAATAAATCACCTGAAAAAAGCCATCCTTCGTTCGGCTCAAGGTAAACATGATGGTCATCGCTATGCCCTGGTGTATAGATAGGCACGAATGAGTATTTGGATGTTTTAATCTCTTCTGGAAGCGTTTTAATAGGTATATCTTGTGGTCGAATTTTACCAAAGAAATACTTTTCATAAAGCATGATATCAAAGCCTTGTCGAACCTTCTCGGCTGTTAAAGGATCTGCAAAAATGGTTGGATGAAAGTGATTGTAAAGTGTAGAAACATTTCCGATATGGTCTTCGTGCCAATGTGTAAGCGCAATTTGCTGAAGAGGCAACTGTTTGAACAAGGATAAAACCGTATGACGACAATTATACTGCCCTGTGTCTATTAGGAGTCCGTCGATGAAGTAAATATGTACCGTAAAAGTGGGTAAACCAGGCCAATGATACCCAAGTTCAAAAGCTTTGACAGGACCATATTGTTTTGTTTTGAGATGCTGCATATTCGTTCAGAATCCTAATAGCTTCGTTGGTCGAAAAGTTGAGATGAAAACTTAAATATAGCATTTTACTCTAATTAAAATGTACTAAATTTTTGAAGTCTTTCCTCAGTAACCCATTTCCAAAGTAAAGGCACAAAGGAATAACTCGAGAGCAATGTATTCATAATTAGTGCTGAATTATGAGTTTTGAATTGTGAATGTAAAATTTTAATTATCAATATCTTACATCTCTAATTGATCAAATTAATCAGATAAAATATTAGTAATCATAAAATTATACTCAAAACTCATCACTCACAATTCAGCACTCATACTTAAGTCTCTGATTTCTTGGATTATTTTCTTTTGTGCCTTGATATCAAACAATTCAAATTTGATAAATTTTAGTTTTAACAAAACATACGAATCATTCCTTTCTCTAAATTAAATACAACTCTAACAATCATTATTCTATGCAAAGAAGACTCTTTCTCCAACATTCTGCTTTTTTGATGGCAAGTCTCGGTTTGAGTTCCTATAAATTTCCATTTGATACTCCTTACAAAATCAAAGAGTTACGTAATGGTGTGGGAGTATTTACCGAGAGAGGTGGTACAATTGCCTTCGCTTCAACTAGCAAGGGGATTGCTGTGGTAGATTCTCAGTTTCCTGAACAATCCAACCACTTGATTGAAGCACTTAAAGGGATGTCGGAAAATCCCATAAAATTACTATTCAATACTCACCACCATGGCGATCACTCTGGTGGCAATATTGCTTTTAAAGGAATTGTTGAACATGTTATTGCTCATGAAAACTCTTTAAAAAATCAAAAAGCTGTTGCCGAGAAGCAAAACACAGTAGAAAAACAGCTTTTCCCAGATATAACCTATCAAGACACACACAAAGAGAAATTAGGAAAAGAGACCATCAGAATGCATTATTTTGGTGCAGGTCATACCAACGGTGATTCTATTATTCATTTTGAACGTGCCAATGTAGCACACTGTGGTGATTTGGTATTCAATCGCCGCTATCCTGTAGTAGACCGCAATGCGGGTGCTAGTATGAGCTCTTGGATTAACGTTTTGGACAAAATCAATGGAACTTTTGACAAGGATACCATTTTTGTTTTTGGACATGCTTTTGATCCTGAGAAAATTACGGGGACTCATGAAGATATAAAGGCATTCAAAAACTATTTGGAACAGCTTTTGGGTTATGTTTCGCAAGAAATAAAAGCAGGAAAAAGTAAGGAGGAAATCCTTAAAACCACGGCTATCCCTAATGCCCCAGAATGGAAAGGCGATGGAATCATAAGAAGTTTGACCGCTGCCTACGATGAGTTAAGTAGCAAATAGCGTATTTTGAAGGATAAAAAGAACAAAATGCTAGTTTTCTTGTTAAAGCAACATAGGACGCTTAGTTTTGGGTCAGACTAACAATCAACGTATTTTCATGAAAAACATAGCCTACATTCTTCTATTCATTGTCATAATTATTGCAGTGGTGCTAATCACTTGGGGTGCGATTGTACTACTTGATTCGACAAACGGATTCAATGAAAAAACCTTTTTTATTCTCTTAATTGGAGGAATTATCTCTGTAGGGTTGATTGGACGAGTGGTGATTGTCTTTAAAGATTCTAGAAAATAGAAAAGAATTTAAACTGAAGACTGAAGTGTTTAAATTTTAAGAATACTCAAATCTGAACATAAAAAAAGACCTTTCTTTCGGAAGGTCTTTTTTTATAATCTTTTTTAACAAGATTAAGCTGAGGCCAATGCTTCGGCACCACCAACGATTTCGAGGATTTCCTTCGTAATCGCAGCTTGACGAGAACGGTTGTAAACGAGTTTCAACTCTTTCAACAATTCACCTGCATTTTCAGTAGCTTTATCCATTGCAGTCATACGAGCACCGTGTTCAGAAGCATTTGATTCTAAAACAGCCTTATACACTTGCAATTTCAACGCTTTAGGAAGCAACTCGCTGATAATTTCTTCTTCAGAAGGTTCGAAGATGTAATCAACTGTTGATGCTTTAACGTTACTATCTTGTTTATCAACTAATGGCAACATCTGTTCTGCTCTCAAAATTTGAGTTGCCACGTTTTTGAATTCATTGAAAATAACTTCTACAACGTCATATTTTTCAGCAACGAATCCATCCATAGCATATTCTGCTGCCTGGCGAACTGAAGCGAAAGACAATTTAGAGAAGATATGAACAAATTTTTCGTTTACTTTATAACCACGACGAGTTAAGTATTCAGCACCTTTTTTACCCAAAGCCAAAATCTCAACATTGCCTGCGGCATTTTGACTAGCGTATTTTTCTGCGATAAGGTTTACAGTTGCCTTACCAACGTTGGCGTTGAATGCTCCACAAAGACCACGGTCAGAAGTAACAACGATTACTAACACTTTTTGAATATCGCGAGTGATAGTATATGGGTTCGATTGAGCACCTTCTGCATTAGCCGAAACAGTTGCAATCATTTCGGTTAATTTCTGCGAATAAGGGCGCATTTGAACAATAGCATCAGTTGCACGGCGAAGTTTAGCCGCCGAAACCATTTTCATGGCTTTAGTAATCTGCTGAGTAGAGTTTACTGACACTATTCGGTTACGGACTTCTTTTAATGAAGGCATCTTTTGCTAATGTTTGAAACAGTGAATGATAGAAATGAAATATTTGATGTATTCAAAATCGTTATTTATTACTAATGTATCTGTTATTTGTAAGGACTCAGAAAGTTTACATTAAAGAATATCAAGTCAAATAATGATTTCGTACTAGGTAATCAGTCTCAATTTTGCGAAGCTTTTGTGATGATTTCTCATTCACAATTCACAATTTGCTAATTGATTAATTGCTGTAAAAGAGAGAGTAGCGTACTACCCTCTCCTACATTCAAATATTATCCTTGGTATTTAACTGCCACTTCTTTCGCCACTTTCTTCAATACATCAGTCAAAGAATCGTCGAATTTACCTGCTTTCAAAGCATCCATAGTAGATTTTTGAGTAGCATGCATAACTGTAACGAAATCCTTCTCGAACTCACGTACTTTAGATACCGCAACTGTGTCGATTAAACCGTTAGTAGAAACATAAATCATAGCGATTTGGTCTTCTACACGTTGAGGGCTACCGTTAGGTTGCTTCAACATTTCAAGGTTACGACGACCACGTTCGATAGTCAATTTAGTAGCAGCATCTAAATCAGAACCAAATTTAGCGAAGGCTTCCAATTCACGGAATTGAGCTTGGTCCAATTTTAATGTACCAGCTACTTTCTTCATTGATTTGATTTGAGCGTTACCACCTACACGAGATACAGAGATACCTACGTTGATAGCTGGACGGATACCTGCGTTAAACAAGTTAGTTTCCAAGAAGATCTGACCGTCGGTAATAGAGATTACGTTAGTCGGGATATAAGCAGAAACGTCACCCGCTTGAGTTTCGATAATTGGAAGAGCCGTTAATGAACCACCACCTTTTACGATTCCTTTGATAGACTCAGGAAGGTCGTTCATATTTTTTGCGATTTCGTCAGATGCGTTGATTTTGGCAGCGCGCTCCAACAAACGGCTATGTAAATAGAATACGTCACCAGGGTAAGCTTCACGGCCTGGAGGACGACGAAGAAGCAATGAAACTTCACGGTAAGCAACCGCTTGCTTAGACAAATCGTCATACACTACTAATGCTGGACGACCTGTATCGCGGAAGAATTCACCAATAGCAGCACCTGTAAATGGAGCAAAGAACTGCATTGGAGCTGGGTCGGCAGAACCAGCCGCTACGATTACTGTGTAATCCATAGCACCTGCTTTGCGAAGAGCTTGCTCAACTTGTTTGATAGTTGAAGCTTTCTGACCACAAGCTACATAGATACAGAACACTGGTTGACCTGCATCGTAGAATTCTTTTTGGTTGATAATTGTGTCAATACAAACAGTTGTTTTACCTGTCTGACGGTCACCAATAACTAACTCACGTTGACCACGACCTACTGGAATCATAGCGTCGATCGCTTTGATACCTGATTGAAGAGGTTCTGTTACTGGTTGACGATAAATTACCCCTGGAGCTTTACGCTCAAGTGGCATATCGTATAATTGTCCTGCGATTGGACCGTTGCCGTCAATTGGCTCGCCAAGTGTGTTCACGACACGACCTAAGATACCGTCACCTACTTTGATAGAGGCGATTTCGTCTGTACGTTTTACGGTGTCACCTTCTTTGATTTCAGATGAATCACCCAATAATACCGCACCTACGTTGTCTTCTTCGAGGTTAAGGGCTAGGGCTTTCAAGCCGTTTTCAAATACGAGCAACTCACCCGCTTGTACTTTCGATAGTCCATAAATACGAGCTACACCATCACCGATTTGTAGCACGGTACCTACTTCTTGGAGTTCAGCCTCTGACTTAGATCCTGAAAGTTGTTCTCTCAAGATGGCTGACACTTCATCTGGTCTGACTGATGCCATTTCTTTATAGTTGGATTTGTGATTTTGGAATTCGATTTGAGAGGTTATTCGTTGGATGCAAGTCCTTTACAAGATAAGGAAAGAGATTTTTTTCGCTTTGCTTGGCTGGGGTTTATTACATCTTAAACTTACTAACTCTTTTCGGGTGCAAAATTAGGGAAGAAATTTCACAATTCCACGACAATCTAATTTTTTTCGTGCTAAACGTTATACTTTTTTGAGAGTGGCATTTTTGTTCAAGTATCCAATTTCACTTCAAAACCTATCCCTTACAACGCTTTTTTTGACGCTAATCTTTATTTATTCTAATTTTTGAAGAAGTTTTTCTAAGATATTGTCTAATCCTTATAACATCTTCGTTTATTGTACTAAACAGGATAAAACAAAGAATTTTATCTTAAAGTATCAGCCAACACAATATTATTCCATGACAAACGAAGTTTTACCAAATAATTAACTAATTATATTTAGCAAATTTTCGCTAATTACAAGTCAAATTTATTCTTGGGATTGTACTAATTACTTGATTGAAATGGGGTTAACTTATCACCCTATATATTTTAAAACAAAACTCCATTTTATTCTTTCAAGATACATAAGCAAGAATACCCCTGTAAATACCCTAATTATTTTCATTTTGTGAGCTAAAGGCAGGTTACCCAATGAATATTCACATCTTTGTTTTGAATTTTCCTAGACCTTTAAATCGCTGGTTTATAGACATAACTTCATGGATAAAACTACATCAAAAATTTTGTGTATCATCGCAATTATTAGCCTTTACTCTTGTAACCAAAAACAAAAAGCAGTATCACAAAAAGACAATAGCTTTTATGTGATTAAACAAGAACTTGACAAATCCGATACTCTTTGGGTGAATCATATTCCTCAGGATTCAGATAGGGTGGTCGTTGTAGATTCTTTTGCCTATACTTTACATCAAAAATCTCTTCAAATTTTAAAGTTTACCAATCCTGATGCAGGTGTAGACAGCAAAGTAGAGGCTTACTTCGAAAAATCTTTAGGAATATTTTTGGTGAAAAGTAAAAATTGGCATTTAAAATATAAACTGAAGTCTACGGATGATTCGGTTGAGGCTTGCATTGATAAAATTCAGAATTTGGATTTTGTCAAATAATCTACAGATATTCATCTCAAATTTTAATGACATAAGTAACAGACAAGATTACATTTATAATAAACCACGGTACACATTGATTATACCTTCCTGATTATGAGTTTATTCTAATAACGGATATACTATTAACTAACAACTTGAATTTGCTTATGGGCTTCGGATTTAACCTATTCATGATATTATTTGTGGTTCCTTTATCCGCCATTCTTTTGATTACATGGTTCGTAACAAGGAAACACCATTGGGGGAAAATCATTGGCTTTTTATGGTTGGGTCTTTTGGCAATGGTTCTGCTTATATCTGGTCTAAATTGGATATTAGGAAAACCAAATCTAGAAAAAGATGATTACTGTGGGCAGTACATTGTAGATAGATCCTATTTTTCGGGCAAACAAGCCGATTGGCAATACAATCATTTTCGATTTGAAATAAAGGATAACGACTCCATCTATTTTTATGTAACCGAAAAAGAAAAAATTATACAGACATATATTGGTAAAATCAGAGTTACAGAAAACTATGTTTCTGAGCATTTACTCATAAACATGTCTCAGCCAACACATCATATCTTAAGTTCCAATCCCACTACCTATCGACATAGCTGGGACTTTCATTTAGTTTTCTATTCTCCAAAATTCAATAATCTCTATTTCAAAAAAGGAGAATGGGAGATAATCGATTCCAACTAGCATGATTTTATCACACATTTCAAATACAATTTACCCTCTTCCTGAAGCATCTATGCAAATGCTGGAAGGGCATATTTCTGAGGTTAGTTTTCCGAAAGGTCATATTCTACTTCGAGCCAATAAAGTGGAAAGTAATATTTACTTTATCAAAAAAGGAATTGCAAGGCTCTATACTCAAACGCCTGACAATGAGATTACTTTTCTGTTTTGCAAAGAAGGAGATACATTAATGTCTTTAAAAAGCTATGTCATTGGACAAGAAGGCTACGAAGATGTAGAGCTATTGGAAGATTGTGAACTGTATCAGTTAAAAACAGAGGTATTGGAAGACCTTTATCAGAGTGACATACATATCGCTAATTGGGGACGCAAATTGGCTGAACTAGAACTCATCAAAACGGAAGAAAGATTTATTGCGAGACAATTCAAAACAGCCAGCGAACGCTATCATGAACTTCTGCATATACATCCCGATTTGATTCAGCGAGTACAATTAGGACATATTGCTTCATATCTTGGAATTAGTCAAGTGAGTCTGAGTAGAATTAGAGCTGATATTCGATAGGTAGTATTTTTTAACATTTGTAAAAGAATTTTCCTTTTCCGATGCAGAACTTTGCTTGTGAATTTTAACACAAGAAATATGAATTGGATATGGTTAATTATTGCAGGGCTATTTGAGGTAGCCTTTGCTTTTTGTTTGGGCAAAGTAAAAGAAAGTACAGGAAACGAGGTATATCTTTGGTATGCAGGATTTGGAATAGCGCTTTTTATCAGCATGGGGCTTTTGATGAAAGCCATTGAATCGCTTCCTATTGCTACAGCTTATGCTGTTTGGACAGGTATCGGTGCTGTTGGAACAGTACTTTTGGGAATACTTGTTTTTAAAGAACCAGCTACTTTTTGGCGCCTATTTTTTATCAGTACTTTAATTGGCTCTATTATCGGATTGAAAATGGTGTCGCATTAGTATCGAATATCTAAAAAGCATTTATGACAGAACGACCTCCCTTGATTTACCACCTACAGAAGTATTAAGCATTCCCGTTGATTACGAATTTATGAATATGGAGTTAATAGAGATACTTGAGGACAAAATCAATGTTGTTTTAAATGAGGTTTGGGGAATTTAGTTTTTCTTAGGCACTGAGACATTCGTCACGATTACCAAAATTTCCACCAAGGTTTTTTTGCAAAACAGGCTCAAAGATTTCGCCTTGAATAGTTTTGATAACTTTTTTATTTTCATCATAAATACCAATCTCTATATTTGAATGAGTTGCTAAATACTTGGCAACTTCCTCCTCAACAGCTTCATAGCTTTCCAATTCGATATATGGATACTCCTGAAATTCTGTATTTGAATTATTGCAATAGAAAGTCTGTCCATCAGTATTTAAAATGATTCCCGTTGAAAGCTGATTAAGCAATAAATAGTATGTGTTTTTCATTTCAAGAGATAATTTGATGAGAGGAATACCGAATAATTTCTTCAATATTATGAGAATACCCAAAGAAAGTTTAATCGAACTATTGGATGCCACAAAACAAGATAATATTTGTTCTGCACTCATTGCGTGTGTTATAGATGGACAGAGACTAAATTTACGTTTTGCCATCTCGCTACAGGATTTTGGGCATCTAAGAAGAATCCTTGAGTTTCGTCCATTTGAGCATACAGGAGTTGGACCGTATCGATATTTTTTTACGCTTAGCTATACTGCCTCTATTAAAGAAGACCCTTTAATTTCAGCCTCAATAAGGGTAGAACAACTTGACAAGCACAAACATTTTAGCCATACCATTTCAAAAAAATTAATGGCGAATCTTTTCTGGTTTGAAAGCTTGGAAAATACTCAACCTGTTGAATTAATGATTGAATAATCTCAAATATTCTAAACAAATATATGAATATATGCCCATCTCAAATAAAATATTATTGCAACATATTGAAGACTTACTTCAAGAATACTTTTCCCATGATCTACGTATTGAAAAAACAGAGAATCAGACTAGATTGACTGTTGGAGAACCGAGGATTTGGATTGAATACAATGAGGATTTTGAGGAAGAAATATTAATGGGTGTTGAACATAGAAGTTGTGGGCATTATGGGACCAAAAATGACTTGGTTAACACTTTCTTTAATTTACTTACTAAGAGAATCAGAATTTGTAGGAGTTTCAAAGGAACATCTTGTTTTTATGAAACACTCGATATTGAATTGTCAGACAATAGGTTTTATGAGTTTTGGAGCGCAGGGGGATTTTCATTTTATTTTTGGAAAACGACAACCACACAAATAGAGTTTTTGGAACCATATATTACCAATCCTGCATTTGAAAGAAGAATCTTAGACCTTAAGATAGCTATGAGATAGCTACGCTCATAACTGAAATCATAAATCATGCAGACATCTGTTTTTTAGAATTTTTATCATTAAATTCGAAAATAATAGCATTAACCCTCCTCCTAGCATGAATACAAATACCAGAGTTTTCAAAATGTCTTTTGCGAGTGTATATCCTCACTATGTACAGAAAGTTGAGAAAAAAGGACGGACTGTAGACGAATTACATGAAGTGATTTGTTGGTTAACAGGCTATGATGTTGCCAATATTCTACAAATTATTGAGCAAAAAATAGACTTTGAAACCTTTTTTGCAGAAGCTCCTCAGATAAATCCAAATGCTCATAAAATTACTGGGGTCATTTGCGGATACCGCATAGAAGATATTGAAGATAAATTGATGCAACAAATCCGATATTTAGATAAATTAGTTGATGAACTAGCAAAGGGCAAAAAAATGGATAAGATTTTAAGAACTTAACATAGCTCGTTCATACCACGCTAACCCTCTCTTTAAAGCTTAAAATTCTACAGACATAATTCAATAATCATACATATATCTTTGACACCTTTTATCCAAAACCAATTCTAAATGACACAGGAACAAATTTTAAATGGCCTTCAAGCAGAAAAGGCGTCTTTTCTAGCGCAAGAATGTGCAGTCGCACTCCAACAAAATCCTGAGAGTGTTCTGAATGAAATAGTTCAAACGAGAGAGTACCTAACAGGATTATACACTACAAGGTTACGAATCAACAAAAGTTTAAAAAGGAAGTTTTTTGAGAATGAAGAAATAAGTTCTTGGGAAGAAGCGATTAAACAACTCTCAAGTTCCTCAGCGAAAGAAGTGTGTTTGAATACTTTTACTACCGAGGAAAAAGCTTACATGATGTTTTGGGATACAGCAACCAACCAACTGATTACAATTTTCTATCTATATCGAGAAAATGCTCAAGATTTATAACCACTCTTTTTGTGCAAGACTTTAACCTTATTATTCAAGACAACTTCGGACAACTTACTGAGGTTGAGTTGGAACTCCTACGCTCCTATTTTAAAGAAGAAAAACTTTCCAGAAATGCTTATTTCACCCAATCAGATAAAGTTTGTAATAAACTGAGTCTTATTAAAAGTGGGATTCTCAGGGTTTATGCTGTTGTAGACGGAAAGGAAATTACTCAATGGATTTCGACCGAAAATTATCTTATTACCGAAATAGCAGGTTTTTTCTTTAACCAGCCCAATCGCTGGTCGATTCAAGCTTTTACAGATGTTGAATTGTTGACCCTTTCAAAAAATAATTATCTCAAACTCTGTCAAGAGTTTCCGAAGTGGCTCGATATTGAAAAAAGATTCATTGTCAAATGTTTTGCGATGATTGAAAATCGTGTGTTTTCACACCTATCAATGACCGCCGAAGAACGTTATGATGCGTATTTTGAGCAAAATAAAGAACTTTTTAATCAGGTACCGCTTCAATACATAGCCTCTGTGTTGGGTATGAGCGCCGAAACCTTTAGTCGAATCAGAAAACGCAAATCCGAAAGTTCTTGATTTTTGTCAAGAGTGAATACTTTTAAATGCTCGAATTTTGTGTCATCACAAAAACAAAAACGAACATGACAAAAGATATGAATTTCCTCCTCAAATTAGAAGAACTTGGTCAGCTACTTCTTTCTATCGTATTATTTCAGCAATTAGATTATGCTTGGTGGATATATCCTGCTTGTATTCTGCTGCCAGATATTTCGATGTTGGGGTATTTATTGAATACTAAAGTTGGGGCTTGGGGATACAACCTATTTCATCACAAACTATTGGCTATCGCTATACTTGCGCTTGGATATTGGCTAAATCATGACCTTCTAATTTTATCTGGTATTATTTTATTTGGACATTCGGCTATGGACAGAGCTTTGGGCTATGGACTTAAATATACTGACAGTTTTCAGCATACACATTTGGGTTGGGTAGGGAAAAAGTGATAGCCTAAGCAAATCAAAAAGGATAGAATCCTTAGAAAAAAAAGGGTGCTGGATTGGAATCCAGCACTAGCGATGAGAATCCAGCAATTGTTAGGGAGTTTTTTCTAAAACTATCTAAATTTGTATAGCCTCATTTCAAATACTACCATACTACTATTTTATTATGCGAAAAAGAAAAGTACGCCGTAAAACCCATTTATGCCCAAACTGTGAAACTGTCCTAGAACGCAATGAAAATTATTGCCACGATTGCGGACAAGAAAATCACAATTTGAATGCACCCATGAAAGACCTAATCATGGAGTTTATTGGAGGTATTACTTTTTTTGAAACCAAGTTTATCGAAACGGTAAAAATTATATTCACGCATCCGGGTAAACTGCCTTTAGCATTTAACTCAGGGAAAAGAGTTAAATATATGCACCCTGTAAGAATGTATTTTGCAGTGAGTGCTATCTTTTTTTTCATCATGAGTTCAGACCTACTAAAAGATGAGAGCAGCACCGAGCTACGGAGCAAAAACACCATTGATTCGCTTAGAAAAGCCGAAAATAGAGACTATAATAGCGGTAGAAACTTTGCTAGACAATTAAAAAAAGACCTTTCTAATAACCTCGAATCAGAACCAGATACTGTCTCAAAAAGTAATCTGGATGAATTCAGAAAAGGTATGAAAGATGCTCAAAAAGAGTATAATGCTAGAAAAGATGGCTCCAAATTTTATTTAGGTCTTTTCAAAAAACTCATTATTCCAAAAGATTCCATCACCTACTACTTTCAATTAAATGATAAGGCTTTAGATTCCGTGTTGACGACTAAGGGAATATCTACATTCTTCCCTGTCAGGAAAACTATCAAAAATAGTATTGTAAAGGAATACCATCGCTATCTTGAAGAAAAGTATGGATTAAAATCTGAAATAAATGGCAGAACGATGTTGTTCAACAATTATCTGCCGACAATCATGTTTATTCTATTACCGTTTGCAGCCTATATCTTATGGTTTTTCGAAAGACGTACCAAGTGGCGGTATTACTTTCAACACCTTGTGTTTACCTTATATACCCACTCCGCTATTTTTGTATTTTGGGCAATATGTGAATTGCTGAATGATTTACACAAATACTTTTTCAATCAAGATTTTTATGATCAATCAGGATACATTGGATTGTTTGTGATAGTTCTGAGTTTAGTGTATTTCATGATTTCTATCAAAAACGTATATCAGCAAAGTTGGGTAAAAACGATTGTAAAGTTCATACTACTGACTATGTCTTACTCATTTTTATTCTTTTTAATTATCCTCATTGGAATCTTCTCTGGACTAGTGACGACTTAAAATGCTGGTCAAACTTGCCCATTCAAGTTAGGTTTCCAATAGATTACCTCAATAAAAGATAGAATCCTAGGAAAAAAGAGTGCTGGATTGGAATCCAGCACTCTTTTTTCATTGTAAAGATTTTGCTTGGATATTTTCAAAATAACATTCTGTTACTTGCTTGATTTAAACTTGCTCATGGGTTAAATTTGATATTAGTGAAAATACGTCAAAATATT
Organism: Flectobacillus roseus; assembly: GCF_030056595.1. Lineage (NCBI taxonomy): Bacteria > Pseudomonadati > Bacteroidota > Cytophagia > Cytophagales > Flectobacillaceae > Flectobacillus > Flectobacillus roseus. The sequence continues at coordinate 321,265 of NZ_JASHIF010000009.1, forward strand.
GTTTTCCACTCATTCACCCAAACTAAAACCATGAAAAAACTACTGTATGTATGCCTTTGCCTTTGGATAGGTATTCCGTGTGCGCTGGCTCAACAAGAAATTACCCAAGAATTACAACAAAAATATACCCAATACACTGCCTTGTCTGATAAAATTTGGCAATGGGCCGAACCGGGATATTTAGAAGATAAAACCTCCAACGCCCTAATAGAAGAATTGCAAGCTGCTGGTTTTCAAATACAAAAAGGTGTTGGAGCTATGCAAACGGCCTTTGTGGCTACCTATGGCACTGGCTCTCCTGTGATTGGTATTTTGGCAGAAATGGATGCCTTGCCCGGTTTATCACAAGAAGCATTGCCTTTCAGAAAAGCTAAATTTGTGAATGCCTATGGCCATGCTTGCGGGCACAACTTGTTTGGTGTGGGCTCGGTTGCGGCAGCCATTGCCACCAAAAATTGGATGGCAAAAGCTCGTATCAAAGGAACAATCCGCCTGATTGGCACACCAGCCGAAGAAGGTGCTGGCGGTGGCAAAACCTATTTGGTGAAAGAGGGTGTTTTCAAAGATATTGATGCCGTTTTGCATTGGCACCCGGGCGATAACAACAACGCTAGTCCGAACTCGTCTCTGGCGTATCGAGTAGCCAATTTTAGTTTTACGGGCTTGGCAGCTCATGCTTCGGCTAGTCCCGAAAAAGGTCGCTCGGCTTTAGATGCCGTTGAAGCCATGAACTACATGGTAAACTTGATGCGAGAACATATTTCTCCCGAAACACGTATTCATTATGTGATTAAAAACGGCGGACTTACCTCCAACATCGTACCTGATTATGCAATGGTCGAATATACAATTCGTAACCCTACAGCACAGGGTTTAGAAGAAATTTGGCAACGCCTCCTCAAAACCGCAGAAGCGGCAGCCCATGGTACAGAAACGAAAATGAGCTACGAAATTTTGGCAGGATTATACAATTTACTCCCCAATGATGTTTTGGCAAAAGAAATGCAAAAAAGCCTTGAAAAAGTCGGAGGCGTACCTTACACACCTGAAGAAATAGCTTTTGCCGAAAAAATTCGCCAGACGGTAAATGCCCAAACACTTGCCCCTATCAGTTCCGCCCAAACGGTACGTCCTTATACCACAGGCTTGGCGTTTCCTGCTTCTACAGATGTGGGCGATGTGAGTTGGGTTACACCTACGACTGGACTTTCTACAGCTACATGGGTGCCAGGTGTGCCCGCCCACAGCTGGCAAGCTGTTGCCTGCAATGGTATGAGTATTGGGCATAAAGGCATGATGAACGCCGCCCAAACGATTGCCCTTACGGCTCAAAACTTGTTTAAATCACCCAATTTGATTGAACAAGCCAAAGAAGAATTGTACCAAAGACGAGGAGCAAAAATATTTGAATATAAATCCTTGGCAGGCGATAGAAAGCCTCCATTAGACTACCGGAAATGATAAACTCTTCATATCCTCCAAATTGGACTTTGCTAAACTAAGTGAACTATAGCTTGCGATAACATTGGCTCTTGCAGGAGTCTGTCCAAAAAGGATAGCCTCCTGCAAGGAATAGAATCTTGAGAAAAAGGAGTGATGGATAGGGAGTGATGGATAGGAATCCAACAGTAGCTAGTGTATTATTTAGTTGTCTTCGCCATATAAAGAAATCTGAAATTCGCTATCCCACCATGTTTTTACATCATATCGTCCATCTTTATATACAGTAAATTCAGCCTTGTTCCATCGATTTGTACTATAAGAGGTTGCATTAAAATATAAATTAATTAATGACCATATACTCCAAATAAAGCTGGTATCAAAATCTCTGAATGTTATAATGTCTCCATTCTTCAAATGAAGTATCGAATCTAGGCTTCCTCCTTTCTCAATAGTATAATATTCTACAATGATTGTTTTTGATATTATTTCATTAAAAACTGTATTTTCTTTGATAAAGCCTATTAATGTTTTAAGCTCTGTACTTTCCATATGATAATAAATTAATTTGAAAAATTTAGGAGAAGCTTTCATACCATCAATTGTATAGTTTGGAGTATACTTAAACTCTATAAGTCATCAATTAAGATTTCTTGACTTTCTTTTGCGGCTGCCGCGCGGTTACTTTTTTTGCGTTAGACGAGTACGCCTGAGTGAGGCAGGTCCAGTGAAGAAAAGTAAGGTGTGGCGAAGAGAAATTTTGTTTTACAAATACGTGCCAAGTAAAATTTTTAACCATACTCTTACAACAAACCTTGTTGATCTTATATCAGCTCCATACTTTACTTCAATTTTTTCACCCACCTTTTATTTAGCTTTCAAGACTTTAGCCCATTATCTTTCCATGACAAGCCAGGTACATTTTCTGGTTGGGTCTGCAAGCGTAGTGTCTATCACATTCCTATTTAGACCTAAGGATACTATATTAATCTCTTCAATATGATAAGCCATGCTATGAGTTGACGAATTAATTTACATATTTTTACTTTAATCTTAATTCATTTCCTATGCCAACAACACCCAGAGAGCTCACTGATAAGCCTCACTCGGCTAGAGCTGAGCGACTGCAAGGTAGTTAGTTGTAAGTATTCTATAACCAACATGATCCCTTAAAACAACCATCAGGAAGCACTTCTTCTATAAATCCTTCTATGTTATTTTCAGCCAAAAATATATCTTCATAATCAAATATCTCTTTATTTTTAGAAGAATCTACTTTGTTGTATTCGGCATAGCCATCTTTTAATTTACCCATAATCATATACATCCAAAATGAACTAAATTCCATAGTTATTAGGGCTACATCTTCAAACGTAGTCATGTCTGATAAAACCTTTAAGAAATGTTTATTCGATTCTTCATCTATTTTTTCTTTCAATACCTCCGTAACATATTTATACAGGAAATCATAATATAATTGTCGATGAAATATACAAACTACATCATCTTGGTCTTTATAAATTAAGTCTTCTATCATATTCAATTATGAGACTGTCTAAATAACTATCTGGTTGATTTCACATAAGAGCATATCAAAGAATATCATAATATGAAATACTGGATAGGAATCCAGCGCTAATGTTTTCTATTTATTTTGTTTCATCAGGTGACCAACCTAATCCTATTTGTCTGTTATAAAACCGATAATAAGAGACAATACAATCTATACTATCACCTTCTTTTGCCCAAGTATAAAAGTCGCTAGGTAGTTTCTCTCCTTCATTAAAATTAGAGTGTCCAATATCTATAAGCCCAATAAATGGGAAGTTTAAATCAACAAAAATTCCGAAAGGATTAACTTTAAGTATCTTACCCTTTAGTTTAGTACCTTCTTTAATAGTTGAAATTAAATCATAAAAGTCTTTATATAATTTTATCTCGGTTTCGTCTAAATCATTTGGATGGGCACTTAGATATAAGGTTTGATCAGCAAAGTTTTTCACAACCATTTCAATATATGTTCCTTTTTGAGGTACAATTTCATTTGTTAGATTCAAATCATATTGTGTACTATCATATACCAGTATTGATTTGTATTTAGAGTTTGTTTCAACCTCTACTTGATATGTTACAAAATCCTGATATTCAAATCGTTCAAATCCTATAACTACGCCAGAAATGCGTTGTCCAACTTTATGCGTACTTTTAAGTATTTCGTATGAATCCATTCTTTATTAAATGATTGTGAACAAGCGTAACTATAACTACCACCATAAAACTATCCTTTTATCGCCAATAACTCGACCTTTCCACAAAAAAAGAGGTTGGCAGATTATCCCAACCTCTAGTACTGCTGAAGTATTGATTTTCGCTCGCAACGAAAAAATAGTTACTCCTTATCTTATTGAATTTCTGCCAATAAAAGCGCTTTGCAGTGCTGTTATTGCTGTCCTCCTTAGGCTTATATTTCTTTTCTTTAACCAAGAAGTGATTAAAGTCTGTTGATTCCTCCTGCGCTCACACCACAACCAATACTGGTGGTATTACTTGTGGCATTGTTGTTATTGGTGTTGCTTTCTCCTCCACCCGATACTTGTGCTGTGATGGTAAAAGCACCCAAAGTTGTTGGTTTTACCGTCAATGGGAAATTAATACTTCCACTTGCTGGCACATTCGGTGCGGGATTGGTACAGATGACTGTTGTTGTACCAGAGGATGTACCTGCAACGGCGCATGTCCAGCCATTGCCTCCTCCACTATTGAATGTCAAACCTGCGGGCAAACTAAAACTTTCTGACACAATTCCTGAACTAAGGCCTGAGCCTACATTCATGACACTGACGGTATAACTGTAAGCTGTATTGGGAGCACCAGAAGATGGTGCAGTCAATGACGTCATTAAGTCGGGTATGAGAGCTGTAAGACAGGCAGCGGGTCCGCCATAATTATCTTTGTAGGCATCGGCAAGACTTTCTTTAATCCTTGATAGGTAGATAGAGCAATCAGTATTTAACAAGGCTGTTCCCGAACGGCTTGGCAAATCTATGCCATTTTGATACATGCGAATATTTCCTAAACAATTTTGTAGTCTAAAACGAAACAAGGGAATTTCAACGTCTTTTGTGATCGTATTTGTAAGTCGTGGTGAACCAGTCATTCCTATAAAAGCATACTCTGTATTAGCATCGTAGGTAGATCTCTGAATAGTCCACAAATATGAACCAAGATTGTCTGAAGGTACTAAATCTTCAATACTTCCTAGGAGGTTAAGTACCGTTGAGCCTGAATAAGAAATTGGAGAGAACGTTCCTATGGGGGCAACTACCGTAAATTGTATGGTAGAAATGTTGTTACTGGGACTTACAGAACTCAGCGTAGTATCCGACTTCATGGTTCCATAATAGTAGCCATCTGGGCGTAACTCTATTTTAAAACTAATATGAGGATTCACTAATTTTTGAGCAAAAGTAGTTTTGTAGCTTAGTGTAAGTCCTATTAGAAGGAATAAATAATGTAGAAACGTTTTCATAAGATTTTATCAATTTGATGTTTTTTGAACTACACAAAACATGCCGAATACATTTTAATAGGTTTTTGGGTACCAGCCCTTTAAAAAAAGAAGCTAATACCCTAACCAATTTTTTTATTTAGCGATTTTATATAATGTTGTTAATTTTTAAAGATTAACGTACTTAAACAGACAGCGTAAAGACTGTGTGGTTTTTAGAAAAAAGCTAAACGGCTCAGCTTTTTTAAGATAGATATTTAAGGTAATTGCTGAAAAATAATAAAATTATTTAGCTTTTCAGCGTTTTCAGGGTGTGTAAATATTTCGTTGAATAATAAATTTATATCATTGTTTGGTCCTTGTAAAATGGTATTTCCATCCAGATTTAAGTCTGCTCGCAAGTACCCATTTACCATATAATTATTGAGGCTTTCGGTATTGTTTGGATCTGTCAAAATTACACTTCCTACAAAGGTTCTATCATTGTTAGGGCCTTGGTAAATGACAAATCTATCAGGACTGGCATTACCTCCCCACAGTGCACGAATACCTCCAACATCCATCATCGGATAAGCACTAAATTCTGGATCTGTATTTGGTTTTGTATATATGCTTACACTTGGGCTAGTAAAATCAATCAAATTGAAACAAGCATCGGACAGTGGATAACTCAAAGCGCTCATCACAGCCAAATGATTACGGTGACGAATGGCGATATAATAACTGTTATTACTTATATTCATGAGCCTCAAACAACTTACCCCATCTACATCGACAATATCTCCATCTCGCTGTATGAGTCCCGAGCGACTCGACAATATAATTGCGGGATTATTTTTATCTCGTAACTCTACAGAAACCCAATCCACAATAGCGTTGTTTCCTGTTACAGCCAGAACATCCGACGTCGTAATTTCGTCTGGACCTATGTGCGGAATATCGGCGTAAGCTCCTTTCCCATAAGGTTGTACCAGAGGTATTAGCCCTTGTGAACGCAAATTGTCCAGCATTAGTCCATCGGTAGGATTATAAGCTCCTTTGAGGAAAACTTTTAAAGTTACTCTTACCGAAAATTGTGCCACAAAAGTCGTCGTAACATTTGATTGAGCCGCCGTAATTCCATTGATAGCTACAGGATCTCCTCCCCCGTACACACCTGCTTTGTTGTAAAAAGTTCCTGCCTGCAAGGCAGCTACAGTGATAGTCACAGAACTACTGCCACCAGCAGGAATACTATTGGTGCGAGTACAAGTAACCAATTGCCCCGAAGCACTACAACCCCAGCCAGTATTAACCGTTGCTGAAACCAAAGCCAAACCCATTTGAAGCGTATCTTTGATAATAATCATACCTGAGGTTGGTACCGATCCTGTATTATTTACGGTAAGGGTATAGGTAAAATTATCGAAAAGAGAATACAACCCAGAGGAAACAGCTTTTGTAATACTCAAACGTGGTGATGAACCTGTAACCGTGATATTTACAACAGCATTGGCACAAACACTAGGACTTACCGCCGTATTACAAACTTGATAATTCACCGAAACAGTTGAGCCTTGCTCAGAGGCTAGTGGCGAATACGTCATAAATCCAGTAGTCGGTGAAAAAGTAACTGTCCCTTGTGCAGTACCTCCAGAGCGAGTAATACTTAAAGTTATATTAGGTAAAAAATCGTCATTCAATAATACATTAACGGATCCAGTTGACCCAAAACTTGTGGTTAAAACATCATTATTAGCTGTTGGACTTTTAGGATTTGGATCGGTAAAGTTTGTATTCCCATCTTTATCACAGTCGCTCGTTCGCCAAGTTTGGCTTGTGTTAGCTATTACTTGATCTACAGCATTATAACTACACAAATCAAGTGGATTTGTATTGTCAGCGGTAGTGAGCGGATTTCTGTCTAAACCATTAATTTCATCTTTATTTGTTACTCCGTCACCATCACAATCGCCTGAACTTGTGGCCATCAATGTTACTTGAGTAATGTTCAAACTACAAGCACTTTTAGGATCTGTATTATCGGCTGTAGTCGCAGGGTTACCATCCAAACCTGTTGCTTCAGCGTAGTTAGTTACGCCATCGCCATCACAATCTGCATTTCGCCAAACAAGCGTAGTATTAGCAATTACTTGTCCTACGCCCCAGCTACACGGGTCATTGGCTGCTGGGTCAGAAACATCAGGATCGCCATCACCATCACTATCAGTACCGCCCGCAGCAATTGTAATAGAGGTGGTACTATTGTCATTGCCTGTTAAATTGCCTACCGTTTGTGGTCCGTTAAAACCCATGGTACCTGTAACAGTCAGAGGTCCACCGATGTTTACCCCAGTATATCCCAACACAATATGCGAACACTCACCTGGCGCAATAGCGACTGTATTTTCAAGCCTAATTGATTGACCATCATTTGATAAAACAGTCCACCCAACGAAAGTAATTGGCACTACGGTGTTTCCGACCAAACTACTTGGAAAACTAATCAGAGGACGAAGTTTACCAACTGAGGCATTACGGCTTCCCCCATCGTTATTACAAATATCGACCATTACCCGACCCAAGGCAGAGCCTTGAGTCAGCGTAGCGGGTTGATTAATAATATTTATGCTAACATCTTGTGCCTTTATTTTTACACTAAAGAGTGTCAAGCAGGCTAATAGAATGCGAATTTTCTTTAAAATATTCATAAGGCTTGCTTGGTTTTATTAGTTGGCTGTTACTTTCGTTTCAACAATATTATTGTTTACACGCTCTTCTCCTGCCGAACCATAGATGATAGTAACTGTGATATTTTGACTAGTCAAACTTGGGGTAGTAGCTTTTCGAGTAATAGTAAAGCCTACTACCTTTTTAGTATTTTGTAGAGTAACACTTCCTGCTTTGGCTGTGACGATAATTGAGTTATCATTTTCCACAAAATCCCAATCACTATTACTATTCGCCGTACCACCCAATACATTAGACAAACCTGAATTTGTAGAATAAGTAATATCAAAGCCCGAAATTTTAGCTACTCGGAAACTGATTGTTCTACCAGGCATATTAAGAATGTTATTTATTTCAAAAACATTTACAACAAAGTCTCGACTGTTGGATATGTTGGTAAATTCCAGATTATCAATTTCTGTAGTTGGGGTCAAATCAGGGAAGCCTGCATCTTTCCAAGTATTTGGCAAACCATCGACAGGGGTCAAAATACCATCACCGTCAGGGTCACAATTGCTTGAGCAGTCTACGACCCCATTATTGTCTAAATCCAAATTCGGATTAAAGCCGTTTTCTGCCAAATCAAACATTCCGTCATTGTTGCTATCTAAATCGTACGGATTCGGCAACAAGTCTAAATCAATATCTAGAGCACTCAATACCAAACCTGCAACAGCAGTAGCAGGAATACCACCCACAGAAACGATGCCATCGGCCATACCGTCGCGATTGAGGTCGATACCCAATGCTTCGTCCACGTCATTTACACCATCGTTGTCGCTATCCAAGTCTAAACGGTTAGGAATTCCATCTCCATCAATATCAGCGTTCATTTGGGCATCCTCTACGGTGTCGAGAATACCATCATTATCATCATCCAAATCTAGGCTATCAGGGATACCATCCAAGTCTGTATCAGCAGGCACAGCGATCGTTACGGTAGCAGACGCACACACGTTTGGTATTATGGCTGTATTACAAACTTGATAAATGATTGTTACTGAAGTTCCACGTTCTGAAAGTAGCGGTGTATAAGTCAATACCCCTGTTGAACCGACAATAGCGATGGTTCCTCCAGCATTTCCTCCTGTTTGAGTAATAGTTGTAGCTAGACTAGGGAGAAAATCATCATTTGTCAAGACGTTAAATATTGTTGAACTTCCAAAGTTTGCCGAGAAATTATCGTCGTTAGCTACTGCCAATTTCGGATTAGGGTCTGTGCCATTCAGATTACCATCTTTGTCACAATCTGCCAATTTCCATAGTGGACTAGTCGCAAGTAAAACTTGGTCAACTGTATTGTAACTACAACCATCCAACGGGTCTGTATTATCGGCGGTAGTAGCTAGATTATCATCCGTTCCTGTAAGTTCTTTGTAGTTAGTCACCCCATCACCATCACAGTCACTATTTTTCCAAGCCGTGGTGGTATTAGCCAAAACTTGATTGTTGCTCCATACGCAACCATTCAAAGGTTCTGGGTCTGTGTTGTTAGGGTCACCATCTCCATCGGTATCACCTGCCGCAGGTACACTGATATTCACTGTTGCCGTTGCACACACATTAGGAATCGTTGCAGTATTACACACCTGATAAACTACTGTAACATTCGTTCCTGGCTCAGAGGCATTTGGCGTGTAACTCATGATCCCCGTCAAAGCATTAAATATGACAGTACCTGTGGCTGTACCACCATTACGGCTCAAGCTTGTAGTAAGCCCTCCAATGAAATCATCATTTGCTAAGACATTGACTGTTCCAGTTATGCCAAAACTAACATTTAACACATCGTCGGCCACAAATGGCACTTTAGGGTGATTATCTGTTCCATTGAGATTTCCATCCTTATCACAATCAAGTGCCTTCCAACCTATTGAGGTATTTGCAAGCACTTGGTCTACATCATTGTAACTACAACCATCCAGTGGGTCCGTATTATCAGCAATAGTAAGTGGATCGTTGTCTGTTCCAGTAGCTTCTTTATAATTCGAAACACCATCGCCATCACAATCTGCAGTGCGCCAAGTAGTTGTAGTATTTACCAAAACTTGATTATTGCTCCACACACATGGATTGTTTGGTGCTGGGTCGGTTAAATCCAAATCACCATCACCGTCTGTATCACAGGCATTTACCGTAACAACTACTCCTGTCGAGGCTGGACTATAACAACCCAATACTGAATCATAATAAAAAGCATAATACGTACCCGCAGCAGCGGTACTCGGTGTGCTGTAGGCAGTGCCTGTATGTGCATTATTCGTAAACCACTGTATCACTGCACCAGATGGTGCGCTACCTATCGCACTTGATAAATTACCTGTCGTCGCTGGACATACATTGCTTACACTGCTACTCAACAAACTCGGTGCTACAAAACCCGCAGCATTTGCCAAACGTAATACGGCACCATATACCCTCGTCGTACCAACATCTACTCCTACCAAATTCGCAATCGTAAAGCGAACTTCGTTGAATGGCTTCGTTGCAGCAAAACCTACTACCTGTCGAGTAGAACTTAGAATAGACAAGCTGATTAATCCGCCTGCATTACTTTCTTGTAAAACCCCATTCAGATAAGTACTGACGGTAGCATTACTCAAAAGACTCGCTCCAAGAATACTTGTATTTTCTATGTCAAAACCTGCAAAAGTACCGATTGGATAAGTAGTCACAGCATCTTTTACCGATATTGATCCACTACTCAATAAACCTGCGGTTAATACAATATCTGCATAATTTGAAGTACTCGCATCTACCACATTTTGACTATTGTTAATAGAACAGCCCACGCAAGCAACTCCTCCAATACCTGTCAAACTACCATTCAAGACCGCTGGAAAACTTGGCGATACCAAATATGTATCCGTACAACTCAACGCTGGGCCTGCGCAGAAACTTTCTAGTACTACGTTGTAAACTCTCGTCGTACTCAAAATCCCTAATACATTCGTTATTTCTAGTTTTACTTCATCAAACTCCTTCGTACTGATAAAGCCTACCAATTGTTCTCCTGTGCCAGTCAAAAGTGAAGAATTAACAGACAATAATGTCCCTACTCCTGAACTCTCTTGCAAAACCCCTGCTTTGTAAGTGCGTATCGTGATGCCTGACAATAAATTCGCATCTATTAAACTAGGATTCGAGATATTAAATCCTGCAAAAGTTCCGATAGGATAAGTTGTCAGGACATCTTTTACGGCTAATGAAGCAATACTACCTACCGAGGCTGTCATCGTGATGGTGGCATAATCACTCGTGCTTGAGCTGATTACATTTTCAGCATTGTTTATCGAACATCCAACACAGGCTACACCAGTAATACCCGTCTGACTATCATCTACAATAACTGGATAAGAAGGGTTCGATACATTCGTCTGTGTATTACATACCAACGCCGAACCAGCACAGAATTTCTCGATTACGGGATAATACACCTGACCTGTAAAGCCTACACCCACCAAAGTCGTGTAAATAATACGTACCTCGTCAAAGCCTTGGGTCGTGATAAAACCTACTGTCGCCAATCCACTGCCATCTAACAAACTTGATTCTATTCCTAGCAAACTCGTCACTACATCTTTTCCTTCTACCAATACTCCATTGTTATAAGTTTCGATGCGTACCGTTGAACCTATGCTTCCGCTCAATAGGCTTGTTGAGGCTATCTTAAAACCTGCATAATATCCCGCAGGATACGTATCTGTAGCATCATTGTCTTTGACACTATAGGTCACATTACAACCTAAACCTGTCACATTAAAGCCCGCATAATTATTTAAGTCTGAATCAACCAAATTATTCGTCGAGGCGGTTGTCAAATTTACACAGCCTAATGAACTATTGGTCTTCGTGGCTGAAAGGTTCGTAAACAAACCATTCGTCAAAGGTACTTTTGTATTGCAACTCACGCCACTTGGATCTAAGCCTGTACAAGAAGTGATAAATACATCTACCTCTGCACTTGCAGCACTATAACAACCTGTGCTAGCATTATAGTAAAAGGCGTAATAAGTCCCGTCCGTTGCTGCCGTTGGTGTAGAATATGCAGTGCCTGTATGAGTATTATTCGTAAACCAAACCAAACTACTTCCCGATGGCGCTGTTCCACTTATCGCAGTAGATAAATTAGCTGTCGTAGCAGGACAAATGTTATTGATACTACTTGCACTAACTGTTGGAACAACCAAGGCCGGATCACAAGCATTTAATGGATCTGTGCCTGACAACTTCTCTGCATAATTACTAATACCATCGCCATCACAATCTGCAGTGCGCCAAGTAGTTGTAGTATTTGCCAAAACTTGATTATTACTCCACACACATGGATTGTTTGGTGCTGGGTCGGTCGTATCGAAATCACCATCACCATCTGTATCACAGGCATTTACCGTAACAACTACTCCTGTCGAGGCTGGACTATAACAACCCAATACTGAATCATAATAAAAAGCATAATATGTTCCTGCAGCAGCGGTACTCGGTGTGCTGTAGGCAGTACCTGTATGTGCATTATTGGTAAACCACTGTATCACTGCCCCTGATGGTGCGCTACCTATCGCACTTGATAAATTACCTGTCGTAGCGGGACATACATTACTTACACTACTACTCAATAAACTCGGTGCTACAAAACCCGCAGCATTTGCCAAACGTAATACGGCGCCGTACACCCTCGTCGTACCAACATCTACTCCTACCAAATTCGCAATCGTAAAACGTACTTCGTTGAATGTTTTAGTGGTTTTAAAACCTACTACCTGTCGAGTTGAACTTAGAATAGACAAGCTGATTAATCCGCCTGCATTACTTTCTTGTAAAACCCCATTCAAATAAGTACTTACCGTCGCATTACTCAGAAGACTCGCTCCTAATATGGTCGTATTTTCTATATCAAATCCTGCAAACGTTCCGATAGGATACGTCGTCACAGCGTCTTTTACCGATATCGAACCACTACTCAATAATCCTGCGGTTAATACAATATCTGCATAATTTGAAGTACTCGCATCTATCACATTTTGACTATTATTAATAGAACAGCCCACGCAAGCTACTCCTCCAATACCTGTCAAACTACCATTCAATACTGCTGGAAAACTTGGTGATACCAAATACGTATCCGTACAACTCAACGCTGGGCCTGCACAGAAACTTTCTAGTACTACGTTGTAAACTCTTGTCGTACTCAGAATCCCTAATACATTCGTTATTTCTAGTTTTACCTCATCAAATTCTTTCGTACTAATAAAGCCCACTAACTGCTCGCCTGCACCTGTCAAAAGTGAAGAATTAACAGACAATAACGTCCCTACTCCTGAACTCTCCTGCAATACACCTGCTTTGTAAGTGCGAATGGTAATACCTGATAAAAGATTCGCATTAACCAAACTCGGATTCGAAATATTAAACCCTGCAAAGGTGCCAATTGGATAAGTCGTCAAAACATCTTTTACGGAAATAGAGGCATTGCTACCCAAAGAAGCCGACATCGTAATAGTCGCATAATCACTCGTGCTTGAGCTGATTACATTTTCTGTATTGCTAATCGAACAACCTACACATGCGACACCAGTGATACCTGTCTGACTATCATCTATTACTACGGGATAAGAAGGGTTCGATACACTCGTCTGTGTGTTACATACCAACGCTGAGCCCGCACAGAATTTCTCGATTACGGGATAATACACCTGGCCTGTAAAACCTACACCAACCAAAGTCGTGTAAATAATACGTACTTCGTCAAAGCCTTGGGTCGTGATAAAACCTACCGTCGCCAATCCACTGCCATCTAACAAACTTGATTCTATTCCTAGCAAACTCGTCACTACATCTTTTCCTTCTACAAATACTCCATTGTTATATGTTTCGATACGTACCGTAGAACCAATGCTTCCGCTCAATAGGCTTGTTGAGGCTATCTTAAAACCTGCATAATATCCCGCAGGATACGTATCTGTAGCATCATTGTCTTTGACACTGTAGGTCACATTACAACCTAAACCTGTCACATTAAAGCCCGCATAATTATTTAAGTCTGAATCAACCAAATTATTCGTCGAGGCAGTCGTCAGATTCACACAACCCAACAAACTATTCGTCTTTGTTGCCGCTAGGTTCGTAAACAAACCATTCGTCAAAGGTACTTTCGTATTGCAACTCACGCCACTTGGATCTAAGCCTGTACAAGAAGTGATAAATACATCTACCTCTGCACTTGCAGCACTATAACAACCTGTCGTTGCATTGTAATAGAATGCATAATAGGTACCATTTGTCGCTGCTGTTGGCGTGGAATAAGCAGTGCCTGTATGAGCATTATTCGTAAACCAAACCAAACTACTTCCCGATGGCGCTGTTCCACTTATCGCAGTAGATAAATTAGCTGTCGTAGCAGGACAAATGTTATTGATACTACTTGCACTAACCGTTGGAACAACCAAGGCTGGGTCACAAGCATTTAATGGATCTGTACCTGCCAATTTTTCTGCATAATTACTAATACCATCGCCATCACAATCTGCAGTGCGCCAAGTAGTTGTAGTATTTGCCAAAACTTGATTATTACTCCATACACATGGATTGTTTGGTGCTGGGTCGGTTGTATCCAAATCACCATCACCGTCTGTATCACAGGCATTTACCGTAACAACCACTCCTGTCGAGGCTGGACTATAACAGCCCAATACTGAATCATAATAAAAAGCATAATACGTACCCGCAGCGGCAGTACTCGGTGTGCTGTAGGCTGTTCCTGTATGTGCATTGTTTGTAAACCACTGTATCACTGCACCAGATGGTGCGCTACCGATGGCACTTGATAAGTTTCCTGTTGTGGCAGGACATACGTTACTCACACTACTACTCAATAAACTTGGAGCTACAAAACCCGCAGCATTTGCCAAACGTAATACGGCACCATACACCCTTGTCGTACCAACATCTACTCCTACCAAATTCGCAATCGTAAAGCGAACTTCGTTGAATGTTTTAGTGGTTTTAAAACCAACTACCTGACGGGTTGAGCTCAAAATCGATAATGATATCAATCCGCCTGCATTACTTTCTTGTAACACTCCATTCAAATAAGTACTTACCGTCGCATTACTCAGAAGACTCGCTCCTAATATGGTCGTATTTTCTATGTCAAAACCTGCAAAGGTTCCGATTGGATACGTCGTCACAGCGTCTTTTACCGATATCGAACCACTACTCAATAAGCCTGCTGTCAAAACTATGTCTGCATAATTTGAAGTACTCGCATCTACCACATTTTGACTATTATTAATAGAACAGCCTACACAAGCTACTCCCCCAATACCGGTCAAACTACCATTCAATACCGCTGGAAAACTTGGCGATACCAAATACGTATCTGTACAACTCAACGCTGGGCCTGCACAGAAACTTTCTAGTACTACGTTGTAAACTCTCGTCGTACTTAGAATCCCTAATAAGTTCGCTACTTCAATCTTTACTTCATCAAAACTTTTTGTCGTAATAAAGCCAACTAATTGTTCACCAGTTCCTGTTAACAAAGAGGAATTCACCGAAAGCAAACTACTTGCAGAAGAGGTTTCTTGTAATACCCCAGCTTTATACGTTTTTAAGGTAATACCCGACAGTAAATTCGCATTAATCAAATTTGGATTCGAAATATTAAACCCTGCAAAAGTTCCGATGGGATAAGTCGTCAAAACATCTTTTACAGCTAATGACCCTACACTTCCAGCCGAAACAGCCATGGTAATAGTGGCATAATCACTAGTACTTGAGCTAATGACATTGTCAGGATTAGAGACTGAACATCCCAAACATGCAACTCCTGTGATGCCTGTTTGAGTAGCATCAATAGTGACAGGATAAGAAGGATTAGAAATATTTGTCTGGGTATTACATACCAACGCTGAACCAGCACAGAATTTCTCGATTACTGGATAATATACTTGTCCAGCAAAAAGAACGCCCGCTAAGGTTGTATATGTAATGGTTACTTCATCAAAAGGTTGGGTTGTGATAAAACCGACTGTTGTATTTCCACTTGCATCTACCAAACTTGATTCGATTCCAAGTAAGCTGGATACAACATCTTTCGTCTCAGCTTGAGATCCATTATTGTAGGTTGTGATGGTTACTTTAGCACCAACGCTTCCACTCAATAAGCTAGAGGATGATATTTTAAAACCTGCATAATAGCCTGCTGGATAAGTATCTGCCGCATCACCATCAACAACACTATATTCCATAAAACACCCTAAACCTGTGAGGGTGAAGCCCACGGTATTGGTCAAATCTGCATCTACTAGGTTAGCAGGACTACCAGAGTTTGTAACTATACATAAACCATTAGACTTACTGGCAGATAAATTTGTATACGAAGCATTCGTCCAAGGTGTTTTTGTATTACAACTTGTATTGCCTGGGTCAACGGGAATAAGATTGGCTTTTGAGGGTTTATCAGACCCTATCGCAATAGAAGGGCTACCCCAAAGAAGAAAAAGACACAGGAAAAGGACTAGACATCTGACAAAATTCTTTATCATGATGAAAATTGTTTTATAGGTTGTATGTAGCCCAACAATTCCAAACCATATTACTTAGGCACCACTTTCAAAATTTATCTTAAACAACTTTGGCGAAAGGTAGTTTGAGCAATTTGATAGAATTAAAATTATTAAGGCTTTTGGAGAAGGACACTATCTAAAATCAAATCATTCGTAGTCGCATTGCAGCACGTTCTACAAACGAATAACACTTGCATATCATCAATCCTAAAACTACTATCTGTAATTTTAGCATCGCTACATCTACTGTCTATCAGTAAATTAGCTTAAGCACCATGAAAAATACGATACATCTTTCCTACCTCAAACTCATTAGATATTGAGCAGACTAATTCCTATGAATTATTCGAAAGCAAAATAAGCTTGTGAGGTGGGCTGTGAAGAAGCGATATGAAAAGCGGACGATAGCCGTATCCTCAAATTTGATTTGAAGAGAGCATAAACCTTAAGACTAACAAAGGCGAACTTCGGCTTATAAGGGCGAAGAATTAGTAATTTTTTGATCATAGCGGATATCAAAAGGAAAATTTGTACGATACTAAACTCTTTTAAACCTTCAGGGTAAAACTCACTTCATTGCAGCATTAGGGCGAATCTTTTTAAATATTTTTTATTAAAAAGCTATGAACTACAACACAAATCAGAGTTTTACTCCATATAATTAGAACTATTAATTTTAGTTATTGAAAATGAAAAATATGCGTACGAATGATTTTTTAAATAACAATAACTTTACAACAGGGCGAACCTATAATTTACACACAAAAAAATATGCACTTGTTTGGAAAAATAATCACACATGTAAACTGAAAGTACAATTTTGAAACCAAAGCCTCCATAGAAGGCACCTCAGGGTGATAAAACACCATAAAAGGTGACAAGATGCCAATTACTAGTAGAATCAAGAAGATTTTTCCACTAGAACCAATAACACTTATTAGAATTGTAAAATATATTCTTTTATATGTTCAATAAAATATGGTCTGACAATTTTTAACTGAAAGGGTCAAAAAGATTCTCTTGTGGAAGTAGATTTAGGAGGCTTTAAAAATATGAGCAAAAATTAACAAAAGTCAAGATAATGGGCAGATAAAAGCATCCAAATCAGAACGAAAAGACCTTCCTATCTTTATTTCTTTGTTGTTTAACACCAATAAACGCTTTCCTAACTCTAATCTTTGAATGAAATCTATATTAATTAAATGAGATTTATTTATCTGAATAAACTTTTCATCTAATTCTTCTTTAAGGTTTTTAAGAGGCTTTTTTCTGGCATAAACTTTATTTTGAATCGTATGAATAAAGGTGTAATTCCCTTCGGCTTCTACATAAACAATATCAGCCAGATGAATCTTCAACACCTGCTGATTTTTGTCAATCACCTCCACATATTTATGCTGAACAGGGGGATAAATCCGTAACAAAAGGTTTATCGAAGAAAGAAAGGCATATCGATTGATGGGTTTTCCTAAAAGCAAGCATTTACCATGTTCTAAACACCTATCAAACATCTCATCATCAAGGCTATGAGACATACCAATAAAAGGTGTGCTGAGGTATTGGGGCGTTGCTATAAAATCAAAAATACCTAGACTATTTAGTTCTAATGCAACAAGAATGATGTTAGGCTGGAAGGTTTCTAACAACAAATCTATCTCGCCTATTGCGGGTGCAATAGCCAATAACTCAAAGTCATTTTGATTTAGTAATGTTTTTATAATTTCTAACGAAGACGGATCTTCTTCGATTACTAAAACTTTGACAGGCTGGCGGTTCCTAATCAATTTTTTCATACTAGTAATGAAGGTATTTATTTATGTATTGTTCCAAAACAATACAAATCAATTTTGCAATTCATAGTTGTTAGTATTTGTTTATCAAGAATAATACCAATCTAAAATTATCATGAAAAGGGCACATCCATTTTTTAGTAGCATCTTATCCTATTATTAACGCATCCTATCAAAGCAACTATTTTTTGAGTATAACCACCTTAGTTACAGTCTTTATGAATAATAATATTTACCTGATCTAAAACCTGACTATGTCCAATTCATCTCCTCGATATGATGAATTAATGCTATGGAATGATTTGCGCAATGGCGAAGAGGCAGCGCTTGCTAAACTTCTCCGCATTTATGCCAAATCTTTGATTAGCTATGGCCGCAAAATGGTCAATGACGACGCATTAATTGAAGATTGCATTCAAGAAGTATTTATTCAATTATGGCAGTACCGTCAAAATCTAAAAATTGACGTAGGCTCCGTAAAAGCCTATTTATTTGCGGCAGTACGAAGAAGAATCATTTCCGAAATCAAAAAAAATGAAACAATTTCTCTTGACGAACACTCAAGTTCTGAAAGCTATTTTGACATTGACTTTTCGATAGAAGAAAAAATCGTCAAAGACGAAACCGAGCTTCAACGTGTAAGGCTAATAAACGAACGCTTAAATCATCTTCCCAAAAGACAAAAAGAAGTTGTCTACCTCAAATTTTATAAGGAACTATCCAATCAAGAAATTGCTGAGACAATGGGAGTAAAATACCAATCTGTCAGCAACTTAGTCCATGAAGCACTCACGTTATTACGCACCCTTTTCCCTGACGAGACCATATGGTTCGGGCTATTAGTCTGGTTTTTTGAGTGGTGAACAAGTGGCAAAGGCATAAGGCACAGAGGCACAAAGTGGATTTTGTTACAACAAGTGGCAAAGGCATGAGGCACAGAGGCACAAAGTGTGTTTTGTTACAACAAGTGGCAAAGGCATAAGGCACAGAGGCACAAAGTGTGTTTTGTTACAACAAGTGGCAAAGGCATAAGGCACAGAGGCACAAAGTGTGTTTATTGAGATATACTCCTTCCCTTTATACCTCGGTATTTCCTTAAAAAAACTCTTTGTCTACCTCCTTTCCCCTCTACCACTCTGTGCCTTTGTGCCTTTGTGCCTTTGTGCCTCTCTCTGTGCCTAGACAAAAAATACTCCTTCCCTAACCCCTTCCCTCCTCAAATCAATTTTTTTTTACAAAAAAGCAGTATAAAGAAACAGAAAGTTTTCTACTGTATATAAAAGACGACTTATTACTATTTTATGAAAAAATATAGTGATTACACGATAGAAGATTTTCTCTTGGATTCAACCTTCGTAGAATGGGTGAAATCTGAGGGATATCGAAATCATTCACACCCATGGACACAATGGTCTCAACAACACCCCAGCCAGCAATACTTGGTCAAACAAGCCCGAGAGTTTATTTTGGCTACAGGCATACATGAAAAGCCGATTTCAGAAGAACAAATTGAAAGACTAATTACAAATACACATAATCGAATACAAGAAGAAGAAACGCTGGAATTTGAAATCAACGAGCATGTAGCTTGGTACCATCATAACACCTGGAAATGGTCTATTGCCGCCACAATATTCCTTCTATTTAGTGTAGGCGTGTGGTGGTATACCGACAAAAGTGTGAATCCTCAGCTGTCACACTTATCACAAAAAGCGATTGAAGAGTTAGTAACAAAAACCAATTTGAGCAGGATGAAAATGCCCATCAAATTACCCGATGGAAGTTCTTTATTATTGGAACCTAATAGTACGATTCAGTTTCCAGCAAGTTTTGATAATTCTCCTAATCGCGAAGTGTATTTGGATGGACAAGCTTTTTTTGAAGTAGTCAAAAATCCTCAACAACCCTTTTTGGTGCATGCCAAAACTACTGTTGTCAAAGTATTGGGCACTAGCTTTACAGTACAGTCTTTTAACAAAGAAAAAGAAGTAAAAGTAGTAGTAAAAACAGGTAAAGTAATGGTATATGAAAAAGAAGAGGAAGACAATAACCGAGTGACGCTATTACCCAACCAACAGGTCATTGTAGACGAACAAAATTTGATGCAAGCCACCGCTATCAGTTCCGAACAAGTTGCCGCAATTACCTCAAAAACAAGTACAGCAATAGAATTTAATGAAAGCCCCGTAGCTCAGATTTTTAAGAAACTAGAAAGTCTTTATGGCGTACATATCTATTTTGACCAAAAGTTATTAGAAGACTGCTCACTCACGACAACGCTAGGCGAAGAGCCACTATTTACTAAACTTCAAATTATTTGTGAAGCCATTGGACCTAATACCAAATTTGAAGTAGTCAACGAAAAAATCATTATCCAATCTCTAGGGTGTAACCAATAAATAAAACAATCGCAATGAAAAACCTACTTAACTCCTTCCCTCCATAGCAATAAAAAAAGGTGTATGTCGTGGTGGCACACAACAAACACCTAGCATTTTTCCCCTTCCTGTCTGCTCAACATACCCTTTCAAAAAAGGGTAAGGGGATGTTTTTGTTTTATTTAACAGAAAACCATTCAAATTTATGAAAAAAAATCGACAATCAAAGGCTTTTTGGCTTACTATTATGAGAATTACTGGAATGCAGTTTTTCATGATTCTATTCCTCACGAGTTTTGCTTGGGCAAAAACCTCTGCGCAAGAAGAACTCAACAAAAAGATAAGTATCTCTATCGACGGAATAGTCCTAAAATCAGCTTTACAAAAAATTGAAAAAACCGCTCAAATAAGAATTTCCTACAACTCGCAAGTTGTGCCTCTCAACAGAACAGTCACTCTTTTGGCAAGCAACGAACGTGTAGGCGATGTTTTGGAGCGTTTACTCAAGCCCCTTTCGGTGACCTATGTAATGTTTAACAATCAAATTGTTTTACGTAAAATCGAAACACCCAGTACTACCACCAACGCCACAGAAACAGAGCGAGAAAACGTGGTGGCTTTACCAACTGTTTCAGGAACTATTACCGATGAAAAAGGGAAAGCACTCCCTGGAGTAAACATTACGATTAAGGGCACCACAAAAGGAACAAATTCGGACGCAAGCGGTCACTTCAAAATCGAAGTTCCTACTGAAAACACAACCTTAGTGTTTAGCTATGTAGGCTATGTTAAACAAGAAGTAGTGGTCGGTAATCGAACCGTTTTCAATATCTCCTTGGCACTCGAACTCCAATCGCTCGATGAAGTTGTTGTGGTAGGTTATGGTACCCAAAGCAAAAGAGCAGTATCGGGTGCGGTATCTTCAGTAGGTTTTAAGCAGTTCCAAGACCGTTCATTTAGCAATGTCACTCAAGCACTTTCTGGTCAGATTGCTGGGGTAAATATCAGCCAAAGTCAAGGTGCTCCTGGGGTATCTCCTATTATTCGTATTCGTGGTGTAAGCTCCATAACGGCAGGTACAAACCCACTTTTTGTGGTGGATGGCGTACCACTTGAAAACTTCAACTTGAATATGGTAAACCCTCAAGATATTGAATCTGTAGAGGTATTGAAGGATGCTTCTTCAGCAGCAATTTATGGTTCTAGAGGAGCCAATGGCGTTATTTTGGTGACAACCAAATTAGGAAAAGCAGGTAAAACCACCTTCAGCGTTGGCTACGAATCGGGTGTACAAAGCGTAGAAAGACGTGTTAAAATGATGGACGCCCAGCAGTGGATTAATTATTACATCGATGCTCATAATAATGCTTGGGTTGATTTGAATCCAGCTAAAAACAAAGCTTCTGACCCTAACAGCGTGAGAGGCTCGGTTTACAAAATTCCTGATGAGTTTTTGACTAATCCTCAACAGTTTGGCAAAGGTACAGATTGGCAAGATGTGATGTTTAGAGTAGCTCCTTCTCAAAATGCACAATTCTCAGCTTCGGGCGGTACAGACAAAACACAGTTTATGTTTTCGGCAGCGTACCTAAATCAAGACGCTGTTTTAGACGAAAACTATTACAAACGTCTTTCGTTACGTTCGAATATCAAGCATCAATTGAGCAACAAATTTACGATTGGCTTAAACCTTGGTGTTACAGGAATTTTTGATAGAACCGATGGTACGCAAGGAAAAAGTGATGTGGTAAGTTTGGGACTTCAAAGTGACCCTATTTTCCCTGTCTACAACGAAAATGGTAATATTGGCTATCGCGACCCAAATTCAGTTTGGAACAAATACGTGGCCTACAATGACCTTAACTTATGCCATCCATATTCATTGACACGCTATATCCACAAGCAAAATAAGACTTTCAACACACTAGCTACAGGCTTTTTGGAATACAAAATTTTGGATGATTTAAAATTCAAAACAAGTATTAGCGCCAATTTGTATAATACTCGTTACAACTCTTACCGTGTCAACAAACAGGGCTATGGCTACTCGGGTATTCTTCCTGCCGAAGGTTATTCAACAAGCGGATACAGTCTGAACTGGTTGAGCGAAAATACTTTGAACTATGATAAAAGCTTCGGCGATCACAATTTGGCTTTACTCTTGGGCTATTCTGTTCAAAAACAACGCAATGAATTCGCGTCAATTACGTCTGGTAGTTTTCCAAACGATTTAGTTGAAACTCTCAATGCTGGAGTAGTTTCTGGTGGCTTCACCAATGCTTCAGAATGGGCAATGATTTCGTATTTGGCAAGAGCTCAATACAATTATTTGAACAGATATTTCTTCACTGCCGCTATCCGTCGTGATGGAAGTTCAAGATTTGGAGCCAACAGCCGTTGGGGATATTTCCCTTCAGTATCAGGTGCTTGGGTAGTTTCGGATGAAAACTTTATGAAAGATATTAGAGCTATCAATAACCTAAAATTCAGAGTAAGTTATGGTATGTCGGGTAACAATCAAATCCCAAATTATGGCTCAACTAGTTTATTAAGTTCTTCTAACTATGTTTCAGGCTCAACGCTAGCTTCTGGTTTAGCGATTTCGAATATTGCCAATACCAATTTGCAATGGGAACGTACAACGCAATTTAACCTTGGCTTAGACTTAAAATTGCTGAACAACCGTATTGGCTTATCTGCTGAATATTACAATTCAACGACCAACGATATGTTGCTGAACGTACCTGTTCCAGATATTACGGGCTTCTCTACGCAGTTGACAAATATCGGTAAAATGGAAAATAAAGGCGTAGAATTAAACTTGAATACCCAAAATGTCCAAACACCTAAATTTAGTTGGTCAACTGATTTCAACTTTAGTTCAAACCGCAACAAAGTCTTGCAATTAGGTCAAAACAATGCGCCTATTACTTACACTGATTTTGTGGTTACGGTAAAAACAGAAGTGGGACAGCCAATTTCCAATTTCTTTGGATACGTAGTAGATGGAGTATTCAAAAACCAAGCACAGGTAGATGCAACGCCTCATTATTCGACCACAAAACCTGGTGACCCAATTATCAGAGATGTGAATGGAGATGGAAAAATCACGGTTGACGACCGCACTACCTTGGGTAACTATCAACCTGATTTCATGGCGGGTATTACCAACAACTTCTCTTATAAAGGCTTTGACCTGTCGTTTATGTTCCAAGGCTCATTTGGAGGTGAAATTGTCAACCAAAACTTCCGTTACTCAGGTTTTTGGAACAACGGACGTAATATGTACGCAGGTGTAGCCAATCGTTGGCGCTCAGAATCAGACCCTGGCGATGGCACACACTTCAGAGCTACATTAGGTTTGACAGGTTTACAAGACCAATTCACAAGTCTTTGGGTAGAGGATGCCTCATTTGTGAGATTGAAAAACATTCGCGTTTCGTACACTATCCCATCATCTATCACTCAAAAATTACATTTGAAAACGGCTCGTGTGTACGTAAATGCCGAAAACGTGTATTTGTGGAGTAAGTACACCAACTATGACCCTGAAAATACTACTTACAACGCCTCTAACTTCTCGGGCGAAGCCAATGGTAACTCTTCAAGTGGTTTGAACGCTTCAGGAAATGCACCAAATGGTGCTTTCATTGGCGTAGATTATGGCTCATATCCCATCCCAAGAGTCATTACAATTGGTGCTAAGATAGATTTTTAATCAATGTTTTTTAAACTTCAAAAAACAGGATAGACATGAAAAAAATTGTAAAAATATACCTTCTCATTGCCGCAAGTTTACTTACTACCAGTTGTAGTGATTCATTTTTAGAACTTGCGCCGATTTCAAATGCAACGGCAGACAATTTCAAATCAACCGACGACTTTGAACTTGCCATCAACTCGGCATACGCTTCTTTATATACGGTTTATCATCCCGAAGGACCCGTTTCGTATTGTAATGAACAAATGAGCGACAATGCCATTATGTACAATATTTCAGGGATTCAGGCAGACAAATGGCAGTTTAAAGATTATAGCTTGATGACCACCAATACCATGGTGTATCAGTTCTGGCAAGATTATTATCGTGCCGTTTTTAGTACAAACATTGTTTTAGATAAAATTGAAACGGCATCTTTGAGCGAAACATATAAAAACGATGTTCGTGCTCAAATGCGTTTTTTAAGAGCCTTATTTTACTTTAATATGGTTCAAACTTGGGGCGATATTCCTTTGGTAACAAAGCCTCTTTCGGGTGACGAGGCCTATGCCGTACCTCGCTCACCACAAGCCGATGTGTATGATTTGATTAAGAAGGATTTAGGCTTTGCTATCGAAAATTTGCCTTTGGCTTCTGCCATTCCTAGTACTAAAATCGGTCGTGCTTCAAAGGGTGCTGCTCAAACACTGTTAGGAAAAGTATATTTGACTTTGGGCGACAAAACCTCCGCAGCAAATGTGTTGAAGGATGTTTACAATAGCAATCAATATGCTTTATTGAGCACCTACGCTAGTCTTTGGGGACCGAATGTAAAAAACACCAAAGAATCTATTTTTGAGATTCAGTTTTTGGGAGGTTCTGCATCTGCGCCTTACAGTCGTTACTATCAAACTTTTTATCCAAACAATAACTTCCTTGGATTTTATGGTAGTGGCATGAACCAAGTAACTGACGATTTGTACAACGAATACGAAGCCAACGACCCACGCAGAGACTTGTCCATTGCTTTAGGATATAATAATGGAACAACCTTTATTGCGCAAAAATATCCTATCAAATGGACTCATACCAATGCTCCTATCGGAAGTGGTAACCCTTTAGCCAATAACAACTTTATGGTATTGCGCTATGCCGATGTCCTACTAATGTTGTCAGAGGCTACGGGCGATGCTACTTATCTGAATCAAGTGAGAACCAGAGCAGGTTTGCCTAAATTTGGCGACGCAGGCTACCCAACTGCTTTTGCAGGCTCGTTGAGTACCGCAATTGAACACGAAAGAAGAGTAGAACTTGCTATAGAATTCCATCGTTGGTTTGACTTGAAACGTACCAACCGTGCCATTACGGTTTTGCAGCCAAAAGGAAAAGCCATTACAACAGATAAACTATTGCTTCCTATTCCTCAAATCGTGAGATCTCAAAATCCAGCGATTACGCAAAACAATGGATACAATTAAGTATCAATGCTCAATTTGGAGTTGTGAATTGTGAGTGTAATTTTTAATTATCAGCACTTTACTTTTATCCAGTAATCAGAGTCAATTTATACATAAGCTGGTTCAAGGCAGATAATAGTCTATTATCGCTTTGAACCAGCTTTTTATTTTCAACGATTATGATTTTTCCAAAACCTAGACTATTAATTAAGAATAATCCTTATTTTTAGGTAAAAAAACCATACCTCTAATGACAAGCATCCAAGAAATATCGAGAGACAACATCTCCATCCTAGCCCATTTAGCCACTCAACTTTGGACTGATACTCATTTCGACGAAATGTCAGAGCATTTTGAAGAAGTATTATTGGCAGAGCAACCAACAGCTTTTCTATTACTACAAGATCAAAAACCTATTGGATTTATTGAGTTGAGTGTTCGTCAAGACTATGTAGAAGGTGCCGAAGATATGCCTGTAGCCTACGTCGAAGGAATTTACGTTGACAATGTTTTTCGTAAAAAAGGCTTGGCCCTCCAACTCATTCATAAAGCAGAACAATGGGCACGTTCACAAGGATACACGCAACTTTGTTCAGACTCAGAACTTGCCAATTCAGGCAGTATTATATTCCATCAAAAAGTTGGTTTCGAAGAAGTTGGAAGGATTGTATGTTTTGTAAAAAATCTCAACTAGAAATTGGTTAGCAGTGTATCCGTTATTTGATGGGACTCACAATCAGAATTACTCTATCAAGGTCAATAACAGATATATTATTTATTTCATATTTCCTGTTACTTAGTTAAATGATAAGTCATAAAATGTCTATTGTCCAATAGTTAGTTGACAATACTTCACTCAAGTCATTGGTATCTTGTCAACAAGTTCTAACTCAATTACAAAACCTTTTAAATATGAATCAACAACCCTCTAGTGCATTTGTGGCCGCTTCTTGGGTAGCACTCGGTATTGGTATCGTAGGATATCTCATAGGCTTATGGAACGCCGAAATGGCACTCAATGAAAAAGGATATTATTTTACCGTTTTGATGTATGGTCTTTTCTCTGTGATTTCATTACAAAAAAGCGTTCGTGACAAACTCGAAAATATTCCAGTTACAGCGATTTATTATAGTCTAAGCTGGTTTTCAACCATTTTAACGATTGTTCTGTTAACAGTGGGCTTATGGAATGCAACGCTACTTCCGAGCGAAAAGGGATTCTATGCTTTTGCCTTTCTATTAGCACTTTTTGGTGCCATTGCCGTTCAGAAAAATACAAGAGACAGTCAGAAGGGTAATAATTAGGTTAGCCGTTAGCCGTTAGCCGTTAGCCGTTAGCCGTTAGCCGTTAGCCGTTAGCTAGAAAAATGGTTCATGGTAAAATCTACTCATAAAGTTGTAGATTTTCTTATCTGGAGGCGCAAGGCATTGCGTCTCTACCTTTATGATTTTTTAATTCACAATTCACTAAATTGATTATTCACCATTCCCCAATGCCTCTGATTAAACTTCAAACCGAGATATACTCCACCATAGAAATATGCTTTGATTTAGCCAGAAGCATCGATTTACATACGATTTCAACAGCACATACTCATGAAAAAGCTATTGAAGGAAAAACCACTGGCATGATTGGATTAGACGAATTTGTAACCTTTGAAGCAACACATTTTGGCATAAAACAACATTTGTCGGCACAAATTACAGCTTTTGATCGACCATATTACTTCAAAGATGAATTGATTAAAGGTGCTTTTAAGTCCTTGACCCATATTCATCAGTTTGAATATGTAGGAGAAAAAGTGCTTATGACAGATTTATTTGAGTTTGAATCACCATTAGGGTTTCTTGGGAAATTCGCCAATCGCTTATTCTTGACAAATTATATGACAAAACTACTTATCGCAAGAAATCGTATCATTAAGGAATTTGCAGAATCTGGGAGATATAAGGAAGTTTTAAATCTGATGTAAAATAAGTTTGTACAGATACCCAATTCTAGACTAAGTCTTGAACTAGCACTTAAAAATTCAAAGACAATCATGCAAAAGCCCATTTATTCTTGTATTTGGTACAATCACCAAGCCACAGAGGCAGCCGATTTTTACACAAATCTTTTTCCCAATTCTCATATACTACAACAGAACCCGATGGTAAGCTCATTTGAGCTTATGGGTACTAAATTTATGGGATTAAATGGCGGTCCACGATATAAGCCCAGCCCTGCTTTGTCATATTATGTGTATTGCGGAAGTGAGCAAGAAATAGAGCGATTGTACTCGGCGCTTTTGGAGGGTGGTAATGCCGTAATGCCTCTAGGAGAATATGATTGGAGTAAAAAATACGCATGGCTTTGTGATAAGTTTGGCGTGTATTGGCAATTAGATATTCAAGCAATAGAAGCTTCACAAAAAATCGTTCCTACGCTCCTTTTTGCCAATGATAAATTTCCAAGACTTCAAGAAGCTGTCAATCAATATGTACAGATTTTCAACAACTCTACCATTAAAATAGAATCCCTCTATCCTGCTCATTTCAACTTTCCTGAAGAAAGGGTAATGTTCTGTCAATATCAATTGGGTAGTATTCTATTCAATGCCATAAGCAGCCCAAACGCACACGACTTTGATTTCTCTCCTGGCAATTCATTCGTTGTTGAATGTGATACCCAAGAAGAGATAGATTTTTACTGGGAAAATTTGGGTAAAAATGGAAGATATAACCAATGTGGTTGGCTCGCAGATCAATATGGTGTTTCTTGGCAAATTGTACCCAGTATTTTACCTAAACTCATGAGTGACCCAGCAAAAAGCAAAAATGTAGTTCAAGCATTTATGAAAATGCAAAAATTTGATATTCAAACCCTACTCGATGCTTAATACTGAGTGAGAAAATACTCCTTGACCAGTCACTATACATTTCAACCACTCATCGCAATTTGTTGTGGTGTTCTCTACACATTTCAATATATTGTAGTTAAAACTCTTTCTAGGAAAGGATGTGATTTGATTTTTGCATACTTTTTCACAAAATCTTGCGTTTTAACCAACAATAATTTATCAATCGCAAATACTACAATAAGTCCGTCAAATGTTTATTTTTGTAGTTCTTATCAAGTCCATTTCAATCCAAAATCGAACCCAAGGCTTGATTCTACTCCATAATCCTTACCTGCAAAGGCAGTATAGTATTTGGAATAATCTTTTGCAAAATTGTAGTAAACATTAAATAAAATCATGAATCTAAAACACATAGTACTCTGCTCGGGCGTAGCGCTTACGTCATTTGCCACACATGCACAAGTGAAAAAGTCGGCTACACCAGCATCAAAAGTTGCCACTAAACCAGCCGTTGCCAAAGTAGCAACAGACAACAAGGATTTGAAATTGACCAGCTTAGCTGACTCAGCAAGTTATAGCTTAGGAGTTTTAGTAGCTCAAAACTTCAAAATGCAAAATATTCCTATCAATTCTGAATTGATGGCAAAAGCTTTTGGTGAGGTAATGAAAGGTGCTAGTACGCAAATTTCTGATATGCAAGCCAACCAAATCCTTCAAAAATTCATGATGGAGGCACAAGCAGCTCAGTACAAGCCTATCAAAGAAGCAGGCGAAAAGTTTTTGGCTGAGAACAAAAAGAAGGAAGGCGTTGTTACTTTACCAAGCGGATTACAATATCAAATCTTGAAAGCAGGCGACGGTCCAAAACCAACAGCTAACGATAAAGTAAAAACACATTACCATGGTACTTTATTAGATGGAACTGTATTTGACAGCTCTGTTCAACGTAACGAACCTATTACTTTTCCAGTAACTGGTGTAATTCAAGGATGGATCGAAGCGTTACAATTAATGCCAGTAGGTTCTAAATGGAAATTGTTTATCCCTCAAGAATTGGCTTACGGTTCTCGCGGTAGCGGTCCTGTAATCAAACCTTATTCAGCTTTAATTTTTGAAGTTGAGTTACTAAGTATCGAAAAATAATAAAGCGAATCATAGATTGAGTGATTGGTTTTACCATCAATCACTCAATTACCTTCGCATCGAATCTCTATGAAGAAATATCTCATTGCACTTGTTCCTGTTACGCTATTGGCAGTTATGGGACTTCGCTCGACCTCACATAGTGCCGAGAAAAACCTTACTGTGGCTTACAAATTTAGTGAAGACGACCTCAAGCCCACCGAAACACAGAAAAAAGTAGAAGAATTAGTGACACAAATCCTGACGAATTATCATTACAGAAGGGTTCCTCTCAATGATTCTTTATCTTCTAAAATCCTTGATAATTACATCAAGGAGCTTGACGGTAATAAAATGAACTTCACCAAACAGGACATTCAAGATTTCGAACAATTTCGCTATTCATTGGATGACCAGTTGCAAAAAGGTGATTTGACAGCCGCTTACCAAATCTATAATATTTATCGTAAAAGAGCTAAAGAACGTTTTACGTTTGTGAATCAGCTTTTGGCAAAACCGATGAATTTCAATGTAGATGAGGTTTATACGCCAGACAGAGAAAAAGCTGAATGGGCTTCAAACAAACAAGAGCTTGATGAGATTTGGAGAAAAGCTATCAAAAGTACTTTGTTAGACTGGAAAATCAGTGGAAAAGCTGATACCTCGGCTGTCAAAGATTTGAAGGAGCGTTATTCTCGTAGCGAAAAGTATTTCGATAAAACAAAGAGTGAAGATGTATTCCAACAATACATGAACTCATTCACCGAAAGTATCGATCCTCATACGAACTACATGATTCCTAAGGCTGCTGCACAGTTCAACCAAGAAATGGCGCAGTCGTTTGAAGGTATTGGAGCAACACTTCGTCTGGATGGTGATTATGTAACTATTATCGAGCTTATCACGGGTGGCCCTGCGTACAGAAGCAAAGCCCTAAAACCAAAAGATAGAATCGTAGCAGTAGCACAAGGCGAAAATGGAGCCTTTACTGATATTGTAGGTTGGATGACCGATGATGCCGTAAAATTGATTAAAGGCCCTAAAAATACCATCGTTCGCCTGAAGATTTTATCAGGAGATGCAGCAGTAGGTTCTGTACCAAAAGAGGTACGTTTGGTGCGTGAAAAAATCAAATTAGAAGATGGTAGTGCGAAAAAGGATATTCTAGAATTTACTAACAATGGTCGTTCGTACAAACTTGGTTTAATTACACTTCCAGTGTTTTATCGTGATTTTGAAGGTTCTAGAAAAGGCGAAGGCGATTTCAAAAGTACGAGTGCAGATGTAAAGAAATTCTTGACTGAACTAAAAGCTGAAAAAGTTGACGGTGTAATTCTTGACCTTCGCAACAATGGTGGCGGTTCGTTGGTTGAAGCTGTTAGTTTGACAGGCTTGTTTATTCCTCAAGGCCCTGTAGTTCAACGCAAGCATGCTGATGGTGAAATTTCGGCTGAGTACGACCGTGACCCTTCTGTAACTTACGATGGTCCACTAGGTGTTTTAGTAAACCGCTTTAGTGCTTCGGCTTCAGAAATTTTTGCGGGTGCTATCCAAGATTATAAGCGTGGTATCGTAGTAGGTGAGCAAACTTACGGAAAAGGAACTGTTCAAACTTTAGTTGATTTGGGTCGTTTCTTGAAAGGTGAGCCAGACAACGTAGGTCAGTTGAAAATCACGATGGAGAAATTCTACCGTATTACTGGTAGTAGTACTCAACACAAAGGTGTAACACCAGATATTCAATTGCCTTCAGGCTTCTCGGCAGAAGAATATGGTGAAAGCTCACAACCAAGTGCTTTGCCTTGGGATATGATCGCTACAAGCAAATACACTCCTTCGGCTGATGTAAACGAACAAATCGTTTCGTCTTTGAATAAAAAATACCAAGAGCACTTAAAGTCAGAAACAGATTTGAAAAAATTAGTCGCTGATTTTGATTACTGGAAAAAAGCAAAAGAACGCAAAACCATTTCTTTGAAAGAAGACAAACGTCGTAAAGAAATCGAAGAGCAGAAAAAACGCAATAGCCAAGACCTTGCCGAAGAATTAGCAGATGTTGAAAAACCAGAAACTAAAACTGAAGTAAAAACTGACTCAGTAAGTATTGCGCAAGCAAAACAAAAAGCTGCGAAAGAAAGACGTGAAAAAGACGCTTATTTGAAAGAAACAGAAAGATTATTAACAGATTATATCTTCCTAGCTCCTTCTAATGGTATCAAAATCACGCAGAATAAGAAATAATTAGTGAGTTTTGATTGAGTGAATGAGTGATTATGTTAAAGTTTGCAGGCTATTTATGCACAATGTCTTGCACGTTACTCTGAGGAATATCTCTCATTCAATGTCAAAAAAAAGCGGTCGGAAAATATTTTTCGACCGCTTTTTTTTGATGCTACTATCTTAGACTCAGCTTAAGACGCAATCATTGCGTCTCTACTAGTGAAATATCATTTTTAGAAAAAATGACGAATTTCTTTGTTCGGAATAATTCGTGAATCTTATTTCATTTTCACAATCGTTACACCAGCTCCTCCACGGTCGGCGTGCTCATCTACCATTTTATCTACTTGCTTATATCCTCTCAAATGTTGACGAATGAGTGTTCTTAAAATACCGTCACCTTTTCCGTGTACAATTCTAATTTCATCGTAGCCCACCATAATGGCATCGTTCATGAAGCGATCTACATCAACCAAAGCCTCCTCTCCTCTCTTGCCACGCAAATCAAGATTGAATGAAAAGTTTTGCATTTTTTCATTCATATCAATTCCCGTTAACTTAGCTTTAGGAGAAGCTTTTTGACGGAACTCTTTTCTTGAAATCTTTTCCAAACGGTTTAGCTTTACAGTAGTTTTCAAATCACCAATAGCAACTTCAATATCTTTACCACGAACGCCCAATACCTCACCAATAGCTTCCTGTCCTTTGATACGTACCAATGAGCCTATCACAATATCACCTCCAATTACCTCAATTACATCTTTTTCTTCTTCCTCTTTCTTCGGAGTTGGCTTATTTTTATTCTCAGGTACTTTTTCGATTACTAGAGATTCTTGAAAATCTTGTAAATCTTGGCGAAGCTCTTTTGTAGCCGACTTATCAGCCTCTTGCTCACGTATCTCTTTAATCGTTGCCTCAATTTTCTGGTTAGCTGTTTTTACTAACTCTTTTGCTTGCAGTTTAGCGCTATTCAGAATGGTCTTTTTCTCTGAATCTAATAGGTTTTTCAGCGAGTTATATTGATCAAGTAATTGGTCGAGATGACGTTGTTTTTGAGCATTTTCTACGTTTTTATCTGCAAATACCTTCTTCTCAATTTCTAACTCTTTCACCAATTTTTCAAAACTTACCTGCTGTTTACCCATCTTGTTTTTAGCACGATCGATTACATTTTTAGGCAAACCAATTTTGTAGGCAATCTCAACGGCAAAAGAACTCCCTGGTTTTCCGATTTCAAGCTCATACAATGGCTCTAAGTGTTCTGCATCGTAACGCATCGCACCGTTGACAAGTCCTTTGGTTCGGTCAGCAAAAGTTTTCAGGTTGGTATAGTGGGTATTAATCACACCATACGCGCCCGAACGATTCAAATCCTCAAGAATACTCTCCGCAATAGCTCCACCCAAAGCAGGTTCTGTACCAGTACCAAATTCGTCAATCAAAAATAAGGTCTTTCTGTCAGATTGAATCAAGAAATGTTTCATGTTCGTCAAGTGCGAACTATAGGTACTTAGGTCATTCTCTAAGCTTTGTTCATCACCAATATCAATGAAAATATTTCTAAACAAACCAATCGTAGAATACTCGGCCATAGGCACCAACAAACCACACTGATACATATATTGAATCAATCCAACGGTTTTGAGTGTAACTGATTTACCACCTGCGTTGGGGCCTGAAATCAACAAAATACGATTGTCTAATTCTAAGGTAATTGACAATGGAACAACGCTTTTACCCATTTTCTTGAAAGAAGCATAAAGCAATGGGTGACGTGCGTTTTTCCAGTCTACTAGCTGTGTATTGACGCTTAAAGGCGCAATAGCACCTAGCTCGATAGCATAACAAGCCTTCGCACGAACAAAATCGATAATACCAAGGAAAGTATACGCACGCTTCAAGACAGGTACGTGAGGGCGCAAACGTGTGGTCAAATCCATGAGAATACGGATAATTTCACGGCGTTCTGCCGATTCTAACTCACGAATTTCGTTATTAGCTTCCAGTACTTCGGTTGGTTCTAAGAATACCGTTTTCCCAGTATCTGATTCATCATGGATAAAACCTTTGATTTTGCGTTTGTGCTCAGCTGCCAAAGGAATTACCATACGACCATTACGCAAAGCCAAAGAAAAGTCATCTGTTACCCAGCCATTGCTTCTGGCATTGCGAAGAATACTATCTAATTTTTTACGTAAATCGTTCTCTTGCGAAACCAACTGACGACGAATAGACTGTAATTCTGGACTGGCATTATCTTTCAAACGCCCACGGTCATCAATTACTTTATCTAAAGCATCCAAAATGCCTCTTATCTCTAATTTAGCATCTTTATTGGGCTTTACTTCCTCTTGATTTTTATCGGTACGAGGTTGAAAAGCCATACCCAACAATTCACGTAATTGAGGGTATTGTTCTGGTTCTTTGTTGTCAAAAAAACGAAGACATTCTTGAATGGTACGAAGGGAAAGTTTTACATCAAAAAACTCCGCTTCAGAAAGAAAAGCGCCTTCAATAGCCGCTTTGGTCAGTTGTTGATTAACATCGAGGTAGTTTTGAGAAGGAAATGCCTGTGGTTCATATTGCATAATCTCACGCATTTCATCCACCTGACGAATCATTTTTTGGACTAAATCATAGTTATCCGAAAAGCGAACTTTCTCCACAAATGCCTTGCCGAGTGGACTAATACACAATTCACCAAGTCGTTCTCTAATTCGGTCAAATCCTAATTTTTGTTCTATATTTTGAGGGTATAACATCATAAAAAAATAACAAATTACGTAAGACATTTGTTCGCAGTCTTACCACAGATCATCAAAAAGGTATCTCTGAGTATCTATTTTAACAAAATGCTATCCCCAAATCGATTTATTAGAAACTCAAAGCCCTTATTTTTACAAATTTCAACTCTTTTTTATCGAAATCAAAACCTTCGTGAATATTGAGAAAAATGGTTATTGGATAGTGTTGGAAAAATAGGTTTTTTATTCATAAAAATAGCCCTCAGTGTTATCTGAGGGCTATGTATAATAAAGCCTTAACTTTTTTATTGGCAATCTTTCCATTTACGTTCTATAAAGTCTTGCTTTTTTTCATCATAAATAAAACAGTGTTGCTCAAGTTTTACCATTTTGTTATTTGCCACCTTGTACAAAGTCGAGGTATATTGTGACCCTGCGCAACATTGGTTTACTTCGGTAATTCTTTTGGTTTTCTCATCAAATGTAAGCGAAACTCCTTCAAATCCACTGTCTTTGTATTGTCCGTTTGAGTCAAGCAAAAAGTATTTTGAAGAAGTATTTGCTCCAGCATAAGATGATTCAAATAAAGAAATATCAGCTTGACCATCAAAATTAAAATCGCCCGTTTCTACGCTATTAATGCCCATTGATTGACAATCAACCGCAATAGTTTGAAGCAATTTGTCCGTCTTTTTTTCGAAGACCTTTAAAGCTTTTACACGTGCTTGATAATCATCTTTGGCTTTACTAAGCACAATTTTAAAATATTGATTACCAGAAGTTACTTTTTGCAATAATTCACGATTACTCCAAGCCATACCTTCTCCATCATCAAGGTCGTATTTTTTTGTGAGTGCTATTTTAAAGCTTTTTGTACCAGTAGGGTTGGTCCAAGTTCCTGATAATTGTGTAGCCTTAGTCGAAAACTTATCAATTACCATTTTCCCTGTTACTTTCTCTTTGGCATCTTTTTCGAGAATAGAAAGCACTTTATTCTTGATAGAACCAGAAATATTTATCGGCTCGTCATTGCTGGAATAAACATAAATACCTTGTATTTCGTCATCGGAATAGACATTCAAAATTACCTCAATTGGGTATTTGTCAATTGTACCTGTATAGACAGACTGAGCAAAAGTGGAGCTACACCAGAGTGTACACAAAAGAAAAAATAGTTTTTTCATAGTCAATGGATATGCATAAGGTTTATTCAAAAATTTAGTCTACTCCCGCTGTAAATCCACCTGCTATGGTTAGTCCTTGAGTTCCTGCGGCAATTTTTGACAGGTATAAGGTACTGTTGATATCGTTGTAATAAGTGGCTGCATCTAACACTAAATCCACAATTCCATCGCCATCAATATCTCCCGCAAACTGAACTGTAGGAATTTTTGTATCAAAACGTGGTTGACGAAGCAAGACATTGGTGTAGTTTTTACCCTCTTTCGTAAACGAAATAGAGAGCGTATAATCTGTCACTAAAATCTGGTTAGGATCTTCTTTGGCAATTTCCTTTTTACCTACCGCAAATAGTTTATACTTCACGCCCAAATACTCAAATTCGACAGCATCATTGGGATAAAACTCTGTTTTGGACAAAGTCAACGGAGCTATCACATGATCTTTCAGATAAGACTGCGATTCAATCAAAAGCAAACAAGTATCTTTTTGTGCAATGTTAATTTGAATACCCGTTTTCGCTTCAGGAGTTTCATCAATCATTTCATCATGAACCATTTCCAAAGCAATCTTTGTTGCTCTGAGCTCAAAGCCTTTACTTGTTTGGAAAATACCAACCCATGATTTTTTATCTGAATCCAAAGGCACTTGTCCTTGATGAAAGGTTCCTGGCATCTGAACAGTGATTTGATAATCAGTTTCTTTGGGAAACATGTTTGTAGAGTCAACCTTTACTTGAGCAATTGTGGAATCTGTTGTGGTTTGTTGTTCTTGTGATTTTTGCTTGCAAGAGGCCATAGCAAGCAGGCCTAGCAAGGCGCTAGTTTTCAAAAGTGAGTTCATTTTGGTTCGGGTTTAAATGAGGTATCTAATATAGCAAAAACAAAAGACACTTTCGATTGTGGATTTCAGATTTTTGATTGCAGAGTTTGGGGAGGTAATTTTCTATATCAAAGACGGACGCAAACTGGTCGCCATAACTGATGGACTATTCTAATCTAGTAATTTAAGAAGGAGAATAAAATCGGTTTATTTCGGATATCGGATGTTGGATTTCGGAAGTGTAATCTTTTATATTTCGTAAAAAATACAGGTACTCAAGCTTAAGTAATGGTGCAGAGTAAGATTTGAGGTATATGCATAGGCACTAGGCAAAGAGTGTAAAATGTTCTTTAATAATCACAGAAATGCTTTTTCCCAAAACTAATCGCCGAAAGCCGATAACTGAAAGCCTAAAACATAAAACTCAAATCTAATTTTGCCCACTAACTTATTTCCGAAATCAGAAATCCCAAATCTGAAATAGTTAAAATCCTTCATACTCTACTAACTCTACTCCCCATTCACTCAATAAAAAAATCCCCCAAGGCAAGCCAAGGAGGATTTTTTTATAGTGTTTGATATTTCTTATTGATTCAAGAAATCACCTGAAGTAATTTGCGACAATCCATCCAAAGGACGATTGTACAAATATCCAAAGGTTGCGTAGCTTGTACCATCTACTTCAACTTGGATATCTTTACGCAAGAAGACCGAATCAGCTTCGCTTTCTGGATAGAATTCTTCGTATTCATCCAAAATTTTCACTAAACGAAGTGGATTTGTCAATTTGTATAGCTCACCAACAACTTTGTCAGAGGCATCATCAGAAGGAACAATACCCGGATATTCACCAATATTGAACATCTTCCCTTGATAACTTGCCAAACCGATAAACTCAGAGTTACGAGCTATCAATTTATGCAACTCGTTACCGTATCCTTTACGCAATGTTCCATACACGAATAAGAATTCATCTTTGTCTGGCTCAGGAAGTTTTGCTTCCTCTACCGACAATACTAAGTCTTCTTGTTCAACTACAGTACCTTCGTTGAGCACGATACGAGAAACTACACCTTCGAATGGAGACGATACGATCGATTCCATCTTCATGGCTTCGATAACATACAATGGAGCGTTTTTCTTCACTTCATCGCCCGGTTTCACCAAGATACGACTTAAACGACCTTGTAATGGAGCACCAATATCTCCTTTTGCAGAAGCTTTTGCGTGTTGAGGACGTTCAATTTTGATATTTCTATCTAAAATCTTGATACGACGAGCCTGACCATTCAATTCGAAAGTAACAGTACGCAAACCTGATTCGTCTGGCTCTGAAGCATACAAGTATTTGACAATGATAGTCTTACCTTCGTCGATTGTGATTAAGATTTCTTCATCTTGTTTCAAGCCATAGAAGAATGCTGTCGTAGGAAGAGCTGATACATCGCCGTAGTTTTGTTGAGCTTTGTAATAGTCTTCATATACCTTCGGATACATCTTGTAAGAAAGATAATCCAAGAAACCTTCTTGATTTTCTGGGAATTTAGCTTGGAAATCAGCAAAATCCTTATCAAAATCAATTGGCGTAATATTATCGTTTGGACGACCTGTGATGGCTTGATCTCCTTTTAAGATAATTTCCTGTAATTGCTTAGGGAAACCACCGTAAGGCTGACCTAGACCACCTTTGAAGAAGTCTTTTACTGATTCAGGGAAAGAAAGCGTAGCGCCACGAGCATATACATCCTCAGCAGTCAAGCTATTGGCGGTCATGAAGATTGCCATATCTCCTACTACTTTTGAAGAAGG
Source organism: Flectobacillus roseus (assembly GCF_030056595.1). NCBI lineage: Bacteria > Pseudomonadati > Bacteroidota > Cytophagia > Cytophagales > Flectobacillaceae > Flectobacillus > Flectobacillus roseus. The sequence goes on from NZ_JASHIF010000009.1 coordinate 359,550, forward strand.
CGTTACTTTTACGATATCACCAAACAATTTGTTTGCCTCTACGTAATTGTGCTTCATTACTTCAAATTTATCACCTACACCCAAAGCAATCGCCTGACCACGCAAGTTGGTATATTGACCACCAGGAATTTCGTTGTCATAAACCTCAGCAGTACCTGCTTTCAATTCAGATTCGAATGGATAATAGATTTGACGAATATCTTCCCAATAGTTAGAATATTGGTTCAATAAGCCTAAGTTCAATGGACAATCACGCTCGTTGCCTTGCATCATTGCCACCACTGAGTTGAAGTTTGGTTGCGCAGTCAAACCAGACATAGCACCCAATGAACAGTCAACTACATCGACACCCGCTTCGATAGCTTTCAAATAAGTAGCAGCTTGAATCGACGCAGTATCGTGTGTGTGCAAGTGTACAGGAATAGAAAGCGATTTTTTCAACTCTGTAACCAAAGTTTGAGCTTGGTATGGTCTTAACAAACCAGCCATATCTTTTATACAAAGCATGTGAGCACCTTCGTCTTCCAGCTGACGAGCCATGTCTAAGTAATACTGAAGTGTATACTTTTCGTTGTTGAAAATATCACCTGTATAACAAATAGAAGCTTCTGCTATAGAGTTGGTACGCTCACGAACGGCACGAATCGAAACTTTCATCGCTTCAACCCAGTTCAATGAGTCGAAGATACGGAACACGTCGATACCGTTTTCAGCAGATTTTTCTACAAATTTCTCAATCAAGTTGTCAGGATATGCTGAGTAACCAACGGCATTGGAGCCACGGAACAACATTTGCAACAACATATTTGGCATAGCCTCACGGAAAGCCTGTAAGCGTTTCCAAGGAGATTCATTCAAGAAACGCATCGATACGTCGAAGGTTGCACCACCCCATACTTCCATTGAGAATAGTTCTGGGAAGCTTTTGGCAAAACCTTCAGCCACAGCCAACATATCACGGGTACGAACACGAGTAGCCAAAAGCGACTGATGACCATCACGGAATGTAGTATCTGTATAGAGGATTTGCTTTTGGTCTTTTACCCACTGTGCAAACTTGTCAGCTCCCATCGATTCCAAACGTTGCTTATTACCCATTGGATATTCAGCATATTTGTCAAATGCAGGAACTACTGGCGTACGGAAAGTACGTTCGTTTTTCACTTTTACATCTGGGTTACCATTTACTACTACATCTCCTAAATAACGAAGAGCTTTTGTAGAACGGTCACGAGTCGGCGTAAAATTGAAAAGCTCAGGATGTGAGTCAATAAATTGTACCACACATTTTCCTTGTTGGAAAATAGGGTGTTGAATCACATTACGTAAGAAAGGAATATTGGTTTTTACCCCACGAATACGGAATTCGGTTAGAGCACGCAACAAACGTTCAGAAGCGCCTTTCAAGGTACGACCTTTAGCCGAAACCTTTACGAGCATTGAATCGAAGTAAGGAGAAATTTTAACCCCTGGATACGACGAACCTTCATCCAAACGAATACCAAAACCTGCTGCATTGCGATATGCAATGATGGTACCAAAGTCAGGTTTGAAACCATTGGCAGGGTCTTCTGTAGTAATACGACACTGAATAGCATAACCTCTCAATGGAATATCCTCTTGGCGAAGGATATAAATATTCGGGTCAGAAAGTCGGTAGTTTTGAGCAATCAAAATTTGGGTACGCACAATGTCGATACCTGTTACCTCTTCTGTAATAGTATGTTCTACCTGAACGCGTGGGTTTACTTCAATAAAGTAGATATTCTCGTCTTTATCTACCAAGAACTCAACCGTACCAGCGTTGTAATAATTTACTGCTTTACCAATCGATAAGGCATATTTGTACAACTTTTGTTTGGTTTCATCTTTCAAACCCACAGAAGGTGCTACTTCTACTACCTTTTGGAAACGACGTTGTACCGAACAATCACGCTCATAAAGGTGTACTAAGTTGCCGTGTTGGTCACCCAACAACTGCACCTCAATATGTTTTGGTTGGTCGATGAACTTCTCAATAAAGATAGTATCATCACCAAACGCATTTTTAGCTTCGTTTTTCGCTTCAGCGAAAGCTTTTTCTAAAGCCTCCTCTTCACGTACTACACGCATACCACGACCGCCACCACCGGCCGCAGCTTTTACCATTACAGGAAAACCAATACGACGAGCCTCTCTAAGTGCAATATCATACGATACTAGCTCCTCTTTCGAGTCTTCAATCATTGGTACTTCAGCCTTACGAGCAGCATCTTTGGCAGCTACCTTATCGCCCAAAGCATTCATTGCTTCTGGAGAAGGACCAACAAATTTGATTCCTTCTTCACGACAACGACGTGCCAATGTTACGTTTTCAGAAAGAAATCCATAACCCGGATGAATAGCGTCTATTTCTTTCTCCTTACATAACTTTATTAACCCCTCGATATCGAGATATGGTTTTAAAGGTTCGTCGTCCTTACCAATTTGATAAGCCTCATCCGCCTTGTATCTGTGAAGCGAATAACGATCTTCAAATGTGTAAACGGCAACCGTTCGGATACCTAACTCAGAGGCAGCACGCATAATACGGATAGCAATCTCACCACGGTTGGCGACAAGTAAGCTATTAATCGTTTGAACGTATGGTTGTGGCATTTTTTGAGTTTGTCAGTTTGGAGTTTAAAACAGTCAGGAATAAAAATAGATAAAAGGTACTCGTTGAACTACGCAAAATTCGCAATCGTGATTTCTTCTATCATTTACAAGATTAACAGAATAAAGAATTATTAATTCATACAAAAATCAAAAATAAATTGTGTATTTACCCAAACTTTCACAAGAAAATTTGGTCTATATTAGAAAGATGCAATTTTGTTTAGGTTAGATACAACTGATTGATTGTTATGCTAACTATTTCCATAACAAATCACCAATTTTTATCTTAAAAATAGTTAAATCGACAGGTCTACCTAAGTACTTCTCTCTATTTGTCTGCAACCTTTGGATAAAATCTTGCATCTTAGGGTTAAAATCTAAAAATCTCTTTGGACCTACTATGAACTCAACAACCTCCTCTTCCAATCGAATTGCTTTAGTAGATGGCTTACGTGGTATAGCCTTGTTAGGTATCGTCATTGCTCATGCCTTGGGCTGGTTTATTGCCGGCTTTATTCCTGAGTCAGTTTGGCAGTCTTATCAAAATTCTATCCCTACTACCATTGTCAATTATTTTGATGGCATTTTTATTTCAGGAAAATTCTATACCTTTTTTTCTCTTTTATTCGGATTAAGTTTTTCGCTACAATTTACCAATCGTAAAGCAAAGGATACTCATTTCGAGCTCCGATTTCTATGGCGTTTAATACTGCTTTTTGTCATTGGATTTATCCATCATATTCATTGGCGTGGTGATATATTGGGTATTTATGCTTTTTTAGGAATATTTCTATTGCTGGCTAATTTCTTTTCAAATCATGTGGTATTGATTTTGGCGATTTTCATGAGCCTCAATGCTCCTATTTTGATCATTAGAACTATAGAATACTGGCATCCTTCACCAAAAGTTACCGAAGCTGTTGCCAAAAAAGAACAAGAAAAGTCAAATAAAGAACAGCTAAAAAACTTCCAAACCCTCAAAGCTGGAACCTACACCCAAATTATTCAACAAAACTTTAAAGACTTTGCATTCAAAGCCGATTTTCAGTGGAGCTCTGGGCGCATTTTTGTCACTTTCGGTTTTTTTCTTTTAGGATTACTCATCGGACGCCTTCGTTTATTTGATCGTTTTCAAGAATATAAAAAACAATTCAAGAAGACAGTCTGGGCTTGTTTTATACTCAATATTGTCATTGTTGCTTTTTTCATCACCCTGCAAGCGACTGTTCCTTGGGACAAATTACCTTCTTGGTTTGGCATTTTTTCAGAATTCTTATTCTCGATTCATTCTGCCACCATGACCATAATGTATGTGGCAGGTTTTAGTTTATTGTTGTCAAAAATCTCTTGGAAAGGTATTTTAGAACAACTTTCTTATGTAGGCAGAATGGCGTTGACGAATTATTTACTCCAAAGTTTCGTAGGAATACTTCTTTTTTATGGTCTCGGATTGGGCTTGGCGGGGGACTTTAATCCTGCTTGGTGCTTATTAGGCGCTGTGGCAGTCTTTTTATTACAAATCTTACTGAGTAAATGGTGGTTGAGTCGATACTATTATGGTCCAATAGAATGGCTTTGGCGCTCGGCAACGTACGGAAAGTGGCAAAAAATGCAACGCCAATAAATCGTAATAGGGCAATCTGTCAGCGAATGGGTTTTTATTTACCTATCTTTTAAGTAAACTTGCAGGAATTTATCGAATAGCGTATCCAAGGATACAATATCTTTTCGGCAAAACCGAATCAAGAATCTCAAAAGAATATGGAACATCAAAAACCTGTTATAGGTATTACCTTAGGTGACTACAATGGCGTAGGTCCAGAAGTAATACTAAAAGCCCTAGCAAGTAACCGCATCCTCAAAATCTGTACACCCGTGATCTATGGTTCACAGCGTGTATTGAGCTATTACCGTAAAGTATTAGATTTGAAAGACTGGACTTTGCATAGTATTCCTGCCATTCAACAAATCAACTACAAAGTTACCAACGTGATTACTTGTTGGGACGACAAACAAACTGATGTAGAGCCTGGCAAAGTAACTCCCGAAGCTGGCGCTGCTGCTTTGGCTTGCTTACAAAAAGCGACTCAGGACTTGAAAGACGGGCACATTCAAGCGATTGTTACGGCGCCTATCAACAAGTATAATATTCAGTCGGAAGAATTTAAGTTTCCGGGACATACTGAGTTTTTTACCAGTGCTTTCGAAGCAAAAGACTCTCTAATGTTTTTGGTTTCTGAGCAAATCCGTGTAGGAGTAGTGACAGGACATATTCCATTGGGACGTGTGCGTTCTCAAGTTACGCCAGAACGTATTTCTCAAAAATTAACGATGATGCTCGAATCATTAACCAATGATTTTGGGATTCAAAAACCAAAAGTGGCAGTATTAGGACTTAATCCTCATGCTGGCGAAGACGGTTTGTTAGGCAGCGAAGAAAAAGACGTTATTACTCCTGTTTTGGAGCAATTCAAACAAAACGGGAACTTGGTATTTGGGCCATTTCCTGCTGATGGTTTCTTCGGCAATATGCAACATCGTCATTTCGATGCTATTTTGGCCATGTACCACGACCAAGGTTTAATTCCATTCAAATATATTGCCTTTGAAAATGGTGTAAACTTCACAGCTGGCTTACCAGTAGTACGTACTTCACCCGACCACGGAACGGCTTATGGCATTGCTGGAAAAAATTCTGCCAGCGAAACTTCCATGCTTCAAGCCATTTATTCGGCGATTGATATTGTAAAAAACCGCAAAGAATCAGCAGTGGAAATAGAAGAAAAGTAAAACTTTTTCTTACTTTTGAAACAAAATTTAAAATACCCATGAACGTTAAGTTGATGGGTATTTAATTATGAAGAGGTTGAGACCTCAAACTATCTATCCAGTTATTACCAATAATCATTTAACTTAATCAATTTAGAGCAATGTTGAACGAACAAACATCTCGTCGTGACTTCCTCAGAACTAGTCTTTTGACAACTGCTGGTGCAGCACTTCTTTCGAACGATTTATTCGCAAATATTAAAAAGGGTGAAAAGAGCCATATTGGTGTACAATTGTGGTCAGTACGTGAAGATGTTTCTAAAGACCCGAAAGCCGCTTTAGCTAAAATTGCTAAGATGGGTTACAAAAACGTAGAAGGTTTCGGATATTCAAATGGTAAATTCTTTGGCTTATCGGCAGACGAATATTTAAAAACCATGAATGACAATGGCTTAAAAATGCCATCTGCTCACAACATGATTACGTCAAAAGATGTCGTAAACGGTCAGCTTTCAGACAGCTACAAGCGTATGTTGGAAGATGCAGCCAAAGTTGGTCAGAAATACACAATTGTACCTTATATGCTCGACGATGACCGTAATCAAGGTAAATTGATGGCTGATATTTTCAACAAAGCTGCTGAGTATGCTAAAACGTTGAACTTGAAATTTGGCTATCACAACCACGATTTCGAATTCAAATCGCCAAATGGTGAAATGCTTTATACTACTTTATTAGACAATACAGAAAAACATATCGTATTCGAAATGGACTTATATTGGGCAGTAGTAGCAGGTCAAAAACCAGCAGATTGGTTCAACAAATATAAAGGTCGCTTCACTCACGTACACGTAAAAGATCACGATCCAGTGAAAAACGTAAGTGTTGAAGTGGGTGAAGGAGATATCAACTTCCAAGAAATTTTCAACAAAAAAGACGTAGCAGGTCTTAAATACTTTATCGTTGAGTTAGAAGCCTACAAGCGCACGCCAATGGAAGGTATCGAGATTAGTTTGAACAATTTGAAAAAATTGAAATTCTAATTCTGCTATTCTTAGATAAGGATAATCATTTCGAATTGAGTGAGTGATGTTTGAGTAAATGAGTGATTATGCTAAAATCCGCATCATTACTGTAGAGACCTTATACTTTAGGTCTTATGCTAAATCAAACATCGCATAATAATATCCTCTAAGTGGTCGAAAAAATTTCGACCGCTTTTTTGATTTATTGAAGATGCTTAGTTGAGCTTAATATGTATTCAGTATTAAAGTAGTTCTTAACCAAGGCTTCCATTTAGTGGGTGAATAAATTTCCCCGTGTCGAAAATGTTTCTATTAATTTATAAGAAATATTTTTCCGAAAGCCCACAACTGACAGCCGAATGCCAAATGGTTAAATTGTCCTACCTAAAAGCCCAAAGCCGATACCCGAAAGCCCCTTGCGCCCAACATATACCTATTTACCTACAAATATTTCGTTCAGAATGAAACCCACCGTAACTTTGATTCGTTTTATCGTAAACTAGGTTACAGTACATTTTAAGTTCTTTCTTTCTGACAGGACAAAGTAGATTAGATGAAGAAAAATATTTTGATTGCCGACGAAATGCACCTTAGCATTCATACAATGCTAACCGAAATCGGGATGACTTATGATTATATCCCCGAAATTACTCGTGCAGAGTTGTTGGAAAAACTCAAAGACTACGATGGTTTGATTATTCGTAGTAAAACGAAGGTAGATATCGAAATGCTTGATACCGCACCTGAGTTGAAGTTTATTGCCAGAGCAGGCGCTGGTCTCGACCTCATCGACATCGCAGAAGCTGAGCGCAGAGGAATTATTATTTTTGCCGCCAATGAAGGTAATCGCGACGCCGTAGGCGAACATGTTATTGGGATGCTTTTATGTCTTTTCAATCATATCAATACAGCAGACATCGAGGTTCGTCACAAAATCTGGAAACGTGAGGCTAATCGTGGCATCGAACTCATGGGTATGACTGTTGGGATTATTGGATACGGCAATATGGGTAGTTCGGTTGCGAAAAGATTATCAGGATTTGGTGTAAAGGTTTTGGCTTACGATAAATACAAAAGTAATTTTAGTGATCAATATGCCCAAGAAGCCACATTGGAGGAATTGTTTGAGCAGGTAGATGTCTTAAGTCTTCATGTGCCATTGACCTCCGAAACTAAAATGATGGTGGATACAGACTTTATCAATTCGTTTCATAAACCGTTCTTTTTGGTCAATACCGCTCGTGGAGAAGTAGCCTCGGTTTGTAATATTGTGGAAGCCTTAAATTCGGGTCAGTTGCGAGGAGCTTGTTTGGATGTACTAGAAAATGAGAAAATGTCACAACTCAGTGCTGAGCAAGAAAGTTATTACGAAGCACTTTTTCAGAAAAAGAATGTCATTCTTACGCCTCACATCGGTGGATGGACTCATGAAAGTTATGTGAAAATCAATGAGGTATTGATTGATAAGATTAAAAAAGCTCATCCTCAACATTAGTATAGCAATAGTATTGAAGTAAAAAATCTGAAGCATCGACGCCAATTTATTCAAGTCGACGCTTCAGATTTTTATTTTGAATAATATTTTCGGGATTACACCAAGGAAATTTCCTTCAAACAATTTCAGCATAAATCAGTTAAAAAAGTATGAAAACTTCATTAGCTGATTTTGATTTTTTAGATCCAACTACATTTATCATTACCTGCATTGCTATGTTTTTTGTAGTAATGATTCGCTATTTTATTCTTTCAGGATTTTTCCATAGCTATTTTTATTTATGGAAAAAAGAAGAATGGAAGCTTCGAAAAATCAATACAAAGGCATATCCACCAGAACAGTTCAAAAAGGAAATAACTTGGTCTACGCTTACAGCAGTCCTTTTTTCTGTAATTGGAGCACTTACGGCGGTACTCTGGCAAAAAGGCTATACCCAATTATATACAGACTTGCACTGGTATGATATATTTTGGTTCCCGTGCAGCATAGTCATCTCAATGCTCATTCATGAAACCTATTATTATTGGGCTCACCGATGGATGCATCATCCGAAAATTTATCATCTTGTACATAAAGTCCATCACGATAGTAAAATTACCTCCGCATGGACAGCCTTCTCATTTCATCCGATTGAGGGTTTACTTGAAGCGCTTATTATGCCAGCGATTATTTGTATCATTCCTATGCATATATATGCCGCTACGGTTCATTTAACTATTATGACAATTACAGCGGCAATCAATCATTTAGACATAGAGATTTATCCTAAAACCAAATGGGGTAATTGGTTAGGTAAGGTAATGATTGGAGCCACTCACCATAGTCATCATCATAAGTACTATCGTTATAACTTTGGTTTATACTTTACCTTTTGGGATAAAATCGGCAAAACAGAAAGTCCCAAGTTTCAAAAAGAGTTTGATGAAAGAACATAAAAAAAGGAGACGTTAAACGTCTCCTTTAATAGTGTGGTAATAATAGTTGTAATATAAAATCTTAGTAATTGTAGTGCGTACGAACTAAGCCTCTATAGCCTCTTTCTTGCAACCACATCACTTTTTCTGATGCTGATTCTTTTGTATGGAATTCTCCGAAAAGAATACGATACACTTTACCCATTTCTTTTTGACCAACTTGAACATAAATTTCATCTGGTGACAAACCTAACTTAATAAGTTCATCATACATATCATGAATTTTGTTTAAGCTTGTCAATGCTGTTACCTGTACCGCAAATCCTCTTGGAGATTTTACTGTACCGTTGATATCGTAAGTTCTATCTTCAGAGAATGCCGTCGAATAGCTACTTGGAGCCATTGCAACCGATGCTTGAGGCATTAATGAACTAGATTGTACAGGCACTCTTTCTTGAGTACTTGCCGCGATATCGTAATCTCTATAAATATTTACCTGAGACGCAGGTCTAGCATTCAATACTTCAACTCTTACTTGAGCTTTTCCACTTGCAATCATACCCAGACGAGAAGCAGCCTCTCTTGACAAATTCAATAATTTGCCCTCTTCTTCACAACGACAATAATCATTTACGCGTACATCGACTGTACGATTATTTTCGAGGTTTGTTACTCTCAAAACCGTATTTAGAGGATACTTTGAATGCGAAGCAGTAAGTTGTGCATCGTCGTAGCGCTCACCATAAGATGTTAAATTTCCAGTTAAGTTTTTACCGTAATACTTTGCAATTCCTTCTTCTACTACATTATTTCCATAAGAACCACTATACTCAGAATTTTGAGCTTTTGTAACCATCAAACCACCTTGAACTAAAATAAGGAAAGCGGATGCGATTAATTTTTTCATAATTGTTATTCAGATTATGTGTTTATTTTCAGATGTGTTTTAAGAAACGCAGTGCTTATACTCGATGAAACCTTCGAAATTTGAGATAAATGTATAAAATGACTATTATAAAGTTTATACAATTCTTAACAAAAATCATGCCAGCTTTAAAATACTTTAGCTAAGTTTACGTTTTAACATGCTTAATTGCCAAATTAAATAGACAAAAGCCATAAAAAACTTATGAATTGTAGTTTTATCTAACCAATTCAAGGTTTCTCTAGCATTTCAAAATCTATGTTTTGTCCAACTTTCAAACAAAACGTTATACTTTATAAAGTGTGAAGTAAGGAGATATGAGATTTGAGTGGCTTACTAAAAAGAATTTGTCTTTTTTCAAGATTTGTACTTACTCAGGCTTTTTATTCAAATTCTTTCTTTAAAATATTGTAAGTCCTTGATTATTTACTAGCTTATATCGTGCCAAACTTTTGTAAAACTCAAAATTTTATCAAAAAAACTTGTTTTACGTTTAAATTTTAGATTTCGACAATTAGAAATATATTTGTATAGGCACTCTCAAGGTCTTGTTTATGCTATTCTTGAGTGGTACCCTACAATTAGATAACATTTTTATAAACAAAAACATTCGTGTATCTATGGTAAGTTTTGGATAAGATAGTTGAGATTTCCGTTTCTCGAAATGATAATTATCAAGAAATCAATATTAAATCTCATCTCTCGCTATTCTTCATACTCACTGTGATACCCAAACCATTTTCCCAATTTAGAACAAATAGCTATGGCTAAAACGAAACAATCTTTAAAAAAACCGCAAAACGGACAGAGTCGAGTAATTATCGAACGTGTAAGCCCTGAACTAGACGGGGGGCGTTTTGCTATTAAAGCTGTACAAGGGGATTCTATTCATGTAGAAGCAGACGTTTTTTTGGATGGACACGATATTCTCTCAGCAAGATTGCTCCACAAGCGTAACAATGCCAAAGATTGGATTGAAACACCTATGTATTTTATCAATAATGACCGTTATGGGGCATCATTTAAGGTAGAAGACAATGGTTTCTACGAATATACCATTGAAGCATGGGTAGACCATGCTGCTAGCTGGGAGCACGAAATCAGCATGAAAATTAAGGATGGACAACACGTCAACATTGAACTGTTAGTCGGTGCGAATATATTGGACTATATGGCTTCAATAGCTTCAGTATCAGACAAAGCACTAATTGAACATGCGGCGAGTATCTTCCGCAATCCTAGTGAATACCAACATGCTGTTGAGTTTGCCACAGGAACTACCATGCACGATTGGATTCAGTTGTATCCGAATAAAAAGTATGTTAGTACCTACAAGACACTCAAACTGTGGGTTGATCGTGAAAAAGCGGCTTTCTCTTCTTGGTATTCGATGTTTCCACGTTCTGCAGCATCAAAAAAAGGAGCACATGGTACATTTAAAGATGTTGAGGAAAATGTCATTCCGCGTGTAAAATCTTTAGGCTTTGATGTTTTATATATTCCTCCTATTCACCCAATTGGTCATCAATTTAGAAAAGGTAAAAACAATTCAACTACCTGTGAGCCAGGCGAACCTGGGGTTCCGTATGGTATTGGTTCAGACTTAGGCGGTCACACGGCGATTTTGCCAGAATTGGGTACCTTAGATGATTTAAAACATTTGATTCAGACTTGTCAAGATAATGGTATCGAACTAGCTATGGACTTAGCCATTCAATGTTCGCCAGATCACCCTTATACTAAAGAACATCCAGAATGGTTCAAAGTACGTCCTGATGGTACGATTCAATATGCGGAGAACCCTCCTAAAAAATACCAAGATATTTACCCTATCAACTTTGAGTCTGAAAACTGGGAGGAGCTTTGGGATGAGTTAAAAAATGTCATTATGACATGGGCCGAATGGGGTATTCGCCTTATTCGTGTAGACAATCCACATACCAAATCATTTAATTTTTGGGAATGGGTCATTGCCGAAGTGCAAGCAGTATATCCAGACATGATTTTCTTGGCAGAAGCATTTACCAAGCCGAAGGTAATGGCACAACTTGCCAAATTGGGTTATGCACAATCATATACCTATTATACTTGGCGCAATAACAAAGCCGAATTGACTGATTATATGATGGAGTTGACGCATACCGAACAGAAATACTACATGCGTCCCAACTTTTGGCCGAATACCCATGATATTTTGCCTTGGTGCTTGCAAGGTGGTTTAGAACCGATGTTTATCACACGTTATTTTATGGCGGCTACTCTTTCGGCAAACTATGGTATTTTTGGACCTGTATTTGAAAGCATGAACAATGAAGCAAATCCAGGGAAAGAAGAGTATCGTAATTCTGAGAAATATGAAATCAAACACTGGGATTGGTCATTTGAAAATAAGTTGACACAAATCATTCGTCTGACGAACCAAGCACGCGTCGAAAATTCCGCTTTGCAACGTACCAATAATATTACTTTCTGTCAGATAGAAAATGATCAAGTATTGGCCTATCTAAAAACGCATGCCAATGGTAACCGAATTTTGTGCGTAGTCAATCTCGACCCTTATAATCGCCAGGGCGGAGTAGTGAGAGTACCACTTTCGCAAATCCATAAGCATCAAGACCAAGAATATGTCGTTCATGATTTGTTGACTGGAGCTAAATATAATTGGAAAGGCGAATATAATTTTGTAGATCTTGACCCTCATATTATGCCGATGCACTTGTTCAGAATTGAAGATATATAGTGTAAGATTTATACTTAGGTGTTGGGAGTCAAATCCCTCTTGGGAACTACTTATAATCACCTAAGTATATTAAGAAATTATTAAGCCCAACTTCATACTTTAAGAAGTTGGGCTTATTTTTGGTTAAAATCATAAGCAAAAATACAGATACAATTGCTTAGAGCCATTTTTTGAAACAATTCGTTTTACAATCGATTTCATAAAAATACTTGCCAAAAAATGATTTATTAATAAAAAAAATAATTAAATTTCTATTCCTAGGATAAAATCAGGTTACTTTCAGCTGTAAAGTTATCTCCAAACCAATATGACCATTTGAATATGAACTCAACAAATACTCTTTATTCAACTCCATTTTTCTTACCCAAATCACCCTGTTTTTTCGGTAAAAAACGGCAATAGCTAGCCCTCTAATATTTCACTTTTTCTTAGAATCTCCATATTTTACTGTGTGAGACCAGATTTGTTTTGCCCAATGTTAAGGATAAATCATCTCGACTTAATGATTTATTTACAGCCTCTCGACTTTGATAGGATAACTTGCGCCTCCAAATTAAGCATTGGTGAATGCTAGAGACAGGATACTCGTAATTTTCTTAAACTCAAAAAAAGTATACAACATCCTGATACTCATACTTATCAACCCAATTTTATCATGAACAAACTCTACTCTCAGAGTCTTACCAGCAAACTAGCCGCTGGTTTGCTATTAGGTGTTTGTGTGGGGCTTTCGCCCACACCGCTTCACGCTCACAACCGTGCAGCATTATCTAATTACAGCTTAGAAAAATTAATGACTAGTGAAATTCCTGTAAAAGGAAAAGTCATTGATGCCACAACTAACGAACCGCTTATTGGTTGTTCGGTTGCAGTGAAAGGTAGCAAGCGTGGTGTAAATACCGACGCAAAAGGAAATTTTGCATTGAATGTTGACGAAAAGGCAACTTTAGTCATCACTTTTGTAGGATACGAAAGACAAGAAATAGCGGTAAATGGCCGTACACAAATAGAGGTTTCGTTAAAATCAACTGCGTCTGACTTAGAACAAGTTGTTGTTGTAGGTTATGGTAGTACAACGAAAAAAGATGTAACAGGTTCGGTAAAATCATTGAAAAGTGCCGAATTTAACCAAGGTATCATCAACACACCTGAATCTTTATTACAAGGTAAAGTATCGGGTGTAAACGTAACATCTGCAAGTGGTGAGCCGGGTGGTACTCAAAACATCACAGTTCGTGGTCCGGGTGGTGTTCGTACGGGTAGTACGCCATTGTTTGTAGTAGATGGAATGGCACTTGATAATTCATCAACAGGTGGAGCAACCAACCCGTTGACGTTTATGAACCCTCAAGACATCGAGTCGATCGACGTATTGAAAGATGCCTCTGCAACTGCCATTTATGGTTCAAGAGGTGCTAACGGGGTTATCTTGATTACTACGAAAAAAGGAAAATCGGGATTCTCTTCACTCACTTACTCAGCTAGTTACGGTTTGTCTACTATGGCTCGTCCGTTGAATGTATTTACAGCTGATGAATACCGTAAGCAAGTAGTAGCTGTTGGTGGTGTATTGGAAGATTTCAAAGGAAATACAGACTGGCAAAAAGAGATTAGTCGTACAGCTGTTACGCAAAACCATAACTTATCTTTTGGTGGTGGAGCAGACAAGCTTACTTATTACGGTTCATTCGGTATCCAGAATCAAGAGGGTATTATCAAAAATAGCCAATTGAATCGCTACTCTGGTCGCTTAAATGTTACACAAAAACTATTGAAAGATCGTTTGACTGTAGATGTAAACTTAAACGCATCACAAACATACAACGAACGTCCTCCAATCGGATCTGTTTTGGGTAGTGCTATTTCTACAAACCCAACAATTCCTGCTTATGATGCCAATGGTAATATCTATTTGTATCAGTCAGGTACTAACCCGTTGTTGGCACTGAAATTGGAAAAAGATGCGACAACTACTACTAGACTTTTGGGGAATATCTCGCCATCTTTGAAAATCACCGATCACTTAACTTACAAACTTAACTTCGGGATTGACTACTCAAGTGCACACCGTGATTTGCAATCATTAGCAAACGCTGTACCACAACAAGATGGTCGTTTAGAATCGATTGATACATGGAATACCAACCGTTTGATTGAAAACTATTTGACTTATAACAGAAACATTGGTAAAGATCATACTTTCTCGATGTTGGTGGGTCACTCTTATCAAAGATTCTACTTCCAAGGTCGTGGTTACAGTATCAACAAATTCCCTATTACTGACCTTGAGCCAATTTATAACCCAGGTCTAGGTCAAGAATTGACATTGGCAAACAACAAGCCTTACGGTTATGCCACTATCAACGAATTGCAATCATTCTTTGGCCGTGTAAACTATTCGTACAAAGACAAGTACTTATTGACAGCAACAGTTCGTGCAGATGGTTCATCAAAATTTGGTGCTAACAACAAATACGGGATATTCCCATCATTTTCAGCAGGTTGGAGAATTTCTGAAGAGGAATTCATGAAAGGTTCTTCGGTAAGCAACTTAAAGTTAAGAGCTGGTTGGGGTAGAACAGGTAACCAAGAGATTCCTTCAAAAATTACTCAAGCACGCTTTACTTCGGTGGTTTCAGGTACAACTTCTTATCCATTGAATGAGTCTACTACCTACCCTGCTGGTACTTCATATACTCGTTTGGCTAACCCAAATATTCAGTGGGAACAATCTACTCAAACTGACTTAGGTTTAGATTTTGCGTTCTTGAATGGTGCTTTGAGCGGTACAATCGATGCTTTCCACAAAGTTTCTGGTGATATTTTGTTAGAAGTAATTCCTTCTGACCCAGTACAACCAGCGGGTACATTCTGGACAAACGTGAAGGATATGACTATCACTAACAAAGGTTTGGAATTAGAATTGAACTACCGTCATTCAACGAAACAAGGTTTGACATACGAATTTGGTGGAAACATTACTTTCATCAGCAACGTAGTAAACAAATCACCTTACTCGGTAATTCCTTCAGGTTCGGCTTCAGGTTCTGGTTTGACTTCAGCTACTATCAATGGTTATGTAAATGGTCAACCTATTGGTACATTCTTCTTGAAAGAATTTATTGGTTTGGATGACAAAGGGTTGAGCAAATACAGAGATGTTGACGGTGATGGTATCGTTACAGACAACGACCGTATTGCAGCAGGAACTGCATTACCTAATAAACAATATAACTTCTTTGGTCGTGTGAGCTACAAAGGTTTTGATTTGGCCGCTAACTTCAATGGCGTGTCTGGAAACAAAATCTATGATAACACTGCTAACGCAAACTTTTACAAATTGCGTCTTTCAAAAGGAATCAACACTACTCCTGAAGTATTAGCATTCCCGAATGAATCTGTTAATAACTCAGCTCCAGTATCAACAAGATTCTTGAAAGACGGTGCATTCTTACGTTTGAATAACCTTGCACTAGGTTATACATTTGATACCAAAAAGTTAGGAATCAACGAATGGATTTCAGGCTTGAGATTATCTGTAACTGGTCAAAACTTATTTGTAATTACCCAATACAATGGCTATGACCCAGAAGTAAACACAGACCGTACAATCAACGGTATTACTTCTTATGGTATCGATTATTTAAGTTATCCAAAAGCAAGAACAGTTGTATTTGGACTTAATGTAACATTCTAATTTTCTAAAGAAACATGAAAAAACCAGTTATATTCCTTTCATTGTTAGCCTCTTTGATTGCAGCTCAAAGTTGTACTAACCTCGAAGAACAAGTACTAGATGAATCTTTTTCTCCGAGTATTTCTTATGCAGATATCGCTAATGGTACATTGGCTCCTGTATACGCTTTATTACCAAGTATTTTCTTACATACCAACTATTTTGCCATTCAAGAAATCTCTACAGATGAGGCTATTTTGCCTTACCGTGGAGGTACAGACTGGGGTGACAATGGTATTTATTTAGCCTTGCACCAGCATACACAAACCAGTACAGATCCAAACTTGAAAAACACTTGGAACTTTATTCTTCAAGGTATTTCTCGTTCGGTTTCAGCTATCAATGAGTTTCAGGGCAAAACCGATGCAACTTCTCAGTTGTACTTGGCAGAATCACGTGGTATGCGTGCTTATTACTCAATGTTGACCTTGGATTTGTTTGGTGTTGTTTTTGTAAAAAATAGTGTTGGTGAAACCTCGAAAGTAATCCGTGGTGCAGAAGCAGTAGAATATATCAAATCAGAATTGTTGGCGGTTGAACCAAACCTTTCAACTACAGTAGGTCCTGGTCGTTTGAACAAAGCTGCTGCTTGGGGTTTATTGGCTCGCTTGTACTTAAATGCTGCTGTTTATCGTAATGTGACAGCACAAACTGTAACTTTCTCAAATGACGATTTAGACAAAGTGATTGAGTATACAGACAAAATCATTAACTCTAATCAATACCAGTTGTCGCCAGAATATTTCTCAATTTTCAATAGCGATAACCATAGCAACAAAGAAATTATCTTTGCTGTAGACCAACGTGCTGAGTTGAATGGTCATAACCGTTTGGCATACTTCTCGTTGTCGGGTGACCAATTCCCTTTGCCAGCATTCCCTGCGGCAAATGGTACTGACGGTCCAGCGATTACGTCTGACTATTATCGTACTTGGGTAAATGCTTATGGCTCACAAGACCCCAGCGTTGACCCTCGTTTTTACAAGCAAAACCTTTCGATTTATTCAAACCCAGCTGACTCATGTGTAACAGCTGAAAGCTTCAATATCAACCGAGGTATTTTGCGTGGTCAGCAGTATGGTTTGATTCGTAAAAATGGTGTTTTCTTGAAATGTCCAGATGGAAAAATGAAGGTTGGTAAACTTTTCAATGACACTCGTAACCGTCCGACTACTCCAGTAATCTTTACCGAAAAAGTAGACTTTACTGTTGCTGGTTCTGACTACTCAACAGGCTACCGTGTTGAAAAATATGAGTTCTCGAAGAAATCTACATCAGGTCGTAACCTTGGAGACGCAGATATCGTAATTTTACGTTTGGCTGATGTATATATGATGCGCGCAGAAGCAAAATTGCGTAAGAGCAACGACGCTGCTTCAGCTTTAGCAGATGTTAATACCGTTCGTGCTTCAAGAAAAGCGACAACGCCTCCTCCAGCTTTGACAAGTATGTCATTAGACTTATTGTATCGTGAAAGAGGTTTTGAATTTTACTGGGAAATGCTTCGTCGTACAGATATGATTCGTTTTGGTAAATACGAAGATACTTGGACTGAAAAAACTAACACAGACCGTAACAAACGTATTTTCCCAATTCCACAAACAGCCATCGACGGTGCTTCTAACCTTCCAGGCTATTTAGTACAGAATCCATCATATTAAGAAGTGATGAGTTTTGAATGAGGAGTGATGAGTTTCATCACTCCTTTTTTGTTTTAGTATATCTGCCCTTTCCGCACTCCACACTCAAAACTCATCACTCTTTTACTGGTTGTTATAATAAGTAAAATCCTTTGTGATTTTTCCATTTTGTAGGGTAAAAATCGTACAAATTGGAAGCTCGAACTTACTGCTTGGCATAGAGCCTTTAGAAATAAACTCTACAATGATATGATTGGTATCGGATGGGTATATGCTGATAACGCTGTCTCGAAGATCAGGAAACATCTTGGCGAGCTCGGTATATTTTACGACGGTTTGTTGTTGAGACTGTTTCACTATACCAGTACCAAAAGAAGGGTCTTTAAACTCCGCAGAATCGACATACATGGCTGCCATTGCCTTAAAATCATGGCGATTGAAATGTTCAAAATAGGTTTTGACAAATACTTCCGATTTTTGTTTGTTAGCATCTTCTTTTTGAGACTGACAGCCCCAAAAAACACTCAATGATAAAATTACAAATAGATTTTTCATAGCAATAAAGGTTTATGTAAATAATATTGAGAAGATACATTTATATAAATAATTTAAGCCAAAGTCTAAATACTAAAATACCTGATTATTAAGACTAAGTATTAGTGCTGAATTTTGATTTGTCGATTAATACAGTACAAAAGTTTAAGTTTTGTGTTTAAAATAAAATTGCAGTTGGGAAACCGAAAGGGTTGCCGCTAATGCAAAAATGCTAATGATAAGAACGCACTTGAACAACGTAAAATCCTTCGTAGAACACTATTTGAAGATTATGAAGGTTTTTAAATTATCTATTATTTTACTTGAAAAATGTCAAACATACTGCTCACTCCTGATTTGTAAACTTAAAAAGGGATTCGAAAGGAAAATTACTCCTTTTCGAATCCCTTTTCAAGTTTTTATTATTTTACTAACACTATTCCTACAAGTTTTTTATCCTCCCCATCACCAGTTTTACTAAAGAAATGAGGGTTTGCTAAGGCTTCTTTTTTGTAAACATTTTCGTAATAGTGATTCGTCATTAAGTCAATTTGGTATTTTCGTTGACCTACTTGTGCATTTTTAAAAAGTCGACTGACAAAATAATGTGAAAAATCTTCAGGTTTGTATTTCGCTAGCGTTTGATATGGCACATGTTTTCCATCAATCCAAATACCACAACGTGGGTGTGTCCAGATTTTTAGCATTTCAGCAGTTGGTCGTTCGAAGGGTAAATAGCTTGGCTTTTTCAAGGTTTCTCGTTCTTCCTGAGTTAATTCAGCATAGGTTTTCATTATTTCATGTCGGCTATTTGGTTTATTTGGATAAAAGGTTGTGACCAAATATTTCACCTTGTTGGAGTCAATTGCTACTGGCACTGGTTTTTGCGTTTTTTTCTCAGTTTTTTGCCCTAAAGACCAATCTGAAAATCCAGCAATCAATACCAAAATTAAAGGTAAACAAGCCACGCCACGCAAGATACGGGCAGTTACGGAGGTGTGATGTGTCATCATAAGAAATCGTTTTTTTGTAATAGAAAAGGTTGAACTGCTTGTTAAATAAAGAGCATTGCCAGTGGCATTTTGAAGTAAAAGTTGCTGATAGGTCGGCACTTGTGTTTGAGCTAGAACTTCTCTGTCAGCCAAAAACTCATGATTTAATTGAATCGCCTTTTTGTACAAATACAAGATGGGATTCCACCAAAAAACGATCAGAAATAACTCTACAAAAAGAATATCCCAAGTATGCTTTTGTTTTACATGGGTCAATTCATGCAAAAGAATATCTGATTCAATTCCTTTGGTTTGATAAATTGACTTGTTTAAAAAGATGTAGTTCCAAAAACTAAACGGGGCGATTTTTTCCTCAATTAATACCAAATGAGCATTTTGGTGTACTAGCTTTTCATTCATCACTGCTTTGCGAGTAATCAGATAAAGCCCTCGCAAAAATCTGATCAACAACACTCCAAGTATTAAACCATAGATGTAGAACCAAATGGGCATTTCGACTGTAGGATACTCATTCGGTTGAATTAACTCAATCGAAGGTATTTTCCCATCAATCGGATTTGCATTTTTTATAGGTAGAACTATTTCCATAACATGTTCTTGATACCATGGAATCTCGAAAGAAACCAATGGAATTGTCGTGCTCAATACAAGCCCTACCAATAGAAAGTAGCGCTTAAACAAATGAAAGTTTTCATTTTCAAGACATAGTTTATAAAATAGGTATATCAAACCCAGACAGGCTGAAAATTTGAGTAGGTAGAGTGTCATTGCTGTTTTTGTTGAAGTTGAGCATCAATGATTTTTTTTAATTCTTCCAATTCTTCTGTACTCATTTCGCTTTGCTGAGTAAAAAAGGATGCAAACTGACCCACCGAGTTGTTAAAGAAATTCTTAATCAGTCCCTTAACATGCTTCGTAAAATAGTCGTCTTTAGACACAAGCGGATAATACTCCCTCGAATTACCATATTCACGATACGCCACAAAACCTTTATCAATCATTCGTTTCAATAAAGTTGCAACCGTTGTCGTAGCTGGTTTGGGGTCGGGATATGCCTCTAACAAATCTTTCATAAAGGCCTTTTCCTTCTGCCAAAGGTATTCCATGAGTTTTTCTTCAGTTTCTGAAAGCTTCATTTCTACATATTTAGAATTTACTCTACAAATGTAGAATAAAAATTTATATCGACAAGATAAAGTTGATTTTTTTGAAAAAATGATGGGATATTTTTGAGGATACTATTATATAGTTAGAAACTTAGTCTCGGACTGGTGTTTGTTTCAGCTTACAAACTGTTTAAAAAAATAAGTCCAACACTAAGTCTTGAACTAGTAAAATGGTATTATTGACAATTAACATAGTTTGTGGTGGGCATTTTTTCCCATCCACTCGCAGGAATTTTATCTATGGAAGCAACGCAAATAGATTTAAGTCCATAAATCTGCAACTTACATTTTTGAAGCTTGGTATTTTGTCTTAAATCAATAGAATCCAACCTGTTATACAAAATCCATGAAGCGTAAAGCTCTTCTAAATTTGTTAGCTGAGATACATTCAACGAGCTCAGACTACTTCCTGTACAGTTTAGAACCTTAAGTTGTTGAGGCTTAATCACAAAGTCTAAAGTTGAGATATTGGTGTAGGCACAATGAATGGTTTGCAGATTGGCGAAAGGGTTTAATATGATGGACTGGACTTGTTTATAATCGGTCACACCAGCAATTAACTCTTGAATACCTGAGCATTTTAAATAAGTAAGTTTAGCGTTTTTGCTCAAATCCAGAACGGATAAAGTATTGTAGGAACAATCAAGATAACTTAAGTTCTCAAATGCTTCTATGCCTGCGAGATTCGAAATGGTGTTATTGATATTTGAAACATCACCTTGAATCAACAAGGTATCCACTTTCATAACATCTAATTTTGCTATTTTCCCATTTACTTGCTTGTCGGAATCAATCCCTTGGGCGACCAGCATTTTTTCAAAGATAGGGTCTTTAATTACGATTGATTCGGGAATATCTTCTGATTTTTACAGCTTAGAAGAGCAATGAATACTAATAAGTATAGTAGATTTTTCATGTGTTTGATGGTTTTAGAACTGCCTAGGGCTCGACTAAGTCTTGACCTAGTAAAACATTACTCTTTATTTCCCTCTAAACTCGCGATAGGTATCAGCTACAATTTTATGAATGATATGATCAAGTGATTCCACTTCTTGCTCAAGATAACTCCAGTTTGGAATAGATTGTACTGCTTCATAATCCATATTGATTAGATCTATCAAGCCTTTGATATTGGCAACTGGTCGACGAATTTCGTGAGAATGTTGCCAAGCGATTTTTTCCAAAATCTGCACTTGTTCTTTTAGCTGAATTTCGTTTTGTATACGAGCGGTCACATCCTGAATCATGGCTAAAACCAACTGTTTTCCATTGACAATAAATGAGTTGAGACTTACCTCCACAATTAACTCTTTGCCATCTTTGGTGACAGATGGGATAAATCTGCCTGCTCCCATTTGGTACATTCGTGGTGACTGTAGATATTCTTCGGTATGTTGATGGTGATTTTGTTTGAAGCGAGCAGGAATCAATAAATCGATGTGTTGATTTATCATTTCTTCGTGATTATACCCAAAAATCTTTTCAGTTTCGGGATTACACAAGGTAATTGTCATTTGACTGTCTACTATCAAAATGGCAATGGGTGCAGTCTCGATAATACGACGAAATTTCATCTCACTCTCGTATCGTGATATTTCTGCTCTTTTTTGAGCATTAATATTTTTGATATATAATGCAATCCCAATCAATTGATTATTAACATCGTAAACTGGGTTCATCTTATATTCAAACCAGACAGTAGTATTACCTACTACAGCCTCGTCTTGAATAATAATAATTTCTCCTTCTAAGGCTTTTTGAAAACTTTCTGCATAGAGATTCTGTGTAGATTCGAGTACATAGTTTCGATAATCATCACCAATCTGGATATCGGTGTTAAAGTAACCAGATATCATTTCTTGAAGGGTACGATTAAATAATAAAATAGTATGATTAGCAGAAATCAATACAAAATTTTCAGGCGAACTGTCTAGTATCGCCTTTAATGTATCAATTAATGGTATTTCAGAAGTGTTTAGCATTAGATAGGTATATACCCTAAAGCAGTAAAAGCGATAGCAGTGGTTTAATATTGGTGGTATTTGTTAGCTAACAAATTTACACAGATTTCTAATTTTCTACTCTCTTTTTGAAAATAAAGCCTTCAAATATATCAGTATACTTATTTTTGAGTAAAAAATGAGGATACGCTAGCTGTTTCAAGTTTAAGAACTTGGAACGCCTAATAAAAAGCAGTCTCCGACTGCGACCTTGCTCAAACTGAATATACTAAAGTATTCAATATTTGGTATTGGCTGTGCTGGTGGTGCAGATGCAGACTGCATTTAATTCATTATTCAAAGTTGGTAAACTTGAAACAGCAGAGGGCTTATGGTTTAAAACTTATAATTATACCCTACTCGAATGACCTGAGTTTCGTAATAGTCAGCACTGGTATACTTGAAACCATCGCCATTGACGGTTTTCTTGATTTTCATGGTATTAAACAAATCCGTCGCATTCAAAACCACCTCGTGCTTCCCGTTGTTCATAGATTTTTTCAACCCTACATCACAAGAAAAACGCTGTTGGATTCGCCCTTGCGGGATAAGGTCTGGCGCCAAATAAGTGAACAAAACTTGTAAGTCTGTTTTGTTGGGTAAATGAATGATATTATTCCATTTGGTATTCCACGAAATCAACATTTGTTCATCCGAACTAGATATATGAGGAGTCGGGTAAAGATTCAAGATAGCAAAAGCATTGATCTGATTTCGGTAAACGTTGGCATTGATATTGAACGAGTACCAAGGTGCTATTTCCTTACTAAATACCATTTCTATTCCCGTATTATAACTTTTGTCAACATTTTGAAAAATTGCATAAATCAAAGTACTGTTAGGTACCGTGCTTGAAATACGAGTAATAGTTCCATCCACAATTTTGTGATATAAAGAAGTATAAAAATAGCCTCGTGAAAAATTTGTTTTATACCCCAATTCAAGACTATTGGTAAACTGTGGCTTCAGAGCAGGATTCCCCACTTTGATAATTTCAGCATCGTCATATTTCGGAAAAACACGAATATCTACCTCATTGGGACGGTCTACTCGACGATTGTACAAGAAAGTTAACTGATGATTATCACTGATTTTGTATCCCAGACGTACATTCGGAAAGGGCTGTGTGTACGAATACCCATCGCTTTTGTAGGTATTATGTGACGGACTCACCTGATAATTTACCGACACATATTCCATACGCAAGCCAATTTCGGCTTCGAGTTTTCGAGTTTCAAAAACCAAATTTCCATAAACCGCAGGAATAGATTCTTTATAGGTGGCTGGTCCACCCGCCGAAGAATCCAAAGGAGAATTTACCCCAGGAAAAAACTGCATATTGGTCGGAATATCACGTTTACGGTATTTTACGCCTGTTTCTACTCTACCAAATTTGAGCGGTTTGATATAATCTAAGTTAAAATCTGAAACCGTTTCATCAGAAAGTAATTTGAAAGAATCTTTGCCCGTAAAAGTCGGCATAGCATTGGTAAAAAAGTATTTTTCATCCTCACGGTGAAAGGTATAATTGTAACCAAAATTCAATAAATGCCCAGCATCCTGAAATTTATGCTGATAGGCAAGTGTTGCCATAGCGGTGGTTTTCAATTCATCTTCCAAGAAAGTCCAAAGGCGTAATCTTTTGCTAAAATCTCCATTAAAAAATGGCTCATCACCATTATCTAATATTTTTTCGGTACCAAATAAGCCTGAAACAGTCAAGGTATTTTGACTATCCAGAAACCAATCAAAACCTGCCTTTGAGTTAAAAAAGTTGGTATCTCGATTACGTTTCAACTGTTGTTTTATGATAGTTCCATCGTCATAGGTACGAGTGGTATATTCGTTTTTGTTGAGCGTGTGCGTGTACAAATTATCCACCTGAACGAAAGCATTGATTTTATTGGTACGATAATTTAATGCCAAGGATGGATTGATTTTTGGCGTCATCGTATATTGCGGACGCACATCAGGATAATTGTCTTGACGTTGCCAAAGAGCGCCCAAACCCGTGGCTAAACCCAATTTACCATTAAAACCTTGTTTAATATTTTTCTTCATGATGATATTAATAATCCCTGCACTACCGTTGGCGTCGTATTTGGAGCTAGGATTATTAATTACCTCAATTTTATCGATGTTCGAGGCGGGAATATTATCCAAACCATATTGGGCATTAAAACCTGTCAACGCTGTTTGTTTGCCATCTATTAAGATAGTTACCTTGTCATTGCCCCTTAATGATACCTTTCCGCTTTCGATTGTCACACCTGGCACGCTTTGCATAGCCTGCAAAATAGAGCCGCCACTTTGTGAGATATTATTGGCAATAGAAAATACCTTTTTATCCATTTTGGCACTCACTTCATCGGCTTTTCCTTGAACGGTTATTTCTCCTAGAGTTTGTACATTTTCGGTAAGTTCAATAACAGGTAAGTCCAAAAATGCGGAAAGTTTTCCTACAAAAATCTTTTGTTTGGCTAGGTTAAAACCAACCAATGAAACTGTCAAAATATACTCATTGGGTTTGACATTGGTCAAGGTAAAACGTCCCTCCTCGTTCGACACTGTTCCTGTCACAAAGGCGCTATCCTTGGTAGTTTTCAAGATAATATTGGCATAAGGCAATACAGTTGTATTAGTCTTATTTTTGATTTGTCCAGAAATACTCACAGACGTAACTTGTGCCTGTGAGACATTTCCAAGCCATAACATCAAGCTTAATAAAGCTAGTTTTTGAATGAGAGAAGTTAATGATTTCATATAAAATTGTTTGGGGCTTTTGGCTTTAAGCAGAATACCCTTATTCATTTAGCATTTTATTTGCATTAGGTATTTAGCTCATAACTGACATCCGAAAGCTCAAAGTTTAAATTTAAGTTGTCAGGCATTAGGCAAATAGTTTCAAAATGTTTCTTATTAACAACAGTTATGTTTATGCCCAAAGCCCGTAGCTGAAGGCTGAAAGCTCAAATCAGCACTAATAATTAACTAAAAACAAACTTTAAATTGGTGCTTATTCACATCAAAGACATACACCATTTTCCAGTTGTATCTATGGCAAATTTCTTTGGCAATAGCCAACCCTAAGCCACTACTTACTTGTTCGGAGGAGGATACCGAAAAACGTCGGAAAATATGTGCAGGATTTAGCGATATTATCCCTGTATTCTGAACATTTAATTGTTGACTATCTAAAAATATTACTATTTCACCCTCTTCTGAAGTATATCTAATGGCATTGGTCAACAAATTATACAAAAGAGTTTCTATCAAAAACTTATTGCCTTTAATATCTGGACGAGCTTCAAGTTGTACCTGAATCGTTAAGTTTTTGCTTTCGGCATAATCTTGTAAAAGCTCCAAAATGTCATTTATCATACTTCCAACGTCGAGTATTTCTACTTTTTCGAATTGGTGATTTTCAATTTTTGCCAAGAGCAAAAGGTTTTTGTTAATGCGAGAAACTCTGGCAAGTGGCTTTTCGATACCTTCAAGTACCTGTAATTGAGCTTCATTGAGTTCTGGTAATTGATAAAACAAATCAACTTTCGACCTCAAAATAGCCAAAGGTGTTTGCAACTCATGCGAGGCATTTTCGATAAACGTTTTTTGCTGTTTGTAAGCACTAATCGCCGCATAAAGCATCTTTTGAAGGGTATTATGAAGGTCTTCAAATTCCTGTATTTCGGTTTTCTCAAAATCGATGGTCTCAGTTGCAGACAGATCAAAGCTTTTGAGTTGCCCTAATGTTTTTTCAAAGGGACGCCAAGCTTTTTGGGCGATAGTTCTATTCAAGAAAATGAACCCTAAAGCTAGTAGTACAAAAAAGAATAACGATACCACCGAAATGATATATACGATTTCGTCTGCCTCCTCTACATTAGTTTCAATCCAAAGTCTGTAGGTATTACCCTTAAATCGAACATAGCTTGCTAATCCCCTGAAGCGATCTATTTCGGTATGCGTTTTGAGCTTATTTTCTCGCATGACCAAATAGGTGCTATCAGTAGAGGTAGCCGTTTTTTTTACAGGAAAAATTCGAGTTCCTGACTGCAACACATTCCAGATATGCGTTACACTATCAAATTGTGTTGGGTTGAGCGACAAATTTTGCAATTGAGAAACGATACGTTCTTTGATAATCAGATTGTGTTCGTCGAGTTCTTTTTGCCAAACTGTTTCGACCACCCAATAATAGGCAGGGATGCTCAAGCTCAGAATCACAAAAGCATAAATCGTAAATGCCTTTAGGGGCTTATCGAGGAGTTTGGTCATTTTTCCCATTTGTAACCTACACCATAGAGTGTTTTCAAGTAATTATTTCCGCCAACTTCAAGTATTTTTTTCTTCAAATTTTTGATATGTGCATACACAAAATCATGATTATCAAACATATCGGCAATGTCGCCCGAAAGGTATTCAGCAAGGGCACTTTTGGAGATAACCTTATTTTTATTACTGATAAAAAACATTAATAGATCAAATTCCTTGCGAGTCAAGTTGATTTCTTGGTCGTTGACTTTTACGTTTTTTGACAAAAGATTAATTTCTATTTCCCCAAACTGGACGGTATTCAGATTATTAAAATTCTTTCTTCGAATCACTGAGTAAATTCTGGCCAACAACTCGGATTGGTGGAAAGGTTTTGGGAGATAATCATCCGCTCCTAACTGCAATCCTTTCACTTTGTCCTCAACCGAGTTTTTGGCCGAAAGTATGATCACTCCCTCTGTTCGCTGTTGCTGATTCATGGTTGCCAACAAATCCAATCCACTGCCATCGGGAAGCATTAAATCTAATAAAACACAATCATAGGTATGACATGCCAGTTTTTGGCGGGCATCTTCCAAGGTAAACGCCAATTCACACAGATAATTTTCGTCTGCAAGATAGGCGCCCATAGCATAAGCCAATTCTTTTTCGTCTTCTATGATGAGAATTTTCATATTCAAAATTAGAATTAGATTCTGAATAAATTCTGAATTTTTGATTGGTAAAGTAAGAGAGTAAAAATAGATTTAACTTTTGTATTTTAGGCAAAAGCAAAGAGTGGTAAATTGTCTTTTAATAACAATAGATATGTTAGCTGTTTCAAGTTTAAGAATTTGGAACACCTAATAAAAAGCAGTCTCTGACTGCGACCTTACTCAAACTGTATATACTAAAATATTCATTCTTTGCTATTGGCTGTGCTGTTGGTGCAGTCGCAGACTCCATTTAATTTATTGTTCCAAGTTGTTAAACTTGAAACAGCGGGGGCATATTTACAACCCTTGAAGGAAGAAAAATTCCTATATCTCTAAAAAGAACAGAGAAAGATCCAAATCCAAATGTTAAAAATATATTCAGAGAAATCAAGGATAATGCGACAACAATAAGACAGAAGATTAGCACAAATTCATATCTTTCGATTAATTGTAAATTGAGAAATGAAGCTAATACAATAGTTCAATTAGATACTCCAGACTTTACTTTTCAAGAAATTATGGACTACTATAACAGTATGCCTGCTGACAGACGAGTTTTACTTTTCGGAGGGGATGATGTTTTTAGACAAATACGTATTATAGATAAAAATCTCAGCAATATCGCAATATTCACTAAGCAATGAAAAAAAAAGTAGTAAAAGAGATGTATGGGCGACCCAAAATAGCTCCTCTCATGTATGATAAAATTACATTTTCAGAACTGTCCAGTACATTTAAGGAATTTAATCAGCGTAAGTTAAATAATTACTTTGAGGACGATTGTTTTACAGGAATTAAAAATAATTATGGTAAAAATGAATTGAGAGAAAGCCTTTGGAATACTGACGGTGGTTTTAGATATGGATTAATAGAATTTTTCAATAGTGAGTTTATAAGTATCTATTTATACATTCCATATGAATATGATGAGTTCTATATGCCAGAAGATTTGATTGGACCATATAAAGAGTTGGTTTCAAAAGAAAAATTTGACGAAATATGTCAGAAGTTGGCAAAAATAGATGCTGTGTTTGAGCTAAAAATGTATCCTGTAGGAAAAAAAGAGTTCATCTTTTTTTTCACTATCACATACTGTATTGCGAAACTAACCGATGGGTTGATTATTATGGATAATGTATGGTTTGGGGATTTAAAAGATGATATAGTAATTAAACAAGTATATGATGTTGATATGTTAGAAGAATTGCTCATACACTGGGTTTTTTCTCCTCCTAGCAGTTCAAAGCATCCTACAAAAAACAATTTTTTTACAAACGTTAAACAGCAGATAGCTTTATATTTGAAAGAAAAAATGGGCTTTTAATTTTCCCTCGCTGTTTTAAGTTTAAGAACTTGGAACGCCCAATAAAAAGCAGTCTCCGACTGCGACCTTGCTCAAACTGAATATACTAAAGTATTCAATATTTGCTATTAGCTGTGTTGGTGGTGCAGTCGGAGACTGCACTTGATTTATTGTTCCAAGTTGTTAAACTTGAAAAAGCAGGGTCAATAGGTTTTAAAAACAAACTCCCCAAAGCCAAATAGACTTTGGGGAGTTGTTTTTTTGTTAGAGTATGCTTGGTAGAAGCATCATCCAATAACCGATACACCGTTAACAAATAACTTATTCTTAGAAGCTATAACGTAAACCTAACTGTGCTTGGTAACGTGACGATAATTGGTCAACTGAGAACGGTGCTGTAGTTGGTTTGATAAAGTTGTACACTGGGTCGGTAGCAGTACCTGAGTTTTTACGAACTAAACCAATACTAGCTGTTGAGTTGAAGGTATTTGATACGAAGTAGATTCTTCCCCACTCGCTATTCAACAAGTTAGTAAAGTTGATAACGTCTAATGAAATCTGTAAGGTATGAGATTTCTTTCCTGCTGTAGTAATATTAATGTCGTGCATCAAACGTACATCAGCCGTTGTATTCCAAGGAGTTCTACCAGTGTTACGCTCTGTGAAGTTGCCTTTGCGAGTACTCAAGTAAGAATCACCGTTTACAAAATCCATAAACTGTTGTGCTTGCTGAGCTGCAGTAATGGTATTACCGCTAGCATCTTTGTAATCAACCATGTATTTTGTGGCTTCTGTTGCATCTTTGAACACATACGCCAAACCAGCAGCCTGCGGAGTGTTAGCAATAGTTGAGTTTACAAAACCCCATGTGAATGGATTACCTGACTGAGCATTGATTACTGCTGAGAACTGCGTTGCGTGATTTTTGTTCCACTGTTTTCTATAACCCAATGAAGCAATAATACGGTGACGAATATCAAAGTTTGAGTGTGCTAATGCTGGGTCATTTGGAGTCAATGATTGGTTCAATTGCCAGTTAGATTCCATTGAGTTACGAATACCGTTGGTCAAATCCCACGATTGTCCGTAAGTATAAGCTACCGAAGCGTTCAAACCAAATGAATATGTTTTAGCAATTTGTGCTGTTAAGCTATAACGGTATCCTTGTGAAGTATTCGACAACATATAAGCATTCGAGAAGGAAGAATTCACTTTTTGCCCTGTCGAACCACCTGACAAATATACTGGCATTTGGTGTTGCGTGTCATACGAGAAGTATGTTACTGAGTCTTTCAAGTTTACTTGTTGGAACTTCAAGTCGTTGATTGTTTTGGTATAAATCCCTTCCAAGGTAATTTTATAACCTTTTACGTTATAATCTACTGCCAAGCTACTTCTCCATACTTGTGGCATTTTGAAGTTATTACTTACTACGTCTACTTGTGTTTGGTTACCTTGTCCGTTGTTGAAAGCAAAAGTTTTAGCACCATCTTTCAATACATCACCTTTTACACCAGATTTGGTTGCCAAGTTGTTTACGTCAAATGAACCATAACCAACGCCGTCGTTGTAGAAGGCATATCCTAACCAAGCAAATGGAATTTTACCTGTAAAAATACCACTACCACCACGTAAGATAACCGACTTATCGCCATTTACATCATAGTTAAATCCAATACGTGGAGAAACTAATACCTGTCCAAAAATCTTGTTATTGATTTGTGACAAAGGTGTTGAAGTATAAGTAGTTCCTGCATTTTTGTCAATAGCTGTGTTTTTAGTAGCCGAACTAATCGATGGAGAATCAGTAGTTGCTAAGTCAAAACGTAAGCCTGGTGATAATCTCAAACGGTCATTTACTTGAATATCATCTTGACCATATACACTGTACATTCCTACGTTGAATTTCGCATAAGGATTGTCGAAGTTATAATCACGGTCATTGTTTGTAAAGCTATATGAACCTCTAACACGGTTTACTTTTCCTGCAAAAAACTCATCCAAACTTCTGTAAGCCACACGGCCATTCCATGAGTTTACAAAACCATAATTGATTGAATACAACTCGTTGTGAGTACCTACTAAGAAAGTGTGTTTTCCTCTAAACCAAGTGAAGTTATCCGTAATTTCAAAAGTCTTTTGACGCATATTGAATACTGTAGCCTCACGGTCATTACCGAAAAATACTGTACCACCGTTTACTGCAATCTCCACTTGTGGCATCGAAACGTTACCACTTAATGGTTGTCTGTAATCATGAATATCAGAATAACCTAAAATCAAACTGTTTGAAGCATTACCAAAACGGCTTTTCAATTCTGCTACGGTCGAGTTTTGGTTATTAACTTGTTTGAAGTCCATGCTCGCAAATCTGAAGTTAGCAGCATCTCTTTCCAAGTTAGTAGCTTCAGAAGTAATGTAGTTGTTACGAAGTGACAATTGGTGTTTGTCAGAAATATTCCAGTCCAAACGGTTGAAGAATTTATTACTTCTTGAAGAAATGTTATAATCTCCTGCCGTACCTACATCAAAACCATAGTTAGTTTTTACAAAATCAGAGATTTTTTGAGCTGTAGCTGCATCAATCAATGAAAGCGTATTGCCATTGGCATCTTTATATCCTGCACCATAGAAAAGGGGCTCTTGACGACGAGTGATTTCTTCGTTTGTAAAGAAGAACAATTTATTTTTAATCAAAGGCAAACCTACTCTAAAACCTGTTTGGTAGTCATAATAGCTACTTGGGATTTTAGCGCCATCACCAGCGTTGTTTGGACCAGTGATTGTTGCATTACGACCAAAACCATATACCGAACCTGTTACATCGTTTGTACCACTACGCGTTACAGCGTTGATAGAACCACCTGTGAAGTTACCGATTTTTACATCATAAGGAGCAATATATACTTGAATATCCTGAATCGCATCTAATGAAATTGGATTGGTACGAGTACTACTTCCTGGCATACCAGAAGTACCACCTTGTCCACCTAAAGATGGGCTAAAACCAATCGCATCGTTGTTAATTGTACCATCAATTGTTACGTTGTTGTAACGGAAGTTTGTACCTGCAAATGAGTTGTTGGCACTCTGTGGCGTCATACGAGTCATGTCGGTAAGACTGCGGCTCAAGGTTGGTAATGATTTGATTTGAGCTTCGCCCAAATTTGTGCCAGCACCTAATTTAGCCCCCCCTTTTTCGCCTTTTACGACAACTTCTGCTAATGCTGTACTTTCTTCTTGAAGCACGAAATCAACATTAGAATTTGAACCTAAATTGAGTGTAATACCCTCTACGACTTGTGAACGGTAACCTACAAACGTTACAACGATTTTGTAAGGACCACCCGGGTTCATATTAGCAATAGTAAAGTGACCATCACCACTTGTAGCTACACCGTATTTGGCACCAGTTGGCAAATACGTAGCAATAACCGACGCCCCTGGTACTTCCTGACCAGTTTTGTCTTTTACTTTTCCAGAAATAGAAGATGTTGTTACTTGAGCTTGAATTGCAGTCATGCTTAATAAAAATAAAGCGATAACTGTCAACAACTGTGAAAGTTGTTTAGCGTAAACGTTCGTTTTCATGATTTTACGAAAGAGTGAATAAAGAAATACCATGTTGCATTCAATATGAATGCAAGAAAATGTGATTAGAATAATGTAGGAAAATCTTAAATGAGGAGTTGTAAAAACAAAATGTAGCGTCCAAACTTAAATAGACTTCTTAGCTGTGTAACCAATGTTTTTGACAATGATTGAAACGAAAAAGAAATAGCTTCTATTTCGCGAGCAATTGACGCTTTAACCTCCTGAATATCATCAGTATCGTCTGACTCTATATTTTCAAGAGAAGCATTAGTTTGGCTATCTACTACACTCAGTAGTTTTACAGCATGTTGATTGGAATGATGAGAAACAGATTTCGTCGTAGCATGAACAAGCTTGTGCTCATGACTAATCACTGATTCTCTTGTGCTAATAGAAAAGAGTGTAATTAGGGTTATGACGATATGTTTCCAGA
Source organism: Flectobacillus roseus (assembly GCF_030056595.1). Taxonomy (NCBI): domain Bacteria; kingdom Pseudomonadati; phylum Bacteroidota; class Cytophagia; order Cytophagales; family Flectobacillaceae; genus Flectobacillus; species Flectobacillus roseus. The sequence continues at coordinate 392,444 of NZ_JASHIF010000009.1, forward strand.
ATTTCATGGTACAAACTTACATCGCCAATATTAACTAATATGTATTCCAATGTTAAATTAATGTTAAGGGTGAGTTTAGGCTTTGAGTTATCGGTTATCGGCTTTCAGTTATTGGGTATCTAATAAAACATATTTTCAAATCTTCAAATTACCAAATTTTCAAATTGTAAAAGGTTTTCCAACACGAACCAATATGACCAAAGAAGAAATAATCGTAAGAATACCAATCAACAAGATAGACATTTCTATGCCGAAATAATCTGCCAAAATACCTGTCAACAAAGCCCCTGCAGCATAGCCCAAATCACGCCAAAAACGGAAAGTACCCAAACTTTCGGCTCGTTGTGAAGGATGTGTATAGTCAGCAATAGCATTGATGAAAGTTGGATATACTAGCGCTGTACCAAGACCTAAAAGGGTGCCAATAAGCCCAAAAGTTTCAAATGAATTGGCTTTAATCAAGGCCACTATAGCAATTCCTTGAAAGAGCATCCCTCCAAAAAGTAACATCTTTTTGGAATATACATCAGAGAGTTTTCCTGTAAAAAGCTGACTCAAGCCCCATACCATCGGGTATATCGCTGTAAGAATACCGATGTTAGTTTGCGAAAATCCTTTATTGAGTAATAAAATGGGTAATAGCCCCCAAACCATCCCGTCATTAAGATTATTGACCAAACCTGCCTGCGTAATACCGCTCAAGGATTTATGCGTAAAAGAAGTATTCAGAAAAATATTTTTGAGTAAAGGAATAGTACTTTGGGTGCTTTCTTGCCCCACGTGTAGACGAGTATCTTTGACAAAAAGTATTGAAAGTAACAAACCCATGATCGAAAAACCTATACCCAGATAAAAAGGATACGGTCGCACGCCATAAGTATTGGCAATGTATCCTGTCAAAAATGCTACAATCCCGACCGACACGTACCCTGCGAATTCGTTGATTCCTACCGCCAAACCTCTTTTTTGACTACCCACCAAATCAATTTTCATAATCACAGCCATACTCCAAGCCAAGCCTTGATTAATACCCAATAAGATATTTGCCAAAATAACCCAATTCCAGTTATCGGCATAAATCAAGATAAAAGGTACAGGCAAAGCAAATACCCAACCAATCACCAAGAGATTTTTTCGCCCAATAAGATTAGCCAGTTTTCCTGTAAAATAATTACAGACTGCCTTCGTGATACCAAAGGCAATGATAAATGAAAACACAGCCGTTTTAGAAGAAATCCCAAAATCTTTCTCAGCCAATTGTGGCAAGACCGAGCGCTCCAACCCTATCATCCCTCCCACAAAGGCATTAATAATAACAAGAATGGAAAATTGCTTCCAGTTTTCTTTTAAGCCCAGCTGTATTGTATTCATAACTTGTGACTGAAAATCTCTAGTTCAAGACTTAGTCTTGGACTCATTTTTTAAACAGTTTATAAACTGAAACAAACACTAGTCCGAGACTAAGTCTCGAACTAGGCAAGGACAAAATAACACTCGAAACTCAGCACTCTAACTAAGTGTACCATTTTTTTCTAAACCAAAATGCTAAATTTACCAATCCAATTAAGGCTGGTACTTCTACCAATGGTCCAATAACACCGGCAAAAGCTTCGCCACTATTGATGCCAAATACGCCAATTGCTACGGCAATCGCCAATTCAAAATTGTTTCCAGTTGCGGTAAAGGCGATAGAAGTACTCTTGGCATAATCTGCTCCAAAGTTTTTACCAACAATAAAACTCACTACAAACATTACTGCAAAATATATCACCAAAGGAATAGCAATACGTACCACATCCATCGGAATTTGTACAATGAGTTGCCCCTTGAGACTAAACATAATCACAATCGTGAAAAGTAACGCCACCAAAGTAATCGGCGAAATCATGGGAACATACGTTTCCTGAAACCAAGTTTCGCCTTTGGTTTTAATTAAAATCCATCTACTAAAAAGTCCTAAACCAAAAGGAATTCCAAGATAAATTCCTACACTCTCAGCAATCTGACTCATTTTTACCTCAATATTCAATCCTTGGATACCAAAATAGGTTGGCAAAACGCCAATAAAAATGTAGGCATAAACGCTATACAAAAGCACTTGAAAAATACTATTCAGTGCAATGAGTCCAGCGGCATATTCACGACTTCCATCGGCTAAATCATTCCAAACAACGACCATGGCAATACATCTGGCTAGTCCAATCAAAATCAAGCCAACCATATAATGTGGGTAGTCTTTCAAAAAAGTAATCGCCAATAAAAACATGAAAACAGGTCCGATAATCCAATTCAGTATCAACGAAGCCGACAATACTTTGAGGTTGGAAAAGACTTCTCCCATTTTTTCATATTTTACTTTTGCTAAAGGCGGATACATCATCAAAATCAAGCCAATGGCCAATGGAATATTGGTGGTTCCACTCGAAAATGAGTTAATCCAATTGGAGGATTCAGGATAAAAATGCCCGATTCCAACGCCAATCGCCATCGCCAAGAATATCCAAAGAGTCAGATATCTATCTAAAAAACCTAGTTGCTTGCGTTCTACAACTGGGGCACAATTATTTGCAGACATTTTGTATCGTTTTTGCTCTAGGCTATATGCATTATGCCTTCAGCCAAAATATAAATTGTTTCTTATCAATCTTGTTAACCTGAATGCCAAAGACTTAGTCCTGATAATGCGAAGAAGTCTCATTAAACATTTTTAACAACATCCGCCTCCAGGCGTGCAGCATGCTGATTGGCTCGCTTGCAAATCGCTCAAACGTACTTTAGGCTTTTCGGCAGGGATACCACAAGCATCTTGCGCCAAACAAGCTGTTTTCTTAGATAACAATTGGAAGTTTGTGCCATCAAATCCTAAGCCATATTTCCCAATCGTATCTGACTGATATTCAACCTCTACCTCCAAATCTCCAATACCTAATCTATTTTCGGATAATGCGATGATATTCAACAATTTTTGTGGTTTCAAACGATGTTCGAAGTCATTTGCATCCCATAATTGGAAGTTAATAATCTTCTCGATGCGCTCCACCCCACCGCAATCAATAAAATGTCTGGTGATTAGTCCGACTTCTGTGACATGAAAATGTTCTGGTACAAAAGTGCCATTCGATAATTGAAAATTCACTGCTTCAGCAGTAGCTAAATGTTGTTTTACTTCTGAAAGTTTCATGGTTTTATGCGTTTTTGATGAGAATAATTGGCTAATTTTTTATTCACAACAACCTTTACGGCTATTGAGCGTGGAAAGAATATTTCCGAAATAACTTTGTAGCTTTTCTATGCCTTTTTCATCAATACAGTAACAAATAGTATTACCGTCAATGGCTCCTTTGATAAGCCCTGCATTTTTGAGTTCTTTCAAATGCTGAGAAATGGTAGGTTGTGCCAAAGGCAATTCATTCACAATATCTCCTGTGATACAAGCATTTACCTTTAAGAGATAGTCCAATATGGCTACCCGAGCAGGATGACCAATTGCCTTAAACATCGTGGCTATGTCATTTTGCTCCTCCGAAAAAAAATCTGTTTTTGTAATACCCATGTTGGTTGAATGATTGAATAATTTTTATTTTACCAAAGAAAAAACATATAATGTCTCCAAAGCAATTTGCTTGCTACGGGCTTCATATATGGCAGATTCTTCTGGAGTGCCATCAAAGGCCTTGGGATCTTCGTAGGGTGTTGCCACTCTTGCACTCGCGCCAAATACCACTGGACAATTTTTGTCGGCACTATTGCAGGTCATTACAGCACAAAATCCAGCCTTTGGATTAGCATCGCTATCATACTTTTTAGAAAAGGCGGTAACAGCTGCTACATCATCAGCAAAATAGACTTGATAAACAGGGTTGGTTCCCTCTGTTGTTTTCTCTATTCTAAACCCTAAGCGTTCGGATGCTGCCACTGCTCTTTCGTTAAAAGCTGTTTCTTCAGTTCCACCCGAATAAGTTTCCACATGTGGAATACCATAATAAGCAGCCGCCACACCTGCCCAAATTTGTCCATAATGACTCCTGCGAGAATTGTGTGTACATATATATACCAATCTCACAGGCTGTTCCTCGGCAACTTGTGCGCTTATATAAGCTGAAATTTGTGATAAAAGAGCCTTTCTTTCGTCTGAAATTGTATCAAACAGAGCTATTGATTCTTTAATTAAGTTTTGAATAGGACTAAAAATCATGATTAGAAGTGTTGGTTATAGTATAAGTTAGGAATGACGTAATATAAAACCGATGTAGTGGTAACTCTTGTAGTTAACCTTCAAAATGGCAACCACAAGGGTTGCAGGTACACGTTAAAAAACAATGAATAAGAACTCTTTTGAACAAGATAAAATCCTTCGTACAGCCCTAATTCATCATTCACAATTCACCACTCAAAACTCTCTGGTGCTTCTTCTCTCGAGGATATGGGTATTGCGCCAAATGCCGTTTCTTTGAGCGATTTTCTTACGATACCCTACAATTCTGAATCCTGACTTTTGATGCAAATGAATGCTAGTAGTATTTTCTGAAAAAATACTTGACTGGAGCGTCCATATACCTACCCTTTCGCTTTCCTCAATCACTCGGCCCATCAGGATACTTCCAAAACCTTTGCCTTTGGACTCAGTTGCCACATATATGCTCAATTCGGCCACTCCTGCATAGACAGCTCTCGTAGAAACGGGGCTTAGAGCAGCCCAAGCAACCACTTTATGATCTTGTTCTACGACAAAACGGCAGATTTTTAAATGCCCGCTATCCCATTTCTCCCACGAAGGCACTTGCGTTTCGAATGTAGCCATATCGGTATCCATTCCCTCCTGATAGATTTGAGCAACACTCTCCCAATCATTTTCTTGCATTGCTCGGATGACGAGATTTTTGGAAATATTAGTCATGCGAATTGACAAATTTTAATGACACAACAAAGATATATCGTAATATTGCGATATACAAATTTAACGATATGTTTTTTCAAAAAAAAATCTTGCCCGCTTTATTCAAACGAGCAAGACTTAACAACTAAGTTAGTACGCAAAATAAAGTTTAAGATTGTGCCTTGAGCTTTCAGGTATCGGCTTTCGGCGGTGGGCTTTGAAAAAGCATTTCTGTGGTTATTTAAAAATATTTTAACACTCTTTGCCTTGTGCCTGTTGCCTAGTGCCTAAACTGATAAATTAAATCTTATTCAGCATTCATACTTAACCTTATTTCAATGCTTGTAAGCCATCCCCAGATTTGTAAAGGGCATACTCTCCTTTTTTCATAAAGCCTGGCACATCCGAAAGATTTTCTAACACTGCTTTAGATGATACTGGAATAGAAAATGGAAGTTTACCTGAAGGTTTAAATTTCCCTAAAATTATATCTAAAACAGCCTCAAGGGTTGTGCCGAAAGTAGCTAACAAGGCATTACTTGGCGCCAATTCTTCCATCACCCAAGGACTTGTAAAATTGATACAAAGCGTACTTGATTTACCCGACTTTAATAATTTGTTGACATATTCTACATCAACCAAGTTTTTAGAAAGACGTAGATCAATCGGTGCTCCTGTTGAGCCAAATAAGCCCCCTGCTGTGCCTGGCATCAACCAAACAATGACTTGATCAGCTTCTTCAGGCGTTTTTACAAACTCAACGGCATAGTCGGCCGAAGATTTTGGTTGATACACATAGTGAGGATTGTTTTTTCCACTCTCGAAATAAGTTTCAAAATACACCTTAGTTTTAGCTTTGATTGGCAGAGTTTGCTTTTCATTTTTCAATACCACAATCGATTTTCTTAAAGCAATATCTGCTACTTTTTGAAAATTGGCATTTCCAACAATTCTTTGAGCTGCCTCTGCGTCTACATACGGATTTTCAAATAGCCCTAATTCGAAACGTTCTCTCAGAATTCTTGTTACAGATTCGTCTATTCGTTTTTCACTAACAAGTCCTTTTTTAACCGTTTCTATCAATAAACTTGGGTCGGCAGAACCAGAATATAAATCAACGCCAGCGTCTAAACTTTTTTGATAACGTTCCAAAATCGAAAGTCCTTCTACGCCCCAAGGCATCATTTCGACAGGTCCTGTATCTGAGTTGACAATACCTTGAAAACCTAGTTTTTTTCTGAGTAAATCTGTAATAATTGCTTTGCTGTAAGCAAAACCAACTTCTTCAAATTCAGTTTTAATAGGTTTGGCATAATAGGGCATCATCGAAGAAGTACCCGCTTTAATAGCCGCAATAAATGGTTTGAGATGGTATTCAAACATTCCTCCGGGATAATGTTGGTCTTTCCCAAAATCAAAATGCGGATCTTGACCTTCCACTTGTGGACCACCTCCAGGGAAATGCTTGGTTGTGAGTGCCACAGAATTGGGATTCAGTTTCTTACCTTGAAAACCTTGCACCACTTCAAACATCATACTGGCAGCCCAGTCGGCATCTTCGCCAAAAGTGCCTTCTATTCGCTGCCAACGAGGTTCTGTCGCCAAATCCGCCATGTATTGATAGCCCTTGCGAAGTCCGACAGCTTTCCATTCTTGAGCGGCAATTTCAGCAAACTGACGCGTTAATTTCAAATCATGCATAGCAGCCAAACCAAGTTCTCCCGGCCATTTAGAGAACACGGTTGTACCTACACTCAAGCCCACGGAATTGTCTCTAGTAATATGATTACGAGGATTGGATGCCACAATCGCTGGGATACCCAAACGAGTATCTTCGGTAAGTGCTTGCAGATTGTTAGACCATTCGGCAATGGTTTTGGCGTCGGTATTGGCACGTAAAATAAAATTTCGCAGGTGTTTTTCTTTTACACCTTTAGTCGTTCCTGATGCTGAAAGCAATGGATATGGCAAAGGTTTTCGGCTAAACATATTGATATTTTGAACCAAATCTTCCTCATTAAAACCATTAGTGATAGGTCCTTTCGGCTTGCCTTGTTCGAACGCAAAATCGCCAGCCATGCGGGTAGTACTAATGAGCATCATACCAGCCTTTTCGTCCAAAGTCATTTGGCTTACGAGATCTTGTATGCGCGTGTTGACAGGTAGGCGCCAATCTTCGTATGGATCTAGCTTACCATTTTTGTTAAGGTCTTTAAATTTCAACTTCCCAACGGTCAGGATTGATACAGTACGATGACCAAGCTCAGGCTGTTTGAGGGTTTGCGCCAAAGAAGCGAAAGAAATTACTACCGAACCAAGGGTCAATAGTGCTTTTATGGAGTAAGGTATAATATTTTTCATAGTAAATTTTATTCAAAATTTTCTTTAAATATTTACACAAATCTATCAAAGTAATACAAGTAATTATTTACCTATTCGTTTAACTTTTAATACTTTTTTGACAAATTCAACTTGAAATATGTAGAATCAATACCATGAAACCACAATTACTTAAGATTAATAAACCATCGGGCTTGTCGTTCAACATATTTGAACAATCCTGCCAATTTTTTCCAACGCCTTGGCATTTTCATCCAGAAATTGAGATTGTCTGGATGAAATCGAGCACTGGCAAAAAATATATTGGTACAAGTATTGAGGAATTTGGACCCGACGATCTAGTAATTATTGGCTCGTACGTACCACATTTCTACAAAAATGACCCTGATTTTATAGAAGGAAAGTCTTCAGAAATGGCGCAATCAACGGTCATTCATTTCACAGAGGATTTTTTAGGAAATGATTTTTTCTTAAAACCCGAAAATCATAAAGTATTCGATTTGTTTGAAAACGCAAAGAGAGGGATTCAATTTCGTAAAGAGTTTTGTCAGCAAATAAAACCGATACTTGCATCGCTTAGCCAACTGGAAGGTATGGACAAATTGTTAAGTTTTTTATCAATACTCAATCAGATGAGCAAAGAAACTACGATTAAGTATTTGAACTCTTATACCATTACCATCAACAACTCAGAGGAATCGGCAAGAATCAAGCAGGTATTTGCTTATATGATGCAAAATTTTCAACATGAAATTCATCTCGAACAAGTTGCCAGTTTGGTCAATATGAGCGAATCGGCATTTAGTCGATATTTCAAGCATCGAACTCGGGAGACGTTTAGCCATATCTTGACCGAAATTCGGATTGAACATGCCTGCAAAATGCTTCAGGAAAAAGATATTTCTATCGCAGATATCTGCTTTGAATCAGGTTTTCAGAATGTTTCAAACTTTAATAGACAGTTTAAAAAGATGAAAAAAATGACGCCGCTAAACTATCGACAATTATTTCATTAAGCAGCTTTTGATCAACCCTTTAGGTATATTTCAAAGTCAAATTTTACAGTTTCGCAATTTTTGAGAAAAAATCTCATTTTTTTCAACTTCCTATTAAACCTTTACTAATAGAATGCATCTCAACAAACAAAAGCTTCTTAAATTGGCTCAAATATTGAACAAAAACGAGATTTATGTTCTTTTTGAGAGCAAGTTTAGATTGGACAAATCCAAGATTTAAAAAATTTTGGAAGAAAAACTAAGCAAAATTAAAGAGCGACCACAGCATACAGATTGAATTAATAGTGCCACATACAAAAGTCAACTCACTATATTTCAAACACTTAAAAGCTTCGCTTTTTTACTCCTTTGTCTATTCGTCCATTTAGCTCAATTTGAAGTTTTTGTAGATACTGAAAAAGTACAAAAAAATTCAATCTAAGTTTTTATTTTTAGAAGAAATAAGGATATAATATAACTAATACAAGATTCTTGTTTCCTTTATATAAATTTTGGGTTAAAACATTTGCAAGTGTTATTTCAACACACTACTTTTCGCATCAAATGAACAAGACATTTGTAAAATATCTCTTATCACTAGTTTTCCTCGTGTTGAGCTTCACAAACCAGTTGATGGCTCGCTCTCACAAGGAAGGGGATATTGTTGCGTCTTTTTCAAACACCAATTCGACTTTCCACAACACACTTCTCGAGTCGCATCAAACTGCTGTTTTCTCTGTTCCTGTTACTGAGAGAGGAGAAAAAGTATTTTTTGATGCCAACGAAAAAGAAGTGGAAGAAGATGAAGCGACTCTTGCTTCATCAGATCATATTCAGGCTGGAAATGCTATTGCATCTCTTTTCTTTAGTTGGTACCAAAACTTAATCCAACTTCGCAGCCCTCAGTTTTCTTCTTACAGTAAAAATCTTTTACAACTTTCTCCCAACAAACTATTTATCGTTTTCGGTGTATTCCGACTATGAGAAAATACCTATTGGGATTCAAGGTCCCGTCCCCATTCCAAATATTGTTACAGCCCTCTAGGTAGTGATTTTTAGGTAGCAAATGCTAGTGTCATGTTGATTGAATACACTTTTCAGTTTACTCACTAGTCGTTTAAATCAAAAATATTATCAATATAATATTGTGATTTATCATTTTTCTGTTTCCCAAAATCCCTTCAGAGCTGTTTGGCAGTAGTCTATCTCACAATTTCACAATACAAAATCATGAAAAAAATTCTCATCCTAATGGGTGTGGCTGTTATGCTATGCCATACTAGCTGCGATTCTAAAAAAGAAGAAGAAAAGAAAGAAGAGATTAAACTTCTTGTAACCAGCCCGCTAAAAAAAGACACAACCGCCATTCACGAGTTTGTGAGCCAGATTCGCGCGATTCAACACATTGAGTTGCGTGCCTTAGAAAAAGGTTATTTAAAAAAGATATATGTTGATGAAGGTCAGTTTGTGAAGAAAGGACAATTAATGTTCCAAATCCTTCCTTTGCAATACCAAGCGGAGTTCCAAAAGGCACAAGCTGAAGCAAATTTTGCTGAAATCGAATACCAAAACACCAAATCGTTGGCAGAAAGCAATATTGTTTCTAAAAACGAATTGGCCTTGGCAAAAGCAAAGTGGGATAAAGCAAAAGCCGAAATGGACTTGGCAAAAGTACACTTAGGCTTTACTGAAATCAGAGCGCCATTTGACGGTATCATGGACCACTTCGCTGTACGTGAAGGTAGTTTGTTGGACGAAGGTGATTTGTTGACAACCCTTTCAGACAATAGCAAAATGTGGGTTTATTTCAATGTACCTGAATCTCAATATCTTGACTTGAAAACAAAAGCCAAAGGAACAACTTTACCAATCGTAAAATTGAAAATGGCTAACCAAGATATTTTCCCTCACACAGGTGTGATTCAAACGATCGAAGCGGACTTCAATAACGAAACAGGTAATATCGCCTTCCGTGCTACGTTTGCTAACCCTGAGAAATTGTTGAGACATGGTGAAACTGGTAGCATCTTGATGGAATCGCCATTGAAAAATGCTGTCATCATTCCACAGAAAGCTACTTTCGAAGTACTTGAGAAAAAATATGTATTTGTCGTAGATAAAGACAATACTGTAAAGTCACGCGAGGTTACCATCGCTGCTGAATTGCCAGATATTTATATCATCAAATCAGGCTTGAAAGGCGATGAAAAAATACTTCTTGAAGGTATTAAGAAAGTGAGAGACAACGATAAGATTAAGTTCGATTATGAGGATCCACAAAAAGTGATTTCGCACTTAAGAGTGTATGCTGAATAATCTAAGAAACTGCAAGAGTTAATTATTGTGCTTGAGTGAATTATCAATGAGTGAGTTTTGGAATTCGCACTCATTGAGCTATGGATGAGGTGGTTATGACTCATAGCCACCAATCACTCAACACCTACTCTTTCAGTCCAGACTTCAATCACTTGTGTATTCAAAAACTTCAAGAAGAACATGTTTAGTAAATTCATACAAAGACCGGTATTAGCGATAGTAATATCGATCGTCATCGTTTTCATGGGGATTTTGTCTTTGAAGACACTCCCTACTTCACAATTCCCAGAAATTGCGCCTCCAGTAGTAATGGTAAGTGCATCTTATCCGGGTGCTAGTGCCAAAGTACTTACCGAGTCGGTGCTTATTCCCCTTGAGCAGGCTATCAACGGTGTTTGGGGTATGCGCTACATGACTTCCGATGCCACTTCGGCGGGTGAAGCCAACATTCAAATTGTTTTTAACTTAGGAACTGACCCTGACCAAGCCCTCGTACAGGTAAATACGAGGATTGCTCAAGTACTAAACCGTTTGCCAACGTTGGTACAACGCGAAGGGGTCGTGGTAAACCGCGTTATGAACAGCATGTTGATGTACGTGAACCTTTATTCGAAAGATAAAAACGCAGATATGAAGTTCTTGTTCAACTTTGCAGGGGTGAACATGATTCCAGAGTTACAGCGTTTGAATGGTATCGGACAAGCACGTATATTGGGTAGCCGTCAGTACGCTATGCGTATTTGGTTAAACCCAGACCGCATGCGTGCTTATAACGTTTCGGCAGACGAAATCATGGAAGCTCTGGGCGACCAAAGTGTGATTGGTTCTCCTGGTCGTATTGGTCGTGCCGATGGTAAACGTGCCGAAGCGCTCGAATATGTATTGACCTATCAGGGTCGTTTTAACAAACCTGAACAATATCAAGATGTAATTATTCGCTCGAATCCTAATGGGGAAATCCTTAGGTTGAAAGACGTTGCCAAGGTAGAACTAGGTAGTGAATATTATGATATTTACTCCAACCTAAATGGTTATCCTTCGGCGGCGATTGTCTTGAAACAAACATATGGTTCCAATGCCAGTGATGTAATTAAGAGTGTTAAAGATAAATTAGATGAACTGAAAAAGTCTTCATTTCCTCCAGGGATGGACTACCAAATCAGTTATGACGTATCTAACTTCTTGAATGCTTCTACCGAAAACGTAATTCATACGCTTCGCGATGCCTTTATTTTGGTGGCTTTGGTAGTATTTATTTTCTTGGGAGACTGGCGTTCAACATTGATTCCAACGCTTGCGGTACCTATTTCATTGATTGGTGCATTCATCTTTATTAAGTTGTTTGGTTTGACCATCAACATGATTACCTTGTTTGCCTTGGTATTGGCTATCGGTATCGTAGTAGATGACGCCATTGTCGTCGTCGAGGCCGTCCATGCCAAGATGGAAGAGGAACACCTGTCCCCTTATAAGGCCGTAAGAAAAGTATTAGGTGAGATTAGTGGTGCCGTTATTGCGATTACCTTGTTGATGACAGCGGTATTTGTACCAGTAGCATTTATGAGTGGTCCTGTTGGTATTTTCTACCGTCAGTTCTCTATTACGATGGCAAGTTCAATTATTCTCTCGGGGGTAATTGCCCTTACGGTAACACCAGTACTTTGTGCCATGATTTTGAAAAATAATCATGGAAAACCTAAGAAGAAAAATATCCTAGACAAAGCCTTGGATGTTTTCAATGCTGGTTTCGAAAAACTGACAAACTTCTATGTAAATATTTTGAAGGTAATTGCTCACCGCAAATTAGTGACAGTTGTCCTATGGATTATCTTTGTGGCTGGTATCGCAGGAATTGCCTCAAACCTTCCTTCTGGTTTTATTCCAAGTGAAGACCAAGGTATGATTTATGCCATTATTCAGACACCTCCAGGCTCAACCTTGGAACGCACCAACGATATTTCACGTAGACTACAAGAAATTGCTGAAAAAGTAGAAGGTATTCAATCGGTATCAGCTTTGGCTGGTTATGAAGTACTTACCGAAGGTCGTGGTTCAAATGCAGGTACTTGTTTGATTAACTTAAAACCATGGGATGAACGTCATCATTCAGTTTCTGAAATCATTTATGAGTTAGAAGAAAAAGCACATGAAATCCCTGGAGCGACCATCGAATTCTTCGATCCACCAGCAGTGCCTGGTTATGGTGCAGCAGGTGGTTTTGCCCTACAATTGTTGGATAAAACTAACTCGGGTGACTACAACCAATTGGAAAGCGTGAAAAATGATTTCATGAAAGCCCTAGAAAAACGTCCTGAACTTACAGGTTTGTTTACTTTCTTTAGTGCAAACTATCCTCAGTACGAACTTGAAATCGACAACCAATTGGCCATGCAAAAAGGCGTATCCATTGGTAATGCCATGAACACTTTGTCTATCTTGATTGGTAGTACTTACGAACTAGGTTTTATCAAATTCCAACGTTTCTTTAAAGTATTCGTTCAGGCTTCGCCAGAGTTTAGACAATTGCCAGAAGATGTCATGAAATTGTATGTGAAAAATAACCGTGACGAAATGGTTCCTTTCTCATCTTTCATGAAAATCAAGAAAATGCAAGGACCAAACGAAATTAACCGCTACAACATGTACACTACTGCCGCTATTCGTGGTGGTGCTGCAAAAGGTTACAGTTCGGGTCAGGCGATTGCTGCGGTACAACAAGTTGCCAAAGAAACATTGCCACACGGATTTGATATTGACTGGGCTGCCCTTTCTTACGATGAAGTTAGACGTGGTAATGAAGCTATCTATATCTTCCTTATCGTATTGGCCTTCGTTTATGTAGTATTAGCTGCTCAATATGAAAGCTTTATTATTCCATTGTCGGTAGTATTATCGTTACCAGCAGGGGTATTTGGTTCATTCTTAATGATTAAATCAATGGGATTAGCCAACGATATTTATGCACAAGTTGGTTTGGTTATGTTGGTTGGTTTGTTAGGTAAAAACGCCGTATTGATTGTAGAGTTTGCCATGCAAAAACACCATCAAGGCGCAACAGTACTTGACGCTGCTATCGAAGGAGCTAGAGTTCGTTTCCGTCCAATTTTGATGACATCATTTGCCTTCATCGCAGGTTTGATTCCATTGGTATTGGCACATGGTGCAGGGGCAATTGGTAACAAAACGATCGGTGCTTCGGCCTTGGGCGGTATGTTATTCGGTACCATCTTCGGGGTAATCATTGTACCAGGCTTGTATTATATCTTTGGTTCAATGGCTGAAGGTCGCAAGCTCATCAAAGATGAAGAAAACGACTCATTGACAGAAAACCTAGTTCACCAATTAGATTCATTCCCTCAACCAGACGACAGTAACGACGATGAATAATATAAGAAAAATCAATTATTTAGCAACGGGCTGTGTACTGATAATGGTAGCGGCCTGCGTACCAAAGTCTTTGGTACCTGTGACTAAAACAGAAAACCGTAATACGCCTGCTACCTATAATGGCAGTACAAGCGACTCGACCAACGTGGCTAAAATCAAGTGGAAAGAGTTTTTCACTGATCCAAAATTGGAAGCCTTGATTGATACAGCTTTGTTAAACAATCAGGAGTTGAATCTTACTTTACAAGAAATTGAAATTTCGCGCAACGAAATCAATGCTCGTAAAGGGGAATACCTTCCTTTTGTAAAACTTGGCGGTGGCTTGGGTGTAGACAAAGTTTCGAGATATACTAGTCAAGGTGCGGCAGACGATATGTCTGAAATTCGCCCTGGCGTAAGAACTCCAGAGGTTTTGCCTGATATGATGGTGGGCGCAAGAGCGAGTTGGGAAGTGGATATTTGGCACAAATTGCGTAACGCACAAAAAGTAGCTGCACAAAACTATTTCGCAAGCATTGAGGGCAAAAACTTTCTGGTAACCAATTTGGTAGGAGAAATTGCTAATTCATATTACGAGTTGTTGGCATTAGACAACCAATTGGCTATTATCAAGCAAAACATCGAGATTTTGAGCAATGCCTTGAATATCATCAGACAAGAAAAACAAGCAGCTAAAGTTACTGAACTAGCTGTGCGCAGATTCGAGGCTGAGGTATTCAAAACGCAAAGTTTACAGTATGAAATTCAGCAGAAAATTGTTGAAGCCGAAAACAAAATCAACTTCTTGGTGGGACGTTACCCACAACATGTAGATAGAAGTTCGGATAATTTCAACACTTTGGCACCAACAAAAGTGTATGCTGGTTTGCCTTCGCAATTGATTATCAACCGTCCAGATGTAAGAGCCGCAGAGTTGAAACTTTCGGCTGCGAAACTAGACGTAAATATCGCGAGAGCCAACTTCTACCCTTCTTTGGGTTTGAGTGCTGGTTTGGGCTTTAGATCTTACAATCCTTTGTATTTGGTCAATCTACCTCAAGCATTGATTACCTCATTGGCTGGCGATATTGCTGGTCCATTGGTAAACAAATATGCCTTGATTGCTGGCTATAATACTGCAAGTGCCAAGCAAATCAAAGCAATCATCGAGTTTGAAAGAACGGTGTTGAATGCTTGTATTGAGGTAACCAACCAATTATCAAACATTGATAACTTGGATAAGAACTTCAACATGAAGTCTAATCAAGTAGATGCACTTACACAATCTACGGAAATCTCTATCAAACTCTTCAAGTCGGCTAGAGCAGATTATATGGAAGTGTTGTTGACCCAACGTGATGTATTAGAATCACGTATGGAATTGATTGAAACAAAAATGCGCCAAATGAATGCTTTTGTAAATGCTTACAGAGCACTCGGCGGCGGATGGAATTAATTTGTATTGTGTAATCGTTAGTGCAAATAACCCCATTTTACCGAGTAAGATGGGGATTATTTTTAATTGAAGTCATCTTGACTTTTTGATTTTCTTCAATGCGATGATAATAAATGCTATAAAGTTAAAACCTATCCAACTTGAAAGCGTTGTATCGAATCGATTTAACAAGGACCTGTAACTATCT